>NZ_JBNYXY010000003.1:0-568326 GCF_051380895.1 Janthinobacterium breve | reverse complement strand
ATAATCACGAGCGTATCAAACTCAAGTTAAAAGGGCTGAGTCCCGTGCAATACAGAACTCAGCCCTTGGCTACCTAGTAAGAAAACTAAACCGTCCAACTATTTGGGGTCAGTTCACCAGTTGGCGGCTTTTTTATTGCGCCGCCGCGTGGCCGTAACAGGCTTTCAGGCCCGTGTAGTCATAGAAGACGCTGCCCGGCGCGATGCGGGCGCCATCGCACGATGGCTGGAAGGGCGTTTCCCTTTCGTTGTACAGCAGGCGCACGATGAGCTGTCCTTCGCCGTTGCGGTACACGTCCCACTGCATGTTGGCCGCCAGTGGCGAGACGGTCTGGCCGCGCCACGGACTGTCTGCATGGCTGTAGCTGATCTCTGGTGGCAGCGCCTGCTGCAAGCCCATGGCCGAAGCGAGCGGGATGATCATCTCGGCATGCGTGAAGCGCAGCTTGGCCGCGTGGCGCAGGTCACCTGCGGCCAGCGCATCGACTTCCTTGAAAAAATCCTCGCGCAAGGCCAGCGCGAAGCGCCAGGTCACGCCCGCGCTGGCCGTGGTGGCCGGGCCCTTCTGGTAAAAATCCTCATGGTCGGCGACAGACGCGTAGTAGCGCGCATCCTCGGCCGGCATGTAGCGGCTGAAATCGGCCGGCACCTCATGCCGCATGCCGGCGGCGATCGCATACAACTCATACAGTTTCGTGGCGGCCGCATTCAGGCTGCGGATGACGGTCTTGCCGCTGCCCGTCATGGTGCGCGTGAGTTTGCCATCCGCGCTGGTGAACGTGTAGCTGCCCGTGTCCGCATAGCTGGTGGTGCCGCCGTTAAACTGCGCCAGGAAGGCCGGGGTGAACAGCCGTTCGAGTACATGGCGCGCATGCGCGGCCGCTGCCGGCTGCCTGGCCGGAGCATCCATCTGCGCATGCAGCCGCTTGGTCCCGATGTAGCGCTGGTAGGCCTGGCTGGCGGCATAGGTGGCGTAATACGGATTGGCGCGATCGGCCACAAAATCCGTCTGCGGCGCCAGCTTGTGCGCATACAGCAGGAAGCGGTTGACGCCATCCGGTTGTGGCGCCGGTGTGCGTCCCTGCGGGGACGGCGCCGGCGCGGGCGGCAGGTACAGCAGCGGCGCCAGCGCCGGGGCGTGCTCCAGCAGCGACTGCGTGAAGAAGCGCGCACTGTCACGCGCGCGGTCTACGCCGGAATGGATGGTGACGAGCTGGCGCGGCGCCGTGGCCGCGTCCTGTCCCACTTGCGCAAACAGGGCGGGCAGGCGCGCCAGCAGGCGCGCGGCCAGTTGCCGGTGTTCCTCGATGCCCTTCTGCGACAGATTGCCGTAGCCGGGTTTCTCGATACCGGCCACGCCATGGCCGAGCAGGGCGTTGGCCTGCATCAGGGCCAGGATGTCGGGACCCAGTTCGCGTCCCAGCGGCGTCAGGGCATCCTGCGCGGCCGCCTGCTGCCACATCGCGTACAGGGCCGCATCGCTCTTCATGCCGGTCAACCCCCGCGAACCGTGGCGCGCCACCAGTTGCGCGTAGATGGGCAGGAAGCCGGCCGGCGGCGCGGCATAGGTGGCCGGGTCCTGCTGCGGCGCGTAGGGCGTCTTGGTCTGATAGTAGCCGTCGAAGGCGAGGGCGGGACTGGCGCAGCAGGCCAGGGTCAACAGCATGCTGGACAGGGGAAGCGGTGGGGGCATGGGTTTTTCTTGGTGGATAATTTATCGACTACAAGCCTAGCACCGAACGAAAAAAAACGGAAAAAAAGCGGGCACGGCTGAATGCCGGCCCGCCTGTGCGGTCACCGCAGCGTGTCAGCCTACCACTTCGGCGTGTACTTCAGGGTGAACTGCACGTTGCGCGGGTCGCCATAGTAGTTGTTCGAACCGGTGTTGTTGTAGGACGGGATGATATAGCGCTTGTCGAAGGCGTTATTGACGTTCAGCGACAGGGCCACTTGCGGCGTGGCTTGCCAGGCCAGGCGCGCATTCCAGATCGAGAAGCCGGCAACCTTGAAGGTACGCTCGGTATCGACCGTATGGCTTTGCAGGTTGGCGCCAGCACCCACGCTGAACTTGTCCCACGCGCCGGGCAGCGTATAGCTCGACCAAACACGCAGCATGTGCTTTGGCGTCCAGGTGGAAAAGACCTGGCCCTTGTTGTCCGGATCGTCCAGGTAGGTCGTCGTCGTATAGGCGTAGCCGGCCGACAGTTGCAGGCCGCGCGCCACTTCGCCCGACACTTCCGCTTCCAGGCCCTGGCTGCGCACCTTGCCCGAGGCGCGCGAGCAGTACCAGCCATCGCAGGCGAAACCGGCAGCGTAGTCGTTGACGGCGCGGTCCTTGTGGTCGTAGCGGAACACGGCCAGCGAGGTGTTGACCCGGCCGTCCAGCAGTTCACCCTTGATGCCGCCCTCGTAGCTGCTGCCAGTGATCGGTTTGAGGATCTGGCCTGCCACATTGTGGTTCGTCTGCGGCTGAAACACGTCCGCATAGCTGGCGTAGGCCGACCATTGGGGCGTCAATGCATAGATCAGACCCACCGACGGCGTGAACTTGGCCGCGACGCTGGTGGTGTCGCGGTAGCCGTCCGGCGTGGCATACACGAAGTCATACCAGTTGAAGCGCCCGCCAAGCAGGGCTTTCAGATTGCTGGTCAGCTGGCCGTTCCAGGTGCCGTACAGGCCTTTCTGACGCATGTCATAGGTGCTGTAGCTGGTGATGCCCGTCTTGCGCGCGGCGATGGTGTCAAAGTCCTGCCACGGGCGATGGTGGTTGATATTGAAGATATCCGCGCCCGGCTCCCACGCACGCGCATAGCGGTCATTCGAAGTGAGGCTGACATAGCTGGCACCGACGACGATTTCCTGCGCGATGCCCAGGCCGTCGAATTTGCCACGTACGAAGGCGTCAATGCCGCGCTTGCGGTTGTCGAAATCGGTGGAAAAATCGCCATAGCTCGCACCGCTGCCGTCCGGACGGATGGCGGAGGCCACGCGCTGGTGCGTTGAACTGGTGTTTTCCTGCATGTTCACGGCCGATGCCTTCAGGCTCCACTGGCTGTTGAAATGGTGTTCCAGGTCGAGGTAAACGTTGGTTTGCCTGGCCTCGCTGCGGTTCCAGTCGGCGCCCGTGAAGGTGGAGCGGGGCAGGTTCAGCGCGCTGCCGTCCGCATAGCGGGGCAGGCCGATGAAGGTTGGGCGGCCGTGGTCATTGACGTTGCTGATGGCCAGGCCCAGGGTGGTGGCCGGTCCCAGGTCATAGTCGAGCGCCGCATACAGGGTGCGGTTCTTGCTCCACACCTGGTCGATGAAGGAATGCGTATCGTCTTCATCGACGATGGCGCGCCCCCGCAGGCTGGCGTCCGCGTTCAAGGGGCTGCTGACGTCGAGCTGGGCGCCATAATGGTCCCACGAGCCGGCGCGCGCCGTCATGCTGACACTGCGCGTGGCGGTCGGGCGCTTGCGTACCAGGCTGACGGAGCCACCGGGGCTGCCCGTGCCAACCAGCATGCTCGATGCGCCGCGCAGCACTTCCAGGCGGTCATAGATGACCATGTTTTCCTGGCCCCAGTTACCCAGCGCATAGGTGTTGCGGTCGATCGGCACGCCGTCGTACTGCCATTGATCGATCTGGAAGCCGCGCGCCGTGATCACCACGCCCGGGCCCACGCCATGCACGCCCACCACGCCGGTGACGTTGTTGACGGCCTCGCGCAAGTCCGTGATGCCCTGGTCATCCAGGCGCTGGCGCGTCAGCACGCTGACCGATTGCGGGATATCCTTCATCGCTTGCTCGCCCTTGCCGATGCTGATCTTGCGTGCCGTGTAGGAGCCGCTGCCTTCCGTGGTGGCGCCTTGTTCGGCCTGGCCGACGATGGTAATCGAGGGCATGGTGCGCTCGGCCGCCGAGGCGGCACTTGCCGCCGCCGTGGGCGCGGACGCCGGCGCGGCCACCAGCACATAGCCGGTGGACGTCTTGCCGATGGCATAGCCGCTGCCGCGCAGCAGCGCGGCGAAACCGTCATCGATGGCGTAGCTGCCTTGCAGGCCTGCGCTGCTCAAGCCCTGTACCTTGGAGGCGTCGATGACGATGGACACGCCCGCCTGCTGGGCATAGCGGTTCAGGGCACCTGCCAGCGGACCGGCGGGGATGGCGTAGCTGGCGACAGCCGGTGCAGCCTGGGCGACTGCCTGGGCATGCAGGCCGGCGCCGGCCAGCAGCATGGCCGCCAGGGCCAGCGGGCGCAGCCGCGTGCGCAGGGTGTTCGGGGATGAAACGGCAAGGACTTGAACGGACATGGTGACAGCCTTTTTTGATTGATCTCAGCTGCCTTGACGCACGAGATGCGCAAAGTGGAACCGTGCACGCGAAATAATTCGCATTATTTTTTGGCGGGCGCGTCGACCATCACCAGGTAGCGCGTCAGCATGCGGATGCGCAGCTGCGGGAAATTGTCGATCAACAGTTGCAGCGCCTTGTCCGTGTCGTCCAGCGGCAGCACGGCGGCCACGTGAATACCCGCTATCTGCGCCCGGTCGTAATGCAGCTGGCCGGGACGGTGACGGGCCAGCTCGTCGAGCACCTCGGCCAGCGGCAAGTCGTCGACCACCAACTGGCGCGCGCGCCACGCGTCCTGCACGCTGGCCGCATCGATGGCTTGCAACGGGCCCATGCCATCTTCCGTGATGCGCGTGCGCTGGCCCGCCTGCACCACGACGGCCGGATGTTGCGGCACCTGGGCCAGCACTTTTGACTCCAGCATGCTCAAGATGGTGGCGCCGTCTTCCCTGCGCACGGTAAAACGCGTGCCCAAGGCGCGGATCGCCGCCTGCTTGCTGTCGACGATGAAGGGGCGTTGCGCATCCTTGGCCACGTCGACGAGGATGTCGCCACGCACCAGCTCCACATGCCGCTCACCCGCAGTGAAACGCACATTGACGGCGCTGTTGCTGGCCAGGGTGAGGCGGCTGCCATCGTCCAGCGTGTGCGTGGACCATTGTCCCGTAGGGCTGCGCAGGTCGGCCAGCAGGTAAGCGGGGCGCTCGCTGATGACCAGCGCACCGCTCAGCACCAGCACGGCCACGGCGCTGGCTACAGCCAGCTGGCGCAGACGCTGGCGGGGACGCTTTTGGGCGATGGCGGCCAGTGCGGCGCGCGCGGGCCTATGGTCGCCGCCGGCCGGCTCGCGCACGGCGTTCAATTGACGCAGCAGGTTTTCCATGCCGGCAGCCACTGTCGCGTGCAGCGGGTCGGCCGCCTTCCATGCGGCGAAGCCGGTGCGCGCCTGTTCGCGCTCGGCCGGGTCGTCGGCGCTCAGGCGCACGATCCAGTGCGCGGCCTGCTCGGCTGCCACATCGGTGCGGGGGCTATTCATGCCGCTATGGCCGGACAGGCGTGGCGGCATGCCAGCAAGGCTTGCACCAGGTATTTTTGCACCATGCGCGTGGAGACGTTCAGTTGCGCCGCGACGGCGGCCTGCGGCTGTTCTTCCAGGTAGTGCAGCAAGAAGGCGTCGCGCGCCTTGGCCGATAAGCCGCCCAGCGCTGTGGCGATCTGCTCGAGCGCCTGCACGGCCATCAGTATCTCGTCCGGCGAGGGCGCGCCGGGCAGGCTGTCGGCCAGCAGGGCCAGTTCCGCCAGGTAGCTGCGCTCGAGTATCTGGCGGCGCGCGCGGTCGAGCAGCAATCGCTTTGCCGTCGTGGAGAGATAGGCGCGCGGTTCGCGCATGCCGAACAGGGCGTCACGCGAGGCGATGATGCGCACGAACGTGTCTTGCGCCACATCGGCCGCGCCATGCGGGCAGCTGAGTCTTTTGCGCAGCCAGCCGAGCAGCCAGCCGTGATGCTCGCTGTAGAGCAACTGCACTTGCTGTTGCAGGCTGGGCTGGGCGATGGACATAAGGTTCTGAAATGATATGAATGAGAATTATTCTCATTGTAAGCGCCAGTGGCGGCTTGCCACAATCCCCAATGCTTGCGGATGGGGCCGGTGTTGCTTGCAGGCCGCACGCGAGGCGGTCCGGAAATGAAAAAACCCGCCGCTGCGCGAGGCAGGGGCGGGTTCATCAATACTGCATATTCTTGGTGGTGATAGGTGGACTTGAACCACCGACCCCAGCATTATGAATGCTGTGCTCTAACCAACTGAGCTATATCACCAAACAGACCGGTCAGACCGGATGCTGGTTGCGATCATGGCAAAACCATGATCCTTGTTCTTTGGTGGTGATAGGTGGACTTGAACCACCGACCCCAGCATTATGAATGCTGTGCTCTAACCAACTGAGCTATATCACCCAACAGCCGAGCATTATCCAGTCTTCCCATTTCCTTGTCAATGCCGGCCATGAAAAATCTATGGATTTTTCGTGGCGGTTTGCCGGTGTGATTATTTTTGTAACGGCGTCAGCAAGGGCTGAATTTGCGCCAGCATGGCGCTGGCCGGGGCGGCGCCCAGGCAATCGATGACGATGCGTTCCGGCATCGAGCGTAACCAGGTCAGCTGGCGCTTGGCCAGCTGGCGCGTGGCGATGATGCCCGTCTCGCGCAAGGTGGCGCGGTCGATGCGGCCATCGAGGTACTCCCAGGCCTGGCGGTAGCCCACGCAGCGCATGGATGGCAGACCCGAATGCAGGTCGCCGCGCCGGCGCAACCCTTCCACTTCGTCGAGCAGGGCATCGTTTTTCAGCATGATGTCGAAGCGCGTGGCGATGCGCGCATGCAGCACGGCGCGGTCCGATGGCTCCAGTGCGAACGACTGTAATTGAAATGGCAGCACGGTCTTTTCACGCAGGGCCAGCAGGGCCGACATGGGCTGGCCGGACAGGGCGATGATTTCCAGCGCGCGGCCGATGCGCTGCGCATCGGCTGGCGCCAGGCGCGCGGCCGTGACAGGGTCTTGCTGCGCCAGGCGCGCATGCATGGCGGGCCAGCCGATGGCGGCCGCGTCCTCTTCCAGCTGGACGCGCAAGGCAGGATCGGCGCCGGGCAAGTCGTCGAGGCCATCGGTCAGGCCCTTGAAGTACAGCATGGTGCCGCCGACCAGCAGCGGCAGCTTGCCGCGCGCGCAGATTTCGCTCACCAGGCGCAGGGTATCGTTGCGGAACTGCGCCACCGAATAGGCATCCAGCGGGTCGATGATATCGATCAAATGATGCGGGACCTGGGCCAGTTCTTCTTTCGACGGCTTGGCCGTGCCGATATCCATGCCCCGGTAGACGAGGGCGGAATCGACGGAAATGATCTCGGACGGGATGGCTTGCGCGATGGCCAGCGCACTGGCCGTCTTGCCGCTGGCAGTGGGGCCCATGATGGCGACGGCCAGGGGGAGGTGTTGAGTGTTTTGCATGTTGACTCTTGTAAGGTGGTGCAGTAGGTCGGATTACGCTGTGCTAATCCGACCTACTGCCCGCGCAGGAATAATTTGTCTAGCGCGTTAATCTCGACCTGCACCCACGTCGGCCGGCCATGGTTGCACTGGTCGGCGCGTTCCGTGCTTTCCATCTGGCGCAAGAGGGCATTCATTTCCTGCACCGACAAGATCCGGTTGGCGCGCACGGCAGTGTGACAGGCCAGGGTGCCGAGCAATTCGTTCTGGCGCTCGATCAGCACGCGCGAGCCGCCATATTCGCGCACGTCGCGCAGCACGTCGCGCGCCAGCGTTTGCGCGTCGGCGTTTTTCAGCAGGGTCGGCACGGAACGCACGGCCAGGGTGGTGGGTGACAGCGCGGCGATATCGAAGCCCAGCGCCTTGAGCGTCTCCTGGTTTTCATTCGCCGTCGACACTTCAATGGCATCGGCATAAAACGTCACGGGTATCAGCAGCGACTGCACCTGCATGTCCTGGCCCGAGACTTGCGCCTGCAGCGCGTTTTTCAGCTGTTCGTACAGGATGCGCTCATGCGCGGCGTGCATGTCGACCAGCACCAGTCCCTTGGTGTTTTGCGCCAGGATGTAGATGCCATGCAGCTGGGCCAGGGCAAAGCCCAGCGGGTATTCTTCGCGTGCCATCGCTTCGGGCGAGGCGATGTACGGCTCGACCTGCGTGATGGGCGAGCTGGCGGCAGCACCGCCGAACAGGGCGCCGTAGGCCGCCGTGTCCTGGGCGATTCCTGGCGCATCGGCAAAGAAGGGGCGGGCCGCGCCGGGCGAGGCGGGCGCGAAGGTATTCGTAAATTGCGCGCCGAACGAGGTTTGCGTCTGCTCGCGACGCCAGATGCCAGATCCACCCAAACCCGCGCCGGCAGTATCGCCGCCCAGGGTGGAGGCGGCCGGCAGGGGCGCCGGCACGCTGCCGAAGGCCGTGGCCGAGGTTTGCGCCAGCGCGCGCTGCACCGCGTGGAAGACGAACTGGTGCACGGAGCGGCTGTCGCGGAAGCGCACTTCGATCTTCGACGGGTGCACGTTGACGTCGACCAGGGCCGGGTCGAGGTCGAGCGCCAGCACGTACGAGGGGAAGCGGTCACCGTGCAGCACGTCCTGGTACGCCATGCGCACGGCGTGCACCAGCAGCTTGTCGCGCACGAAGCGGCCATTGACATAAAAGAACTGGCCGTCGGCGCGCGCCTTGGATGCCGTCGGCAAGCCGGCAAAGCCGTGAATGCGCAGGGTGCCGGCCGACTCGTCCAGCGCCAGGCGCGCTTCGGCGAAGTCATTGCCCAGGATGTGGGCGCTGCGCTTGGCCAGTTCGCTGATATTCCACTGGTCGATGGTGCGGCCATTGTGCGACAGCGAGAACGACACGTCGGGCCGCGCCAGCGCGATGCGGCGCACCACTTCGGCGCAGTGGCCGTATTCCGTCTGCTCTGATTTGAGGAACTTGCGCCGCGCGGGCGTGTTGAAATACAGGTCTTGCACGTCCACCGTGGTGCCATGCGCGCCGGACGACGGCGAGACGCTGCCATTGTGCGAGCCGATGATTTCCCACGCATGGGCAGCGTCCGCCGTGCGCGAAGTCAGGGTGACGGCGGCCACCGAGGCGATGGAGGCCAGCGCCTCGCCGCGAAAGCCCAGCGTGCCCACGTTTTCCAGGTCGTGCAAGGAGGCGATCTTCGAAGTGGCGTGGCGCGCCAGGGCCAGCGGCAGCTGTTCCTTGTCGATGCCGCGGCCATTGTCGGTAATCGCGATGCGTTTTACGCCCCCCTCTTCCAGCCGCACCGTGATCTGCGTGGCGCCCGAGTCGAGCGCGTTTTCCAGCAACTCCTTGACGACGGCGGATGGCCGCTCGACCACCTCGCCAGCGGCGATTTGCGAAATCAACTGGTCAGGCAGGGCCTGGATCGGGCGGTGGGGCGTGATGGGAGCGTTCATGCGGTAATTATACCGGGGTCAGACCCGTCGGGTCTGACCCCAGCCCTTGTTCTTGGGCTAAAAGTCGGCTACTTCGCCACCTCCCGCACCGGTATCGGCGCATTGCACAGGTCGACGTGGCCGGCCGTGACCTTGCTCCAGGGGCCGCCGCGGTGGCGCTGCGCTTCCAGCACGGCCTGGTAGGCGGCGCTGTCGGTGCGCATCACTTCCAGGTTCGCGCGCTGCTCTGGCGGCACGCTGGCGGCCAGGCGGATGGCCTTGATCGGCACGTTTTTCTCGGGGCTGTCATAAAAGCCCATGGGTCCCGCGCCCCGTGGCAGGGTCGACAGCAGCGGCATGCCGGCCACCACGCGTCCGACCACCGTGATGTCGCGGTCCAGGTGACGCGGCGACTGGCCGATGACGGCGTACAGCTCCGTGCCGCCGCCGCTGTCGCTGGCACTGTCGCGGCCCACACCCACGGTGGCATAGCAATGCGTGAGCCAGGCCGTGCCGGTTTTCGGATCGCGCGCGGACGGGAAACCGTTCGAATGGCCCACCTGCGGCGCATAGCCGTCGACGTCCGGCAGGCGCGTGAAGCTCTTGATGTTTTTCAAGGGCACGGTGAATTCACCGGGCAAGGTGCGCTGGGCATGCAAGATGGGCTTGGGATTTTTCTCGTCCGGATCGCCCCACTGCGCCACCCAGTTGTCCTGCGCGCGCGTGATGGCCAGGCCGTCGTAATACTGTTCTGCCACCAGGGCCTTGATGTTGGCTACGTGTTTCGGCGCGAAGTCCGGCGCCAGTTCAATCACCACGCGGCCGGCGGGAATCTCCATGTACAGGGTGTTGTCCGGGTCCAGCGCACGCCAGTCGGACGGTTTGGAGGCCTTGATCACGTCGGCGAGCGTCGCCTTGGCGGGCAGTTCGGCGGGCGCCTTGATCTGGACGGGCGCCGCATGGGCGGACAACTGGGCAAGCCCCAGTACGGTGGCCATGGTCAGGCCGCTCAGTGGGTATCGATGCATGTTTTCTCCTGGTCGGCGCGGGTTGCGCTGGTCAGAAAGTGTATACCGGAATGGCAATATTTCGCTGAAAAAACATTGTACGGGCCGAACATGGCATTTGCGGAGGAAGACTGGCCTGAGCAAGTTGGCGCGGGGAATTCCTTAACCTTTACTTAAATTGCCACACGCGCAAGGGCAGCACATAATTAATCCTGAAATATCGGCCCGGGGACTGCCGTTGCGCTGGCCGGGTGGTGTATGATTCCGCCGCTACCTTTAGGGAAAAATATATGGATTTTGTGCAATTCCTCGACATGATCGTGCATGTCGACAAGACGCTGGGTCTCTTGATCGAGCAGTACGGTACCCTCGTGTATGCAGTGCTGTTTGCCATTATTTTTTGTGAGACAGGCCTCGTGGTGCTGTTCTTCTTCCCTGGGGATACCTTATTATTTATCGCCGGCGCGTTTTGCGCGACGGGACAGATGCACCTGGGCTTGCTGATTGCGTTGCTGGTAACGGCCGCCGTCACGGGCAACACGCTCAATTACTGGATAGGCGAGGCCATCGGGCAAAGGGTGTTTACCCACGATTACCGCTGGATCAACAAGGATGCCATGCGCCGTACGCATGAATTCTTTGAAAAGCACGGCGGCAAGACCATCATCCTGGCCCGTTTCGTGCCGGTGGTGCGCACCTTCGCCCCCTTCGTGGCCGGCATTTCCGACATGACGCATGCGCGCTTCCAGATGTACAACGTGACGGGCGCCCTGTTGTGGGTGGTCGGTCTGGTTACGGCGGGCTACTTCTTCGGCAATATCCCGTGGATCCGCGACCACCTGACCTTGATCGTGCTGATCGGTGTCGGCGCCGCCGTCGTGCCGGTGGTATTGGGCGGCATGTGGAAACTCTACAAGCGCATGGTCGGCAAGTCGGCGTAAGGCCGCATGGATCCGGGGCAAGCGCGCTGTGGCACAGCCCGCAGCGGGCTCCGGATCCGGTTTTTCTCTTCGTTGTTTTTGTTTTACTCCCACGCTGATTCAAGTTTTGTTGCTTTCCAGCCGTAAACCAGAGGGTATTCTTACTTTCTGGATTTCCATGCGACATTTGAGCGCCCTGTTAGCTTGCAGCCTTGCCGCGATGGCGGTCATGGCAAGCGCCAAAGATGCCCCCGCTTCGGCGAGCGCCGCCGCATCCGCGCCTGCGAGCGCGCCCATGTCGGCGTCGGCGCGCGCGGCCGCTATGAAAACCCTGACCGAATCGGTGAAGGGCAAGGAGGTCAAGGCGCCTGTCGTCGTCGCGCCCACGGCGCGCGAGAAGGAAGAAGCGGCCGAAGTCGACCTGTCCGAACGTATCGCGGCGCGCCTGGCGGAAATGCGCGCCACCCAGGCGGCCCGCGCCGCCGCCCGCGCCAAGCGCGCCGCCGTGGTGAAAGCGGCGCCACCGCCACCACCTCCCGTGCCGCGCGGCACGCACTGGTCGTACGAGGGCGACAGCGGCCCGGCCAACTGGAGCAAGATCAATGTCGACTGGGCCAAGTGCGGCAATGGCAGTCGCCAGTCGCCGATCGATATCCGCGATGGCATGAAGGTGGAACTCGAGCAGATCAGCTTTGACTACCACCCGTCGTCGTTCAATGTAGTCGACAATGGTCACACGGTGCAGGTGGGGGTGAGTGGCGGCAATTACATCACGGTGCAGAACCGCATGTTCGAGCTGCAGCAATTCCATTTCCACCGCCCGTCCGAAGAGCGCATCAATGGCAAGGCCTTTGAAATGGTGGTGCACCTGGTGCACCGCGACGCGGAAGGCCGGCAAGCCGTGCTGGCCCTGCTGCTGGAGCGGGGCGCGCCGCAAGCGACCATCCAGACGGTGTGGAACAACCTGCCGCTGGAAAAATTCGAGACCATGCAGCCCACCATCCTGCTCGACCCGGCCGAGATGCTGCCGGCGCGGCGCGATTACTACACCTACATGGGATCGATGACGGAGCCGCCTTGCAGCGAAGGCGTGCTGTGGCTGGTGATGAAGCAGCCGGTCCAGGCCTCGCCAGCGCAGATGGCGCTGTTCAGCCGTTTGTATCCCTTGAATGCGCGCCCGATTCAGCCTGCCAATGGCCGCATCATCAAGGAATCGAATTAAGAGCGCCTGAGAAAAGCCCATGGCGTTGTTGCCTTGCCTCGTCGTACATGTGTACTGCCTTCGGCAAGGCGCCTAGCCCTGGACTTTTTCAGTCACTCTTATATAAATTCGAGGCGCTGGCGGCCGGTCCACTCGGCGCCGGCAGCCAGCGTATCGGGCTGGATCAGGGCTGGCTCGATGCAGATGAAGCGCTGGTATTCGTCGTCGGCCAGGTCGGGCAGGGCGGCTGCGTCTTGCGCGCCCGGGTTCCACACGACGGCATCCGTAAAGCCCTGCTGCTCCAGGCGCAGGGTGTGGCTGCCAGACTGCAGGCTCAAGGCGCCCGGCAGCTGGTAGTAGATGCGGTCCAGCTTGTCGGCAAACTGCAGCAGCTCTTCCGCCTGCAAGGCATCTTGCGGCGTCTCGTCCGAATAACGCACGCGCTGCAAGCCTCCAACGCGCGCTTCGCTCAATTGATCAATCGCAAAATAACTGTGCAGGGCGGCCGAGAACGGGAACGCCTGCTCGCCCGTGTTGTGCACGGACAGACTCAGTTCCAGCGATTGGCCTTGCACTGCCACGCGCAGGCGCAGGGTGAAGGCGTAGGGCCAGGTAGCGCCGATCGCCTCCGGCAGATCCGTGTGCTGCAAGGTAAATTCCGCATGGGCGGCGCCATCGGTTTCGCCACTGGCCGCGAGCTGCCAGGTCGCCACGCGCGCAAAGCCGTGGCGCATACCCGTGCCGCGCGCGCCGAACTGGGGAAAGATCACGGGTACGCCGCCACGGATGGCGCGACTGCCGTCGAGGCTTGATGCGCGGCTGCAGAACAGGCGCTCCTGGCCATCGCTGGTCTGCCACGCGACCAGGTGGCCGCCGTACAGGGTGACGGTGGCCTGCGCGCCATCGGCGGCGCGGATGGTCACGGCCGGCAACTGGCCAAAAATGCTCTTGCTCATGCGGGTGTCCATGTCAGGTCAAACGGCTTTTCGCCAGCGGCGGATTCTTGGCAAAGTAATTCTTGATGCCCGTGACGATGGCGTCGGCCATCTGGTCCTGGTAGCCGTTGTCGGTCAGCTTGGCCTCTTCTTCCGGATTCGAGATGAAAGCCGTCTCGATCAGGATGGAGGGGATGTCCGGCGCTTTGAGCACGACGAAGCCGGCTTGTTCGACGGAGCCCTTGTGCAGGCGGTTGATGCCGCCGATTTCGCGCAGCACGGCCTTGCCCAGCTTCATGCTGTCATTGATCTGCGCCGTCGTCGACAGGTCGAGCAGCACGCTGGCCAGCTGCTTGTCGTGGTTCTTGATGTTCACGCCGCCGATCAGGTCGGCCTGGTTTTCCTTGTTGGCCAGCCAGCGCGCGGCCGTCGAGGTGGCGCCTTTCTCGGACAGAACGAAGACGGACGAGCCGCGCGCCGTCGGCTGGATGAACGCATCTGCGTGGATCGAGACGAACAGGTCGGCCTGCACCTTGCGAGCTTTTTCCACGCGCATGCCCAGCGGGACGAAGAAATCGGCGTCGCGCGTGAGCATGACGCGCATGTTAGGCTGCAGTTCCAGCTTGGTTTTCAGGCGCTTGGCGATGGCCAGTACCACGTCTTTTTCGCGGCTGCCCCTGCTGCCCATGGCGCCCGGGTCTTCGCCGCCGTGGCCAGGGTCAAGCGCGATGGTAATCATGCGCACCACTTTCTGGCCTGGCAGCGGGCGTGCTTCGGGGCGCTGTTCCGGGCGGATATCGGGCACGGGTGGCACGATGGTCGCCACCGGCGGCACGACGGCCACGGGCGGCTTGCCGCTGTCGGGCAGGGGCAGCGCGGGCGGCGGCGTATGCGTGCCGGCCATCGGTGGCTTGGCGGGGTCGCTCGACCAGTCGCCCTTTTCGATCATCTGCGCGATCAGGTCCTGCTCGTGCACGGGATACAGATCGAAGATCAGGCGGTGGTTGTAGGAGCCCGCCGGCGGCAGGGTAAACAGCTGCGGCGTGACTTCCTCCTTCAGGTCGAACACCAGGCGCACCACGTTGGGCCGGTTCTGGCCCACGCGCACCTGCTTGATGTACGGGTCGTTCGACTGGATCTTCGCCACCAGGCCTTTCAAGGTGGGATTGAGCTCCAGTCCTTCGATGTCGATCACCAGCCGTTCCGGGTCCTTGACGATGAAGTGGGTCGCCTTCAGGATGCTGTCGTTTTCCAGCGTGACGCGGGTGTAGTCCTCGGCCGGCCAGACGCGCACGGCGAGAATTTGCGCCGCCATCGCCGACATGGGCGCGAACACGGACAACAGCAGGGTGCCGCCGGCCTTGAGTACCGTGCGCCGGGTGATGGGCGAGGAGATCAAAGGTTCGGGGCGAATTTGAGACGGTGAAGGCATGACAGACCCAATTCAGAAGACGCTTGCAATTCTACATCACGTCCTGTACCCGCAACGTTCAAATAAATATTCAGGTCCGCCGGCGGCAGCACCGGTTCGGCTTTCTCCGGCCATTCGACGATGCAGATATTGTGGCCGTTGAAGTCTTCGCGAAAACCGGCGTCGAGGAATTCCTCGGCACTGCCCATGCGGTACAGGTCGAAGTGGATGACGTTGACGCTCTGGCCATCGAGCTGCACCGTGTACGGTTCGGACAGCGTATAGGTGGGGCTTTTCACGTGGCCCGCATGGCCGGCTGCGTGCAGCAGGGCACGCGTGAGGGCCGTCTTGCCGGCACCCAGGTCGCCGTGCAGGTAGATTGCCAGGCCCGGCGCCAGTGCGCGCGCCAGCGCGGCGCCCAGCGCGGCGGTACCAGCTTCGTCGTGGAGGTGGGCTGTGAAGTGTTCGGTCATTGTCGATTGGTGTGAGTAATATCGCATAAAATAGAGGCTGCTGTCATTGTAACCGCCCGCGCGCCTGCTGTTTTCCGTAAAGTCCCCTTATGTCTGCCACCGTCACCGATCTCGCCGTCCTGGCGCGCACCATTAAAGAATGGGGGCGCGAGCTGGGTTTTGCCGAGGTGCGCATCGCCGACGTGGACCTGTCGCACATGGAAGCACCCTTGCAAGCCTGGCTCGATGCAGGGTACCACGGCGAAATGGACTACATGGCCAGCCACGGCATGAAGCGTGCGCGCCCGGCCGAACTGGTGCCGGGCACGGTGCGCGCCATCAGTGCACGCATGAATTATCTGCCGCCGGCGCTGGGCCAGGACTGGCGCGCGCACGAGGCGGCGCGCGACGCCGATCCCGCGGCGGCCGTGATCTCCGTGTATGCGCGGGGCCGCGACTATCACAAGGTAATGCGTTCACGCCTGCAGCAGCTGGCCGAGCGCATCAAGGGCGAGATCGGCGATTTCGGTTACCGCGTTTTCAGCGATTCGGCGCCCGTGATGGAAGTGGAACTGGCGCAAAAAGGCGGGTTGGGCTGGCGCGGCAAGCACACTTTGCTGATCAACCGCCAGGGTGGTTCCTTCTTCTTCCTCGGCGAAATCCTGATCGACGTGCCGTTGCCGGTGGACCCGCCGGAGATTGCGCGCTGCGGCCAGTGCTCGGCGTGCATCACGGTATGCCCGACGCAAGCCATCCTGGGGCCGTACCAGCTCGACGCGCGCCGCTGCATCTCCTACCTGACGATCGAATTGAAGGGTGCCATACCCGTCGAGATGCGCCCTTTGATCGGCAACAAGGTGTATGGCTGCGACGATTGTCAGACTGTCTGCCCGTGGAACAAGTTCGCCCAGCGCGCCGTCGTACCGGACTTCGACGAGCGCCACAGCCTGGGCAACACGGGCATGGTGGAATTGTTCGCCTGGACGGAAGAGGAATTCAACCGCCGCATGGAAGGCAGCGCCATCCGCCGCATCGGCCACGAGCGCTGGCTGCGCAACCTGGCCGTCGGCATGGGTAATGCGGCCGCCAAGGCCCGTGGCCAGGACGATATCGTCGCGGCCCTGCTGTCGCGCCGCGACCACCTATCGGCCATCGTGCGCGAACACGTCGAATGGGCGCTGGCGCTGCATGGCATCGCTTGATTTTCGTTTAAACCTGCTTCAGGCGCAGCGCCGACCAGCCGGCGTCGATGGCGATTATCGCCACGCTGTCGAGCCCCACGGTTTGCGCAAAGTGGCGCAGATCGTCGCGGTGGATGTCGCTGCCCGCCTTCACGCCGCCCTTGCGGTACGCCACCCATAGCGCGCCGCCCGGCGCCAGGCGCGCCTGCGCCGCCGGCAGGTACCGCTCCAGTTCCGCGCGGCTGCGCGCAAACAGCAGGATCCAGTCGGCGCTTTCTCCTTCACTCACCCGCCGCTCGGCCGGCAGCTGCGCCAGCAGGGCCGCATGCTCGCCGCCGTCATTCAGCACGGCCAGATTCTTGGCATTTTTCACAACCATTTTGTCAAAGGCGGTTTTGTCAGGCATGGCAGGAGCGTGTGGGTGGGGGAAAGACGAGCATAACAAATTTCTCCTTGACTTATCGATATATCGTTATAAAATGGCGATACCTACTAACGATATATCTTTAAAGAGAAAACATGAGAAACTCACACCACGCAGAACACAGCCACGGCGGCCATCAGCATCATCATGGCCATTGCGGCCAGCAGCATCACCACCATGGCGAACATCGCCATGAACACTTCATGCATGGACGCGGCCCGCGCGGCTTCGACGAGCGCGGCGACGGCATGGGCCATGGCGGCCCCGGTGGCCGGGGAGGGCGCGGCGAACGGGCCGAGCGCGTTTTCGGCCGTGGCGACTTGCCCCTGATCGTGCTGGCGCTGATCGAAATCAGCCCCCGTCACGGCTATGAAATCATCAAGGCCATCGAAGAGCGTTGCGGCGGCGCCTACGCCCCCAGCCCGGGCGCCGTGTATCCGACATTGACCCTGCTGGAAGAGCAGGACCATGTCACGTCGGGCGAAAGCGCCAGCGGCAAGAAGCTCTACACGATAACGGACCTGGGGCGCGCGTATCTCGACGAGAACCGCGCCCAGGTGGACGGCATCCTGGCCCGCCTCGACATGTTCGCCCGCGTCCAGGCGCGCAAGGCCTTGCCCGAGCGCGTGCACCAGGCCATGCACACCCTCAAGCATGCGCTGTTGCTGAACAAGACCAACTGGAGTGAAGCGGAAGCCGAGCGCGTTTCCGCCGTGCTGGAACAGGCGGCGAACACCATCGTCGACGGCCACTGAGCCTACTTTACAAGGATAAGCGATGACTACTGCATCACCAACGGCACCACGCCCGCACGCCATCGAGCGCGTGCGGCACGACTTGAAACTACGCGTGCTCACCGTCGTGCGCACCGAGCAGCTGACGCCGCACATGCGCCGCATCACCCTGGCGGGCGACGACCTCGACGGTTTCGTCTCGCCGGCGCACGACGATCACGTCAAACTGTTCTTCCCCGCCCCGGGCGGGTCTACCCCCATGCTTCCCGTGCTGGGCAACGGCGCTAACCCGATCCAGTATGCGGAAGGGGCGCGTCCCATCGCCCGCAATTACACGCCGCGCCGCTACGACGCAGAACGGCGCGAGCTGGAAATCGATTTCGTGCTGCATGGCGACGGGCCTGCATCGCTGTGGGCGGCGCAAGCCATGCCCGGCCAGACCCTGGGCGTGGGCGGCCCGCGCGGCTCGATGCTGGTGCCGTTTGACTTCGACTGGTATGTGCTGGTGGGCGACCAGACGGCCTTGCCGGCCATCGCCCGCCGCCTGGAGCAGCTGCCGGCCACGGCGCGGGCGATTGCCGTGATTGACATCGTCGAAGACGGCGAACAGATCGCGTTGGATAGTGCGGCGCAGCTGGACGTGCGCTGGGTGGCGCGCAATGGCCGCAGCGGCGCCTTGTTGCTGGAAGCGTTGGCGCAAGTTGCCTTGCCGCAGGATGGCGATGGCTACGTGTGGGTTGCGTGCGAGCATGCGCAGGTGCAGGGCTTGCGCGGGCATTTCATCGACGCCGGTGTGCCGAAGCAGCACCTGCATGTGGCCAGTTACTGGAAGCATGGGGCGGCGGAGCATCATGAACATCATGATGACTGATTGACCTGCCCGAACCCCAAACCGAAGACTGGGGTCGGACCCTCAGGGTCCGACCCCGGCGTCAAGAACTTGGGTTTCAGGTTTACTTCAACAACCCCGCCAGCTCCACCGCCGTCTTGACCTGCATCTTGTCGAAGATATGCGCGCGGTGGACTTCCACGGTGCGCATGCTGATGCCCAGCTTGTCGGCCACCACCTTGTTCATCTTGCCCGCCAAAATCAGGTCCAGCACTTCGCGTTCGCGCGTCGACAGGGTGGCCAGGCGCGCGTGCACGGCGGCCAGCTCGCCCGCCTGGCGCGAGTTGGCCAGGCCCTGCTGCACGCGGTCCATCAGGTCGTTGTCGTTGAACGGCTTTTCAAAGAAATCGAAGGCGCCCCGTTTCAGGCTGTCGACGGCCATCGGCACGTCGCCGTGGCCGGTGAGGAAAATCACGGGCAGGCGCGCCGTCAGGTCGCGCTTGACCAGCTGGTCGAACAGGGCGATGCCGTTCATGTCGGGCATGCGCACGTCGAGCAGCACGCAGTCGCCGGCGGCGTCGAAGCTGCCGTCCAGGCTATCGAGGAATTGCTGGGCGCTGGCGTAGATGCGCGCGTCGATGCTGCGCGAGGCGGCCAGCCAGGACAGCGAGTCGCGTACGACCTCTTCGTCGTCGATGATGTGTAGCATGGTGTCTCCGGCTTGTCGTTGTTGTCGTTTAGTGCGGCGCGCGCGGCGCAGCCGGCACGCTGAATGTAAAGATAGTACCGCCAGCGGGGTTGGCGCTGAAGGTCAGCGCGCCGCCGTGAAATTCGATGGCGGTGCGGCAGATATTCAGGCCCATGCCCATGCCTTCGGACTTGGTCGAGAAAAACGGCGAAAACAGCCGCTCGGCCACGTCCTGCGCAATGCCGTGGCCATGATCGATCACGTCCACCGTCACCATGCCTTGCTGCGCGTCGTGACTGGCCCGCAGGCGCATGATACGCCGTCCCGGCGCCGCATCCTGCATCGCCTCGATGGCATTGCGCGTCAGGTTCAGCAGCACTTGCTCGATCATCACGGGGTCGGCGCGCAACAGCGGCAGGTCCGGCGGCAGCTCTTCCTGGATGGTGACATAGTATTTGCGCGCCTGCAGGTCGATCAGCGCGCGGATGCCGTCGATCAGCGTGCGGATGGCGATATCCTGGCGCTGCGGTTCGCTCTTGCGCACAAAATCATGCACGCTGCGGATGATCTGGCCGGCTCGCTGCGCCTGCGCGCCGGCTTGCTCCAGCGCCGGCTTCAAGGTGTTCGGATCGACGGGCGCGCCATGCTCGATGGCGCGGCGGATCAGGTTCAGCGCGCCCGTGGTGTAGCTGGAGATGGCCGCCAGCGGCTGGTTCAGTTCATGCGCCAGCATCGAGGCCAGTTCGCCCATGGTCGCCAGGCGCGAACTCGTTTGCAGCTTTTCCTGCTGTTGGCGATTCAATTCCTCGACCCGTTTGCGGTCTGAAATGTCGAGCACGGAGCCCATCCAGCCTGTCTGCCGGCCGTTCTTGTCCACCAGCGGCGCTTCGAAAATCAGCACGGGCACGCGCGTGCCGTCGGGGCGCTGGAAATAGGTTTCAAACTGCGGCGTGGGATTGCCGGCCAGGGCCCTGACGAAGCGTTGCTGGTATTCCTCCAGTGCTTCCGGCACCCAGTAGGGCATGGGTGGCAGGCGGCCCAGGATTTCCTCGGCTGGATAACCGACGATCTGGCAGAACGCTGGATTCACATACGTGACGCGCCCTTCCAGGTCGCGCGCGCGCATGCCTGTCACCAGCGAGTTTTCCATCGCCGTGCGAAACAGCATCTGCTGGCGCAGCGCCCCTTCGGCCTCCAGACGGCGAGAAATATGCCGCCACAGGGCCAGCAAGCTCCACAGCAAACCCAGCGACAGGGCGATGACGGAGCCGACCAGCAAATTGGGCAGCAGCTTGGGCTGGCTTTTCACGCTGTCGGTAAACAGGGTGATGGTGGCGCCGGGCACGTCGAGCGCGCGCTTGTGCGTGTACACGCCGTGACCGGGGCCGGCGGCGGCGCGCCGTGCCAGTACCTTGTCGTCGCGGTCGATCAGCGAAATCTGGTTATCCTGAGCGAACCACCACGGCACCATTTCATCGAGCAGGCTGCTGATCTGGTAGGTGGCCACCAGGCTTCCCACATAGCGCTGGCCATCGAAAAGGGGCTGGTGGTAATCCATCAGCATGGCGCCCGGCGGCGCGTCGGGAAAGCCGCTCTGCTGCGAGGGCTGGGCATACTGCCCCCGGTGCAGGCGGCGCGCATTGTCGGCCGCCGTCAGCGAGGCCGGTGAAAACGACAGGGCGTGCGGCAGGCTGTTGTCGCTGGTGGCCAGCACCTTGCCGCTGGTGTCGAGCCACAGCACGCGCTGCAATTCGCGGCCATTGCGCAGCATCTGCTGCAGCCGTTCGTGCACTTTTTCCGCGCCCAGCGAGGTGCTGGCGATGTCCACGCCCAGGTTGAACAAGCTTTCCTCGTTGCGCGCCAGTTGAAAGCGGATGGTTTGCTCCACCCACAGCGTGTCGGCGATCAGCTGCTCCTGGCGTTCGTTGCTCTCCATCTGGCGCGCCTGCCAGGGCAGCCAGAACAGGATGGACAGGAACAGCAGCAGCAGGATGACGGGCAGCAGCCAGCGCATCGGGCTCGATAGCTTGAAGCGGCGTGCAAGGGTGGGGGGAGTCGGCATGGCTGGCAGGGTAGCGGCTTATCGGGAGCCGGCTATTGTGGTTAACCACAATAGCCGGGGTAGTTTCTTTGGCACAATATTCAAGTAGACAAATAACAAAGTTTTTAAAAAAACCATTCAGGAGACAAAAATGCAGATGAAAACCATGCTCGTCGCGCTGTGTGCAGCCTTAGGCGCCACCGCCGGCGTCCACGCTTACGCGCAAGCCCCCATCGTCATCAAATTCAGCCACGTCGTGGCGACCGACACGCCGAAAGGCCAGGCCGCCGAGCGCTTCAAGCAACTGGCTGAAAAAGCCACGAATGGCAAGGTCAAGGTCGAACTGTACCCGAACAGCCAGCTGTACAAGGACAAGGAAGAACTCGAGGCCCTGCAGTTGGGCGCCGTGCAGATGCTGGCGCCATCGCTGGCCAAGTTCGGCCCGCTGGGCGTGAAGGAATTCGAAGCGTTCGACCTGCCTTACATCTTCCCTACCAAGACGGCGCTGTACAACGTCACCGAAGGCGAAATCGGCAAGAGCCTGCTGAAGAAGCTGGAGCCCAAGGGTATCACGGGCCTGGCCTACTGGGACAATGGCTTCAAGGTGATGTCGGCCAACAAGCCGCTGCACAACCCGGCCGACTTCAAGGGCCTGAAAATGCGCATCCAGTCGTCCAAGGTACTCGACGCGCAGATGCGCGCGCTGGGCGCCAATCCGCAGGTGCTGGCCTTCTCGGAAGTGTATCAGGCGCTGCAGACGGGCGTGGTCGACGGTACGGAAAATCCGCCGTCGAACATGTACACGCAAAAGATGCATGAAGTGCAAAAGCATGTCACTGTGTCGAACCACGGCTACCTGGGCTATGCCGTCATCGTCAACAAGAAATTCTGGGATGGCTTGCCGCCCGATATCCGCACGCAGCTGGAAAAAGCCATGCGCGAGGCGACCACGTTTGAAAAAGCCATCGCCCAGCGCGACAATGACCAGGCCCTCGAGGCCATCAAGAAAGCGGGCAAGACGCAGATCTATACCTTGACGGTGCAGGAGCAAGCCGAGTGGCGCAAGGCGCTGGCGCCCGTGCAGAAGGCCATGGAAGCGCGCATCGGCAAGGACTTGATCTCGGCCATCAACAAGGAAAGCGCGAAGTAATAGCGCTGGCCGCGCCACCCGGCGCGGCTGTCAGGGACATCCCTGTCTTTCTGTCGCAACGGCACCTGCGCGTCCTGCGCGGGTGCCAGCGTACCCGCATTCTTTGAAAGTCCACCATGAAATTTCTGGATCACCTGGAAGAGTGGCTGATCGCGTCCCTGATGGGCGCAGCCACCTTCATCATTTTCGTCGCGGTCGTGCACCGCTACCTGGCCGGCTTGCCGATACCGGTCGTGCAAGACTACCTGATTCAAATCAATACCAGCTGGGCCCAGGAACTGTGCATCTACATGTTCGTCTGGATGGCCAAGTTTGGCGCCGCGTATGGCGTGCGCACGGGCATCCACGTGGGCGTCGATGTGCTGATCAATCGCATGAACCCGCGCTGGCGCGACCGCTTCATCGTCTTCGGCCTGGCCGCCGGCGCCCTGTTTACGGGTGTCGTGGGGACTCTGGGCGCCAGCTTCGTGTGGTCGATCGGCCATACGGACCAGACCTCGGCCGACATGGAAGTGCCGATGTGGCTGGTCTACCTGGCCGTGCCGCTGGGGTCCTACCTGATGTGCTTCCGCTTCCTGCAGGTCATGGTGCATTTCATCAAGACGGGCGCCTTGCCGAAACACGACCATTCGCATGTCGAGGGGCTGGAAGATGAATTGACGGCGGAAGAAAAAGGAGCCAAGGCATGAACGCGCTGATTATTTTTGTGCTGCTGCTGGTGTTGATGCTGACCGGCATGCCGATCTCCATTTCGCTGGGGCTGACGGTACTGACCTTCCTGTTTACCATGACCAGCGTGCCCATCGAATCGGTGGCCCTGAAGATCTTCACGGGCATCGAGAAGTTCGAGATCATGGCCATCCCGTTCTTCATTTTGGCGGGTAACTTTCTCACGCATGGCGGGGTGGCGCGGCGCATGATCAACTTCGCCAGCTCCATGGTGGGCCACTGGCATGGCGGCCTGGCGCTGGCTGGCGTGATGGCGTGCGCGCTGTTTGCCGCCGTCTCCGGCTCCAGCCCTGCCACCGTGGTGGCGATCGGTTCCATCATCCTGCCGGCCATGGTCAAGCAGGGCTATCCACGCGGTTTTGGCGCCGGCGTCATCACCACCTCGGGCGCGCTGGGCATTTTGATACCGCCGTCGATCGTGATGGTGATGTATTCGGTCAGCACGAATACCTCCGTGGGCAAGCTGTTCATGGCGGGCGTGATTCCCGGCATGATGCTGGCCATGTTGCTGGGCCTGACCACGTGGTTTTTGGCGCGCAAGCACAACTATCCGCGCATGAAGAAGGCCAGTTGGGGCGAACGCTTCGTCACCTTCAAGAAGAGCGCCTGGGGGCTGCTCTTGATCGTCATCGTCATGGGCGGCATCTACACGGGCGCGTTTACGCCCACGGAAGCGGCCGCCATGGCAGCCGTGTATGCCTTCATCATTGCCGTCTTCGTCTACAAGGACTTGAAGATCAAGCAAGTGGGCAAGGTCTTGCTCGATTCGGCCGCCATGTCGGCGATGCTGTTGTACATCATCACCAATGCCGTGCTGTTCTCGTTCCTGATGACCAGCGAAAACATCCCGCAAGCGATGGCCGAGTGGATCACGGGCAAGGGCCTGGGCGTGATCAGCTTCCTGCTGGTGGTCAACGTGCTGCTGTTGTTGGCTGGTAACGTCATGGAACCGTCGTCCATCGTGCTGATCATGGCACCGATTTTGTTCCCCGTCGCCATGAAGCTGGGCATCGATCCTGTGCACTTCGGTATCTTGATCGTGGTCAATATGGAGGTGGGCATGTGCCATCCGCCTGTGGGCCTGAATCTGTATGTGGCTTCCGGCATCACCAAGATGGGCATTTCCGAATTGACCGTGGCCGTGATGCCATGGCTGCTGACGATGCTGGGCTTCCTGGTGCTGATTACCTACGTACCACAAATCTCGCTGTGGCTGCCAAATTTAATTTACAACTAAAATAGTTGTCCCCGTCATGGTGCAAAAAAAGTCGATTCTGCCGAATAAATGCGCTATGATGGGCAGCCTTAAGGGGAAACACGTATATGCATATACGCTCCGGTAGCAAGGCTGAAATACAGAATTGGTAACAAAGTTGGTGGGGGAGTGGTCTATAAAAACGGTATTGATACCGGGGATATATTGAGGAGACACACGTTTCACAGAAGTTGTTGAGTCATAGCTGTCTGCGGCCACAAGCCGGCACCGGCGGACCCAAACGACCGGGAACGTGAAGCAATATTTGAAGCGCACCGACTGGTGCGCTTTTTTTTCGTGCGCGGGAAACGTCCGCCCACCTGCCTGCAGACGGTGCATAATCGCCAAAGTGCACCATCGTGTGCCTGCAGGTTGTATATTTGCCACACTTGAACTTTGATTAGCAGATGAAAAAACAACAGGGCAGTGAGCTGTTCAGCGCCATCGTGGCCGCGCCATTCGGCGCCATGGGCGTACGTGCGCAGGACGGCCAGTTGCGCGAACTGGTCTACCTGCCGCGCCACTTCGACGAGAAGGAGGCGCAGGATGCCGTCTCCGAGCGGGCGTGCGTGCAACTGGCGCGCTATTTCGTCGATCCCGATTATGTCTTTGACCTGCCGCTGGCAGCCCTGGGCAGCGCTTTCCAGCAACGCGTTTGGGCGGCGATTGCCGGCATCCCGCGCGGCCAGGTGCGCACGTATGGCGATGTGGCGCGCCTGATCGGCTCGGCACCGCGCGCCGTGGGCCAGGCCTGCGGTGCCAACTGGTATCCCGTGCTCATTCCGTGTCACCGCGTCACGGCCGCCGGCGGCCTGGGTGGCTTTGCCCACCACGACGATGCCACGGGATTCCACCTGGGCGTGAAGCGCTGGCTGCTGGCGCATGAAGGCGTGGCGGTTTACGCATGATGAACAGTCTGCTGGCGCCGGACAACACTACCCTGATCGATGAATTCTGCGACAGCCTGTGGCTGGAAGACGGCCTGTCGAAAAACTCGCTGGACGCCTACCGGCGCGACATGCGCTTGTTTTCGCGCTGGCTGGAAGTGGCGCGGCCCGGACGCGAGGGCCTGTACGAGGTGTCCACGGCCGACATCGAAGCGTATTTTGCCGCCCGCCACGACGAGAGCAAGGCGACGTCGTCGAACCGGCGCTTGTCCGTGCTCAAGCGTTTTTACCAGCTGGCCCTGCGGCAAAAACATATCTCGTTTGATCCCTGCCTGAAGATGGTCTCGGCCAAGCAGCCTGCGCGTTTCGTGCATACCTTGAGCGAAGCGCAGGTGGAAGCGCTGCTGGCGGCGCCCGACGTGAGCACGCCGCTGGGCTTGCGCGAGCGCACCATGTTGGAACTCATGTACGCGAGCGGCTTGCGCGTGTCGGAACTGGTGGACTTGACATCCGTGGAGCTGAGCCTGAACGATGGCGTGCTGCGCATCACGGGCAAGGGCAGCAAGACGCGTTTGGTGCCGTTCGGCGAACAGGCGCGGCTGTGGATCGAGCGCTACCTGAAGGAAGCGCGCGGCGTCATTCTCGACGGCCAGATGGACGATGCGCTGTTCGTCACGCGGCGCGGGGGCGCCATGACGCGGCAAATGTTCTGGGTCATCATCAAGAAACATGCTATGAACGCCGGCATCACGGCGCCGCTGTCGCCGCACACCCTGCGCCACGCATTCGCCACGCATTTGCTGAACCATGGAGCGGACTTGCGTGTTGTGCAATTGTTACTGGGGCACTCCGATATTTCCACCACGCAGATTTATACGCATGTGGCCCGTGAACGGCTGAAACTGCTGCATGCGCAGCATCATCCGCGAGGCTAAACATTTGGTGTTTGGTCCAATTACGTCATAATGTGCCTTATGTGCTTATCTGTAACATCTAAAAACTAAAGAGGTAGTAAATGGCCAAGACAAATTTCCAATACGAAAAACGGCAAAAAGAGCTGGAAAAGAAGAAGAAAGCCGAGGAAAAAGCCAGGCGCAAGCTGGAAGCGAAGAACAATCCCAAGCCGGCCGACGGCAGCGAGGGTGAAGAGCCGGAAGCAGACGACGCCGATGACGCCGCCGAAGGCGACGCGCCCGCCCAGCCGCAGTAATTCCCCGTTCCTGATGACCGGTGCGGCATCGCCGCGCCGGTCACTCCTCGTTCTACCTTCCCCCGCTACAAGCGCGGCCGCTGGCCGATCGCCAGTTGCAGCTGCGTGCTGGCGATGGCCGCATCGGCGCGCGCCTGCACATAGCCTTGGTAAGCCTCATCGGCCGAACGCTGCGCCGCCAGCCATTCCAGCAGCGAGGCATTGCCGCTGAAGTAAGACAAACGCATGCCATCGACCACTTTTTGCGCATCGACCAGCACGCCGTCGCGGTAGCGCGCCAGCCGGTCCTGCGCCGCACGCAGCTGCCGCTGCGCCGTGCGCACTTGCGTTTCCGCTGTCAGTTCCGCCTGGCGCAGGGCCAGCATGGCCTGTGTCACGCCCGCTTCGGCCTGCACGATGTCGCCCTTGTCGCGCCGCGACAGGGGAATGGGGATGGCCAGCGAGAGGGACAGGGCGCGCGAACGGGGCGTGCCATCGACGGGATTGCCGCTGGCGTCGATGCCGTCATGGTAGCCGCGCGCGGCGGCCAGGCCCAGCGTGACGCTGGGATCGACGGCGCGGTTGGCGCGCACCAGCGCCGCGCCGTCGCGCAGATTGTCCAAGGTGGCGCGGGCGATACGCACATCGCTGCGCGCGTCGAGCGCTTGCGGCACCAGCACGCTGGCATCCTTGTTGTCGTACGCGGCGAAGTCGCAGGCCAGCTGTGCATCGGGAAACAGCGCATCGAACTGGCGTCCCAGCGGCGGCGACAGGGCCAGCATGGCGCTGTCCGCCTCACTGTGCGCCTGCGCCAGGTCGGCCTGGAACTGGTCGCGTTCCACGCGCGACTGCAGCAGCTCGATGCCGCCCACGTCGCCCGCCTTGCGCCGCACGGCATTCGCTTCCACCACTTTCGACAGGGCCGCCATGGTTTGCTGCTTGCGCGCGGCGACTTCGCGCGTGCGGCACGCTTCCGTGAACGCGGCGGCGGCGGTGCCATACAGCTCGCTCCTGAAGCCGGCCACCGTCTCCTCGGCCAGCGCGACATTGCTCTGCGCTGCTTTGATGCGCGCGGCGCGCTTGCCGCCCGTCTCGATGGCCATGCTGATGGCCGGGTTCCATGTGATGGGGCGGTGCTCGACGCTGCGCACCGTCTCGCGCGTGGCGCCCAGGGTGAATTCGGGATCGGGACGCAGGCCGGCGATGCCGATGCCCGCCTTGGCCGAGCCTATGTTTTCGCGCTGCGCCTGCAGTTCCAGGCTGTTGGATTCGACGGCGGACAGGTAGGTCTCGAAGCTCAAAGGGGCGGCAATGGCGCCGGGCGTGATCAGCCAGGCCGCCAGCAGTACATTAAAACGTGTCATGGTTCACTCCTTTGTCGGTCAGGCGTTTTTGTATGTGCGCCTCGATCAGGTAATACAGGGCTGGCAACAGCAGCAGGGTGAGCGCCGTGGCCGTCACCAGTCCACCCACCACCACGGTGGCGAGCGGGCGCTGCACGTCGCTGCCCAGGCCGGTTGCCAGCATGGCGGGCGTCAGGCCGAGGGCGGCCACGGTAGCCGTCATCAGCACGGGGCGCATGCGGTCGCGCGCGCCTTCCAGCACGGCCTCGCGCAAGCTGCGGCCTTCGTCGGCGCGCAAACGGTTGATCTGCGCCAGCATCAGGACGGCATTCAATACCGCCACGCCGAACAGGGCGATGAAGCCCACCGCGCTCGAGACATTCAAGGTCATGCCGCGCAGGTGCAGCGCGGCCAGGCCACCGAGCATGGCCAGCGGCACGGCCAGCAAGACCAGCGCGGGCTGGCGCAGGTTGCGGAACTGGCCAAACAGCAGTAAAAACATGGCGCCCAGGGTCATCGGCAGGATCAGGGTCAATCGGCTTTGCGCGCGCTGCAGGTTTTCGAACTGGCCGCCCCATTCGACGCTGATGCGCTGGTGCTCGCCTGCCACGGTTTGCGCCACCAGGGGACGCGCTTCGGCCAGGAAGCCGGCCAGGTCGCGCCCACGGGCATTCAGGCGCACGATGATGTGGCGCCGTCCCATTTCGCGCACGATCACGCTTTCGCCCGAGGTGGTGCTGATGCTTGCCACCTGCGCCAGCGGAATTCTGGCGCCGTTGGCGGCGGTGAGCATCAGTTTGGCGATGGCATCCGGGTCGGAGCGGGCGGCGGGCGGGAAGCGCACGGCAATGTCGTAGCTTTTCTCGCCCACGTAGACCTGGCCGATGGGCGCGCCGCCGATGCCGGTGGAAATCAGGTCGGCCACGTCGGCTGCGTTGATGCCGTAGCGGGCCGCCTTTGCCCTGTCCAGTTCCACCTTCAGGTTGGGCAGCGGCGGCTCCACGTCCACCGCCACGTCGGAGGCGCCGGGAACGTCTTTCAATACCTTGGCCACCTTGCCGGCGATGCGGCGCACTTCGTCGAGGTCGTTGCCGAAGATTTTCACCGTCAGGTCGCTGTGCGCGCCCGACAATTTATCCTGCACACCATCGATCATCGGCTGCATGAAGGCCACCGTATAGCCGGGCATGCGGGCGAAGCGCTCGTTCATTTTCGCGATCAGCTGCTGCTTGCTCAGGCCCGACTTCCAGCTCTTGTAGGGGTGCAGGCCCACGCTGGCCTCGATGTGCGACGGCGTCCAGTAATCGGTGCCGTCGTCGTTGCGCCCCGTCTGCGTGACGATGGTCGACACTTCCGGGAACTCCAGCGCGGCGCGGCGCAGTTCACTGGCCATTTCGGAGGCCTTGTCCAGGGTGATCCCGGGCGGCATCTGCACCTGCAGCCACAGGGAACCTTCATCGAGATAGGGCAGGAAGTCGCGTCCGATGCTCCCGCCCAGCAGGGCCAGGCCCGCCAGCGAGGCGGCGCAGACGGCCGCTACCCAGCGCTTCTTGCCCACCATACGCTCGAGGAAGCGCCCGTACGCGGCCGCCAGCTTTTCCAGCGCGCGGTTATGGAAGGTGCGACGTGGCTTGCGCAAGGCCAGCCAGGCCAGGCCCGGGATCAGCACCAGCGCCACCACCAGCGCGCCCACCAGCGCCGCGCCCACCGCATACGCCATGGGAGAAAACAGCTTGTATTCGATGCGCTGGAAGGCAAACAGGGGCAGATAGGCGGCGATGATGACGGCCATGCCGAACATGATGGGGCGCGCCACCTGCGAGGTCGCCTCGATGGCGTCCTGCAGGGTGAGGGGCCGTTCCTGCTCGCGCTCGCGGCGGCGTAGCATGTTTTCCAGCACCACCACGGAACCATCGACGAGGATGCCGAAGTCGATCGCCCCCAGCGACAGCAGGTTGGCGGGAATTTTAAAATGGTGCATGAAGATGAAGGCGATCAGCAGTGCCAGCGGGATCGTCAGCGCGACGATGGCGGCCGCGCGCGGGCTGCCCAAAAACAGCAGCAGCACCAGGGCGACCAGCAACATGCCTTCACCCAGGGTAAACCCGACCGTGTGCAGGGTGGCGTCGATCAGCGAGCTGCGGTCCAGGTAAGGCACCACTTTCACATCCTTCGGCAGCATGTTGGTGTTCAAATCGTCCACGGCCGCATGGATGCCGGCCAGCGCCTCGGACGGGTTGAAATCCTTCAACAGCAGGGTGATGCCTTCGATGGTATCGGGGTTGTCATCCTTGCCGAGGATGCCGCGCCGCTCCACGTTGCCGTAGGCGAGCTTGCCCAGGTCCTTCACCAGCACGGGCACGCCGTTCTTGCTGCTGACGACAACGTTGCCCATGTCGTCGAGCGAGTGCAGCAAGCCCACGCCGCGCACCACGTACGATTGCTGGCCGCGGTCGATGACGCTGCCGCCGCCGCTGATGTTGTTGGCATTGATGGCGTCCTTGACCTGCGCCAGCGAGAAGCCGTAGCTGTCCAGTTTTGCGGGATCGAGTTCCAGCATGAACTGCGTGGTGAGACCGCCGAAATTGCTGACGTCCGCCACGCCGCGCACCTGCTGCAGGCGCGGTATCACGGTCCAGAACTGCAGTTCGGACAGTTCGCGCAAGGACCGCGTTTTCGATTCCAGCGTATAGCGGTAGATTTCACCCGTCGGCGAGGTGTAGGGATCGAGCCCCGGCTTGGCGTCGTAAGGCAGGTTCACGCTGGCGAGCCGCTCCTGCAGCCGTTCGCGCGTGAAGTAGCCATCGCTGCCATCTTCGAACACCACCGTGATCAGCGACAGCGCGAACAGGCTGCGCGTGCGCAGCACATGCATGCCTGGCGTGCCCAGCAGGGCGCGTTCCAGCGGTATCGTGATCTGCTGCTCGATTTCCTCGGCGCCCAGGCCCGGCACCTGCGTGACGATTTGCGAGGTGACGTCGGCGATGTCGGGATAGGCTTCGATGGGCAGCTGCTTCCAGCAGTAGACGCCGTAGGCGGCGACGAACAGCAGTACCAGCCAGACGATGCCGCGCCGCTGGCAGCAGGTGGCGATGAAACGGTCAATCATTGAGCAGCACTCCTTCCTTGACGACGATGCGCTCGCCCGCCTTCAGGCCAGCGAGGATTTCCACCTGCCCGCCATGGCTGGCGCCCACTTCCACCGTGCGCGGAGCGAAGCGCAACGGGCCGCGCTCGACCATCACGCGTGTCGACGGCCCGCTTTGCAGCACGGCGGACGCGGGCACCAGGATGGCGCGGCGGCTGGCGCCGGCAAAACCCGCGTGGGCGAACATGCCCGGCTTGAAGGTGCCGGCGCGGTTGTCGATGGCCACGCGCACTTTCACCGTGCGCGTCTCGGGATCGAGCACCGCACCCACATAGGCGACCCTGCCCTCGAAGTCCTTGCCGGGCCATGCATCGACGGTGATGCGGGCCGTCTGGCCCACGGCCACTTGCGCCAGGTCCCGTTCGGCCACGTTGGCCGCCAGCCACACGGTGGACAGATCGGCCACCGTCATGACGGGGGCGTTGATATCGTTCCAGTAGCCGCCCTGAGCACCGTCCATGGCGATCACGGTGCCGCTAATGGGCGAGCGCAGGACGTAGTCGCGGCGCGAACTGCGTGCGCTGGCGCCGTACTGGGCCAGCTTGTCGGCGCTGGCCTGCGCGTCGCTGCCGGCCTGGTCGTAGGTCGCCTGGGCCGATTCGTACTCCTTGCGCGCGGCGATTTCCGCCTCGAACAGGGTCTTCTGGCGTTCCAATTCCTGGCGCGCCTGCAGCAGGGCGGAACGGGCCTTGCTGTCGTCCGCGTAGGCGGCGCTCAGTTCGGCCGAGTCCAGGGTGAACAGCGGGTCGCCCGCCCTGACGCTGTCGCCCAGCGAACGCTGCAAGCGGGTGATGCGCCCGGCCAGCGGCGGGGTGATTTTTACCAGTTTTTCCGGCATGGCTTCGATGCTGCCCGGCGCATCCGTCTGCGTGGCGATATCCTGTTCCAGCACGGCGGCGATCTGCAGGCGCTGGCGCAGGGGCGACATGTTGTCGACGGCGATGCTGCCGTCGTCCAGATGCCTCGATTGAGCGGTGGGCGTGGCCGCTGCCGTCGGTTTGGCGCAGCCGGCGAGGGCCGAGCAGGCGAGAGCGAGGGCGCAGCTGGCGCCCAGGGCGTTGCGGGTGGTCGTGTTCATCCCGTGTTTCCTTGTTATTGATGGTGATGGGGCATGCGTGGATGCCGTGCCCAGGCGGGCGGTCAGAAGGGGGGCGCGGGCAGTGTGATGACAGCGCGGGGAAAGCATAGCAATGCCGTCCTGAAGAAGCGCCCAAGTTCGCCTGAATCATTCTTCAGCTTGCGCGCGCGCGGGGTGCGGCGCGGTAAAATGCAAGCATAGAAGATGCGGAAAAGCCGCAGCGCAATGGGAAAGGCAGGCATGAGAATTCTCCTGGTGGAAGACGACCGCAAGGCGGCGCGCTTGCTGGCGCGGGGCTTGCAGGAAGAAGGCTTTGTGGTCGACGTGGCGCACAGCGCCGAGGAAGGCGAGGACGAAAGCTACGCCGTCGACTATGACCTGATCGTGCTCGACTGGATGTTGCCGGGCAAGCAGGGCATCGATTTTTGCCGCGACTTGCGCGCACGCGCCATCCAGACGCCCGTGCTGATGCTGACCGCGCGCGACGCGACGGCCGACCGGGTGGCGGGCCTGAATACGGGCGCCGACGATTACCTGACCAAACCATTTGAATTCGAGGAACTGCTGGCGCGTATCCGGGCGCTGCTGCGCCGCTCCGACATCAGCCGCCCGCTGGTGCTGGCGCTGGCCGACCTGACGCTCGATCCCGTCAGCCACCAGGCGACACGCGCCGGCGCGCCGCTGGTGCTCACGCCGAAGGAATATGCGATTCTATTGATCCTGCTGCGCCAGGCTGGCGAAGTGGTCAGCCGCGCGCGCCTGGCCGAGCAGATATGGCAGGCGGACCTGATCGGCATCGACAATCTGATCGATGTCCACGTGCGCAACTTGCGGGGGAAAGTGGATGCGCCGGGCCTGCCGCCATTGATCCACACGGTACGCGGACGCGGTTTCCGCCTGGCGGAAAACAACGGTGGCTAGCTTTCGCAAGCGCCTGCTGCTGGTGCACCTGGCTGTCATCCTCGCCATTGTCGCCTGCACCGCGCTGGCCGGCTACTGGGGCCTGTCGCGCGCCGTGCATGGCCAGCTCGATGCGGCCCTGCTGGCGCTGGCCGAGACGGAAATGGCCATGCTGCCGGCCGCGCCGCGCCAGCCCGTGCAGGTGCACGAGGTGGCGTCGGGTCTGGCGCCGCCGTCATTGATGCGGCTTGACCGCCTGGTGCAGATCATCGATGGCGAAGGCCGCGTGCTGGCGCGCAGCCGCAACCTGGAGGCGGCGCAGCTGCCGGCACCACCGGCCCTGCTGGCGCGGCTGGCGGCTGGCGATACCGTTTTCGAGACACTGCCCAAGTTCGGCGAGGAGCCGCTGCGCATGGTTTCCATCCCCGTGCCCGCATCCGGTTCGCTCCTGGCGGTGCAGGTGGCCGGTTCGCTCGACGACGTCAATCACGTGCTGGCCGCGGCCACCGTGCTGTTTGGCGCCATGGCGCTGGCCTTGCTGGCGGCCGTGGGGCTGGCTGGCGAAATGCTTACGCGCCGCGTGCTGGGCGCCATTGACGACGTGGTGCGGCAGGCGCATTCGATCGGCGAAGCCAGCCTGCACCAGCGCCTGCCCCATCCCGGTACGCAAGACGAGATCGGCCGCCTGGTCGATACCCTGAACGCCATGCTGGACCGCCTGGAGCACGGCTACGATGCGCAGCGCCGCTTCACCGCCGACGCCTCGCACGAACTGCGCTCGCCCCTGTCGCGCCTGCGTACGGAAATCGAAATCACCTTGCGCCGCCCGCGCGAGGCAGCTGAATATGTCGACGCGCTGGCCTCTTGTCTCGATGAAGTGCAGCGCCTGACGACGCTGGTGGAAGAATTGCTGATGCTCACGCGCCTCGATGCTGGCCAGGAGCGCAATGCCGTGGAAACGGTCGCACTCAATCCGCTGGTGCGTGCGGCGGCGCAGCGCCTGGAAAAGCCGGCAGCGCAGCGCGGCATCTGCATCGTCTTCGATGAAGGTGTGGCCGTGCACGCGCGGGTGGCGGCCGGTCCCGTGGACCTGGTGCTGGCCAATCTGCTGGATAACGCCGTGAAGTTTTCGCCGCCCGACAGCGTCATCACCGTCCATGTAGCGCGCGATGGCGAGCATGCGCTGGTGGGCGTGGCGGACGCGGGGCCGGGCATCGGCGTGGAAGACTTGCCGCATCTGTTCGAGCGTTTTTACCGGGGCGCCCAGGCGCGCGCGGGCGAGGCGCCCGGCTTCGGCCTGGGCCTGGCCCTGTCGCAAGCCATCGTGCACGCGTATGGCGGCAGTATCGAGGCGCAGAACCGCCCCGGTGGCGGTGCGCTGTTCATTATGCGCCTGCCCGCTTCAAGCTGAGGGGGGGCACGCCTTCCCAGCGCACCTGCCGCACTTGCGGCCAGGCGCTCGCGCGGTTGACGAAGCGCACCAGCACGGCGCGCTGCACGGCCTGGCACAGCACCGTGGCGATCAGCTGTACCACCTGCCGGGCCTCGTCCCAGCTGCGCAGCATTTGCGACGGCGCCAGGCCGGCGCCCCTGAGTTCGGCCAGCAGCAGGCGCACCACGTGGTCGGCTTGCGCTGCAGGACAGGTGACGGTCAGGCGGTAGGTGGCCACGACAGGACCGCGCCTGGCAAACCAATGGAAGAATTTTTTCATCATCACACTCCCCGTTCGGCGACAAATTCCGCGTTATTCACCAGCGCCCAGCGCACGGCCGAGACGCTGCCTTCCAGGCTGACCTGGCTGACGATCTGCTCCAGCAATCCCAGGCTGGACAAGGGCGTGAGCAGGTCGGCGCGCACTTCGATGCGCCCCGCCTGCGCCGCGTCTTCGCTGTGCAAGGATTGCAGCATCAGCGCCGGCATGCCGCTGATCAAGCGCAGCATCAGCTTGCGCACCTGTACTTCCTGCTCCGCCTCGCACACGGCCGTGACGCGGTAGATGCTTTCCGTCTCGATGCCCGCTTCGCTGCCGTGGGCGTTGATGCGTTGCGCCAGATGGCGCAGCACCAGGTTGGCGACCAGCACGAATCCCGTGCCGATGGCCGCTTCCAGCGCAAAACCGAGGCCGCACAGCACGCCGATGGCGGCCGAGCACCACAGGGTGGCGGCCGTGTTCAGGCCGCGCACCGTCATCCCTTCGCGCATGATGACGCCGGCGCCAAGAAAGCCGATGCCCGACACTACCTGCGCGGCGATGCGCAGATGCCCGTCGGGATCGCCTTCGAGCACGGAAACCATCACGAACAGCGAGGCGCCGACGGACACCAGCGCATTCGTGCGCAGGCCCGCCATGCGCTGGCGCAGCTGGCGTTCGGCGCCGATCATGGCGCCCAGGGTCAATGCTGCGGCAACGCGCAGCGCAAAGTCAAATACCACCATCAGTTTCTCCCGGCTGGGGAGGAACAGGCGAGTGCAAGGGCGAAGACAATTCGCCCCGAAAGGGGGCAGCAGACGATAACGGTGGAACGATGAGGAGGGAAGTGGCGGCGAATGTGCATCGCCGCTGGTAAAACCGCACCTTGCCATGGGCAAGGCGGGCGGAATGCGCGCGTCTTGCCTAAGGCCGATCGCCGATGGTCAATCGACTACTGTCACTGGAACAAGCACCCACGAGTCACTCCATATCATTGATAACGGGGGACAGTCTAGCCAATGGGGCAGCTTTGGTCAACTGAAGCTCTCTTCAGGAAGCCGCCGCGTCGTCCCCGCCAATGCGGGGACGGTGAAGGCGACCGGTAAATCAGTGGGCGTGTGCTTTGCCGTCGTCGCCGGCATCCGCGTGGGCATGCGTGTCGCCGCCGCCGAAGAAGCGCGCGGCGCGCTTGCCCAGGCTGTCGAGGTAAGTGTAGGCGACGGGCACCACCACCAGCGTCAGCAAGGTCGAGGTGATCACGCCGCCGATGACGGCGCGACCCATGGGCGCCTGCGATTCGCCGCCGTCGCCCATGCCGATGGCCATCGGCAGCATGCCGAACACCATCGCCAGGGTCGTCATCAGGATGGGGCGCAAGCGCACCTGCCCCGCTTCCATCAGCGCTTCGAACTGCCCCAGGCCTTCGCGCTGGCGCTGGTTGGTGAAGTCCACCAGAAGAATCGCATTCTTGGTGACCAAGCCCATCAGCATGATGAAGCCGATCACCGAGAAGATGTTCAGGGTGCTGCCCGTAATCAGGAGGGCCAACAGGACGCCGATCAGGGACAGCGGCAGTGACACCATGATGGCGATCGGCTGCAAAAAGCTGCCGAATTGCGAAGCGAGCACCAGATAGATGAAGATCACGGCAATGCCCAGCGCCATCATCGCGCCACCCATGGTCTCGGCCATCTGCTGCGCATTGCCGGCCACGTCGAAGCGTACGCCGGGCGGCAGGTCGATGGACTTGATGGCTTTCTGCACGTCGGCGTCGACGTCGCCGGCAGGCCGGCCCTGCACGCCCGCATAGATGGCGACGCGGCGCTGCAAGGCCTGGCGTTTCAGCACTTGCGGGCTGGACGACGGCACGAATTCGACCACCTGGCGCAGCGGTATCATGATTGGCTTGCCATTCGCATCGAGCTTGCTCGACGCCAGCGACAGATCGGCCAGGTCGGCCACCTTTTGCCGGCCCGACTTGGGCAGCTGCACGTTGACGTCGTAGTTTTGCCCGTCGGACGCCAGCCAGTGGCTGACCGTGTCGCCCGCGACGAACGGACGCAGGGCATTGCCGATCTGCTGCACCGACAATCCCAGGTCGCTGGCCAGCTCGTTGTTGATCTTCACGGTGGTCGACGGATTGGCGCCTTCCTGGCTGTATTCCATGTCGGCCAGGCCCTTGATGGTGCGCATCTTGTCCATCAGGCGGTGCGCCACTGCGTCGAGCTTGCCTTCGTCCGTGCCCAGGATGGCGATGAAGATGGGGCGGTTGCCCACCGACAGGGTAATGCCGGCAATCGGCGCCAGGCGTTCGCGGATCAGTTTTTCCAGTTCCTGCTGCGAGCGGCGCTTGTGCGTCTTGATGTCCGTCAGCTTCAGGTTCACCTCGGCCGCGTTGCGTCCATCCGGCGTGCCGATATTGGCCACCAGGCTGTCGATTTCGGGGAATTCCTTCAGGGCCGTTTCGATCTGGCGCACCTTGGAATCCGTGTAGGCGAGGCTGGAGCCGACGGGCGTCTTGAAGCGCAGGTTGACCCAGCCCTGGTCCGTTTCCGGGAACATCTCGCCGCCGATCATCGGCACGAGCATCAGGCTGCCCGCGAACAGCGCCACGGCCGTAGCCAGGGTGGTCTTGCGCCAGCGCAGGGCCAGGGCCAGCACCTTGCCATACCAGACGTGCAGGCGGTCGATGCCTGTTTCCAGCCAGGCCATGAAGCGGCCCAGCCACGGCGCATACTTGAAGCGGTCCTTGACGGGGTCGCGCCAGACGGATGACAGCATGGGGTCGAGCGTGAAGCTGACGAACAGCGACACCAGCACGGCGACGGCCACGGTGATGCCGAACTGCAGGAAGAAGCGGCCGATGATGCCGTCCATGAAGGCGACGGGCACGAACACGGCGACGATGGCAAACGTGGTGGCCATTACCGCCAGGCCGATTTCATTGGTGCCGTCGTTGGCCGCCTTGTAGTGGTTCTTGCCCATGCCCAGGTGGCGCACGATGTTTTCACGCACCACGATGGCGTCATCAATCAACAGGCCGATGCACAATGACAGCGCCATCAGGGTCAGGAAGTTCAGGGTAAAACCGAAGGCTTTCATGGCGATGAAGCTGGCCAGCACGGAGATCGGCAGGGTCAGTCCCGTGATGATGGTCGAGCGCCACGAGTGCAGAAACAGGAAGACGATCACCATGGTCAGCACTGCGCCTTCGATGATGGTGCGCTTGACGTTATTGAGCTGGCTTTGCACGCGTTCCGATTCGTCGTCCAGCACGCGCAGCTTGATATCGGGCGGCAGCGTCTTTTGCAGGTCGGCTGCCACTTTCAGGATGCCGGTGCCCACCTCGACCACGTTGGCATCCTGCACCTTGGTGATTTCCATGGTCACGGCTTGCTGGCCGTTCATGCGCGAGATCGACAGTTCTTCCTGCTCGCCGTCGACGACGGTGGCCACCTGGTCCAGGTAGACGGGGCCGATGGCGCGGCGCGCGACGATGATCTTGCCGAATTCGCGCGCATCCTTGATCTTGCCTTCCACGCGCACCAGCTGTTCGGCCGCGCCATGGCTGATCGAGCCGGCCGGCAAGTTGGTATTCGTGGCCTGGATGGCGCGGATGACTTCATCGACGCCGATGCCCTGGGCATTGAGTTCGATCGGCTTCATGCTGATGAGGATCTGGCGCGCGCGCAGGCCGCGCAGCTTGACTTGCCCCACGCCGGCCACGCCCTGGAAGCGCTTGCTGATGATCTGCTCCGTCATGGTCGACAGCGAGCGCAGGTCATGCCCGGTCGACGTCAGCACGATAGTGGCGATGGGGCGCTCGTTGTCGCCCTCGGCGCGCGCGATGAACGGGTCCTTGGCTTCCTTCGGGAAGCGCGGGCGCACCAGGGCTACCTTGTCGCGCAAGTCCTGCATGGCCTTGTCCATGTTGGTCGACAGCTCGAATTCCAGGTAGACGCCGGCGCGTCCTTCCCACGAATTGGCGCGGATGGTCTTGATGCCGCTGACGGTGTTGACGGCATCCTCGATGGGGCGCGTGATGTCGTTTTCCACGGCTTCGGGCGAGGCGCCCGGGTAGTTCACTTCAATGGCGGCGAACGGGAACTGCACGCTGGGCATGCTTTCCACGCCCAGGCCCCGGTAGGAGAAGATGCCCAGCACCACCAGCGCCACCATGACCATGGTGGCGAAGACGGGGTTTTGAATACTGACTTTGGTCATCCACATGATTTAATCCTTCCGTGCCAGCACGGCTGCCGGCGCGGCGGGCGCACTGGCTGGCGCGGCGAAGGTCACGCCGTGGCCCGGTTTCACGCCATCGAGCTTGGCGACGATGACTTTCGCGCCCGCCACCAGGCCGGACGTCACTTCCGCATAACCTTCATCCTCGTTGCGCAAGCCCAGGGTGACAGGCTGCGCGACCACCTTGTTATTGACCAGCGCGTACACCACGGAGCCCTGCTTTTCATGGCGCACGGCCGTCAACGGCACCAGCGGCGCCACGGGCGAGCGCTCGGTAACGATGCTGCCCTTGGCGAACATGCCGCCGCGCAGCGCGCCATCGCCATTGTCGACGGCGATGTAGACCAGCATGGCGCGCGAGCCGCTCTCGGTGGTGGGATTGATGCGCGTGACCTTGCCGGCGAAATCGCGCGCGCCGAAGCCGTCGACCTTGAAGTGCACGTCCTGGCCCAGCTTGATACGGGGAATCTCCGCGCTGGGCACGGGCGCTTCCAGGGTCAGCTGAGTCAGGTTGACGATGGTGTAGACGGGCATGTCGGGCGAGACTTTTTCGCCGGCCTGCAGATGGCGCTTGCTGACGATGCCCGCCATGGGCGCGCGGATCACCGTGTCGGCCAGCGCGATGCGGGCGATATCGACCATGGCGGCGGCGGACTTGACGTTGGCACGCGCCAGGTCGACCGAGTTTTGCGTGGTGTCGTAGGCTGTCTGCGAAATGTATTTCTGCTTGAGCAAGGCCTGGCTGTTGGCTTCATTCTTGGCCGCCATGGACAGGCGCGCCTGCGCTTCGTCCAGCATGGCTTGCTGCTGCGTCAGGCGGGCGCGCAGGTCGGCCGCATCCAGGCGCACGAGGATTTGCCCATTCGCCACTGGCTGACCTTCCTGCAAGGTCGTTTCCTCGATGACGCCGGAGACCTTGGCCTTGATGGTGGCCTGGGTAACGGGCGCCAGCGAACCGGACAGGGGCAGGCTGATGCTGAGTGCGCGCGCATCGATGGCGGCCACGTCGCCCTGCGCCAGTTCATGCACGGGCGTCTTGGCCTGTTCCTTCTTCTTGCTCGCTTGCAATTCGGCAGCCTTGGCGGCTTGCTGCTTCGATTGCATGACGCTCCATCCGCCGCCGGCCAGGCCCAGTACGACGAGGATCAGCACGGGGGTGCGCCAGCGACGGCGGCGCGTGGCGGCAAGGGGAGAGGCGGGGGGCAGGGTCTCGTTTTTCATAGGTTTTTTAGTCAGGAGCGGCGCAGGGGCTCGGCGCCAGGTCTCGGTGCGGACCCGGCCTGTCGCTGGCCGGGGGGAATTCGGGTAGCGCATCACCGTGGCGGCCGCAGGCAGCACGCCTGCCGCTGCGGCCGTTCACGGCGATGCGCATGTTGCCACTTTAGGAAGATTCAACTCCGGCCGCCATCGCCGTGCGACAGATTGCACAAAATCGGGGCTGGAATGCAAAAAACGGCGACCAAGGACAACTGCCAGCCTGGATGCCGCGCACGTCACGATGCTTGCGCATCCTCAAGAAGCCGATTCGCCAGCGCGCAAGAATGGTCGGGATGGTTGCGCCACCGGACAGGCCATTCGCTCGCCGGTTGCCGTGCGGCCGCGCCACGGGGGGGCCTGATGTCTGATCGGATTGTCGGGACCGCGCCGTCGCCGGGGCGCCTGCTTGCCTCAGCCGAACCACAGTCCGGGCCGGCCGGCAAGGCACTGGACTTGTTGTCCATCATTGTTGCTGCCGTCGAACAAGCGCCTGGCCTGGCCGTGCGCGGTATCGACCGCGACGGCATTGTGTGCTATTGGAACACCGGCGCGGCGCGCCTGTATGGGGTGGCAGCGGAGCTGACGCTGGGCCAGCCGTGGGCCAGGGTGGCCGCCTCGCTGCCGGATGCTGCCAGCCTGGCCGAGGATGTCGCCGGCGAACTGGCGGCCGTGTGGGAGAGCGGCAAGGCGCGCAGCACACGCCTGTGGAAACTGGACCCCGATGGGGTCGCGCCGCGCTGCATCTGTTCCACCGTGTTTCCTGTCATGCAGTCCGGAAGAGTGCGGCAAGTGGTCTGCATCGATGTCGACATCACGGCCAGCGGCCAGGATGGCGCCGCACAGGGCGCCTTGCTGCAGATGAGCGACAATTTTCGCCAGTTGTACGACAAGTCCGCCGACGCCATCGTCATGCTGCGCGACGAGTACATCGCCGAGGCCAATCCGGCCGCCATTGCCCTGTTTCAATGCGAAGACCGGCCACGGCTGCTGGGGCGCCGCCTCAGCGACTTTTCACCCTTGCATCAGCCCGATGGCGAATTGTCATCGTTGCGCGGCACGCAGCTGGCGGCGCAGGCCCATGCCGACGGCAACTGCCGCTATGACTGGCACTATCAGACGTGCGCGGGCCAGCTGTTCTGGAGCGAAGTGCTGCTCACTTCCGTCACGCTCGACCATACCTATCTGTTTTACGCCGTGATCCGCGATATTTCCTCACGTAAACTGGCCGAGCGGGCTCTGTATTTGTCGATGCAGGTCATCGAGCATGCAAGTGTCGCCATCGTCGTGATGGATCCGCAGCAGCGCGTCGTCAGCATGAATCCCGCGTATAGCGAGATCAGCGGCTACAGCCTGGACGACATGCAGGGCAAGCCCTTGGTCCTGCACGGCGTGGAACCGGATGCGCCGGCGTTTTTTGACCACGTGTGGGACGAAGTTGATGCCAACGGTTATTGGCAAGGCGATATCGTGGGCCCGCGCAAGGAGGGTGGGCGCTATCCGGCCTGGCTGTCGCTGACGGCCATCCGCGACAGCCAGGGGCAGTTGAGCAATTACCTGGCCATACTCAGCGATATCAGCGAGCGCAAGAAAAACGAGGAGCACACGCGCCACCTGGCCGAGCACGATTTCCTTACCGACTTGCCGAACCGGGTGCTGCTGCTGGACCGGCTGTCGCTGGCGCTGGCGGCCGCGCGGCGCAAGCTGAGCATGTTGGCCATCCTGTATCTGGACCTCGACCATTTCAAGCACATCAATGACAGCATGGGTCACCACGTGGGCGACTTGTTGCTCAAGGAAGTGGCGCGGCGCCTGGTGCGCTGCGTGCGCGGCGTCGATACCGTCAGCCGGCATGGCGGCGACGAGTTCGTCATCATCCTGGCCGAGGTGGGCGGCATCGACCAGGTGGCCCATGTGGCATCGAGCCTGCTGCATGCCGTCACGCAGCCCTATCAGCTGGGCGAATACGAACTGCATGTGTCGGCCTCGATCGGCGTGGCCATCTTTCCCAGCGATGGCGACAGCATCGACACCCTGGTGCACAACGCCGACATCGCCATGTACCACGCCAAGGAAAGAGGGCGCAACAATTTCCAGTTTTTCAATGCCGAGATGAATGCGCAAATCGTCGAGCGGGCCAGCCTGGAGCAAGGCTTGCGCGCCGCGCTGGGCCGCGATGAACTCGTGCTGGAGTTCCAGCCCGCGCTCGATATCGCCAGCGGGAATATCCTCGGCGCCGAGGCCCTGTTGCGCTGGCGCCACCCGCAACTGGGCGTGCTGCCGCCCGAGCGCTTCATCGCCGTGGCCGAGGAGTGCGGCTTGATGGTGTCGATTGGCAACTGGGTGCTGCGCCACGCCTGCCTGCGCGCGCGCGCCTGGCACGATGCGGGCCAGGCCTGGCGCGTGGCCGTGAATCTGTCGCCGGCGCAATGCCTGCACAATAATTTATTGCTCAGCGTGCAAGATGCGCTCGCCGTGTCGGGTTTGCCTGCCGCCTGTTTGGAACTGGAAGTGACGGAAGCGCTGCTGATGAAGGGCGGCGCGCGCCTGGCCGGCGTGCTGGCACAGCTGCGCGCGCTGGGCGCCAGGCTGGCCATCGACGACTTCGGCACCGGCTATTCGCGCCTGGCCAATCTGCGCCATTACCCGGTAGACAAGCTGAAAATCGACCCCTCGTTCTTGCCCGCTGCGGCGGACGGCGCGGCTGGCGGGTCTGACACGGCCGTCGCCGCCACCATCATCGCCATGGCGCGCGAGCTGCAATTGACGGTGATTGCCGAAGGCGTGGAAACGGCGCAGCAGCTGGCCTATCTGCGGGCGCAGGGCTGCCAGCAATATCAGGGGCGCTATGCCAGCGCGCAAGTCGAGGGCAGTGCGCTGGCGACGTTGTTACATTAGTTGTTGCATTAATCAATGTTTCCCAGCAACTTGATGCGCGCCAGCACCTGGCCATGGTCGGATGCGTGTGGCAGACCCAGCAGCAAATGGTCGTTCAGGCAGCTCACTTCCTGCACCACCCCGATGGCGCGCGGCGAGGCGGCGTGGAAGTGTTCGGACACGAGAATGTGGTCGATCGTCATGTAGGCGCTGTCATGGATATTCGTGTAGCCCACATGGCGCAAGGCATCCTGGCGCAGCTGGATGGCGTTGGCGTCATACAGACGCGCGCGCATTTCCATGCCAGGTTCGCACGGCGCGCCCGCCCCCATGACGATGGAGGTGGTGACGGCATTGGCGATGTCGTTGAAGTCGCCCAGCACGATGCAGGGACGGCCGCTGTGGCCCAGTTCGTTTGCCAGCACGCGCAGGGCCACCGCTTCCGCGCCGCGGCGCTGCAGCGAGCGCAGGTTGGCCAGTGCGTAGGCGGCCGCGTCGCTGCCATCGCCATGGCGGTAGTCGGGCCGGCGCGACTTCAAGTGCACCACGACCACGTCGGTAAGTTGGCCGCCAGGCAAGTGCACCTGCACATGCAGCGGTGCGCGGGCGAAGCGGCAGGTGTTGTCGTCGGCGGCATGGTTGTCGGCGGGCACGCTCACGCCGGCCGGGAAATTCGTCCATGCAGCACCGGCGCCGGCCAGCGGCAGCCGCGACACCAGCGCCACCGTGGGCAGCATGCGTCCTGCCGCATCCATCGCATCGTAGCCGGCCAGGGTGGCGTCGCGGTAGTGGCGCGTGCGCGACAGTACGTCGCGCAGGGCCGCTTGCGAGAAAATTTCCTGGAAACCGATCACGTCGGCGCCGAGCAAGTCGATTTGCCGCGCCGTCCATTCCGCCTTGGCCTCGTATTGCGCCGGGCTCAACGGTTCCAGGTTGTCATACAATTTCATCCCGGCCGGGGCCAGGTTGCAGACATTGAATGTGGCAAAGCGGATTTCTTCCTGCATAATTAGTACTCCTCACTGAATGATCAGCGTATCACGCATGGCTAAAAAAGAGCATATTTCCGAAACCCAGGCGACGCAGTTGCTGCGCAAGCATCAAGTTTCCTTCGAAGAACACCCATATCCCTACGAGGAGCACGGAGGCACCAGCGTCTCGGCGCGCGAGCTGGGGGTGCCGGAACACGCGGTGATCAAGACCCTGGTGATGCAGGACGAGGCGGCACGGCCGATGATCGTGCTGATGCATGGCGATTGCAAGGTGTCGACCAAGAACCTGGCGCGCGGCATCGGCTGTAAGTCCGTCGAGCCTTGCAAGCCCGAGGTGGCGCAACGCCATTCCGGTTACATGATCGGCGGCACCTCGCCGTTCGGCACCAGGAAGACCATGCCCGTCTACGTGGAAGCGTCGATCCTGGAATTGCCGCGTATCTACATCAATGGCGGGCGGCGCGGTTTTCTCGTCTCGCTGGCGCCGCAAGTGCTGCTCGATTTACTGAACGCCAAGCCGGTGCAGTGCGCCCTGCAAGATTAAGAAATCGGGACGCCGCCCTGTCCCTGGACTGGGCGCTGGTGTATATTCTGCTGCGCCAGCCTCGATGCTGCTGTGAAAAATACAACAAAGGGAAGAAATGAATCCAGTAATCACAACCGTGGCAATGACAGTGGCCGCTTACTTGCTCGGCTCGATATCGTTTGCCGTGGTGATGAGCAAGGTCTACGGCATTGCCGATCCGCGCACCTATGGCTCGAAAAATCCGGGCGCCACGAACGTACTGCGCAGCGGCAACAAGGGCGCCGCCATCATGACCCTGCTGGGCGATGGCGCCAAGGGCTGGCTGGCCGTGTTTCTGGCTGACCATTTTTCCACTGCGCTGGGCGTGGGCGACACGGCCGTGGCGCTGGTGGCCATCGCCGTTTTCCTCGGCCATTTGTGGCCCGTGTTTTTCTGCTTCGTCGGCGGCAAGGGCGTGGCCACGGCCCTCGGTGTGTTGCTCGGCATTAATCCATGGCTGGGCCTGGCGACCCTGGCCACCTGGCTGATCATTGCCTACGCCTTCCGTTATTCCTCGCTGGCGGCACTGGTGGCGGCCCTGTTCGCGCCGTTTTATTATGGCTTGCTGTTCGGCGTCGATCCCATCTTGCTGGCCGTCATCGTCATGAGCGTGCTGCTGGCTTACCGCCACAGCCAGAACATCGCGAACTTGCTCTCTGGCAAGGAAAGCAAGATCGGCGGCAAGAAGGACGCGGCCAAGGCCGCTGGCAAGAAAAAGTAAGCGCTTGATTTCCCGCGGCCCGCACGCATATGCTGTGCTTGCGGCGCCGCGCGGTGCGGCCGCCACCGACTCGCGCAAAGGCTGCCCACCATGAGTTCCACTCCCGCCACACCCACTCCCATCCGTATTGATTTCGTCTCCGACGTTTCCTGCCCCTGGTGCGTGATCGGCCTGAAATCGCTGGAGCAGGCGCTGGACAAGTTGCAAGACACCGTCCAGGCCGACATCCACTTCCAGCCCTTCGAGCTGAATGCCAATATGCCGCCCGAAGGCGAGGATATCGGCGAACACATCGCCCGCAAATACGGCTCCACCCCGGAACAGATGGCGCAGTCGCGCGAAGCGATCCGCGCGCGCGGCGAGCAGCTGGGCTTTACTTTTTCCATGGACAAGCGCGGCCGCATCTACAACACCTTCGATGCGCACCGTTTGCTGCACTGGGCCGAGATTGAAGGGCGCCAGAAGGAACTCAAAATGGCGCTGTTCGATGCGTATTTCACGCAAGGCCAGGATCCGTCCTCGCACGAAGTGCTGCTGGCCGTGGCCGGCAAGGTGGGCCTGGACACCGTGAAAGCGGCCGAGGTGCTGGCATCGAATGCCTATGCGGACGAAGTGCGCGCGCAAGAGCAGTTCTACCAGCAGAACGGCATCAACTCGGTGCCCGCCGTCATCATCAACGAGCGCCACCTGATTTCCGGCGGCCAGCCGCCCGAGGTGTTTGAGCAAGCCTTGCGCCAGATCATCGCAGGCGCTTGAGCGGGGCGCCAATGGCGCGCGCCATGGCAGACTTTTTGCGCTACACTCGGCGCAGAAGGAGGATAGTCAAATGCCAACAGCCAGCTGGAATGGTGTCGTCATCGCGCAAGCGGCCGACGATCAGGTGCAAATCGTTGAAAACAATGTGTATTTTCCTTTGTCCAAGGTGACGCAGGATTACCTGCGTCCCAGCAACCACACGACCATCTGCCCATGGAAGGGCACGGCCAGCTATTACGACCTCGTCGTTGATGGCCAGACGAATGCCAACGCGGCCTGGTATTACCCCCAGCCCAAGGATGCCGCCAAGCAAATTGCCGGCCACGTCGCCTTCTGGCGCGGCGTGAGCGTCGAGCGCTGACGCTTTCTTTCCATACTCAATAAAAATCAACAGAAAGCAGACGATGGATTTACGCCTCGCCGTGTACCAGCTTGCCTCGGCCAACGCGCTCGATGCCCAACAAACCCGGCAGTTGCAGGAAGTGGCCGGCTTCCAGCGCGAACCGGCTCGCCTGGCCTACTGGCTGCCGCGCGGCGTGGCCGTGCTGGGTGCAGCGCTGCTGGGCATGGGCCTGATCTGCTGGGTCGCCGCCAACTGGGAAGACCTGGGCCGCATGGGCCGTTTTGCCCTGCTGCAAGGCGTGTTTGCCGCCGCCTGCGTGGGCGCGTTCGTCGTGCCCAAGGCGCGCGTATCGTTGCTGCTGCTGGCCTTGCTGACCATCGGCGGCCTGTTCGCGTATTTCGGCCAGACTTACCAGACGGGCGCCGATCCGTGGCAGCTTTTCGCCCTGTGGGCCGTGCTGGCCTTGCCCCTGTGCCTGGTGGCGCGCAGCGACGTGCTGTGGACGCCGTGGATGCTGGTGCTGGCCACGGCCGCCGCCCTGTGGATGCAGGCGCATGCGCACCACAGCTGGCGCATCGATTCAACCGATCTGTCCATTTTCGTCAGCGGCTGGCTGGCCGTGTTGCTAGCCTGTGCGTTTGTCTCGCCCCTGCTGGCGCGCTGGACGGGCGCGGGCAGCTGGGCCTTGCGCCTGGGCCTAGTGCTGGCCACCATTCTCATCACGGGCACGGCCGTCAGTGCCTTGTTCGGCAGCAATGTCGAGTCGCCGTACTGGGCGGGACTGGGCTTGCTGGCCATCGCCGGCACCCTGCTGGCCACGCGCCAGTTCTTTGACGTGTGCGGCCTGAGCGCCGTTGCGCTGGGCCTGAACACCTTGCTGGTGGGCGGCCTGGCGCGCGTGCTGCTCAATGGCGGCAATGGCGATGGCGTCGGCAGGCTGGCCATGCTGGGATTGTTTGCCGCCGTGCTGCTGGCGCTGACCGTGCAAGGCATTCTGTGGCGCACGCGCCGGGAGGCAGCATGAGTAAGGTGAACCGCGCTGATGCGCTCGCCACCCTGATCGACGACGCCACGCGCGCCGGCCTGCTGCCGCCTGGTACTAGCCGGCCGGCGCAGGATGTGCGGCCGTGGCCGCTGGTGCTGATGACGGCCCTCGGCGCCTGGCTGGCCGCCATTCCCCTGATCGTGGCGCTGGGCGTGGGCCTGGAAAGCGTGGTGCGCCACGGCCCCGGCGCGTACATCGTGGCGGCCATCGTGCTGGTGGTGGCCGTGCTGCTGATCCGCATGCGCGGCGTGGCCTTGTTTGTCGAGCAGCTGGCAGTGCCCTGCCTGCTGGTGGGCGGCGGCTTGCTGGGCTATGCCCTGTTCCGCGACTATGCCACGCAGATTGCCTCGCTGCTGATGTGCCTGGCGTGTCTGCTGGTGGCCGCCGCCTTGCCGCGCGACTGGCTGCGCGTGCTGCTGGGACTGGTCGCCTGCGGCTTGCTGGGGCTGGGCGTCGTCGATAGCGCGCGCGACTGGATTTTCGAGAACGACCCCACGCAACTGTATCTGGCCTGGATGCTGGCCCTGGCCATCTGGCTGGGTGCGCACTGGCTGCAGAAGCAGGCCTTCAACGACGGCCGCGGCGCGCCCATCGCCGCCTTCCTGGAATCGCTGTCGACGGGGTGGGTATTGGCAATCTTGCTGGGCCTGGTTTTCTGGTCCGGCATGACCTTCATGCTGGGTGGTGCGCTGGGCGGCGGTGTTGCCGGCGACGTGGCGCGCGAAATGACCCGGCACCAGGCCGTTGCCTGGTATGCGCAGGTGTTGAATGGCGTGTCGCTGGTGCTGGCCACGGCGGCCGCTGCCTGGACGGGATGGCGCTGGCCGGCGCTGCGCCAGTTGCCCGCCATCGGCGTGGCGCTGGTGCTGATCGTGCTGGCGTGGTTCATGCCGGCGCTGGGTCCCGTGCTGCTGATCCTCGCGTATTGTTTGACGAGCGGGCGCTCGCGCGTGGCCGTGGCGGCCGCGCTGGCGGCGGCGTGGATACTCGGCAGCTTTTATTACCAGCTGGCATGGCCGCTGGCCAGCAAGGCGGCGTTGCTGGCCGTGGCCGGCGCCCTGCTGTGCGCCCTGTCGTGGCTGGCCACGCGCGGCGCGGTGTTGCACCTGGTGGAAAGCCAGCCGGCGGCGGCACCGGCGGAAAGCCGCGCCGCGCGCCTGGGGGTGCTGGGAGGCTTGCTGCTGGTGTTGCTGGTCGCCAATGGCGGCATCTGGCAAAAAGAGCAGCTGATTGCCAAAGGGGAAGCTATCTTCGTGGCGCTGGAACCGGTCGACCCCCGCTCGCTGATGCAGGGCGACTACATGCGCCTCAATTTCGTCAACCTCGGCGTCCTCAGCACTTTGGCCAGCGTGGACAGGGCGCCTGGCCGGCCCCTCGTGGTGGCCACGCGCGATGCGCGGGGTGTGGCCGAGTTGCAGCGCCCGTACACCAAAGAAGCGCTGGCGCCGGGGGAATTCCTGCTCGAACTGACGCCGAAGGATGGCAACTGGGTGTTGGTCAGCGATGCCTGGTTCTTCAAGGAAGGCGAAGCGGCGCGCTGGGAAAAGGCCCGCTATGGCGAGTTCCGCGTGTTGCCCGATGGCCGCGCCTTGCTGGTGGGCATGCGCGGCCAGGAACTGGAGAAGCTGTAGCGTAAGCAGTAGTGCAGTAGTGCAAGAGCACGCCGGGGCGGCCATCCTGTAAAATTGCCCGATGGATAATATTACGCATTCGGTCATCGGCCTCGGGGTCGGCGAACTGGTACACCGCAGCCTGCCGCCCGAGCCGCAAGCCCCCGCCCAGCGCACCCGGCGCGCGCTGTTTCTGTTTACGGCCTGGTTTGCCAGCAACGCGCCCGACCTGGACCTGGTGCTCACCCGGTTGCTGCCGCGCCCGTTCGGCTACATGCTGCACCACCGTGGACATACGCACACCTTGCTGCTGGCCTTGCCGCAGGCGCTGCTGTTGCTGGCCCTGCTATGGCTGCTGTGGCCCGGCGCGCGCCGCTTGCTGAAAAGCAGCGTGCCCGCCCGGCTGGGCTTGGCGGCCTGCTTGCTGCTGGGATTCTGCTTGCACATGGGCATGGATTTCCTCAATTCCTATGGCTTGCACCCGTTTTACCCGTTTGACAGCCGCTGGCTGTATGGCGACATGGTTTTCATTGTCGAACCCATGTTCTGGGTGCTGCTGGGCGTGCCCGTGATCATGTCCTTGCACTACGGCATTGTCAAAAGCGTGCTGCTGGCCGCGCTGGCGGCGGCCCTGTGTTTCTTCACCTATAAAACCTATCTGGCGCCCGCCTCGCTGGCTGTCTTGCTTGGGCTGGGCGTGATCCTGGCAGTGCTGCAGGGCCGGGCCGGCGAGCGGGGACGGGGAGCGCTGCTGCTGGCCTTCGCGCTGGCTGCCACTTTTATTGGCACGCAGGGCGTGGCTTCGGCCATCGGCCGTAGCCGCATCGAGGCGGCCGTGCAGCGCCTGGACCCCGGCACGCGCGTGTGGGATGTGGCGATGACGGCGTTTCCCAGCAATCCCCTGTGCTGGATCTATGTCTCGCTCGACAGCAAGACAGACGTGTACACCTTGCGGCGCGGCACCCTGAGCCTGCTGCCCGAGTCGCTGGCGCCCGCCGCCTGCCCGGCCGGGCTGGCCGAGACGGGCAAGCAAGGACAGCAACTGGCGCCCGGCATCGCCGTGTCCGCGCAGGCGGCGGGCAGTCTGGCCGCCTTGCGCGCCTTGCAGGCGGACAATTGCTATGTCGACGCGTGGTTCCGCTTTGCCCGCATGCCCAGATTGCATGCGGACAAGCTGACGGATGTGCGTTTCAATCCCGGCATGCTGCCCAATTTTACGACCGTGGAGCTGCAGCAGTTCCGCAGCCGCCCTTGTCCCGCCTACGTGCCGGGCTGGGACCGCCCCCGTGCGGACATGCTGGCGCCGCCGCCAGCGGATACCCAGTAGTGTAAATATTGCTTTGTGGAAAAATATTGTGTGTGCACTTACTTCGCCATGGCCGCGCATGCGACACTAGCAATTCAGCATTGATGTCATTAAGTTAGGATTATCTTGGAAGAGCAACACGCCTTACCTTATTTGCGGGAAACCCTGCTGTTTCTCGCCCTGGCCGGGATTTTTATTCCGCTATTGCAACGCCTGAAGGTCAACCAGGTGCTCGGCTTCCTGGCCGTCGGCGCCCTGTTCGGTCCCTTCGGCTTCGGCCTGTGGGCCGGTGAATTCACGTGGCTGACGTATTTTTCGTTTGTGCGCGCCGAGCAGGTCAGCGGCCTGGCAGAGCTGGGCGTGATGTTTTTGATGTTCATGATCGGCCTGGAACTGTCGACGGAACGGTTGTGGGCGCTGCGGCGCTGGGTGTTTGGCGCGGGCGTGGGACAGGTGGCCGTCAGCGCCTGCCTGATCGGCGGCGTGGCGTATTACTTCGGCCTGTCGCTCGAAGCGTCCATCGTGCTGGGCCTGGTGCTGTCACTGTCGTCCACGGCCGTGGTGATGCAGCTGCTCACCGACCAGCGCTCCCTGCAGACGCCTGCCGGCCAGGCGGGCTTTTCCATTCTGATGTTCCAGGATTTGATGGTGGTGCCGTTGTTCATCCTGATCGACGTGTTCGCCAGCGGGCGCAGCGATGACCTGGCGTATCTGCTCAGCTTTGCGGCAGTAAAATCGGCGGGCGCCATCCTGCTGATCTATCTGCTGGGGCGTCGCGTGATTCGTCCGCTGTTCCAGTTCTTCGTCAAGAAACGCCAGCCGGACGTGTTCATGGCTTTGACACTGCTCAGCACCCTGGGCATCGCTGGCCTGACGTACCTGGCGGGCCTGTCGATGGCGCTGGGCGCCTTGCTGGCCGGCTTGCTGCTGGCGGAGACGGAATTTCGCCATGAAGTGGAAGTGACGATCGAGCCATTCAAGGGTTTATTGATGGGCTTGTTCTTCATGTCGGTGGGCATGCAGATCGACGTGCGCGAAATCCTCAAGTCGCCGATCTTGATTCCCCTGGCCGTGCTGAGTCTGTTTGCGGTGAAAGCCCTGGTCATCAGCGTGATTTTCCGCCTCGGCGGCTTTCACTGGGGGCGCGCCGTGGAAACGGGCGTGCTGCTGGGGCAGGGCGGCGAATTTGCCTTCATCGTCGTCGCGTATGCGCTGGGCACGAAGTTGATCGGCCCGCAGGTGGCGCAATTCGTCATGCTGGTGGTGGGCCTGAGCCTGTTTGCCACGCCGGCGCTGGCCAAGGCGGCGCGCGCTTTCGGCAACTGGTGGGAAAAGCGCCACCACCATCAGCTGGCCGACCTGTCGCACGGGGCGCTGCCGCCGCAGGGCAGCACCGTCATCATCGCCGGTTTCGGCCGGGTGGGGCAGTTGCTGGCGAAGGTGCTGACGGAACAGGATATCGCGTATGTGGCGATTGAAAATGATGCGCGGCTGGTGACGACCCTGCATCCGCGTGGCTTTCCCGTGTATTTCGGCGATGCGTCGCGCGCGGAACTGTTGCAAAAGGTGAATGCGGACCGGGCTGCCGCCGTGGTGCTGACCATGGACCATGCGGCCTCCGTGCTGCATGCCGTGAAATCGATCCGCCGCGAATATCCGCAGTTGCCCGTGTATGCGCGCGCCCGCGACGAGGCGCATGCGGTGGCCCTGATACAGGCGGGCGCCACCCTGGTCGTGCCCGAGGCGCTGGAATCGGCGCTGCAATTGACGGCCACCGTGCTGCACACGGTGGGCCTGTCGGAAGCGCGCACGACGGACATCGTGCAAGCCGAGCGCGACCGGCGTAATGCCGTGTTGCTGGCGAAAAAGCTGTCGTAGCGCAAGCGTGCGTGTCGCCGTGCTTTGTAAATTATCTATACAATAATAGTATATGAGCACACTAACCACATGAAAGCCGCGACGAAGAGCGGAGCGGCACCGTTGACGCCGCAGCAGCTGGCGGCGCAGGAAACGCAGCAAAAATTTGGCAAGCCCGAGCGGGGCTGGCGCGAGCAGGTGTACACCGTCATTTTCGAGGCGGAAACGCGCACGGGCCGCGCCTTCGATTTGCTGCTGATCGCCGCCATCCTGATCAGCGTGACGGTGGTCGTGCTCAGCAGTGTCGCCTCTGTGGCCGAGCGCTATGGCACCTGGCTGACGGCGCTGGAATGGTTTTTCACCATTTTATTTACCATTGAATATTTTGCTCGCCTGGCGTGCCTGCAGCATCCGGTGCGCTACGCCAAGAGTTTTTTCGGCATTATCGACTTGCTGGCCATCGTGCCGACCTACATCGGCTTGCTGCTGCCGGGCGCGCATGTGCTCATTGACGTGCGTATTTTACGCCTGCTGCGCATGTTCCGTATCCTCAAACTCACGTCCTACGTGCATGAATACACGGTGCTGGGGCGGGCCCTGCTGGCCAGCCGGCGCAAGATCCTCATTTTCTTGTCTTTCGTCATGATGGTGGTCTTTCTGTTGGGTACTGTGATGTATGTGGTGGAAGGGCCCGATAACGGTTATAGCAGCATCCCCACGTCGATATACTGGGCCATCAGCACCATGACCACGGTCGGGTTCGGCGATATCACGCCGCGCACCGATATCGGGCGCACCATCGCTTCCCTGATGATGTTGCTCGGCTGGGGCATCCTGGCAGTGCCTACCGGCATTATCAGCGCCGAAATGACGGTACAGCGCAGTTCCAAGCTGGTGACCACGCGTACCTGTCCCACGTGCCTGAAAGAAGGGCTCGATGACGATGCCAATTTCTGCAAGAACTGCGGTGTTGCATTGCCGCCGCTGGCACGCGATTAGCGCATAGACCATACCTAGACCGTATTTACTTTACTTTGTTAAGGCCAACATGATTCCAGTTCGCCTGATCGCGACGGGCAAAGCCGTGCCGTCGCATAGCGTTACTTCCGCAAGCCTGGACCTGAAATTGGGCCATCCGGCTGGCTACACCCTGCGCAAGAGCGGAGTGCTGTCGCGCTTTGTCGCCGCGCCCGATGAGTCGCAAAGCCAGCTGGGCGCCGCCGCCCTGCTCGACGCGCTGAAGAACGCCAGCCTGCGTCCATCCGACATCGACTTGCTGATCTGCGCCTGCGGCGTGCCCGAGCAAGCCTTGCCGAACACGGCCTGTTTCGTTGCCGAACACGCGGGCTTGCCGCCAGGCACGCAAGGTTTCGACGTCAACGCCAGCTGCCTCAGTTTCATGGCCGCTTTCCGCGTGGCCGCCTCGATGCTGGCGGGCGGCTCCTACCGTCGCATCGCCATCGTCTCGTCCGACCTCGCTTCGCGCGGGGTCGACTGGAGCGAGCCGGAAGCATCGATGATCTTTGGCGACGGCGCCGCCGCCGTGATCGTCGAGCGGGGCGATGGCAGCGCCGGCATCCGCGCCTACAAGATGGGCACGTATCCGGAAGGGCGGCGCTACTGCGAAATTCGCGGCGGCGGCACCGAGCGCAACCCGCGCAACGGCTGCGAGCCCGGCGACTATCTGTTCCGCATGGATGGCAAGGCCGTGTTCCGCCTGGCCGTCAAGGTGATGCCGGATTTCCTCGCGGAATTAATGGCGGAATCGGGCGCCGGCCTGGAGAAAATCGATGTGGTCGTGCCGCACCAGGCCAGCCCGCTGGGCCTCGCGCATGCGGCGCGCATCCTCGACGTCCCCGATGCTAAAATCATCAAGATCTTTGAAACGCATGGCAATCAGGTGGCCGCGTCCTTGCCCACCGCCCTGCACGAGGCGGTGATGACGGGACGGGCCGTGGCCGGACAGCGTTTGCTGATGATGGGCACAGCCGCAGGCCTGACCATCGGCGGCATGATTCTTGATCTGTGAAGGTGGTGTGATGAGGCGGATACTGGTCACGGGAGCGACGGGCGGCTTGGGGCGCAATGCCGTGCGTACCTTGCTGGCGCAGGGCGTGGAAGTGCGCGCCACGGGCCGCAACGCCGCTGTCGGCCGCGAACTGGAGCGCATGGGCGCGCAATTCGTCGCGCTCGATCTGGCGCAAGCATCGCCGCGTCAGGTCGATGAGCTGGTGCGCGGCATGGATACCGTCTGGCACTGCGCCGCGCTGTCCTCTCCATGGGGACCGGAGCGCGACTTCATCGCCGCCAACGTCACGGCCACGGCCCAGCTGCTGCGCGCGGCCGCTAGCCTGCACGTGGCGCGCTTCGTGCACATTTCCACCCCGGCCATGTATTTCGATTACCGCAACCGCTACGACGTGCCGGAAACCTTCCGCCCCGACGCTTTTGTCAACGCGTATGCGCGCAGCAAGGCGATGGCGGAAAAACTGGTGCAGGATTGCGTCGACCGCCATCGCGGCATGACGTGCGTGATCCTGCGCCCGCGCGCCATCTTCGGCCCGCACGACCAGGTGCTGATCCCGCGCCTGGCGCGCGTGCTGCAGGAGCGCGGCGGCAAGCTGCCGCTGCCCAGGGGCGGCGCGGTCACCATCGATGTCACCTATGTCGACAATGTCGTGCATGCGATGTGGCTGGCCACCGTGCACAAGACCATCACTTCCGGCGCCGCCTTCAACATCACGAATGGCGAGCCGGCGCGCCTGTGCGACATTTTGCGCAGCCTGTTCTGCGAACATCTTCAGCAGCCGTTCCAGATCGTCAGCGTGCCGTACCGCGTGCTGGCGCTGGCCGCGCGTCTGATGCAGTTCGCTTCGCGTTTTACACGCCGCGAGCCTTCCCTCACGCCCTACAGCATCGGCGCGCTCAGTTTCGACATGACGCTCGATAATGCCAAGGCGCGCAAGGTGCTCGGTTACCGTCCCATCGTCAGCCTGCAGGAAGGCATCGCCCTGACGGCGCAGTGGATGCGCCAGGAAGCGGCGGCGCACAAGGTGGGCAAGGAACGCAATGGCTAGCATTACCGCGTTTCGCGTCGGCCACTGCACGCACCCGTCCTGCATGGTCTTGAAAGGCAGCGGGCTGGCCAGCCGCTGCTTCCCCTCGCGCGCCTATCTGATCGAGACGCGCGCGGGCCTGTACCTGTGGGACACCGGTTACGCTGAACACTTCCGCGCCGCCACGGCGAAAGGCGTGTACCGACTGTATGCGTGGGTGACGCCGATTTCGTTTGACGAGAAGGAATCCCTGCGGGGTCAGTTGCGCGCGCATGGCGTGTCGCCGGGCGATATCCACACCTTGCTGCTGTCGCACTTCCACGCCGACCATATCGCCGGCCTGCGCGACTTTCCCGGCGCGCGGCTGATGGCCTCAAAAACGGGCTGGGACGCCGTGCGGAGCTTGTCCGGCGTGGCCGCCGTGCGTCAGGCCTTCGTGCCCGAACTGCTGCCAAACGATATGTCGGATCGATTGAGTTTTGTCGAAAGCGTGCCCGAGACGGCCTTGCCGGCCGCCCTGCTGCCATTCACGCACGGGCGCGACGTCAGCGGCACGGGCGAGATTTACATCGTCGACTTGCCCGGCCACGCCATCGGCCATCTCGGCGCCTTCGTGCAACAGGACGGCGGTTGGACTTTACTGGCGTCGGACGCGGCCTGGGTGCCGGAGAGTTTTCAGCAGTTGCGCGGGCCGTCCGAACTGTCGTTCATCATCCAGCACAAGCGCGCGCCGTATTACGAAACCTTGAAGCGCCTGAACCAGTTGCACCAGTCGGGCAATGCGCAGATCCGCATCACGCATGAAGATACGCTCGATTATTTACCTGTGGCGGGCCGCCCGTGAAGCGTATTTTCTGGTTATTGCTGTCGTACTGGCGCACGCGCCGCCTGCGCTTTGCCGACCGCGCGCAGCTGGAAAGTTACCAGCAGCAGCAACTGGCCCGCTTCATCGATGTGCTGTGCGCGCGCAGCCGCTACTTTGCGCCATACCGCAGCCTGCCCCTGGCGCAGTGGCCATTGATGAACAAGGCGCTGATGCTCGAACACTTCGATGCCATGAATACCGAGGGGGTGACTTTGGCGCAGGCGATGGCTTCTGCCATGGCCGCCGAACATAGCCGCGACTTCACGCCCGCCGTGGGCGACATCACCGTGGGTCTGTCGTCGGGCACCTCGTCGCGGCGCGCCGTGTTTACCGTCAGCCCCCGAGAAAAGGCCCAATGGGCGGGCGTGATGCTGGCCAAGGCGCTGCCTGACGGCCTGTTTTCCGGCGAACGGGTGGCCCTGTTCCTGCGTGCGAACAGCAATCTGTACACGGCCGTGCGCTCGCCGTGGCTCACGTTTGCCTTCTACGATCTGTTCGAACCGTTCGACAGCCTGTGCGCGCAGCTTGCGCAATATCGGCCCTCCGTCATCGTCGCGCCGGCCCAGGTGCTGCGCCAGCTGGCCTTGCGCGTCATCGATGGCAGCCTGGCGCTGGCGCCGAAAAAAGTCATCTCGGTCGCCGAAGTGCTGGAAGCGCAGGATCGCGCCCTGATCGTGCAGGCGTTTGGCGTCGTGCATGAAATCTACCAGGCCACCGAGGGTTTTCTTGCCAGTACCTGCGAGCACGGCGTGCTGCACCTGAACGAGGAATACGTCCACGTCGAGCCGCAGTGGCTGGATACTGAACAGCGGCGCTTCGTGCCCGTGATTACGGACTTTACGCGCATCACGCAGCCCATCGTGCGCTACCGCCTCGACGACATCCTGCTCGCTCGCGCCACGCCATGCCCGTGCGGCCGCGCCACGCGCGCCATCGATGGCATCGAAGGGCGCTGCGACGACATGCTGTTCTTGCCATCCCAACCATCCATGTTATCGGCGAACGGCGGCAAACCAGTCGCCGTGTTTGCCGACGTGTTGACGCGCGCTTTCGCGCAAGCCTTGCCGCCGGATGCCGACTACCGCCTGGTGCAGCAGGGCGACAGCGCCTTGCTGCTACATGCGTCCCTGGACGACGCTGGCCTGGCCGCCTTGCGCGAGCACCTGGCAGCGGTGCTGCGCGGCCTGGGTGTGGCCGTCGATGGCCTGGCCTGGACGACGAGCGGCGAACTGCCTCCCTTTGACCCCACCATGAAACGGCGCCGCATCCGGCGCCTTGCAAGCGCATGAATCCCTCCTCCATGACTGTACGCAGCCGCCTGCTGCACCTGCTGGCCGGCTGGGGTAGCGTCGGCCTCGTGTATTTTTCCAGCGATTTTCTGCAAGGGCAGGGCGTGCTGCTACCGGAAACAGCGCTGGATCGCGCCATTCCCCACAGCGACGCCGCCATCTGGCTGTACCTGTCCTTTTTCATCCTGATCCCGTATGCCTACCTGGTGGCCGATGCGGCGCGCGTGCGCTGGCTGGCGCGCGCCATGGCGCTCTCCGCGCTGGCTTGCGGGGTGGTCTTCCTGCTGTACCCGACCACTCTCGCGTATCCGCCCGTGGGTGACGGTAATGCCTGGAGCACGCAGGCGCTGCGCATGCTGCAGGCGGCGGACTCCGCGCAAAACTGCCTGCCCTCGCTGCATGGCGCCCTGACACTGCTGTGCGTGTGGGCCTTGTGCGACAAGCGCCACATGGTGCGCTCCGCGCTGGCCGTGCTGCTGGGGATCAGCATCTGCTATGCCATCATCGCGCTGCGCCGCCACGTGAGCATCGACCTGGCCGCCGGCCTGGCCGTGGGCGTGGCGGGCGGCATGTTGGCGAAAATGCAGGTATTCTGGGCTAACCGCCGCGCCATTTCCATAAAAACCGCATCATGATGAATCCCTTTGCCCTGTCGTTTTTGATCATGCTGGCCTTCGTGCTGGCCGAACTGCTGATCCTCAAATGGGTGCGCAAGACGCCGGTGCCGTGGAAAGACGTGATCTTCAACCTCAATTCCGGCCACATCCTGATGTGGGTCTTTCGCGGCGTGGAAGTGGCGGCCTTCGCCCTGCTGCTGCGCCATGTGAACCTGCACATCGTCGACCAGTGGCCCGTGGCCGCGCAGTGGGTGTTCGCTTTTTTTGCCTGGGACCTGTGCTTTTACTGGATGCACCGGCTGCACCATAAAATCCCGTTGCTCTGGGCCGTGCACGTGGTGCACCACCAGGGCGAGCATTTCAACCTGTCGCTGGGCGTGCGCAATTCCTGGTATTCGTCGCTGACGAATTTTCCCTTCATCGCCATCCTGGCCGTGCTGGGCGTGCCGCTGGAAATCTTCCTCGTCGTCTCGTCGCTGCATTACACGGTGCAGTTCTATAACCACAATGCGCTGGTGAACAAGTCCGGCATCCTCGATCGATTCATGGTAACGCCCTCGCACCACCGCGTACACCATGGCACGGACAAGCGCTACATCAACCGCAATTTCGGCGGTACCCTGTTGATCTGGGACAAACTGTTTGGTAGCTTCCAGCCCGAACTCGAGGGCGTGGAAATGCGCTATGGCGTGAAGGGCATGACGCCCACGCACAACCCCCTGTTGGCCAGCAACGGCAAATTGTTCAAGTGGCTGCGCGCGCGCTTTCCCCACTGGCAGTCGCGCGGCACTTTCGAGGTGCCCGAACTGTTCATCGGCAGCGGCGGCGTGATTTTATTTGGCCTGGTCATCTATTACGTCAACCACGAGGTGGCGCTGGCCGGCGCGCAGCAAGCCATGCTGTTCGCGCTGATTTTTGGCGGCACCCTGGCGCTGGGCGGCCTGTCGGATGCGCGCCGTTGGGGCGCCGTCGCCTGGGTCGCCATCGCCGTGGCCATGCCGGCCCTGTATCTGGGCTGGTATGGTGCGCGCGATGTGTGGGGCATGGTCTTCCTGGCAGCGCTGCTGGTCCATGGCCTCGATGGCGCGCGCCGTCTGTGGTGGCCGGCCGCAGCGGGGACGCGCGCGTGACACCTGTGCCTCCTTTGCCTCCTTTGCCGCCGCTGCGTTTCCAGCCCGCGCGCGATTCCGCCTTCCGCCGCGAATTGCGCGCCCGCGCCGACGCCTACCTGGCGGACGAAGGAAAACACCGCTTCGGCGACGCGCGCCTACATGCAAAGACCGTGTTCCTGGCCGCGCTGACGGCGGGGCTGTATGCGCTGGCCTTGAACGCCGACAGCACCTGGCCGTTTGTCGCCAGCTATGTCGCCTGCCTGGTCGCGGCCATGGCGCTGGCCATGAATACCCTGCACGACGCGGCCCACAGTGCCGTCTTCCGCCAGGGACGCCTGAACCGCATCCTGATCCGCCTGGTGGGCTTGCCCGTGGGCGTGGATACGGATTTCTGGACCATCCGCCACGTGCATTTTCATCACACGTATGCCAACGTGGAAGGCTATGACCTCGACACGGAACCGAACCCCTTCCTGCGCCAGACGCCGTACCAAAGCTGGTCGCCCCAGTACCGCTATCAATATCTGTACTGGCCCGTGGTGGCGGCCCTGTCGCTGCCTTACCTGAACTGGTATGGCGACTGGCTGGACTGCTTTGGCAAGACGCCCGTGGCCGCGCACAGCCGTTTGCAGGGCTGGCGCGGCTGGCTGTCTTTCCTGGGCTGGAAGCTGGGTCACGTGGCGCTGGTGCTGGCGCTGCCCATGTGGGTGCTGTCGCAGCACGGCATCGGCTGGGGCGTGGTGCTGGGCGCGTATTTCGTGGGCCAGATGATCGCCTCGTGCGCGCTGGTGGCGCTGATCCTCGGCACGCACTGGGCCGAAGTGGAGTTTTTCCAGCCTGGGCAAGACGGTACCTTGCCGCACGACTGGTATCAGCACACGTTTTATACGGCGTGCGACTGGACGCCGAAACCGCGCCGCCTGCGCTGGCTCGGCTACTGGCTGGGCGGTCTGAATCTGCATCTGACGCACCATCTGTTCCCCACCTGGAATCACCGCCACTACCCGGCGCTGGCGCGCATCCTGGCCGAACTGGCGCCCCGTCACGGCCTCGTGTACCGCGAACTCGGTTACGGCCAGCTGCACGCCTCACAGCAAGCGTTCCTGCGCGCCATGGGCCAGCCACCCGCGCAGTCCTGACGAATCGTGCTTGACTGGGATTCTGTTCCGTCTTACATTTCTGTAGCGACAGAAATAAGAGAAAATCATGGAACTGAGTCCGACCACACAGAAGTATATTTTGCACTGGGGCGAGATGGGCACCCGCTGGGGCGTCAACCGCACCGTGGCGCAGATTCACGCGCTGCTGTTCCTGGCTAACGAACCGCTGACGGCGGAAGACATCGCGGCCAGCTTGAACGTGGCCCGCTCAAACGTCAGCAACAGCCTCAAGGAATTGCAAAGCTGGGGCCTGGCGCGCATCACGCACGTGATGGGGGACCGGCGCGACCACTTCGTCGCCCTGCAGGATGTGTGGGAAATCTTCCGGGTCATCATGGAAGAGCGCAAGCGGCGCGAGATCGACCCCACCCTGACGGTGCTGCGCGAATGCGCGATCGAGGGCGAGCAGGATGCGGCGATACCGCCAGAAACGCTGGCGCGCATGGGCGAAGTGCTGGCTTTCCTGGAAATGCTCAGCAGCACCTACAGCGACTATAAAAACCTGCCGCCGGCGACCCTGCAGCGCATGCTGTCCATGGGCGGCAAGGTGGCCAAGTTCCTCAGCCCGGAAGAAAAACCAGGCAAGCGCGGAAAAGCATGAGCGGCCCGTCCGAAGGAGAGCTGTTCAAGAAGGTGATGGGCGAGCAATGGCTCACCCTGCACGCGGACATCTGCCGCCGCTTCGAGAAAAATCCCGCGCCGGGCCAGCCCCTGTACTACCGGGGCGAACTCAGTGAACTCACCAGTTCGCGCCTGGGCAAGGTGCTGGGATGGCTGACGCGCCCCTTTATCGATGGCGCCCTGATTCCGTATGACGACGCGGATTTTCCCGTGGATATCGAAGTCTATTCGCGCCCCGGCTGCCCCTTCATCTTCAAGCAGCGCACCTACCGCCTGCATGGCCGAGCGCCCATCCGCTTCACCTCCTACATGGCGGAAAGCGCGAAGGGCGAAGTGCTCGAATACGTGGGCATGGGGCTGGGCATGAAGCTGCTGCTCCATGTCGAGGATGGCAACCTGCACTTCACCAGCGACGGCTATTTTTGGGACCTTTTCGGCTGGAGGATGCCGCTGCCGGGCGTGCTCACGCCCGGCAAGACCTATCTGTGCCACCGCAACGACACGCCGCAGCAGTTCAATATCCGCATCGAGATCCGCCACGCCCTGTTCGGCACCACGTTTACGCAAGTGGGCGTATTCCGCGAATCCGCCGCACCCGCCCACCACAAGGACATACCATGAATACGCATCTGCTGGCCCTGCAACTGATGGCGGCGCAAGGCTGCCTGGGCGCCTTCGACACCATCTACCACCATGAAATCACGGAGGCGCTGCCGCAAAAGGCCTCGGCGCGGTTGGAGCTGACCATCCATGCCACGCGTGCGCTGATCTACAGCCTGCTGTTCGTGGGCCTCGCGGCGTGGGAATGGCATGGCGCCTGGGCCTGGGTGCTGGTCATCGTGTTTGGCGTGGAAATCGTGCTGACCCTGTGGGACTTCGTCGTGGAAGACCAGACCCGCCTCTTGCCCGCCACGGAGCGCGTCACGCACACGGTGCTGGCGATCAACGCGGGCGCCTTCATCGCCCTGCTGGCCCTGAACAGCAGCGACTGGGCGAGCCTGCCGACGGCCCTCGTGTGGCAGCCGTATGGCTGGCTCAGCGTCTTCCTGGCCCTGTGCGGCGTGGGCGTGGGCCTGTCCGGCCTGCGCGACGCGTATGCCGTGTGGCAGCTGGGTCGACGCAAAGAAATGGAGGAAAAGGAGTTAGAGGATCTGCAGTTTGCCAGTACACCGCAGTCCGTGCTGGTAACGGGCGCCACGGGTTTCATCGGCCAGCAACTGGTGGCCGCCTTGCTGGCCGACGGCCATGCTGTGACGGCGCTGACGCGCCAGGCGAAACAGGCCGCGTGGACGTTTGACGGCCAGGTGCGCTGCATCCAGTCGCTGGACGAATTATCGGATGCGCTACGTATCGACATGGTCGTGAATCTGGCCGGCGCGCGCATCGTCGGGCGGCGCTGGACGCCAGCGCGCAAGGCGGCCCTGCGCCGCAGCCGCGTGGCGCTGACGCAGGAACTGGTGGCGTGGATCGCCCGCGCACAGCACAAGCCGCGCGTGCTGTTGTCGGCGTCGGCCATCGGCTATTACGGCGTGCAGCCGCAGGGCGACGCGACACAGCTCGATGAAGACAGCGCGCCGCAAGCGATCTTCATGTCGCAGCTGTGCCAGGAATGGGAAGCGGCCGCGCGCCAGGCCGAGTGTTATGGCGTGCAGGTGGGCTGCATGCGCTTTGGCCTCGTGTTTGGCCACCAGGGTTCGCTGCCGCAGATGCTGCTGCCGATCCGCTTCGGCGCGGGCGGCCCGCTGGGCAGCGGCAAGCAGTGGGTCTCGTGGGTGCATGTGCGCGACGTCATCCGCGGCATCGCCCACCTGGCGCGCCGCAGCGAACAGGGCGCGGTGAACGGCGCGTATAACTTTTGCGCACCGGAGGCCATCGAGCAGCGCCGCTTCGCCCAGGTGGCGGGCGCGGTGCTGCACCGTCCCAGCTTCATGCCCACGCCGGCCTTCCTCATGCGTGCCTTGCTGGGCGAGCAGGCCGACTTGCTGGTGGAAGGCCAAAGGGTCGCCCCGCGCCGCCTGCTGGCCGAGGGATTTGCCTTCCGCTATCCGCAGCTGGAATGGGCGCTGCGCAGCCTGTAGCCTGGCGTAGAATGGGGCATTGGAGACGCATTGGAGCACAATCTATGCCCCGTTTCAGCCATACGATAGACAGCCATACCTATGCATTCACCAGCCTGAAAGAGCTGCTGGCGAAGGCCACGCCGCTGCGTTCGGGTGATGTGCTGGCGGGCGTGGCGGCCGCCAGCGCGCGGGAACGGGTGGCGGCGCAGCTGGCGCTGGCGGACGTGCCGCTGTCGCTGTTCCTTAACGAGGCGCTGGTGCCGTATGAAGACGATGAAGTCACGCGCCTGATCATCGACTCGCATGAACGCGCCGCGTTTGCGCCGATCTCGCATCTGTGCGTGGGGAGTTTTCGCGACTGGCTGCTCGATGACGCGACGGATACGCAAACGCTGGCCCGTGTCGCCGCCGGCATCACGCCGGAAATGGCGGCGGCCGTCTCGAAACTGATGCGCTTGCAGGACCTGGTGCTGGTGGCCCGCAAGTGCCGGGTGGTCACGTCTTTCCGCAATACCCTGGGCCTGGAACACCGTTTGTCCGCACGGCTGCAGCCGAACCACCCGACGGACGACGCCACGGGCATCGCCGCCTCCATCCTCGATGGCTTGCTGCTGGGCAGCGGTGACGCCGTGATCGGCATCAATCCCGCCACCGACAATGTGGCGCAAGTGGTTTCGCTGCTGCACTTGCTCGACGCCGTCATTGATCAATATCAGATTCCCACCCAGTCCTGCGTGCTCACGCACATCACCAATACCCTGGAAGCGATACGCCGTGGCGCGCCCGTCGACCTGGTGTTCCAGTCGGTGGCGGGCACGCAGGCGGCCAACCGCAGCTTCGGCATCGACTTGTCGCTGCTGGCCGAGGGTCAGGCGGCGGCCCTGTCGCTGGGGCGCGGCACGGTGGGCAACAATGTCATGTATTTCGAGACGGGGCAGGGCAGCGCCCTGTCGGCCGGCGCGCACCACGGCATGGACCAGCAAACGTGCGAGGCGCGTGCGTATGCGGTGGCGCGCGCGTATCAACCGCTGCTGGTCAATTCGGTGGTGGGTTTCATTGGCCCCGAATACCTGTACGACGGCAAGCAGATCATGCGTGCGGGGCTGGAAGACCATTTCTGCGCCAAGTTGCTTGGGCTGCCCATGGGCTGCGACGTGTGCTACACCAACCACGCGGAGGCGGACCAGGACGACATGGATGCCTTGCTGACCATGCTGGGCGTGGCCGGCTGCAATTTCATCATGGGCGTGCCGGGCGCGGACGACATCATGCTCGGCTACCAGAGCACCTCGTTCCACGATGCCCTGTACGCGCGCCGCGTGCTGGGCTTGCGTCCTGCGCCCGAATTCGAGGCCTGGCTGGTGCACATGCACATCACGGATGCGCAGGGCCGCCTCAGCACGGCGCTGGCGCCGGCCTTCCAGGCGGCCCTGCTGCGCCTGGGTGACTAGGGGGAAGCATGGACGAAACCAAGCCGTGGCAAACCCTGCGCGCGCATACGGCGGCGCGCATCGCGCTGGGACGCCGCGGCGTGAGCGTGCCGACCAGTGCGCAGCTGGCGTTCCAGCTGGCCCACGCGCAGGCGCGCGACGCGGTGCACCTGGCGCTCGATGACGAGGCCCTGGCACGCGCCTTGGCAGTGCAGGGGCAAGACTGCGTGCAGCTGCACAGCGCCGCCGCCACGCGCGCCGAATATCTTCAACGGCCCGACCTGGGGCGCCGGCTCGACGACGTTTCACGCGCGCGTCTGGAGGCCTGCGCTACGGGAATCGACCTGGCGCTGGTGGCGGCCGATGGCCTGTCTGCGCTGGCGGTGCAGCGCCACGCGGCACCGTTCCTGGCTGCCTTGCGCGAACGCCTGGCGCTGGAATCATGGACACTGTCGCCGCTGCATATCGTGGAGCAGGGGCGGGTGGCCGTCGGCGACGAGGTGGGGGAGTTATTGAAGGCGCGCGCTGTGCTGGTGCTGATCGGCGAGCGGCCTGGCCTGAGTTCCCCGGACAGCCTGGGCCTGTACCTGACATGGGCACCCAAGGTGGGCTTGCTGGACGAGCGCCGCAACTGCATTTCGAACGTGCGCCCCGAGGGGCTGGCGTATGCGCCGGCCGCGTACCGGCTGCACTACCTGCTGTCGCAGGCGTTTAGCCGGCAGTTGTCGGGCGTGGCATTGAAGGATGAAACGGTGGAAGAGGGCGCGGCCCTGGCGGGCGCGCGCAACTTCCTGCTGGAGTGATCAGACTTCGCGGATTTCGTCCAGCGGCCAGCGCGGGCGCACATTGAACGAGTAATCGTACTTGGCGGCGTTCGGGTTGATTTGCAGGCGCATGGCGCCGGCAAAGGCGATCATGGCGCCGTTATCGGTACAGAATTCCAGCTCCGGGTAATACACCTTGAAACGCTTCTTGGCGGCCGCCGCGTTGAGCGAGGCACGCAGTTGCGCGTTGGCGCCCACGCCGCCGGCGATCACCAGGCGTTTCAAGCCCGTGTGTTTCAGGGCCGCCACGCATTTGACCGTCAGCACGTCGACGATGGCGTCGACAAAGCCGCGCGCGATATTCGCCTTGTCCTGCTCGCAGATATTGGCGATGACTTTTTCTTCGTGGTTCTTGACCACCGTCAGCACGGCCGTTTTCAGGCCGGAGAAACTGAAATTGAAATCCTTCGAGTGCAGCATCGGGCGTGGCAGCTTGTAGGCCAGCGGGTCGCCGAATTCGGCCAGGCGCGAAATGGCGGGGCCGCCAGGATAACCGAGGCCCAGCAGCTTGGCCGACTTGTCGAACGCCTCGCCGGCGGCATCATCGAGCGTTTCGCCCAGCATCGTGTACTGGCCCACGCCGTCGACGCGCATCAGCTGCGTGTGGCCGCCCGACACCAGCAGGGCGATGAAGGGAAACTCCGGCGGCTCGGACGCCAGCAGCGGCGACAGCAGATGGCCTTCCAGGTGGTGGATGCCCAGCACCGGCTTGTTGATGGCCAGGCCCAGGCTGCAGGCGACGGAGGAACCTACCAGCAGCGCGCCGGCCAGGCCCGGGCCTTGCGTGTACGCGATGGCGTCGATTTCGGGCAGGGTGATGCCGGCCTTGGCCAGCGTCTCTTCCAGCAGCGGGATGGCGCGGCGGATATGGTCGCGCGACGCCAGTTCCGGCACCACGCCGCCATATTGCTCGTGCATGGCTACTTGCGAATAGAGGGCGTGCGACAGCAGGCCGCGTTGCGTGTCGTACAAGGCCAGGCCGGTTTCGTCACAGGAGGATTCGACGCCAAGAACAATCATGAAGGTGCTAAATAGGGAGGAGTAATCCGCCATTGTAAAGGAAAGCCGGGCAGTCCACCGTGCGGCCCGCGCACCATTTCGGCGGCAGTGTGCACTTGCGCAGTGCGCCGCAGCGGCGATTTGCCTTGTATTTCGCCCTTCCTGCGCCTGTGCTGGCACTGGCACCGCTCTTGCTTAGGCAAGCGTGTGCCTTTTCTCAAGGGAGCTAGCAATGTCGGAACAATGGAAAATGATTTGCCGCCTGAAGGACATGCCGCTGGCGCGCGCGCGCATGGTGCAGCGGGGACTGGCGTGGCAGGACTTGCCGGGCGTGGCCCTGTTCCGCGCGCTTGACGATACGGTGTACGCGTTGCTCGACACGGTGCCTTGCCTGGGCGGCCCGCTGGCGCACGGGGTGCTGATGGAGAAAAACCTGATGGGGCCGAAGAACAGCTGGATCATCGAGCTCGATTCGGGCCGCCTGGTGGCACCCGTGCAGGGCATGGCGCGCCTGTACGCCGTGCGTATCATGGACGGGCGCATCTACCTGGACGTCAATGAACTCAATATCCCGGCCAGCAAGGCCGAACAGGCCCTGGCCGGATCGTACGCCGTGCTGCCGCATGTGCAGATGGCGTAATGAAGGGAAAAGCAAAAACGGCGCACAGGGCGCCGTTTTTCGTATCCGCGAGAGCCTTATGCCGGGCGGTTCAATAAATGCGCATGCGCATCGCGCAGCATGGTGGCCGTCGTGTCCCAGTCGATGCAGCCGTCGGTGACGGAGCAGCCGTAGGTCAGTTGCGACAGGTCTTGCGGAATCTTCTGGTTGCCGCTGACGATGTTCGATTCGATCATCACGCCCACCAGCGAGTGGTTGCCCTGGCGGATCTGGTTGACCACGTCGGCCATCACCAGCGGCTGCAGTTCCGGCTTTTTATAGCTGTTTGCGTGCGAGCAGTCGACCACCAGGTTGGCTGGCAGCTTGGCCTTGGCCAGTGCCTGTTCGGCGATGGCGATCGAGACCGAATCGTAGTTCGGGCGGCCGTCGCCGCCGCGCAGCACCACGTGGCCATACGCGTTGCCGCGTGTGCGCACGATGGACACATTGCCTTCGGCGTTAATGCCCAGGAAGGAGTGCGGGTGCGCCGACGACAGGATCGCGTTCACCGCAATGCTGATGTCGCCATCGGTGCCGTTCTTGAAGCCGACGGGTGTCGACAGGCCGGACGACATTTCGCGGTGCGTCTGCGATTCGGTGGTGCGCGCGCCGATGGCTGTCCAGGCGATCAGGTCACCCAGGTACTGGGGCGAGATCGGGTCCAGTGCTTCGGTGGCGGTGGGCAAGCCCAATTCGCATACGTCGAGCAGGAACCGGCGCGCCTTTTCCATGCCTTCGTTGACCTTGAAGGAATCGTCCATGTACGGGTCGTTGATGTAGCCCTTCCAGCCCGTGGTGGTACGCGGTTTTTCGAAATACACGCGCATCACCAGCAGCATCGTATCCTTGACTTCCTCTTGCAGCGCCTTCAGGCGGCGCGCGTAATCGAGGCCGGCGACGGGATCGTGGATGGAGCACGGGCCGACGACGACGAACAGGCGCTGGTCTTTGCGGTCGATGATGTTGCGCAGCGCTTCGCGGCCGCGGCTGACGGTGTCGAAGGCGCTCTCCGACAGCGGCAGTTTGGCGTGCAGCTCGGCCGGTGTCGGCATGGGCGCGAAGGAGGTGACGTTGATATTTTCGATGTCTGGCGTATTCATGATTCTGGCTCGGCTTTCGCTATTGCGTTCTTTAAGAGGCAATAGTGTAGCGGAAATGCGGCCTGGCGGCGGGGATGGGGCCAAAACGGGAATGCATCAGTTGTTTTTATGGCAGGGCCGGTGCGCCGCCAGCCCCCTGGTTTGTGTGCGCAATGTGCGCGCTCAATGGCCGCCGGCCAGGCTGGCGCCAAAGGTGTAGCGGGCGATGCGCTGGTAATTGCCGGCCAGCTCAGGCGGCCGCGGCAGTCCGGGATGGCGCCGCACATGCTCAAGGATGGCCGTTTCGTGCTGGCGTATCTGCGTATCGAGGCAAGCGATTTGCTGGCGCAGTAATTGATGCAGCGCAATCTGACCTGCATGGAAATGGCCTTCCAGGCGTGCTATTTCCTGTTTTCGCAACTGCCGCACGGCATGCAGGCGGCGCAGCCACAGGCGCAGCTCCACGTAGGCGGGCGAGGGCGGCGTCCAGGGAGCAGGGCGTGCCGCCGCGCAATACTTTGCCAGCACCACAGCGCCGCGCGCCGCGCCGTCGGGCAAGCCGCAGTCGCGCGCATACGCTTCCAGCGGGCCCTGCTCCGCATCGCAGACCAGCATGCCCATCTCGGCCAGCATGCGGGCGGCAACCTCGCTGTACGGTGCGTCCAGGCGCATGCAGACGCGCAAGCCCATGATGGTGACATCGTTCCTTTGCAGCCAGCTGCGCAGCCAGCGGTAGCCGGCCACGTCGTTTTCCAGCACCTTGCATAGCACTTCGCCACCCGAGAGCAGCACGGCTTTCAGCAGCAGCTTGCTCGTTTCGATGCCGACGAAGGCGCTTTCCTGTTTGATTGCGTGTTCCATGATGAGTCCTCCCGTGCAGTCTTATACGTAGCGGCGGCGCGTTTGGATGCAGTCGCGCTGCAGTTCGTTCAAAAATAGTTTGAAAGACTGTTGCATCGGCGCCTGCGCCGTCCATCAGCCCGTCTGCACGGGGAAAAATCCGTGTAAGCTGGCGCCATGACGACTGTTTCCATCCCCCATACCGATGTGGCCGGTGAGCCATTTCCCGCTGCACGTTTCATCAAAGAAATAGGACGCGGCAAGAACGGCGCGCGCAGCATGACGCGTGACGACGCCCGCGCCCTGTACCGCGCCATGCTCGAGGGCCGCGTGTCGGACCTGGAACTGGGCGGCATTTTGTTATCCATGCGCATCAAGGGCGAGTCGGTCGACGAGATTGCCGGCTTCCTCGACGCGGCCGAAGCGTCGTTCGCTCCGCTGGCCGCGCCGGGTGGTGAATTCGCACCCATCATCATTCCCAGCTACAACGGCGCACGCAAGATGGCCAATCTGACGGCCTTGCTGGCGCTGCTGCTTGCGCGCGCGGGCGCGCCCGTGCTCGTGCATGGCGTGAGCAGCGACCCGGGCCGCATCACCACGGCCGAAGTGCTGGCCGCGCTGGGCGTGCCGGCCTCGCTGGACCATGCGCAAGCCGAGGCCGCCATGGCGCGCGGGGAAGCGGCCTTCCTGCCCATAGCGTCATTGGCGCCGCGTCTGGCACACATGCTGTCGCTGCGGCGCGTGTTGGGCGTGCGCAATTCCACGCATACCCTGGTGAAAATCATGCAGCCCTTCGCCGGGCCCGCCCTGCGCCTGGTGTCGTACACGCATCCCGAATACCTGGAAATGCTCGGTGAATATTTCCTGACAGCATCTCCGCCGGGACGCGGCGACGCATTCCTGATGCGCGGCACGGAAGGCGAGACGGTGGCCAACGCCAACAAGGCGCAGCAGATCGACTGGTTCCATGGCGCTGAGCGTACGGTGCTGGTGGAAAAGCAGGCGCTGGTGGATGAGTTGCCACATTTGCCGGCCGAGCGCGATGCGGCCACCACGGCCGAATGGATCGCTGCCGTGCTGCGCGGCGAGGTGCCCGTGCCGCCGTCGATTGCCGAGCAGGTGGGGCAATGCCTGATGGCATCGCGGCAGATTGCAGCACGGCTGCGCTAGCCGCGTCGCCGCAGTTTACAATGGCGTCTTTGTAATCAGCGGTGACCGGAATTCTTATGGCAAAACAATTTGATGTGGCAGTGATCGGCGCGGGCGCGGCCGGCATGATGTGTGCGGCTGTTGCTGCCCAGCAGGGCAAGCGCGTGGTATTGATCGATCACGCGGCCAAGCTGGCCGAAAAGATCCGCATCTCGGGTGGTGGACGGTGCAATTTCACCAATATTAACGCCACTCCACAAAATTTCCTCTCGGAAAACCCGCATTTTTGCAAGAGCGCACTGTCGCGCTACACGCCGCAGGATTTCCTTGCGCTGGTGAAGAAATACCGGATCGGCTACCACGAAAAGCACAAGGGCCAGCTGTTTTGCACTGAATCGGCCGAGCTGATCATCGACATGCTCAAGGACGAGTGCGCCGCTGGCGGCGTGCACTGGCGTATGCCATGCAAAATCGACAATGTTGTCCAGCAAGATGATGGCGGCTTCGTGCTGCAGACGGACAGCGGCGACATCGAGACGGCCAGCATCGTCATCGCCACGGGCGGCCTGTCGATCCCGAAGATAGGCGCCACGGATTTTGCCTACCGCATCGCCAAACAATTCGATTTGACGATGGTCGAACCGCGTCCGGCCCTGGTGCCGCTGACGTTCGATGCGGCCAGCTGGGCGCCGTTCGCGGAACTGTCCGGCATCGCCCTGGAAGTGGACGTGGAGACGGGCAGCCTGAAAGGCCGCAAGGCAACGGGCGCGCGTTTCCGCGAAGATTTGCTGTTTACCCACCGCGGCCTGTCGGGCCCGGCGATCCTGCAGATTTCCAGCTACTGGCTACCCGGCACGCCCATCGTCATCAATTTGTTGCCGGAAGTGGACGTGGCGCAAACCTTGATTGAAGGCAAGGGCACGTTGAAGAAGCAGCTGGGCAATATCGTCGCGCAATGGTTGCCGCAGCGCCTGGCCGACTGCTTGCTGGCCGTCAACGGCCTGGCGCCGGACGCGCGCATCGCCGACATGCCTGATGCGCAACTGCGCAAGCTGGGGCAGGCCATCAATGCCTGGTCCATCGTGCCGGACGACTCCGAAGGCTACCGCAAGGCGGAAGTGACGCGCGGCGGCATCGATACGCGCGAGCTGTCGCAGCAGACCATGATGGCCAGTAAAGTGCCGGGCCTGTATTTCATCGGCGAATCGGTCGACGTGACGGGCTGGCTGGGCGGCTACAACTTTCAGTGGGCCTGGGCTTCCGGCGTGGCGGCAGGTATTGCCTTGCAGTAAGCTACTCTGTAATATGGGGTCCCCGGTGCGTGGTTTACGCCACATTCCGGCAGTGATCGCAGGCTGCATGCCGCACGCAAGTGGGGAGGGACTTCCCTTTTCGAATAAAAGCTGCTACCATCTATCTCTTCCTATACACCACCTCAACGGTTTGAATTTTACATGACCACTATTCGCCTTAAAGAAAACGAGCCGTTCGAAGTCGCAATGCGTCGCTTCAAACGCACCATCGAAAAAACGGGTCTGCTGACCGAATTGCGCGCACGCGAATTCTACGAAAAGCCAACAGCTGAGCGCAAGCGCAAGCTGGCAGCTGCTGTAAAGCGTCATTACAAACGCATCCGCAGCCAACAACTGCCGAAAAAATTATTCTAAGACTGTTCAGTCAGAACCAACCCGGGTAGTTCGGCGCATTGTTCGCCACGGGTTTTGTTTTGATTCGCCTGGAGTGATACTTCAGATGAGTCGCATACCCGCTCCGGTTCGCCGCAGCGGGTTTTCGCTTTTGTGGCTGCCTGCTTAATCTGCACACATGAGCACCGAGCCACACGAGCATCGAGCCCCACTTACCAACACGAGGATTGCCATGAGCTTGAAAGAACAAATTACCGAAGACATGAAAAACGCCATGCGCGCCAAGGAAGCGGGCAAGCTGGGCACGATTCGCTTGTTGCTGGCGGAAATCAAGCGCAAGGAAGTCGACGAGCGCATCGAATTGACGGACGCCCACGTGACGGCCATCGTGGAAAAAATGATCAAGCAGCGCAAGGATTCGATCACCCAGTTCGAAGCGGGTGGCCGTGCCGACCTGGCCGACATTGAAAAAGCCGAGCTGGTGCACCTGGCGGACTACATGCCTGCCGGCCTGTCGGACGAAGAAGTGGCGGCCGAAGTGGCTGCCGCCGTGGCCGCCTCGGGCGCCGCCGGTCCGCAAGACATGGGCAAGGTCATGGCCATCGTCAAGCCGAAGCTGGCGGGCCGCGCGGACATGACCGTGGTGTCCGCCCTGGTCAAGAAAGCCTTGACGCCGGCAGCGTAAGCATACAATAGTAGTCATCGGCTGCCGGCCCATGCTGGCAGCCGCTCAATCGCCCACACGTTGACCTGGCTCAACCTCAGGCCACGTGCGGTAGTATAGTCTGACCTATAACAAGACCCGCCCTAGCCAGTGATACCTCAATCCTTCATTTCCGATTTGCTCAACCGTGTCGATATCGTCGATGTCGTGGGCCGCTATGTGCAACTGAAAAAAGGTGGCGCCAATTTCATGGGCTTGTGCCCGTTCCACAGTGAAAAATCGCCCAGCTTTACCGTCAGCCCCACAAAACAGTTCTATCACTGTTTCGGCTGTGGCGCGCATGGCACGTCGATCGGCTTCCTGATCGAGTACTCGGGCATGGGCTTTGTTGACGCCGTCAAGGACCTGGCGCAGAACGTGGGCATGGTGGTGCCGGAAGCGGATGACAAGATCCCGCCGGCCCAGCGCGCGCAGATCCAGGCGCAAAGCATGGCCCTGTCCGACGCCATGACGCAGGCCTGCGATTATTACCGGGGGCAATTGCGCCACGCGCCGGAAGCCATCGCTTACCTGAAGAACCGGGGCTTGACGGGCGAAGTGGCCGCTCGCTTCGGCATGGGTTTCGCGCCAGGTGGCTGGGATAATCTGCGCTCCGTCTTCCCCGATTACGACGTGGTGGCACTGGCCGAGGCCGGCCTCGTGATCGACAAGGTCGATGAAGAGGGCAATAACCGCAAGCGCTATGACCGTTTCCGCGAACGCATCATGTTTCCGATTCGCAATACCAAGGGCCAGGTCATCGCCTTTGGCGGCCGCGTGCTCGACCATGGTGAACCGAAATACCTGAACTCGCCGGAAACCCCCTTGTTTTCCAAGGGGTTCGAACTATATGGGCTGTTCGAGGCCCGCCAGGCCATCCGCGACGCCGGCTATGTGCTGGTGACGGAAGGCTACATGGATGTGGTGGCGCTGGCGCAAATGGGCTTCCCGCAAGCGGTAGCGACCCTGGGCACGGCGTGCACGCCCACCCACGTGCAAAAACTGCTGCGCCAGACCGATAACGTGATTTTCAGCTTCGACGGCGACAAGGCTGGCCGCCGCGCCGCCCGCCGCGCGCTGGAAGCGAGCCTGGCCCACGTGTCGGACAATAAAACCATCAAATTCCTGTTCTTGCCATCGGAACATGATCCGGACAGTTATATCCGCGAATTTGGCACCGAAGGTTTTGAGCAGCAAGTGCATGAAGCCATGCCGCTGTCGCAATTTTTGCTGAAAGAAGTGTCGGGCGAGCATGATTTGTCGGAGCCGGAAGGGCGTGCCCGCGTGCAGTTCGACGCCAAGCCCCTGCTGCAGCTGATGGCGCCGTCGTCGTTGCGCCTGCAAATCGTGCGCGGCCTGGCGCAGCTGACGCAGTCCACGCCAGCCGAGATCGAAGCCCTGTTCGAGCTGGCCAAGCCCGTTGCCGTGGCGCGTCGCGCGCCGCCGAAATCGGGCCGCCCCGTGCCCGTGGGCCTGGAATTGAAGATCATGCGCATGCTGGTGGCGCATCCGCCTCTGACCATGCGTATCGATGAGGCCGCCCTGACCGCCTTCCAGCACCTGGGACCGGATGCGGCCCACAGTCTGGGGCAGCTGGTGGCCGTGGGCCAGGCGCTGGGCGAGCATGGCAGTTTTGCTGCGCTGGCGCAGCAATTGAAGGAGCTGGGCAGCGAATACGACGAGATCATCGGCGAGATCGCGGCCGGCACGGAATCCGATTACGACAGCGAATTGTCATGGCTGGTCAGCACCATCCGCGAGATCAAATTGAATGCCTTGAAGGCGGAATTGCAGCAATTGTTTGCGTCGGGTTTGCCATCCGAGAAAATTGGTGTACGCTACCGCGAAATCACGCAGGAGCAAGGCGAGTTGGAGCGCGAACGCGATGCCGAGTTGGTGAATCGCTAATCTTGTTCTGGGGGTATGGCGCGCACTGGAAAAACATTTTTCGCGTGCTATAATTAAATGCTAAGTATTGTGTGCTTTGGCAAGCTAGTTCTGTTTCGTAAATAGTATTTGTTTTCAGTAAGTTAGGCTCTTGATCGGCGCGGTGGATCGTGTCGGCAGCCAGGGCCAACTGGCGTTTTCGGCGTCGCGGGCAAGGTTCGCAGACGCTGGCAAGCCGCGCCAGGCTCTCGCTCCCAACGCGGTCGATGCAGGAATTTCTGCCGAGGCGGCTGGCAACAGCTGGTGGACAGGAATTGCTGCGCTTCCCGCGGATCGTGGCCGATGAGGTGTAAGTAACGTAACAGTGTCGAATTTGCGTTGTCGGCAGGTTCGAAGATGGTGGTTCCCGCAGGTAGACAGGGAACTGGCAGCAAACTTTATCCTAATCCACCGTAAAGCAAGTCGTTGTGTAATCGAAAGCGCCTGTGCCAATCAAGAAACCCGAATCCAAAGCGGCTGCAAAGCCCACTAAAGTTACCACGAAAGCCGAAAAGGCGCTCGACCGGCCAGAAGCGCGCATTACCAGCGCGCCCGTGGTCAGCCAGACCACCGACGCTGCCACCCTGGCAGCCATCGATACGTCCGGCTATGTCTTGCCGTCGGTAAAAGTGCCGGGCCGCCGCGGCCGCAAGCCAAAAGAATTCCAGCCAGAAAATGATGAAGTCGCCGCCCTGAACGCCGTCGAGCGGGCCGAACTGAAGGCCGTCGACAAGGCCAAGGCCAAGGATCGCAAGGCGAAGGAGCGCGCGCTGTTGAAGGACGCGTTCTCGTCCGACACGGAAGCGAGCGAGGAAGAACTCGAGCGCCGGCGCCAGAAACTCAAGACCCTGATCAAGTTCGGCAAGGAACGTGGTTTCCTGACCTACGCGGAAATCAACGATCACTTGCCTGAAAACATCGTCGATCCGGAAGCCATCGAAGGCATCATCGGTACCTTCAATGACATGGGTATCGCCGTCTACGAACACGCGCCCGATGCGGAAACGTTGTTGCTGTCCGATAACGTTGCCGTTGTCACCAGCGATGACGAGGCGGAAGCGGCGGCCGAGGCCGCATTGTCGACCGTCGATTCCGATTTCGGCCGCACCACCGACCCCGTGCGCATGTATATGCGCGAGATGGGCTCGGTCGAGCTGCTGACGCGCGAAGGCGAGATCGAGATTGCCAAGCGCATCGAAGATGGCTTGAAAGACATGATCCAGGCCATTTCCGCCTGTCCAGTGACGATCGCCGAGATCATCGCCGCCGCCGACCGCATCGCCAACGAAGAGATCAAGATCGACGAAATCGTCGACGGTCTCGTCGATGAAAGCGAACCGGTCGCCGCCGCTCCTGTCGTGGCCGCTCCCGTCGAAGAAGACGAGGAAGAAGGCGAAGCGGAAGAAGAGGAAGTGGAAGAAGAGGAAGAGGCGAACGCTTCCGGCGCGGCCGGCTTCTCGGCCGAGCAGCTGGAAACCCTGAAGCGCACGGCGCTGGAAAAATTCGCCGTCATTTCGCAGCAGTTCGACAAGATGCGCCGCGCTTTCGAAAAAGAAGGCTACAACTCCAAGCCTTACGCCAAGGCGCAGGAAGCCATTTCGCAAGAATTGCTGGGCATCCGCTTCACGGCCAAGGTGGTGGAAAAGCTGTGCGACACCCTGCGCGGCCAGGTCGATGAAGTGCGCCATATCGAGAAGCAGATTCTCGACGTGGCCGTGAACCGCTGCGGCATGCCGCGCGCCCACTTCATCAAGGTCTTCCCCGGCAATGAAACCAACCTCGACTGGGTCGATGGCGAAGTCAACGCAGGACACGCGTACAGCGCCATCCTGGGTCGCAACATTCCGACCGTCAAGGAACTGCAGCAACGCCTGATCGACCTGCAGGCGCGTGTCGTACTGCCGCTGCCGGACTTGCGCAACATCAACCGCCAGATGGCGGCCGGTGAAATGAAGGCGCGCAAGGCCAAGCGCGAAATGACGGAGGCCAATTTGCGTTTGGTCATTTCGATCGCCAAGAAGTACACGAACCGTGGCCTGCAATTCCTCGACCTGATCCAGGAAGGCAATATCGGCCTGATGAAGGCCGTCGACAAGTTCGAGTACCGCCGCGGCTACAAGTTCTCGACCTATGCCACCTGGTGGATTCGCCAGGCCATCACGCGTTCGATCGCCGACCAAGCGCGCACGATCCGCATTCCCGTGCACATGATCGAGACGATCAACAAGATGAACCGGATTTCTCGCCAGATCCTGCAGGAAACGGGCGCGGAACCCGATCCGGCCACCCTGGCGATCAAGATGGAAATGCCCGAGGACAAGATCCGCAAGATCATGAAAATCGCCAAGGAACCGATCTCGATGGAAACGCCGATCGGCGACGACGACGATTCCCACCTGGGCGACTTCATCGAGGACAACAACACCTTGGCGCCCGCCGACGCAGCCCTGCACGCGTCCATGCGCGGCGTGGTTAAGGACGTGCTCGATTCCCTGACGCCACGCGAAGCGAAAGTGCTGCGCATGCGTTTCGGCATCGAGATGTCCACCGACCACACGCTGGAAGAGGTGGGCAAGCAATTTGACGTGACGCGCGAGCGCATCCGCCAGATCGAAGCCAAGGCGCTGCGCAAGCTGCGCCACCCATCGCGCTCCGACAAGCTGAAAAGCTTCTTGGAAGGCAACTAGAAGCCAATAGGGCTTGACGTGCGCCCCTGATACCCCTATCCTCGCGTGTCCGTTTCCAAAACGGCCGCGCGAGGCGGGCATCAACAGCGCCGCCACGCCGCAGTCCCTCTTGGGCCTCTAGCTCATGCTTGGTTAGAGCAGCGGACTCATAATCCGTTGGTGCCGTGTTCGACTCACGGGAGGCCCACCATTATCTTGCAACTGCAATTTGAAATTTTTCGATTTGTGGTTGCGTTCTTCTTCTGCCAGTGCCTCAAAGGCCACGGCAGGGTCTACGCCAGCTTCTTTTACGATCTTCAGGGCCGTATTGAAGTCTGGCATACGCTCCCCCTTCACATACTTCACCAGCGTTGAGTTTGGCAGTCCCCACAGCTTGGACATTGCCAGCGTTGGGCGCCCCTTCATTGCATTTTCTATCAATTCCGCGTAGTTCATAGTTATTTCCTGTTTGCAATTTACACGTTTGGACAATAATATGTATTTGTCCGAACGCGCAAATGCTTGTCCGTTTGGGTAAGTAAACGATAGCACATCTAGGTTGAATGTAAACCGCTCAGTCTCCGGCCCACGGGCCGCCTGTTTGCCCACTGGTACGCCTTGGGAGTTTTTTTTCGGTTGCCGATCTGTGCAAAGCGAAAAGTGTTTGACGTTAGTCGTATCAAAAAGTGTGCATGTTCATTAGTAGGGATTCGATATCGGTTCTTACTTTTTCTGCTGTTGGAATGTTCGGGTAGCGAATCGTATGGTATCCGGCTTGTTTGAGCATGGCGTCTCGCTCATGGTCGTTCTGTTCGCGGCCTATGTGGCTGCGGTCGTCAAGCTCAATCACTGCGATGACGTTCATGTGGTTGCTGCATAAAACAAAGTCGATCACCTTGCGATTGAATCGATTTCGGGATTGCCAGCCATCTGCTGTGATGAGAGCGGAAAACGCTACTTGTGTTAGCACGATGCATTCAGGCAATGCAGTTGTTAAGAGCGCGAACATTTGTTGCTCACGGCTTGTAAGTATTGGCCTTCGTTTTATCTGTAGTGACTCCGATGATTTGGCTACAACAAGCCTAAAGATCCCCGGATTAAAAAGCTTCGGAAATATTAGTGCAATTAGTGCCACGGAAAGTAACAAAAAAAGTGTGTTCATAAAATTGCCATTAGTTCTAGATGGCAATAAACATATCACAGTCGTACTTAATCGCTCTAGCGGGCGACTCACTCTAAGGAAAAGATCATGAAAAATACCATTCAAATTCTGCATGTCACCCAAGTGGCTGGCCGTTCGAAAAAAACCGGCAATGACTACGATATGCGCATGGCGCAATGCATCGTCCACAAGCCAAACCGCGATACCGGCGTCATCGAGCCGTTAATCGGTGAGCTGGTCTTGCCGGAGCGCTTCAAAGACACCCTGCCGGGCACGTATGAGGTTGAATTTGAAGTATCGATCTCGCAAGACAAGCGTGTCGGCGCGCAAGTCTTCTCTATCACTCCAATTTCCGCTGCTTCCCAAGCAAAAGCCGCTGTAGCGGCTCCTGCCGTCAAGGCGAACCCAGGTCAACAAACCGCCTCGTAATTTCCCATGCCTTCCTGCGTCGATTCCACACAAATGACGGGGCCAAATGCTCCGTCTGGTGCCGTGCTGTACACGGTGTCTAGCGCTCCGACTGAGTTGTCTGCATGTGCCTATGTGGTCGAGTCAGGTGCTGAGTATGTGGCTGCTGTGGCGGCGCAGGAAAAGGCTGTTGATATATTTTTTGTGGCGGCGGTGGTGGTGCTGTTCGCGTTGGGCTGGATCGCAGGGGCGCAACGATGATTTTGCTGAAAAGTTTCTGGCCCATCTTGTTTTTGGCTGGCCTGTTCTTCTGCGCTGTGCATCTGGCGAAGTACATTATTTCCCGGTTTTTGGAGCACAAATAATGACTATCGCCGCCGCTGTTGGTTACGCCTTGAGTGCGTTTGGCATCGGGTATGCAGCCGGTGCGATACAGCGAGTTATCCGCCGCTCGATTGAAATTTTGGATTAGTAGTCTTTTGGCGCAGGGTCGTCGTCAATCGTATGTAGACCGTTATTTTTAGAGGATGTGCAAATGAACAAAAATATTCAGCGTGGTTTGGCTCTGGTGGGTGCGGTTGCTGTTTCGGGCGTTGCTGCGGCGGCTGATGATCCGGGTGTTGCGGCTATCACGGCGTTGTCCAGTCAGGCTACTACCTACATCACTGCGGCCTTCGCCGTTGCCGTCCTGGTCGCCGGTGGCTTCTGGGGTATCAAGATGATGAAAAAGGCCTTCTCCAAAGCTGGCTAAAATTCATCAGCATTATCAGGGCGGCTCCGGTCGCCTTTTTTTTCGGGTGTAAATATGAAAAACGTTATTTTTTGGTTGCTGTTTTTCGTTGTTAATAGTTCGTCTGCCGGTATTGTTTATCGAGGAAACGGTGGTGGTAATTGGAAGAGTTTAGAAGAGGCGTGGTCGCAATATGGTGCTCCTAATGGTATGCCTAATACAGGGGGAAGCTGTCAGCCAATTGGGACTACAGGAAATTATTGGAGTTGTACTTTTAAAGCTTATAACGGTGGCATCACTACTGTCACTTTTGAAAAATCAGGAAAATGTAACTTAGGCGATAGTCTCGGCACTTATGAATATCCTAGCGGATATGGCCGTCCTAGTAAGTCTGGTACTAGTATTGATTTTGTTCAAAAAATTTCTCCTGATGGTAGTCAGTTCCAGCAGATATTTTGTATTAATTCCTGCAAGGCTGTAGTTGCTAGGGAATCTGATATTCTCAGGCTATATACAAAGACTACGTCAACGCCAGGGATCTTTCTCTATGTTTGGGATGTAAAGTTAACGGAGAGTGCGCAAACTTGTAGTGTGGAGAAACTTCCTAACACTGACGTTCCGCCATATAAAGGCGGGGATATTACTGATCCGACTAACCCTACTGATCCGACTAAGCCTACTGATCCGAGTAACCCTACTGATCCGACTAAGCCTACTGATCCGACTAAGCCTACTGATCCCACTAAGCCTACTGATCCGACTAATCCTACTGACCCTTCTAATCCTGGCGGCACCCCTGGTGGTACACCCGGTGGCACTCCTGGCGGTACTCCTGGTGGTACCCCTGGCGGTACACCCGGTGGTACTCCTGGCGGTACACCTGGCGGTACACCTGGCGGTACACCTGGTGGTACTCCTGGCGGTACACCTGGTGGTACTCCTGGCGGTACACCTGGTGGTACTCCTGGTTCTGGTACGCCAGGTGACAGTAAGGGCAATGGGTGTGGGCTTCCTGGTCAGCCTGCATGCCGAATTGATGAAACTGGAATGCCTAAAATTGATGACGATATGGGCGAGACAGGGTATCGCGCTGTCGAGTCTTCCAATAAAGATAACATTGAAGGAATTAAAGATATAACCAAGGAAAAGCTTGGCTTGGGTGACTGGTTCCCTGTAATTCCGACTGCGGTGTGCAGTAATCCATCTGTGCCTAATCCCATTACCGGTGCTAGTGTAAAAGTTGATATATGTGAATATGTAAATATATTCGCAAAGTTTATAAGCGGTGTAATTTGTTTCTTTGCGCTTATTGGTTCCGTTCAACAGGTTCAATCTGCAATGAAAGCTTAATATGCCTCTGCTCGGTACTTTGCTTATTAATTTATGCGTATTTCTGATTAATTTATTTTCAAGATTCATGATATTGGAAAAGGCTTTTCGGCTTTCTGCAATGATTCTGATGCTGTCTCTTGCTGGTGTCATGATTGCTCTGATGACTTCGTGCGCGAAGGGTGTTTGTTCCCAGGGTATTGCGGGTATGTCTTCGTCGCATCCGAGTTTTGCCGTTGGTCTTGGTATTGCTTTTAATTCCACTACTATTACAGCCGCTACTTGCTACGTTACTGTTTGGCTTGGTTGCCAACTATATGTAATGCAGAAAAAAGGCTTGAATCTCATTATTAAATAGGCGGGTGATATGGCTGTTTATGCGATTACTGGCAAATTAGGCAGTGGCAAGGGCAAGGCTGCTATCGATCAAATTCGGCGTTACTTGCGTGATGGCAAGCGTGTTGCCACAAACTGCGATGTGTTCCTGGAGCACTTGATGCCAGCTCGTGATCGGGGCATCGTTATACGGGTGCCTGACAAACCGTCTGCCGTTGACTTGTACATGATCGGTAGTGGCAATCGCTTTATCGATTTTGAGCCAATTTTGCAGTATGGCCGCTCGGGGATTACGGCGACTGCGCCGTCTCCTAAGTTGTTGCCAGGGTTTGATGAATCGCACAATGGCGCGCTTCTGCTCGATGAATGCGGTTCTTGGCTGAACACCCGAAATTTTCAAGACAAGGGCCGTGCTGAAATGCTTGAATGGGCCATCCATGCGCGTAAGTACGGATGGGATGTTTTTTTCATCATGCAAAACATCAGTCAGGTTGATAAACAGTTGCGTGATTCTTTGCTGGAGTATGTCGTCAGGCTGAACCGTCTGGATCGTATGCGGGTGCCTGTTTTAAGCCCCGCTATTGCCCTGATGACTGCCGGGGCGTCGAACGGTAGCATGCCGCGCTTGCACATTGGTGTGGTGCGATTGGGGGCGTCCCCGGATGCTTTGGTTGCGGATCGTTGGTATTTTCGTGGCGATGATCTGAACAAGGCATACAACACGACTCAAGTTTTCTCTGATACCTATCCGCATGGCACTCATTCCTTGCTCTCGGCTTGGCATTTGTCCGCTGTTGCTGGTGTTCCTGCCGATTTCATCGGCCCATTGCAGGCTACGCCTGCCGCTTTGCCTATGTTGAGCTATCGCGCTCTGCCTCCAAAGCCACCTCACAAACATATGACTAAATTTCTCTTTGCCGCGTTGTGCCTTGGCGCCGCCCTGGGCGTGTTCGGCTATCACTTTGGCAAGCCAGTCTTGGCGCCGACGATTGCCCAAAAACAGCCCGAAATAGTGCCATCAAAAAATCTCACTGGTATCGGTTATATCGCGCGGGGAAGTGTCTACGTTGTCACCTTGTCGGACGGCCGCAGTGTGACCGCTATGCGTTTTCGCTTCATCGAAGGCGGCTGGCTTGCGCTGGTCGATGCGGATACCTGGGTGAAGGGTGTGTCATGAAAAAACTGTTTATTCTGTTTATCTTGTTGCCGTGCGTTGCGTTTGGCGCAGGTCAGCCGGTCTCGATACAGCTTTCTTCTGTGTCGCTTGTCGCTTTCGCGCAGGCCACTTTCAAGAATATGCTTGCTCGTGATTATGTAATTTCACCAGATGCCCTGGCCCTGGATCGCAAGCTTACGGTGTCTGTGAGTTCCCTCGATGCTGATCGGTTGCCGACGTTTGTTGAGGGTATTTTGCGCGACCAGGGCATATCTTCCGAATTGCGCGATGGCGTCTACTATCTGCGTGCTGCACAGTCTTCGGCTGCTGCTCCATCTGCTATCCGTCTAGCGGATGTTGATGTGCCGGGGAGCGGTTCCTCTTCGGCGTTTTTTGATAGGTCGAAATCGCGTGCTGTGCGTGTTGATGTCGAAGATGATTCTTTAGATCGTGCGCCCGTTGCTGCTGGCCGGCGGCGTGATGATGACTCCGAGGTCTATGCGCCGGCTAGCCGATCGGCTGATTTCTTGGTGCAGGTCGTGGCGGCTGCGTTTGGTCCTCGTAGCGCGGTTGCCGCTGGCAATCAAATTGTGCTGACAGGCAGCGCGTCAGAGTTAAACAAAATGCGCATCTTGCTCGGTGCGCTCGATCAGCTGCCGCGTATGGTCGACGTGTCCGCGTCATGGGTCGAGGTCACGGATAACGCCAGCTCGGGCCGCGGCATTTCCATCATGGCCAGTGTGCTCGGTGCGAAGTTTGGTGCGTCCCTTGGGAGCGTCAATTCGGCGTCTGCGATCAGTTTGCGCGGGACAAATTTCCAGTTGGTGATCGATGCGCTCAATACTGATGGCCGTTTCAAGCAAGTATCGAACAGCCGCATTGTGGGTGACGACTATCAAAAGATGGTGCTGACGGTTGGCGATGAAACGCCGACGATTTCCAGCACGGGCAAAGACAATTCCGGCAATAGTGTTCAAAACATCGTCTATCGGCCTTCGGGTGTCATTGTTGATGTGCTGCCAAAGGTGCTCGGTAACGGCAAAATCAATCTCGTCATCGATGGGCAAATCTCCAGTTTTAAGCCAACGGCCAGCGGCGTGACTGGTTCTCCTACGCTGATTAAGCGCCAGGTCAAAACAGCGGTGACGGTCAACGACGGCGAGGTGCTGTTGATTGGCGGCTTGAACGATGCGCAAACCGTGGATAGCTCCTCTGGCTTCTCTTTCCTGCCTTCCTCGTGGGCCGCTCGATCAGGAACCAAGCTGCATACCGATCTGGTGCTGATCTTGAGCGCTCAAGTTCCGCGCACATCAGAAAAACGGTGACTTGTCACATTAATTCCGAGGTGAAGGCACAAGCGGCCCGGAGGGCAAAATCTTTGAGGGCATATCGAAGTCGGCGTTTGATTTTGAAGTAATAGCGTTAGATGGCCCGTGCGCATCGGAGCGAGCAGCGACACGTTTTCAAAGTTTTAGCGGGTAGTCCGCCGTCACGCTTAGTACCGCGTCGCCGTACGTCAGCCAGTACGGCCCACTCTGAAAAACCGTTTTGAAAGTATGCATATGAAACAGCTTGAGGATGATAAGACGATTGATCTACTCGGCCCGATTAAACGCGGCAGGGGGCGTCCGGCTACTGGCGCCGCAAAGACCAGTGCACAGCGGCAGAAAGAGCGTAGGGGGCGTTTGCGTGACGATGGCAAGGCATTTCTGACGGTGCATGTGGATGCGAAGGTGCTGGAAGGATTGAAGGCATATGTCCGCTTCAAGGACGTGACGCCGGATCAGGTGATCGAGAAATTATTGCGTCAGCAATTGCTGCGCAAGCGGTAGCGGAAAGCTTCGTGCCGCTACCTGTGCGCAGCGCGGGTGGCGGCGCGAAGCGCCGCTAAACTTGTATTAGGGACACTTAAGAACACAGCAGTAGAAATCGCAGTTACGGGCAAGTGAAGTACAGGATTTCAGAACAGTTTTTTGATGGACAAAAAAAAGCCCCAGGCATCTACTAAATGTCCGGGGCCTTCGATAAACCTGCCGTTACAGGACTACCGAATGACCGAATTAGATTATGAAAACGCTTTAGCGTCAATTGATTTCTCGCCTGTAGAGCCATCTGCGCAACATCGCCCGGAGTGGTGGGACGATGATGGGATCAAGAACACATGGAACGACAACTATACGGCCCGTAAGCGGGTTTTTCCGGATGGACAGTGCGAAGTGACCGTAACCAAGGAACGGCACTTTGTAGGCCCGGCTAGGCTGCTTAAAACGAAGGCTAAGCGCGGGGAGTCCGAAAACCGCGAGGCAAACGATGATGATGCTGGCCGCCGTGCGAAGAAGAATGTCAAACATTGCTGCAAACAGATCGGCGCTGATCGCATGGTTACGCTGACGTATCGAGAAAATATGGTGGATCGTGAGACAGCACTCAAGCACTGGAAAGCATTTTGCCGCAAGCTCGGCAAGCACAAACAATTTCACTATGTTGCCGTCATCGAGGAACAAGAGCGCGGCGCGCTGCACTTCCATGTGGCGGTGGCCGGCCGGCAAATGTACGCGCTCCTGCGTTCGATCTGGCAAAGCGTCTTGGGCCGGGGGCCGGACGGTGAACAGATGGGGCAAGTCAACGTCCGCGATCCGCATCGCTTTGGCTTTGGCGTCACTGGCGCGCACAAGATCGCCAGCTACATTGCAAAGTATTGCGGCAAGGAAATGCAGTGCAGGGCGCTCGATCAGAAACGCTATTTTCGCTCTAAGGGCATTGTGGTGCCCGAAGTCCACTCATGGCGCCTGTTGGGCTGCACGTCGATGCTTAGCGCCGCACAGGCTGCTTTCCGTGCGATTGAAGGGCATTGTATGGATGGGTTGCAGACGTGGTGTAACAACGGACTGGGCGTTGTCTACCTTGCGACGGCTCCCGGCTTGCCTGAGACGACGGATGACTGTCCATTCTGATATAGTTGGTTTATGGCAACATTGTTGTGAGGCGTAAGATGGTAGTTGCTGGATTGGTGTTGGAATCGCTGTCTGGTAAGACATGGTGTGAGGCAGTTGATCGCTGGTTAACTGAGAAGGCTGATAAGGCTTCTTTACATTCTGATAGGTGTATTTTTCGCTGGCTTGAACCGCTATTGTCTGGTTATGAACTAAACGATATAAATCGTTCTGTTGTGGATGCGATCACGAAGAAAAAGCGTGCTACAGGTGTTACGAATGGTACTGTCAACAGGACGTTAGCGTTGTTACGCTCAGTTTTGATCCGAGCTTGTGTTGATTGGGAATGGGTTGATGCTATTCCGAAGGTTAGATTGCTGAAGGAGCCTGATCGTCGGGTGCGTTACCTGACACATGGGGAGGCGTCTGCGCTATTGTTTGAGTTGCCTGAGCATTTGGCTCATATGGTGACCTTCAGTCTTGCTACGGGCCTACGCAAGGGGAATGTGATTGGCCTGTGCTGGTCGCAGATTGACCTTGATAGGCGTGTTGCGTGGATACATCCCGATCAGAGTAAGACCCGCAAGGCCATTGTTGTGCCCCTTAATGATGACGCTATGCGCGTGCTTACGTTGCAGCGTGGTCGTCATGTGACACGAGTTTTTGCGTACAACGGTGAGCCAGTAGTTGCTGCTACTATAGCAGCTTGGTATAAGGCTCTTAAGCGTTGTGGTATTGACGATTTTCGCTGGCATGACTTGCGGCACACGTGGGCGAGTTGGCATGTGCAGCGAGGTACGCCATTGCACGTGTTGCAGGAGTTGGGCGGCTGGCAGTCGGCGCAGATGGTAAGGCGTTACGCTCACTTTTCGGCAGGTCATTTGGCTGTTCATGCTGCCAATTTACCTATGCTGATGGTTTCAAGCTATAGCTTGGGCGTTGCACAGTCGCCTGTTGAGGCATGACCTGCTGAATGATGTGTTCCCGGATCATCTTCTGAAGAGCGATCGCATCATCCTCAGAAGAGTCGCCGCATCATCCTCAGAAGAATCACCGCATCATCCTCAGAAGAATCACCGCATCATCCTCAGAAGAATCGCCGCATCATCCTCAGAAGAGTCGCCGCATCATCCTCAGAAGAATCGCCGCATCATCCTCAGAAGAGTCACCGCATCATCCTCAGAAGAATCGCCGCATCATCGGAAGTGTATAGAGATACGGACTATATGTTAGAATTAATCATATTCGATTAAGTAGATGGTCCCATACGGTGAGGCCCTATAATGAAAAATTCAAAAAAACATGCAGTGAATTCATCTTTTCCACTGAAAAGTGGGGGCGGCGCTCATGCGCAAGATGGTATCGTTGTTGATCATTCTGACAAGGCTTTAGAGCTGTTTACTGGTATTCACAACAGTAAGCAATTTACTTTTGAGACTGCTCATAGGTTGTTCGCAGGAGTCAAGCGCTCGCGTTGATAGGCTATTGCCTGTAGGTAATTCACAGAAAAGCCACCAAGCCGTTGTAGAATAGCATCTTGCTATCTCAGCGGCTTTTTCTATGGCTGAGTGAAAAACTATAATGAAAAGCTATGGGCGTACAAATTACTGAGGTTTTGAAAAAAACAATGTTGGCTGAGGGCTTGAACGTTGATGAGTTTTTGTCGCAGTTTGAGCACTGGAAGGCAGGCGACGAGTACAGTAGCAAATGGTTTGGTAAGGATGGCGCTTACGCGCGTCCGAACGTAGATGGCAAGAAATATATGCTTAGGCATGTTCATTTGGTCCCCATTGCCGATATCGCACAGTTGGCGCAATGGAACGTCAAGTTCAAGCGTAAGAGTCGAAAGACCAGTGATCGGGCACTCGTGTACGTTTCGAACGGCAAGGGGGACTATCTGTTGATCTTTATCTTGGAAGAGCCAGATGCTCATGAGGTGGCTGAGATGAAGACATCTGAACATCGTGAAGTGATGTCTGGTTTTGCAGAGGTAGCCGCAGAATTCTTGGATACAGGTAAGATTATTGCTTAAGATGAAATAGTGTTTTTTAAACTTTATTAGTGAAGGTTTGAGATGATGCTTGGCTGCATTTTGTAGAGCATGTGTCTCATAATCCGTTGGTGCCGTGTTCGACTCACGGGAGGCCCACCAGAATTTAGCAGCAATAGAACGAGCCCCGGCGGGTGACTGCCGGGGCTTTTTTCGTGCTGTCGTACAATCGCGGCTTGGTGCTTTGATGAAGGATGAAACGAGATGACGGCTGAAGTGAATATTGACGATATCGTCGTCGGTGACGGCAAGGCGGCGGCGCGCGGCGCGCTGATCATGGCGCACTACCGGGGCTGGCTGGAAGATGGCACGGAGTTCGACTCGTCGTATCAGCGGGGCGAGCCTTTTCGCTGTGTGTTGAGCAATAACAAGGTCATCCAGGGCTGGATTTTGGGTTTGCACGGCATGCAGGTCGGTGGCACGCGCAAGCTGTGGGTGCCGGCGGCGCTGGCGTATGGCGAGCGGCAGGTGGGTTTGATTCCGCCGAATTCCAATTTGATCTTCGAGATTGAGTTACTGGAAGTATTGACGCGCGACTGATGTCTGGATGGTGTAATCAGGCAGATACGACGCCGGCTTTTTTCATTAGCAGTTGTTCGACATCGGCGCGCAGCGCTTGCTGGCTGGGGAAGTTTGCATAGCGCAAGGTCACGTAGCCGGCCAGCCTGAGCATGGCGTCGCGTTCCTTGTCCTGGCGTTCGCGGCCGGCGTGGCTGCGGTCGTCTAGCTCAATAATGGCGATGACGTTCAGTTGCTGGCTGCACAGGACAAAATCGGCCACCTTGCGGTCGAAACGGTTTCTGTTTGCCCATCCTTTTGCCGTCACCAGCGCTGAAAACGCCACTTGCGCCAACACTGTGCATTCCGGCAAGGCAGTCTGCAGCAGCTGGTACATCTGTTGTTCGCGCGCCGTCATGACGGATTTTTTTTGCAGCCTCAGCGGCCCGCGCGACTTGCCAGTTTGGCGCGTGGCCAGCATGACAAAGAACAGGATCAAGGCCGCGATGGCGAGCAGGACGATGAAGGGAGGCATGGGCTGGCACCGGGATGGATGAGTCCTGATGGTACGCGAGTAGCGGCCTGTTTTCGTGCTGCTGCCAGCGTATTTCAGGTGGTGCGTTTGTTCAGGATCAAGCCTGTTTCAGCTTGACTTGCATCAGGTCCAGCGCCGGCACGATGTCATGCAGGCTGGCCACTTCACAAGTGGGAACGGCGGCCGAGGTATTGGCTATGCTGTCCGGGTTGAACCAGCAACTGTCGATGCCGTAGCGGTTGGCGCCGAGGATGTCGGCGTCCAGGCGGTCGCCGATGATGATGGTCGTTTCCTTGCTGAACGCGCGCGCCATGTTGGCCGCGTATTCGAAGAAGCGCACGTCCGGCTTGGCGTAGCCGCACGCTTCGGAGGTGGCGACGAAGGAAATGTAGTCGCTCAGGCCGGAGGCGGCGATGCGACGATTCTGGATGGATTCGACGCCGTTGGTGATAATGCCCACTTCACCGATACGCGACAGCGTTTCGCACACTTGCTTGGCGCCATCGATGAGCACGACCGTGTCCGGCAGGGACTCCAGATACAAACGGCTGGCCAGTTCCGGGTCGATGGCGATGCCGTTCAGTGCAAACGTCTTGCGGAAGCGCTCCACTTTCAGGAAATCCTTGCTCACGTCACCCGTCTCGAAACGTTTCCACAGATCGACGTTGATCGCCTGGTATTGGGTGAACAGGTCGTCGATGCCGTCGCGCAAGTCCAGTTCGTGCATGGTGTGCAGGAACGAGCGTTTTTCAGACGCCTTGAAATCGAGCAGGGTATCGTCCAGGTCAAACAGGAATAGCTGGTAGGTCATGGTATGTATTGAAAGCGTGGAAATCTAGCTTGCATCGTAGCATGTAGCGCTGAGTTCGGTTGGCCGTGCCCTGTGCGGGAGAACCGCTACAATCGCTGCCAGACTCGTTACCTTCACTCCATTTCCTTTCATGACCCAGCTTTCCGTCAACGTCAATAAAATCGCCCTGCTACGCAATTCGCGCGGCCGCAATTTCCCGGACCTGCCCGCGTTTTCCGCGCGCTTTCTCGACTTGGGCGCCGCCGGCATCACCTTGCACCCGCGCCCGGACCAGCGTCATGCGCGCTATGATGATGTTGAGCCGTTGCAGCGCCTGTGCGCGGAACGGGGACGCGAGCTGAATGTAGAGGGCTATCCGGCGGCGGATTTTTTGGATGTGGTGAAAAGCGCGCGTCCGGCGCAATGCACGCTGGTGCCCGATATACCGGGCCAACTGACCTCCGATCACGGCTGGGATATTGAAAAGCATGCGGCGCTGTTGCGTCCCGCCATTGCGCAATTGAATGACCTGGGCATCCGCGTCAGCCTGTTTGTCGATGCCGATTATCCGGCGCTGGAATGGGCGCGCGAGGTGGGCGCGGCGCGCGTTGAACTGTACACGGAGCGGTTTGCCGAGAGTTATGGCGGCGCGCAGGCCGATGCCGTATTTGACACGTATTTGCAGGCGGCGCAGCGGGCACAGGCGTTGGGCCTGGGCGTGAATGCCGGGCATGACCTCGATTTGCACAACCTGGCGCGCTTCCTGGAGATTCCCGGCATCCTGGAAGTGTCGATAGGCCATGCACTGGTGGTCGAGTGCATCGAGCAGGGCATGGACAAGGTGCTCGGCAGCTACCTTGCGATATGTCAATCGTAGGAGTCTTGGGCGACGACGCTGGCCGGTCGTTGCCGCCTGAGCGGGACTGACCGTTCTTCGATGCCGATTTTTCCGTGTCGGCAGAGATGCTGGAGCAGGTGCAAGCGCTGACACCCGATGCTGCGGCGCAACTGTGGACGCGCCATGTGTCGGCCCATCCCGATGAAATACACCCCATGCGGCTGCGCGAGGGGCGCTGCCTGCAGCCGACAGTATCGGGCCCGGACTGGCTGGCCGAGTTTGATGCCGTTTTCAGAGAGCACCCGACGCAGGATGGCCGCGTGGCCGCGTTTCTTTCTTCCCACTTTCACGCTGCCGAGGCGGTACCCGTCTTTTTCATGGCCAGCCGCGCGCTCGTCTACGCGCTGACGCCGGCCGCGCTTGCCAGATGCTGGCCTTGTCTGCTGGCCATTTTTGACGAGGGACCCTTGCTGTACCAGCCCGCCACGGGCAAGTTCGTCTGGTGCCGGCCACAGGGGGCGCTGGCGGGCGGTGAGGACAGGCTGCAGCCAATTTGACGGGAACGATCTATTCATGCCTCAATTCGGTAGCGGTATCAGCTCCACTGAATGCCAGCCGCGTTGCCTAGTTACACCGAAACCTGACCATTTTCGTTCGTTGTTTAATGGCCGCGGTGCACTGTTTAATTTCTGGCAAAGCCATGCGCAGGTAGCGGCCGTTGACGAAGGTGGCAATCACCGTGCCTTTCGACATGCCGCCTTTTTCCAGCAGGTCCGGCACTTTGTCTCCTTCGCGTCAAAGCGATGAGGCGTGGGCGCCAGTGAGGTGTCTGACCAGGGTAACGCACTCGCCATTTCCCACGATTGGCTTTGCATAGTCGGCGCGCGCAAGGTAGGCATAGCGTTTCTCTCTGTGGTTGACGATAGAGAGAGCGTATGCAGGGCGCGGGCAAGCAGCTTGATGTGTGCCAGAGCAATACGGAGCATCGACATGTGTCATGGCCCTGCCTGGCGCACGGGCATGCTTACATATCCACCCACCAGTTGAGCAAGGTTTCATCGTCGTCGTCATCGAGGTTGACGTAGATATTGGCGAAGTACCATTCCACTCCCGTCGCTGTGCGGAAGGCGTCGAAGGGGCCGTTGACGTTGTAGATGCCGTGGTGTCCCGGCACGCTGAAGGTAAGATTGCCCTTGTACTGGCCGTCCATGGTGCCGCCCAGTTGGCTTTGCACGTCGCGTTCGAGCTGGTCCACCGCTTCTTGCGGCACGTCGTCGGCGTAGATCTGGATGCAGAAGTTGCCGCCGCGCTTTAATACTTCGGCGGGGGTGAGCGGGTCGGCAATGTTGACGATGTCGCCGCGCGCCAGGTTCAGGGTCAGCCCGGGCGAGGCCAGCAGTTCGTAGACGTGCTCGTCAATCTGGCGTGCCGGCAGGGTTTCATACACGGGGCCGTCTGTGTTTTCGCCTGCCAGTACGCGGATATGCGGCAAGCCTACACAATTGATGTCTTCCATTCATTCTTTCATAGTGCCGGCGCGATGCGCTGCGCGCCGCGCCAGGGAGGGGTTTATGGCAATATTGTACCGGGTACGTGCCAGCTGGCGGGGTACGCAACGGTGCAAACGAGGAGAGGCAATGGAGAAAGTGGTGCAGGCAGGCGGCTGTTTATGTGGCGCGGTGCGCTTCGAGGTGACCGGCGAGGGCAGCAATCCGCACAGCTGTTCCTGCCGAAATTGCCAGCAGCACACGGGCGCGCCGACGGTGGCGTGGATGGAGTTTGCGCGCGATCAAGTGCGCTGGACGGGCACGGCCGGTGCACCGGCCACCTACCGTTCTTCCGGGTATTCCAGCCGGGCCTTTTGCGCCGCTTGCGGCAGTTCCATCGGCGCCATCGACGATGCGCCCACGCTAGCCTTGCTGGTCGGTAGTTTTGATGATGCTGCCCAGGCAGCCTTTGCGCCCGAGTACCACTCGTTTGACGATGCCAGGCCGGGCTGGTGGCCGGTCGCCAGTAGCGTTGCCGATGAGTCACGTCTGGTGTGTGGCGTAGAGCCGCGTGGCTGAAACTGGCCTGCGGGGTATCGTGCGAAAAATCTGGTGCATGCACTGGAATGAAAAAAGCACGCCGAAGCGTGCTTGCGCTGATTCATTAGCGCCGATTACTTAGTTATGTGTGCTGATGCCGCTGCGAAACTGCTCGAAACCGGCACGCGCTGCCTTGTAGCAATTGCCGGCGGCCGCTTCCAGGCCTTCGCGGTCGAGCACTTCGACCGTGCCGCGGCGATACTGGATCAGGCCTTCGTCTTGCAGCTTGCGGGCCGTGACGGTAACGCTTTCGCGGCGCACGCCCAGCATGTTGGCCATGGTGTCTTGCGTAACTTTTAACTCGTTCGACAGGGAACGGTCAAGGCGGTCCAGCAGCCAGCGGCACAGTTTTTGTTCGATGCTGCAATGACGGCCGCCCACCACGTTCTGCGCCATTTGCGCAAACATGGCGCTGGTGTAGCGCATCAGTAATTGCGCAAGCGCACCACCCTCATTGAACACTTCACGCAGGAAGGCAGTTTTCAGGCGGTAGCCGTAACCAGCGGTCTGTACGATGGCGGTGCAAGTGGCGCGCTCGGCTTCGTACAGCACCACGCCAGCGACACCTTCGCGGCCGATGACGGCGATCTCGGTGGTGGCGCCGTCTTCCATTACATACAGCAGGGAAACGATGGCGTTGGTGGGGAAATACGTGTATTCAATCTTGCCGCCGCAATCGAACAGGTGCTTGCCAGCAGGCAAAGCGACCAGTTCCAACTGGCAAAACAGGCGCTCCAGATCGGTGCGCGACAAGGCGCGCAGCAATTCGTTCTGTTGCGCGCCCGTGATGCTGATTATGGGCGTTGTTGACGCGGCTTGCCAGTTGTGCTGGGCGGCGGCGTGGCTATTCGTTGCTGGGGTCAGGTTGCTATAAGCTTTGTACATGGTAGGGCCTCGTTTTCTGATTTTGTTGGATGGCGCTGCTTTTCTGGCTTGCTAGCGTTGTGCTGAATCTTGTATCCACTATAGGACGAGGGGACGCGGGTGGGCATCGGATGAGCCGACGCGCTTATGTAGGCTAGGAACATTGCCTCGTGTCATCCGACTCCTACGCATGCTTCTGCATTTTCCCCTGTGGAAACAACGGTGCCTGGGCAAAATGCGACACGCTGCCCGCTACACGCGAACTTTGGACTCAGGCCGCGGTCAAACCACTCTGCGTGACAGCACGACGGTGATAAGATGTTGCCTTGTGGAAATTTGATGCGCGTTTCGATAGGAGTTGCTGCGCTTGCTCTTAACCCTGGCCACTTCCGCTTCACCCTGCCCTCATTGCTGGCGCCATGCATGTGCCTGTGCGCGCGCCTGTCTTGTCCCGTTTACCCGTTTAATGAAGGAATGCAACGCATGAAATGGTTTTTTGATTTGAAAATTGCCACCAAGCTGATCTTGTCGTTTGGCACCGTGCTGTTGTTGACGGCGGCGCTGGGCGTGTCGGCGATCTTTTCCATGGCGCGCATCAATACCGCGTCGACGGACCTGTCCACCAACTGGATGCCTAGCGTGCTGGCAGCGATGTCCATGCGCAGCGACGTCAGCGATTTCCGCCGCTGGGAACTGGCGCACATGCTGGCCGCGCAGGATGCCGACATGGCGCAGAATGAAACGCGCATGACGGAAACGCAGACCAAGCTGAAGGCCGATGGGGACAACTACCGCCGCCTGATTTCCGAACCGGGCGAGCAGGAAGTCTTCGAGCGCTTCCTGGCGCTCAACGATGAATTCATGCGCCTGCATGCAGCCATGCTGAGCCTGTCACGCGAGATGAAGAAGGAAGAGGCGCGCGCGCTGGCCGTGGGACCGTCGGCCAAGGTCATGGCGGACATGATGGTGGTCCTGGATAAGCTGGTGTCGATTAACACGGACGGCGGCGTGCGCTCGAGTGCCAGCGCCGATGCAACGTATGCGGCCTCGCGCGCCAGCCTGATCGGTTTGCTGGTGGGCATCGTCGTCATCGGCATGCTGCTGGCGCTGTGGGTGGCGCGCAGCGTGGCGCGCCCGTTGATCGCGGCCGTTGGCGTGGCGCGCCAGGTGGCGGCCGGCGACTTGACGGCGCATATCGTTGTGCAATCGCAAGATGAAACAGGGCAATTAATGCAGGCCCTGAAAGACATGAATGCCAGCCTGCAGAACCTGGTGGGCCAGGTGCGCAGCGGCACTGATACCATTGCTACGGCGTCGAGCCAGATTGCCGCCGGCAACCAGGATTTGTCGTCGCGCACGGAAGAGCAGGCCAGTTCGCTGGAAGAAACGGCTTCCTCGATGGAAGAACTGACCTCGACCGTCAAACAGAATGCAGATAATGCGCGCCAGGCCAACACCATGGCGCTGACCTCGTCGAGCATCGCCATCGAGGGCGGCAAGGTCGTCAGCGAAGTGGTGGGCACGATGGCGTCGATCAATGCCTCGTCGCGCAAGATCGTCGACATCATCGCCGTCATCGACGGCATTGCTTTCCAGACCAATATTCTGGCCCTGAATGCCGCCGTCGAGGCCGCGCGCGCGGGCGAGCAGGGGCGCGGCTTTGCCGTCGTGGCCACCGAAGTGCGCAACCTGGCGCAGCGCTCGGCTGCGGCGGCCAAGGATATCAAGGTCCTGATCGGTGATTCTGTCGAGAAAGTCGAGGCGGGATCCGTACTGGTGGACCAGGCGGGCCGCACGATGGATGATATCGTTGCCAGCATCACCCGCGTGACGGACATCATGAGCGAGATCACTGCCGCCAGCAGCGAGCAGAGCGCCGGTATCGAGCAAGTCAACCAGGCCATCGCCCAGATGGACCAGGTGACGCAGCAAAATGCGGCCCTGGTAGAAGAGGCGGCCGCGGCGGCCGAATCGATGCAGGAGCAGGCGGCCAGCCTGAGCGCCGTGGTCAGCATCTTCAAGCTCGACGTTGCCAGCGCCGCCGTGAGCCGGCCGCGCGCACCAGTCAAGGCGCCGGTAGTAGTCGCGTCCGCACCGGCGTCGCGTCAATTGGCCAGCACGGCGCGTCGCACGGCGCCAGTGGATGAGTGGGAAAGCTTTTAATTAAGAAATTAAGCGCGCTTGCGCGGTGTTTTGATGCTTTTGGTGGCAGGCGCGGCAACGGCTTGCTGGCGCTGTTGCCATGCCCTCAGGGCCTCTTCGTAGGCGGCCAGGTCTTCCTGGTACATTTCCAGCACGCAAAAGGTGCAACCGCTGTGGCAACACTCGTCATTGCCCGGCTTGCTGGGTGCTTGCGGTTGCGGATCGTGGGCTAAAGGCGGGGTAGGCATGGTGAGGGCAGGGGACGGCGGAGCTGGCATCATACGGCATTCCGGCGTGCCATTGCTGGAACGCTTTTTGCTCAAAAATCACGGTTTCCGTGTACAGTTGCGGTGAATTAGGGTATCGTTTACAGCACTGATATTGTATCTTCTGCGCGCGATGTTCCGCCGGCGCGATCTCCGCCGCCATCGCAGCACATCTCTTCGACGCTCCCGCATACGCCATACAGCATGTCCCGGAGCACGGAGGTGCCGCAAGAACGATGATCCATGGCTTGCAAGACGGAGCTGCCTGTGCCCCGAAATGTTGTTTATTGAGAAAGCATGGCTTCCGCAGTGCGGAGGCACACCAGAAAATTTATGTCTGAAACCGAATCGACTCCTACGCCCAGCCCGGCGATTGCCCCTGAAGCGGCACCCGCTGCTGCACCTGCCGCATCCGCTGCCCCCACCCTGACTTTTGCCGACTTTGGCCTCGCGCCTGAAATCCAGCGCGCACTGACCGATCAGGGCTACACCCATCCGACACCGATCCAAGAACAAGCGATCCCCGTGGTGCTGCAAGGCCGCGATGTGATGGGCGCCGCGCAAACGGGCACCGGCAAGACGGCCGGTTTTTCCTTGCCGATCATCCAGCTGCTGCTGGCGCATGCCAGCAGCAGCATGTCGCCGGCCCGCCATCCGGTGCGCGCGCTGATCCTGACGCCGACGCGTGAACTGGCGGTGCAGGTGGCGGAAAACGTCAAGGCTTACGCCAAGCACACGCCATTGCGTTCGACTGTCGTTTTCGGCGGCATGGACATGAAACCGCAAACCGTCCTCTTGCGCGGAGGCGTGGAAATCGTCATCGCCACGCCGGGCCGCTTGCTTGATCATATCGAACAAAAGAACATCAGCCTGAGCCAGGTGCAGATGCTGGTCATGGATGAAGCGGACCGCATGCTGGACATGGGCTTCCTGCCGGACTTGCAGCGCATCATCAACTTGCTGCCGAAACAGCGCCAGAACCTGATGTTCTCGGCCACGTTCTCGCCAGAAATCAAGAAGCTGGCCGCAACCTTCCTCAACGATCCGCTGACGATCGAAGTGGCGCGCAGCAACCAGACGGCCGACAAGGTCACGCAAGTGGTCTACAAGGTGACGGAAGACCAGAAACACGCCGTGGTGGCCCATTTGCTGCGCCAGCGCGACCTGAAGCAGGTCATCATCTTTTCGAATACCAAGATCGGCGCTTCGCGCCTGGCACGCGTGCTGGAGCAGGAAGGCATGAGCGCCACCGCGATTCATGGCGACAAGAGCCAGCAGGAACGCATGGCGGCACTGGAATCGTTCAAGAAGGGCGAGATCGATGTGCTGGTCGCTACCGACGTGGCGGCGCGTGGCCTCGACATTTCTGACTTGCCTTGCGTCATCAACTTCGACTTGCCCTACAACGCGGAAGACTATGTGCATCGCATCGGCCGTACGGGCCGCGCCGGCGCTTCGGGCGACGCCATTTCGATCTATTCGGACAAGGACGAGCGCCTGCTGACGGACATCGAAAAACTCATCAAGCAAAGCATCAAGCGCGGCGAATTGACGGGTTTCAATCCGGCTCCCGCCCGCAGCAGCGACAGCGAACGCCGTCCGCCGCGCCGGACCGAAGGTAGCGAGGCGCGTCCCGCGCGCGCACCCGAGAGCCGCCATGCTGGCGAGAGCCGCGACAGTCGCTCTGCCGAGCGCAGCAGTACGCGTCCAGCCTTTGGTCCCGGCGCCCGCCGCGAAAAGGCTGATCCCTGGTTCCTGAAGCCGTATGAACCGGCCAAGGCAGCCGCTCCGGCGGCGAGCATGGCGCCTGTCGCGGTCAAGCCGAAGCAGAGGGTGGCGGCGTTGTTGGGTGGCTTGCTGAAGCAATAATGTCGTATGGAAAATGATGTAAGGCGCAGTCTTTATTCATGTTTTTGATATTAATAACGCTTGCTTCCTGTCGGTCTGGAAGAGATGCCCGCCCACCAAGGCGGGCTTTTTTTGTCGCGGTATAAATATACTTTTTCGATATTCAAGCAACGCTCGGTAATTCTTTATGCCTATGATGATGAATGATTAATTAAGATATACATTTTTATTTTTCATATCGTCAGGCATGGGCTGCAGTTAATTGATTTTGTCTTTGCCGGTTATTTGATCGAACACCACATTTAAATCCCTGTATTCTTTTGCGGCTACATCCGGCCTGTTTTTTTGCCTGTTTCTCGCCTGTTTTTACGGGGAGTACGGCGCCTGGGAAATTTCCATACCCCTCTTCAATGTGGCCCGGCCGCAGGCCGCCAGATGGCTGTGGTCCTGCCTGTGCTGGCGGTTTTGCCGTCTGATACCGATGCTAACGGCAGCAAGCTGCGGGGACTCTTTGCTGATTGCCTTGGGGTAAATCGGACGGCTTGAGTAGCTGAAATTTTTTGTGACAAGGTGTAAGACCCTTTTTTTATTGGATAAATTTGACATAGGCTATGGTTGAGTACAACTGTGAGCTATTGTTGAAAGTGCCATTCGTGCCTAGTTGTCTTTTGCTGTGTTGCAGGGCGTTGTCCTGACTATCCTGCGCGCATTGCGCCTCATGTGACGGCATCCTTGGGCACGAAAACACCACAGCGTATCTTTTCGCTTGCCGCGAGTGTATTTTTCATGGCGTTATTCTGGCGCGCCATGATTACTTATTTGGTAATATTGATATGTTGCTTGATAAGGGCGCCATTATTCTGTTTCTGGCGTTTTGAGTGCGTTGGTGTTGTACGTATTCTTGGGAAATTTAATATGTGCATTGCTGACGTGTTGTATTTTCTGTCGGGACGTGATTTGATTTCCGATGCCGGGCTCTGGTAATAAATGTGCGTTTCATTTAAAATGAATAGCCGCCTTTTGCGTTGCATGATGTTGACTTATTGATAATTTCCAGTGCCGGGTTTGTTTTTCTCCCACAATGGAATGCTTGGCCCAACACAAGGATTCGTTGATCTTTCTTGTAAAGGCAGCGCATGCGCGTCTCTCGCACGGTAGTGTCTGGAGTGCGATTGACGGCGCGAGTTGCATGGCAGAGCATGCGTCGCACAGCCGATACGCATTCAGCTTGGGGCGCATGCGTGTCTGGTGTGGTGTGGTGTCGCCAGACTGTGCGGCTTTGACAGTGCACAGTCCCCATGATCGTGGTGCGATCAAAGAAAATTGATTTCGCAAATGATTGTCAATGCGTAGGCAATTGCCTATGCATAGCGATGGGTCGCCGGCCCGTGGCAGTGCCAGCCTGTCTTCGTTCATTGCTCGCCGATACGGGGCAATGTGTGGTGTGAGCACTTTATGCCAGCATTGACGTATGGTATGCCGGGAAGTCGGGGTGCTGCTGCGCCTTTGCGTTGCTGCCCATTGTTTAGTGCCTTTGGTAAACCGAGAGTTGAAGATGATTCCTTTAGTAAAAGTTGGCTTCCCTGACAAGCAGGTCCTGATGCCTGCGCTTGAGCAAGTGCTGTATAGCGGCCAAGTTGGGGAGGGGGAGCTGGTCTACGAGTTTGAGCGACGTTTCGCCGAGCATTTTGGTCTGCCTTTTGCATTGGGGATGAGTAGCGGTACGGCAGCATTGCACGCAGCATTGCATCTGGCTGGCGTAATGCCTGGCGATGAGGTTATTTCGACCAGCATGACGGCGGAGCCAACGAATGTAGTCATCCTGCAAATGGGCGCGGTGCCCGTATTTGCTGATGTCGACGCGCTTTCTGGCAACATTGACCCCGCCGCCATCGAGGCGGGCATCACCAGCAAGACCAAGGCTATCCTGGTTGTGCACTATGCCGGGATGCCGGTGCGACTGGCCGAGATCGCTGCCATCGCGCGTCGTCACGGCATTGCGTTGATCGAAGATTGTGCGCATGCCATGGGTGCGCGCTACGATGGCGCGGCGATTGGCACCATAGGCGACTTTGCCATTTTCTCGCTGCAAGCCATCAAGCACATGACGACCGTTGACGGTGGCATGTTGACCATGCGCGATGCGTCGCTGATCCGAGAAGCAAAGAAATTCCGCTGGTTCGGATTGGAAAAGGGCGTGCCGCGTACCGAAGTCGACATCACGTCCATCGGTTATAAATACAATATGAATAATGTGACGGCCACGTTTGGGCTGGCGCAACTGCAAGACATTGATGCCCGTGTACTGAACCCGCACAAGGAAAACGGCCGTTATTTTGACCATGCTATCGGCGCCATTCCAGGTCTTGCCGTGGCCACGTTCGATGCGCTGGCCGAGCCCAGCTACTGGCTGTACACCGTCTTGTCGGATGACTCCGCCGATGTCGAACGTCGGCTTGCCGCCATCGGCGTGTCAGCATCGAAGCTGCATCGTCCGAACCACTTGCATAGCATTTTTAAGGAACTGGCCGCTCCCTTGCCGCAACTGGACACCTACTATCGCCGCATGGTGCATGTCCCGTGCGGCTGGTGGCTGGGTGCGGAAGATCGCGAGCGCATTGTCGACGCCTTAAAAAAAGGGTGATGTCCATGTCCGTACTGCCTTTGTTTGGTGTGGTGAATACGCCCGAGATGGAAGCGGCGGCCCTGTCCGTATTGCGCTCTGGGCGCATTGCGTCCGGCCCGCATGTTGCCGCATTCGAGGCTGGACTGGGGGAGTTGCTGGACCAGTCATATGTCGTGACCACTGTGGATATGACCAGTGCGTTGCACCTGGCCTTGTATTTGGCAGGCGTACGCCCGGGGGATGATGTGCTAACCACGGCTTTCGCCTGCCTGTCGACCAACTCGGCCATTGCCGGATGCGGCGGACGGCCCGTCTGGGTGGATGTGGCCCCCGCATCGGCCTGTATGGACGTGGCGGATTTTGAGCGTGCCATCACCCCGGCCACACGCGCCGTGATTCTGTATCACCTGGCCGGCTATCCGGGCCCGGCGCAGGCGATCGCTGAAATTTGCCGCCAGCGCGGCATTGTCTTGATCGAAGACTGCGACAACGCTTTGCTGGCGACAATCGATGGACAACAGGTGGGTACGTTCGGTGATTTCGCGGTGTTTTCTTTTTATCCGAACCGGCAAATCAATACTACCGAGGGGGGCGCGCTGGCGTGCCGTGATCCGGACGATGCTGTGCGCGCGCGCAAGCTGCGTCGTTTTGGAATCGATGCCAGCAGTTTTCGCACTGCGGCTGGTGAAATCAATCCGCAGTCCGATATTCCCCTCATTGGCTGGTCGATGGCCATGAATAATTTGTGCGCGGCGCTCGGCTCTGTACAATTGCAGGGAGTCGCGCAGCGCATCGCACAAACGCGCCTGCGTGCACAGCAGATCAAAGAAGGGCTGGCTTCCTGTGTCGGCTTGACCCTGTTGACGCCTAGCGCCGGCGCGCTGCCGTCACATTGGGCCGTATTAATTGCGGTTGAGCAACGTGATCTTGTCCTGGCAGCGCTGAAAGCGCGCGGCGTAGCAGCGTCAATATTGCATCAACGCAACGATATTTATTCCGGGTTTGTGGCTTGTCGCCGTGAATTGCCGAATACCGACATATTACAACGTAGCATAATCGCCCTGCCATGTGGCTGGTGGCTTTCCGCGCAGGACATCGAGCAACTGATCGCTGCCGTGAAGAGCGCGCTGCACGAGTCTGCCGATCAAGCCTGACGGCAGCGCTATTTTTAATTCTACCTTTACCTGGATTGACATGTTTGATAATAAAGTTTTAATGATTACTGGCGGCACTGGATCCTTTGGTAATACCGTGTTGAACAGATTCTTAAACACGAATGTCAAAGAGATTATTGTTTTTAGTCGCGACGAGAAGAAGCAGGAAGACATGCGGATCGCGTTGAACAACGATAAGGTCAAATTTCATATTGGCGATACGCGCGATTACCAGAGTGTCGCGCAAGCAATGGCTGGCGTGGATTATGTTTTCCACGCGGCGGCACTCAAGCAGGTACCATCATGCGAGTTTTATCCCATGGAAGCGGTGCGGACCAATGTGCTGGGCACGGAAAATGTCCTGAATGCGGCGATTGCCAATAACGTTCAAAAAGTCATTTTACTGAGTACTGACAAGGCGGTGTATCCAATTAATGCGATGGGTATTTCCAAAGCCATGGCCGAAAAAGTGCTGGTCGCCAAGTCGCGCATGGTGCGCCCGGGCGGCCCGGTGATGTGCGCCACGCGTTACGGCAATGTGATGGCATCGCGCGGTTCGGTGATTCCGCTGTTTATTGAAAAGCTCAAGGCTGGTGTACCGCTGACGGTGACAGATCCTGAAATGACCCGTTTTCTAATGTCGCTGGAAGATTCTGTTGACCTGGTAATTCATGCTTTCGAACATGGACAGCAAGGCGATATTTTTGTGCAGAAGGCGCCTGCCAGTACCATCGAAGTATTGGCGCAGGCTATACAGGAACTGTTTTCCAGCAATGTGCCCATCAAGGTGATCGGTACCAGGCACGGTGAAAAACTGTACGAGTCGCTGGTGTCGCGCGAAGAGATCGCCAAGGCAGAGGATATGGGTGATTATTATCGTGTGCCGGCCGATAACCGCGACTTGAACTACGATAAATTCATCCTGGATGGACAGCCCGAAGTGAATCAGACACAGGACTATACCTCGCATAATACGCTGCGCCTCGATGTCGAGGGCGTCAAGAAATTGCTGCTGTCCCTTGATTATGTGCAACAGGAACTGAAAAATAGCTGATAAGCAGCGGAAATGGTACGGCATCGATAACTGATGCCGAACATATTGCTTTAAGAATTAAAACAAAAATGAAATTTCTTATCTTGCTGCATCATTCCCCGGATATTCATGATTAAGCGGAATATCACCGCCAATATCGTGGGACGGGTATGGGGCTTCATTTCAGTGTATCTGTTTGTGCCCCTGTATCTGCACATGCTGGGGGCGGAAGCGTATGGCCTGGTAGGGTTTTATTCCACACTACTCGGTGTCATGGCGTTTGCCGACATGGGGTTTTCCGCTACCTTGAATCGCGAGATGGCACGCCTGTCAGCGAGCGCGAATGCGGCGCAGGAGCGGCGCGACCTGTTGCGCACCTACGAATTGAGCTACCTAGTGATTTGTTGCGTGATCGCTGTGGCGCTGTGGCTTGGCGCGCCATTGATTACCGAGCATTGGCTGCAGGCAAGTACCTTGCGTTCCGACGATATCACGCTGGCGATCCGCTTGATGGGCGTTGCCATTGCATTTCAGTTGCCCTCTGGCTTGTACATAGGTGGTTTGATGGGCTTGCAGCAACAAGTGCGTGCGAACTTCTTGCAGATTGCCTGGAGCGCCTACCGGGGCTTTGGCACCCTGTTGGTGTTGTGGCTGTTTTCGCCCACGATCGTCACCTTTGCTGTCTGGCAACTGGTGGCGAATGCGATTTATTGCCTTACGGTACGGTATGGCTTATGGCATGTGCTGAGAACCGATGGCGTACGCGCTGTCGGCTTTTTCCGTAAGCAAGTGTTTCATAATACCTGGCGCTATGCCTCAGGGATGGCGGGCATGGCGCTGCTGTCGATTTTGCTGACCCAAATCGATAAGTTGACGGTTAGCAAGATGTTGTCGCTTGAAATGCTGGGCTTTTATACGCTGGCCGGAACGCTTGCATCGGTCCCGTTGATATTGGCCAGTCCAATCGCCTCAGCAATTTTCCCCCGCTTTACAGAATTGGTCGCGCGCAATGAGCCGGAGCAACTCATTGCCCTGTATCACCAGACCTGCCAGTTTGTTGCCATTGTGACCGTGCCTGGCTGCTTGGTGGTGGCGCTGTTTTCGCAAGATGTGATTTATTTATGGACCGGTTCCGCAGCCAGTGCCCAAGCCGCTGCAATCGCCGCCTCGTTATTACTCGGCGGGCAAGTATTGCAAGCGCTCACAGTCGTGCCATATTATCTGGCTCTGGCGCATGGCAATATTCGCTTGAATTTGCAGGTCGGCATGGTGTCCGTGGTCGTCGTAACGCCGATGATGATTTACCTCGTGCTGCACCACGGTTTGGCTGGGGCTGGCTTGTCATGGCTGATCATGAACCTGTGCACGATGCCGCCGTATATGTATTTCTTGCATCGCAATTTTTTGCCGGGCCAGTTTGGACGGTGGTTCCGGCAAAGCCTGGCATTGCCGGTGTTAGCCAGTTTGCCATGCCTGATGTTGGGTTACTGGTGTCTATCTACCATCGATGACCGGTGGCTGCGCTTGTTGCTCATCGCTGTGACGGCAGTGCTGTCTATTGGATGCAGCGCGTTGTGCGCAGCAGATATCCGGCGTTGGCTGGCTAACACTAAATTTGCCCGACGGCTGCAGCATTAAAGCAGTATCTGATTGCATTGTTGATACACCACCCATTTGTTTATACATCATACTTATAATGCCTCTTCTGTCTGCAATCATTCCTACGCATAATCGTCAACGCTATGCGATCAATGCGATTACCACTATCCTGACAAACTTTCCGGACACGGAAGTCGTTGTGTCGGATACCAGCGATACCATGCAAATCGCTGAAGAGTTGGGGCATTGGATCGAATCGGGACGGCTGATTTATCACCATCCGCAACGTCCAATGGATGTGGTCAGCAATTTTCAGAATGGACTGCGCCTGGCAACTGGCGATTATCTGATCTTCCTCGGCGATGACGATTGCCTGGGACCCGGTGCAGAAGAGCTGGCGCGCTGGGCGCGCGATACGCAGGTCGAAGCTGCCGCTTGTTCCCTGGGTGCGGCTTACTTCTGGCCGGACTTCAAATCCCTGTATTTCGGGGCTGACTTTACTGCCAAGCTGACGGTGCAGCCATTTGCCGCCACCATTTCCCCGCTCGACGGACCGCAGGTGCTGCAGCAGGCATTGAAAAATCTGGGAACGGGTGTCATGTCAATGCCACGCGCCTATCTGGGCATGATGTCGCGTGCGCTCGCCGAACGTATCGAGCAAAAATATGGTGCGCTATTTGGCGGCGTCAGCCCTGATATCTATAGCGCGGCGCTGATTGCCGAGGAATCGCGCAGCAGCGTGCAGATCGATTTTCCTTTTATTATCGCCGGTAGTTCGGGGGGCAGCACCTCGGGACAAAGTGCGGAAGGAGGGCACAAGGGGGGCTTGCGCGACAATGCCCACATCGGTGCTTTCATCAATCTGGTGTGGGATCCCTTGATTCCTGAGTTCTACAGCGTGCCAACGGTCTGGTCTTACTCTTTCAAGGCGGCGATCGATAAGATCGGCAAAGCCGCCTATCGCCCCAATTTGCCCCGTCTGTATGCCAAGTGCTGCCTGCATCACCCTAAATACTGGCGCCAAACGAAGGCTGCCCTGTGTGCCTATGTCAAACGCGAACGTTATAGCCCCGCCTGTTTATCGTTTGTATGGGAACTGTTCCGCGAGTTTTCACGCCGGGCCTATCGTTTTATGCAGATCAAATTCAAACCGGCAATTAACCGCCAGGCATATGCCCAGCAACAGTTGACGAATATTGGCGAGGCATATGCGCATTTGTTGATGCATGTGCAACCGAGTCTGAGCCAGTTGCAATCCGCCATGAAAGAGTTCAAGCGCTGAGATGTTGCCGGAGTGCGTAGCCGGGCCCTTCGGTGCCTTGCACGTTGCGTGCCGCAGGTGTTGCTTCCCTGTAGCGCAAAGCCGGCACCGCCCCGTTTGAAAAAAGAAAAATGCCAATCGGTCAAGTTTATATACTCGTTTTCCTGCCGGTCTTGATACTCGGGATGTTTACCCAAGATAAGTCGCGTCTGTCATTTCAGATTGCGATGTGCTGCCTGATCACCTTGTGCGCCTTTGCCTTCCGTTCTCCGGAATTCGGCACGGATTCTTCAACATACCTGAACTATTTCTTGACGGCTTGCCAGGGAGGTGGCGGCGCCATCGAGGCAGATGACTATTCCTTCTATGTCATGGACTTCTTTTTCTCGATGGCGCCAGGGGTATTGTGCAACCGGTATGCTTTCGCGAGCATCTGGATTCTCTTCATCGTGTTGCCGATTTTGTTTATGAAGGGCAATATCCGGGTCAAGTTCTTCATGCTGTTCTTCCTGGTTATTTCCCCGGTTGGCACCGAGTTCTTTACCAATGCATTCAGGCAATCCGCATCGGCCATCCTGTTTTGCGTGGCTGTCTCGCGCGGAATGAAACACAAGTCTGGCCTGGTCTTCCTGGTCCTGTCGCTGCTGTTGCACAAAAGTTCATTGCTATTGCTGGCAATTTATCTGTTGTCCTGCTGTGACATGCGGCGCCTGCTCCAAGGCGGTTTGGTGGCCTTGCTCTGCCTGTTTATAGTGCCAGCGGACAGCGTCCTGTATGCACCGGTCAACGGTTTTACCTACGAGGTCACGAAATATCTGGCGCATGATAACGATGAAATTTTGGCACGGATCAGTATCTATGCCAGTTTTTTCTGCTTGTATGCGTTCATGCGTCATTTGAACAAGCGCGACTATATTGATCTGAAGCCCTACGCGAGTTTCCTGTGGCTGCTGTTTATCGCCAGCGTCCTGCTGTTCCCCCTGCCGTACTTCAGCTACCGGTTTGTGTATTCGATTTATCCGATCTTTGTGTGGTGCTTTGCCTATGAGCTTGAGCGCAGCCGAGCCTTGGAGATGTACCCGCGCGTGTACTGCTATGTCCTCGCGTCATTTAGCCTGACCATCGCTTTCCTGCTTGGTTCGTCTTCCATTAATTCGGTAAGCTTCTTTTAAATTATGACTATCGGAAAAACATTTGGCATTACCGTGGTCATTCCCGCATATGCGCGCTATGACGCTTTGCTTGATGCCATCGAGTCGGTCACGACCACCGCAATTGAACAGGTTGAGATCGTGGTCGTCGACGACTGCTCGCCCAATCTGGTGCTGGCAGAGAAATTGCCTGTTTGCAATTCATCGGGTGTGCCCGTACGGGTTTACCGCCTGGCGAAAAACAGTGGTCCCCAATCGGCACGCAACCTTGGCGTGCGCCGTGCGCGCTTCAGCTTCGTGGCGTTTCTGGACTCGGATGACCGGTTTGCTCCAGAGAAAATTGATTTCCTGCTTGGCTACCTGAAGCAGGGTACGTGCGACATTGTTTATCATCCCGTCGATACGCCGACCAACATCAATGCCATCAATGCGCGCTGGTATGCGGGGCGCCTGCGCCATTTGCCGTTCAAGTATCTGCTGGCGGCGCTCAATCCCGTGTATACCCCTTGCCTGGCAGTACGGCGTAACCTGGGCCTGGGCGTGCCGTTGATGCGCTATTGCGAAGATTATGCGTATCTGCTCAATATTAATGCGCGGGCCAAGGCCGTGCATTTCGTTCCTTTGCCGATGACGACGCTGTCGCGCGCGCCTGGCAGCACGGGCGGCCTGTCTTCCGCACTGTTCAAGATGCGTATGAATGAATTCCGCGCAAAGAAAGTGATGCTGCGCCATTGGCGCTTTTATGGCATAGGCTGCCTGTTGATTTCCATCGCATTCGGTTGCTTGAGAATATTGTCCGATGTGCTGAAGCTAAGGTATTTCCGGAAATAATTACCTGTATTGCCTATCGGATCGTCTTGCTGCAGGCAGTGTGCAGAGTATCCGCGAGAGGGTATTTGTGTTGAATGACAAGTTAAAAATGAAGGTTGGTAAATGAAGATTGCAATTATTGGAACGGTGGGCTTGCCGGCAAAATATGGTGGGTGGGAAACGCTGACCGAGCATCTGACGGATAATCTGTGCGACAAGTTTGCTATCACCGTATACTGCAGTGGTAAAAAATATGCCGAGCAGCCGCCGACGTACAAGGGCGTCAAGCTGAAATATGTCAATCTGGACGCGAATGGCGTGCAGAGTATTCCATACGATATCGTTTCCATGCTGTCCGCACTACGTTATGCGGACGTGCTTGTGATCCTCGGGGTCTCGGGCTGTATTTTCTTGCCTGTTATTAAGTTGCTGAGCAGGAAGAAAATCATCGTCAATATCGATGGCATGGAGTGGCGTCGGGCCAAATGGGGGCGTTTCGCCAAATGGTTTTTGAAGCTTTCCGAAGCGACGGCGGTGCGTTTTGCCGATGTAACGATTGCGGACAACAAGGCGATTCAGCAATACGTCAGCGCGCAATATGGCCGTCCCAGCGAATTGATTGCGTATGGTGCCGACCATGTGACGCAGCAGCCCATCAGCGGCGAAGTATTGCAGCGCTTTCCCTTCTTGCAGCATGATTATGCCTTCAAGGTATGCCGCATCGAGCCGGAAAATAATGTGCACTTGATCATCGATGTCTTTGCTTCGCAGACGCGCATGCCCCTGGTTATTGTCGGTAATTGGGCCAATAGCGCGTATGGGCAGGAGCTGAAGCAAAAATATGCGCAAGTGGCGCATGTGCACTTGCTTGAGCCGATTTATGACCAGAGCATCCTGAACCAGTTGCGCAGCAATTGCCGCATGTATGTGCATGGACACAGCGCCGGTGGAACGAATCCTTCGCTGGTGGAAGCGATGTATATGGGCTTGCCCATTCTGGCATTTGGCGTGAGCTATAACCGGGAAACAACGCAAAATCAGGCCCTCTACTTCGACGATGAAGCCGGTTTGCTGGCCATCCTCAATACCGTGCAGCCAGATGAGCTGCAGGCGATTGGGCGCACCATGAAGCGGATCGCCGAAGAAAATTATACGTGGAGCACAATTTCGGCGAAGTATGCTGCCTTGTTTGACACGCCGCGCCAGGTGCGCTAATGGCAGGATAAGCCGCGCATGCGGCGGACAGGCTGCCGGCCCGGTGTCCTGTTCCGATGTTTTTGATTAGGAATGTATTGTGGTGTTATTGACTGGAGCGACCGGATTTGTCGGCGCCGCATTGATTGAACGGCTGGCTCGCATGGGCGATGGACGCATTCGTGCCTGCACGCGCGATGCCGGTGCCGTGTTTCCTGATACGGTGGAAACGTTTGTCATTGACGATCTGTCCAGCCAGACATGCTGGGATCATGCTTTCGACTCGGTAAATGTCGTCGTGCATGCTGCGGCGCGCGTGCATGTGATGAACGAGACGGCGGCCGATCCGCTGCAGGAATTTCGTCGTGTAAATGTCGATGGCACCCTGCACCTGGCACGTTGCGCCGCCCGCGCGGGGGTACGGCGTTTTGTGTTTATCAGTTCCATCAAGGTGAATGGCGAAGCGACGCTGCCTGGACAGGCCTTCTCTGAAAGCGATGTTCCGGCACCGTCGGATCCGTATGGTATTTCCAAGCTGGAAGCCGAGCAGGGATTGTTTGCGCTGGCCCAGGAAACCGGCATGCAGGTGGTGGTGATACGGCCGCCGCTGGTGTATGGGCCTGGCGTCGGGGCCAATTTCCTCAGCATGATGCGCTGGCTGCGGCGCGGCGTGCCGCTGCCGCTGGGAGCGATCAAGAATCGGCGCAGTCTGGTCGCGCTGGGCAATTTGGCTGACCTGGTAGTCGTATGCGCGGAACACCCGGCAGCGGCCAATCAGGTCTGGCTGGCGGCCGATGGCGAAGACTTGTCGACGAGTCAGCTGCTGCGCCGTATGGGCCAGGCGCTGGGCAAGCCCGCGCGGCTGCTGCCGGTGCCGGCATGGATGTTGTACGCGGCATGCGCCGTGATCGGCAAGCGCGGCTTCGCGCAGCGCTTGTGCGGGTCTTTACAGGTGGATATTTCAAAGGCGCGACAGCTGCTCGGCTGGGTGCCGCCGTTGAGTGTGGATGAAGGTTTGCGTCGTGCGGCGCGGGGGAATTAAATGAAACGTTTGTTTGATGTAAGTGTTTCCTTGCTGGCCATTGCCGTGCTCTCCATACCGTTGCTGGTGGTGGCCGTACTGGTCAAATTGACCTCGCCCGGGCCCATCGTCTATTGGTCCGACCGGGTGGGGCGTCATAACCGTATTTTCCGGATGCCAAAATTTCGCACCATGCGTGTCGATACCCCGGCGGTCGCCACCCATTTGCTGGCCGATCCCAAGCGCTTCCTGACGCCGGTCGGCCCGTTCCTGCGTAAATCCAGCCTGGATGAGTTGCCGCAGCTGTGGAGCATCCTTGTCGGCGACATGAGTTTTGTCGGCCCGCGTCCCGCCCTGTTCAATCAGGATGACTTGATTGCCTTGCGTGCCGAGTATGGCGTAGACCAGGTATTGCCTGGCTTGACTGGCTGGGCGCAAATCAACGGCCGCGATGAATTGCCGATACCGGACAAGGTTCGCCTGGATGCCGAATATCTGCAGCGCCAGTCGTTTTTTCTCGACTTGAAAATTATCTTCCTGACCTTCCTGAAAGTGGTGCGTCGCGATGGCATCACGCATTGATGCCCAGGTTGCGCTTGCATATTGAGATTGGTAAGAATTGATGACTCCTTTATCGAATTTCCCGCGCTTGCAAAAGCAGCTGATTGCCGCATCTGCGGACATGTTCTTTTTGCCGCTGACATTTTGCGTGGCGATACTGCTGCGCTTTGACGGTGTCAGCCTCGCCGCATTCCGCCCGTACTTCTGGCTGATTATCCTGGCGCCACTGATCTCCATTCCGATCTTTATCAAGCTGGGACTGTATCGTGCGGTGATCCGTTTTATCGACTACAAGATAGTCTACGTGGTGGTGCTGGGCGTGACGCTGTCGGTGGCGGTCATGCTGGCCTTTGCGGCCTTCTCGACGCACATGATCGGCTTGTCGCGCGGTGTCTTTGGCATTTACTGGGTCAGTGCGATCATGTATGTGACGGCCAGCCGTTTCATGGCGCGCGGCTATTTCGCGCGGGTATCGGGCGTGACCGGTGGCATTCCTGTCGCCATTTATGGCGCCGGTGCTTCTGGCAGCCAGTTGGCACAGACGCTGAGCTATGGCACGGAGTACCGCCCGGTGGCGCTGATCGATGAGAAAAAAGAGTTGCACGGCGCAATCATCGCCGGCATTCGCGTGTATGCCCCCGAAGACTTGCCGGAGCTTGTGGTGGACAAGGGCATCACCAAGATCCTGGTGGCCCTGCCATCGTTGTCGCGTGCGCAGCAGCGCCGTATTCTCGACAAGCTGGAGCCCCTGAAGATCAAGACGCTGGTGACCCCGCCGATCAAGAGCCTGATCAGCGGTCTGGTTCGCTTGCAGGACTTGCGCGAGATCGAGATCGAAGATTTGCTCGGCCGTGACGCAGTCGAGCCTGACCATGACTTGATGGCCATGTGTATCACCGGAAAGACCGTCATGGTCACTGGCGCTGGCGGTTCCATCGGTTCCGAATTGTGCCGCCAGATTCTGCGGCAGCGGCCTGCACGCCTGATTCTGCTCGAGATGTCGGAATTTGCCCTGTATACCATCGAACAGGAATTGCAGGGCTTGCGCAAGGCGCAGCATAGCGAACTTGAGCTGTTGCCATTCCTGGGCTCCGTCCTGGAAACGGAGAAATGCGAAAAGATTCTGCGCACGTTCAAGGTGGAAACGGTATATCACGCAGCCGCATACAAGCATGTGCCGTTGGTGGAACACAACCCGATCGAGGGAATACGCAACAATGCCTTGGGGACGCTGAGCATGGCACGGGCGGCCATCGCCGCCGGTGTGAAACGCTTTGTGCTGATTTCCACCGACAAGGCCGTGCGGCCAACCAATGTCATGGGTTCGACCAAGCGTCTGGCGGAATTGATCTTGCAGGCCTTTTCACGCGAACAGGACAAGACGCGTTTCTGCATGGTGCGCTTCGGTAATGTCCTGGGCTCATCCGGTTCGGTCGTCCCCTTGTTCCGCAAACAGATCATGGCAGGCGGACCCATCACCATTACCCATCCGGAAATCACGCGTTACTTCATGACCATTCCAGAAGCCGCACAACTGGTTCTGCAAGCGGGTGCCATGGGCGAAGGGGGCGACGTCTTCGTGCTGGACATGGGCGATCCGGTGAAGATCGTCGATCTGGCCAAGCGCATGGTGCATCTGAGCGGCCTGGAAGTGCGCAGCGAACAGACGCCGAATGGCACCATTGACATCCATCATGTGGGCTTGCGTCCCGGCGAAAAATTGTATGAAGAACTGCTGATCGGCGATAACGTTGAAGGCACCGATCATCCCCTGATCATGCGTGCCCAGGAAGCCGAATTGCCCTGGCCGCAGCTGGAGTTGTTGCTCGATGACTTGACGCAAGCATGCGCACGGTTTGATCATGAAGCCGTACGCGCCTTGCTGCTGCAGGCGGTAACGGAATATGCACCTCAGTGCGGTATTGAAGATTTGATCTGGTGCGCCCGTGGCGATGCCGCGTCGTTGCAGCCTTGAATAATCAGGTACAGCCTGCGCACCTCTTGCCTTGCGGTACCACTGGATTAATATATTTACTTTCTAAAGAAGAAACATGGAAAATTTGAATCAGTTTGACAAGCACAATGGCGAGAACGTTGTCAATTATGTCAAAGCCTTGCGTGACGCGCGCAAGTGGATTGGCGCCGCCACGATAGCGGTAATGGCCATTGCCGTGTCCGGCGCCTTGTATCTGGGGCAGTATCGCAGTGAAGGCTTCTTGCAGTTTGGCGGTCCGATTCCCTTGCCATTGGAGACGCTGGACAAGGATAAGGATGCGAAAAAGGACAAGGACAAGGAAGGTAATCCGGGTATCGTATTGGCTGATTACAAACGCTACGCCGCCGCCTTCAGTACCAGCGAGCGCTTTGACGCTTTTGTGCAGGCGAACAAGCTGCAGGCAGTCGACGGCATCGGGGGACTGCGCAAGGCCATGGCCAGCGGTGACGGATTCAACAAGATGGTGGAGCCGATTTTCCCCTTCACCAAGATGGACGCCAAGGAGCTGATGGAGCAGCCCAAGGACGGCGGCAATAATGTGATTGGTTTGCGTATTTCCTATGCAGCAGGCAATGCCGAGAGTGCCCAGCGCATGGTGGGCTTGCTGGGGCGCTATACCATCGATAGCATCATCTATTCCAATTATTCTGATGTGCTGCGTTTCAAGCACATTGAATTATCGGCCAAGATCACCAAGCTTGATAACGACATCATCAGCATGAATGAGCGGCTGGAGATGTATCAGCGCAAGGGCGTTGTGCTCAAGAAGATCGTGAACAATTATCCGGAAGCGGCGAACAAGTCGGCAACCTCGGTGATTTCAGTGACGGAAGACAGTGCCCGTTATTTGTCGCCCATTACCCATCTGATGTCCGGCGAAGTGGAAGCCTTGAGCACCAGCGAAACCATCATCCGCCTCAAGCGCGAGCAGGCACAGAGTATTCTGTTGCGCGAGTACTACGACCAGGCCAAGAGCCTGCTGGACACCAACCAATCGGGCGAAGCGCTGCTGCGCGGCCTCGAAGCGGTGAAGGAAGGCGTCTTCAAAACCAAAAACCTGAACGATGAAGTGGTCAAGGAAGTTTATAATATGATCACGATTGATAACCAGCGCTCCATCAATTTGTATCTGGAAAAGAGCCGTTTCATCGCTGGACCTACCTTGCCCGAGAAACGCAATATCCGCATGTCCGCGGTATTGCTGCTCAGTCTGCTATTCGGCTTCTTCATGTCCTCGGCGATCGTGTTGCTGCGTAAATGGTGGGCGATGAATATGGATGGCGCCCGTCCTTGAGTGGAACAGGGCAGTCGCGAGGTGCCTGGAAGCTGTTTTGGCCGATGCACGCATCGCTGATGGCACCTGCTGGATGCGCCGCCGCGAATGCCATCTGTTGCTTCTTCTCACTGTTCATGTTGGAGCGGATTAACTCATGGAATCGTCGAAAATGGTTCATGCAGAGGGCGTGACAATCACACTCTCCACGGTGGCATCCGAGGCCTTGAAAGCATTGTTTTGGGACGTTTTTTTCCAAAGCAAAAACCGTGGTGTGACGCTGCAGCGTCATTTCCCCTGGCTGTCGGCGGCGTCGAATGCCGTGATTTTTGCCGAAGCGCGCATCGGCACGGTGACCGTCGGCGGATTGGTGTTGCGGGAAAAGCAGTATCAGCTGGGTGAGTGCACGCTACGTATCGCGATGATCGGCCTCGTCTGCGTGGCACAACGGGAACGCGGCAAGGGTATCGCCAACAGCATGCTGGAAGCCATTATTGCCCATGCGAGAGAACAACAGTTCGATTACCTGACGCTGTGGACCAGCCAGTATTCGGTGTACGAAAAGCATGGCTTCCAGGTGGCTGACCGCTGGATGTATGGCTGGGTCAGGGACGTAGAGGGCAACGATCAGCAGTCATTCGAGCCCGATGGCAAACTTGTGCTCGACACCAGCTTGCCCTTGCCGCCGTTTGCGCGCGCCGTCTATTGCTATCGCGATCCAGTGTGCTCGATGGTCGTGCTGGAGGATGCCCATGGCGCCATTGTCACGGCATACGACGGTTTGCCTGCTGCGGCCGCCTCGGCGATGGTGCGCCATCTACCCTCTTGCTGGCGCCTGAACGTGCTTGCGCAGGATGCGATATTGCATGCATTGCAGCGCCATGGAAAGACGCTCGAGCTGGCCCCCGTTCGGCTCCAGATGTGGCTCCCACTGCGTGATGTCCTGCCCTTGGAGCAGCTACTCGATCACGTGACGTTCCCGGTGCTGGATAGAATTTGACGCAATCCTGCTGCTCGACAATACTTGCAAGCTTTTGTTTTTAAGTCAGCATATTGGCATGTGTTTTATTCTGGTCACGATGACGCGAATGATCGACAAGTGCGTGGAAAACGCCGAAAGAAAAGGTTGTACCGATAATTTTTAGTTCCGCTCAGTTCATTCTGTTATTCCTGCCTGTCTCGTTCTTTGGCTATTTTTTCCTTAACCGGATACGGCTTGTCGTGCTGGGTAAAGCATGGCTGGTGGCGGTCAGCCTGTTCTTTTACGCCTACTGGAATCCTGCCTACATTCATCTGTTGCTGGGCTCGATTCTGTTCAATTTCTTGATCGGTAACCACTTGGCTTCGGATTTCCGTTCGCGGCATTTCCCTTTGTCGCGCCGCAGCGTCCTGACGCTGAGCATAGGCTTGAATCTCGCCTTGCTCGGCTACTTCAAGTGTACGAATTTTTTGGTAGACAATATCCATGCCGTGTCCGGCGCCGCCTATGTGGTGCCGCAGATCTTGCTGCCATTGGGGATCAGTTTTTTTACGTTTACACAAATTGCCTATCTGGTCGACAGCTATCGTGGCGAGGCCAAGGAATATGACTTCCTCAACTATGCGCTGTTCGTCACCTTCTTCCCGCACTTGATCGCTGGTCCGATTCTTCATCACCACGAGATGATGTCGCAGTTCAAGTCGCACCGCAATTTGTCCATCCGTCATCGTAATATCCTGCTTGGACTGTTCATTTTCAGTATTGGCCTGTTCAAGAAAGCCGTGATCGCCGACACCTTTGCCATCTGTGCCAACGCGGGTTTCGATGGCGCTGCGCCACTGGATTTTTTCATTGCCTGACTGACCAGCCTGTCGTATACCTTCCAGCTGTATTTTGATTTCAGCGGCTATTGCGACATGGCGATCGGGGCGTCGCTGCTGTTCAACATCTGGTTGCCGATCAATTTCAATTCGCCATATAAGGCGCTCGATATTCAGGATTTCTGGCGCCGTTGGCACATGACGCTGAGCCGTTATTTGCGCGACTACCTGTACATCCCACTCGGCGGCAATCGCTGTTCGCCTGGACGTGTCTATTCAATTTGATGGCCACTTTTGTCCTGGGTGGCCTATGGCATGGTGCCAGCTGGATGTTCATTATCTGGGGCGCGCTGCACGGCGGCGCACTGGTGTTGCACCGCTTCTGGAGCGGCAGGGGCTGGCGCATGCCAAAGCCGCTGGCCTGGCTGATGACTTTTATATTTATTAATGTCACGTGGGTCTTCTTCCGCGCCAAGGACATGGACGATGCACGTCGCATCCTGGGCGGCATGCTCGATTTCGTATCGATTCAGCAGCTACCGCTGGTCGCGATCCCCAGCAACCAGTTGGCCTGGGGCGGCTGGCTGACCGACTATCTGCTGCGCTGGTTGCCTACCGGATTGGCGGCGAACTTCCTGTGCTTCTGCGCAGTCGTGGTGGCCTTTGTGATTGTCAGACAAAAGAATTCCTTCGACTTGATGCAGAGCGGCTTGAGCCGGGCAAAAATGACCGGTGCCCTGTTGCTGTTTTGCTTTGCAATGTACTCCGTGCTGGTGACAACGACGTCCGTCTTCCTTTACTTCAATTTCTAAGCGGTATCATCATGAAAAAAAGGATTCTTACCTTTATCGGCCTGGCATTGCTGGCCTTGTCGCTGGTACCCCTGATTAACCTAAGCTTGGGCAAGGTGCAAAAAAAAACGGGCGAAGCCTGGTGGCACCGTGCCGTGCTGTACAACCTTGATTTTGCCTTGCCTTACTGGAGCCGGGTACTGTATGGCTTTGGTATTTCCACCAGCCCCAGCCAGGTGACGATAGGTCGTGATGGCTGGTTGTATCTGGGGGACCAATATGAACAGACGCTGACGGTGACCCGGCGCGGCAGCACACCTGCCGATGTCGAAGCGGCGAGGAAAATTGCGCTGGCCACCGCGGGCTGGTAGCAATAGCTGGCATCGCAAGGCGTGCAGGCTTTCCACATCGTCCTGGGGCCGAACAAGGATAGCGTGTATGGCGACATGGCACCTGGCTGGGCGCAAGCGCTCAAGCCATCGGCTACTGATACCCTCATCGCTGGCATGAAGCCAGGACAGTATGTCGATGTGCGGCCTGCCATGCTGAAATCCAGGACAGAATTTTCGCAAACCCTTTACTACAAGACCGACACCCATTGGAACCGGCTTGGTGGATGGATTGCCATGCGAGCGCTCGGTGACGAGCTGGCACGCACGGCGCCGGGACTGCATACGCTCTCCGCAAAACAGGTGCGCCCCGGTACGGCTGGCCAGCGCAACGGCGGCGATCTGGCCAACTTCCTCAAGTTGAGCGAGACCTTGCATGACAGCGAGATTCCTGTCGAGATTGATATTGAGCGTCCAGTGGAGACGGCGAAATATGACTTTGATACGGGCCGTCTACTGGAATCGGGCGGGAATCCGGAAGTGGGCGCGCCGCGCACGCCGGTGCTTGTCAAATCACCCAATGCGCTGAATCGAAAGAAAGTGCTGTGGCTGCGCGATTCTTTCGGTACTGCCATGTCGCCCTATATGGCAGCGACGTTCAGTGAAACCTTGCAGATTCATTATGGGGTGCCCGATGTCGCCATGGTGGTGAAGCTGGTGCAGAAGTATCAGCCCGACTATGTGTTTTTCACCGTTGTCGAGCGTGATGCGAGAGCACCCCGCTTCGAACAGGCGCCGCCCCTGCATGTGACGGCCAGGCCGGCGAATTTCGTGGCCATGGTGCGCGGCACGGAGTCTTCGGCAAATGACCTGGCAGCAGTGCCTGCTTCCCGGGCTTACCGGGTCACCGGTGGCGATGCTTTCCTTACTTTCAAGCTCGCACCGGCAGTGCGCGCCGCCGAGGCGTCCAGAGTGACGTTTAACCTGGGCTGCGACGACAAGTCCGTGGCGGTGCCGGTACAACTGTTCTGGCGCGCTGCGGACGGCCATCCGAGCGAAGCGCTCAGCGTACGTTTCATGGCTACGCCTGGCAGCAATTCCATCGATCTGGCAACGCTGCCGGCATGGCAGCCAACGGCCACGATCGCCGGCGTGCGTATTGACCTCGATTCTCCCGACGCTTGCTCGATGCTGACGATTGATGCGGTGGAGCTTGGCCGCTAGCTTTTGGCCAGGCCAGCACGTGCGCTGGCGCGCCCCGCCAGCCAGATGATGATGGACAGGCTGGTGGCGATGATGCACCAGTAGATATAGCGGAAATCGGCTGACGGTACGCTCGCCAGGTAGCCCAGGAAGTAGCCGAGCGCAGAGGCGTTCAATGCCAGTATCTGGGTTTTTTCCAGCGATGGCCGCATGCGCCAGCCAAGCACCATCATGGCGATGGCCAGCAGCAGCCAGGAATACGGCTTGAAGAGTTCTGCGAACGGCGTGACCTGGCTGCCTTCGACATAGGCTTGCATCAGGTGCGCCAGTTTCGGATTGTCCAGTTTGATTCCCAATTCATTGTCCAGGATGCCTGGGTGCCAGGCATAGTAGGGTTCCAGCGTGGGCGAGCGCAGGAAATACAGGAATGCTCCGCCCTTGATCTGCAGATACGGCAGCGGATGCTCGAAGATGGTCTTTTTCCATAAGGCGTGGGCCTCCGTATGCGGCATGCCGGCAAACAGGCTGCCGCTTGGGTCGTAACCTTTGCGTACAAAGCACATCGCCCGTTCATATTGAATAGGCATGGGTGAGCAGGCGGCATTGTCTTCAGGCTTTACCCAGGGAATCAAGTTTTCGCCCGTCATGAAGGCGATCCTGGCCACTTCATCCCCCATCGTTAATGTTTCAAAGTGTTTTCTTTCCGCATGCAGGACGTTGTAGCTGAGAAATGACGTTGCCAGGGGCAGGGTGGCCGACAGCAGCATGCTCAAGATCGCCATTTGCACGATGGATCGTGTCGGCCAGAAGTGGCGCAGTGCACAGTAGATGAGGGGCACGATGGCCAGGATGGCATTGTGCCTGACGGCGGAGGCATAGAAAATGAAAGGGATGGCCAGGACGGCGACTCGCCAGTTCTTCGTCCTTGTATACAGCAGTCCCGTCGAGACGAACAGGGCGAAGGCCATGCCCACGTCTTTCCACAGTACACCGGCAAAATTGACGACCCATGGCAGCAAACACATGGCGGGAATCAGCAGGGCCCAGCCACGATGTGCCATATTGCCGTGCCAGATCAGGATGCCTGCTGCCAATAAGGCGAGGTGCAGCATCAGCAGGCTTTGCGGGCCGGAAACCAGATACAGGCACAGATGCCACACATAGGACATGATGGCGGGATTGCTATCCGTATAGTACTGATTCAGGGCCGTCTTGTATTGCACCATGGAATCATATGACATGAAGCCAGGAGCAAAGCAGAACCAGATGACAGTCAGGACGATGGCTGTCAGGGCAATGGACAGGGGAGTGAAAACCTGATTTTTCATGGGTAACTTCAAATTCGAGCAAGAGAATGAACCAGCACCGTGGGTGGCGGCGATAGGGTGCTTATGCCTTGGTGGCAACAAGGATGCCGATAATGATCAGCGCGACACCGATTATGTATTGGGTCTGGAAACGTTCACCAAAGAGAAAATGGCTGCCGATTGGCACCAGCACGAAGGCCAGCGCCATCAGCGGATAAATTCGGCCCAGTTCGACACGCTGCAGTACCCAGACCCAGGCCAGCGTTGTCAGCCCATAGAGGAAAATTGCCGCCGACAGTGCAGTCAGGGTTTTGACGGAAAAAAAGCTGCCGCTTTGCAGCAATCCATTCGCACTGATTTTAAACAGGATTTGTCCGGCTGCAATGCCAAGCACGCATAACAGGGCCACGATGTAAGTCATTCATTTATCTCCATAGAGTTGCTGGGGCGCGCTGCCCCGTGCGCCGTATCCAGCGCACGGGCACGGTCTTCTGCCATTGCCTGCGGTGTGTCTGTCAGGCGATGCAATCGAGCCTTCACTTCATGCCACGCCGAATGCGATGGAAAGGTTTTTTAGGGATCGAGCTGATATCGTGTCCGAGAAAGGCCAGTATTAATTGCAGGCCGACAATCACCGGCAAGCCTGACAGCATGACTGTCCCTGCCGAGGCGGGCATAGCGTCATGGACGGAATGCAGCCATTGCGTCGCACCAAACACGCATCCGAAGGCAACCATCAGAACCCCGATGGGCAGTTCAATGGAGGCAATGGACAGGTCCCGCAAATAATAGTTGTAGAAAATGCGTTTGAAGAAATTGCGCAGATGTTTGGCAAAAAATTCCAGCACCACCTGAGAAATCTTCAGATTGCTGACCTCATCGCCATATTTTGCATCCATGGGGATATCTGCGACGACGGCGCGCAAGGTATTGAGGCGAAACAAGATATCGGTTTCAAAAAAATAGCGGCGGCTGATTTTTTGCATGGGCAGGTGGCGCACCACCTCGCAGTGGATAGCGGTGTAGCCGTTGGTCGGATCGAAGATGTCCCAATAGCCGGAAGAGATCTTGCTCATGAACGACAGGATCGCGTTGCCAAAAAGACGCGCCTTGGGCATGCTGCGCACGCTTTCCAGGTCGTAGAAGCGGTTACCCTTGGTGTAGTCGGCTTCGCCAGCAACAATGGGCGCGATAAAGTCGGGAATGCATGCGGGATCCATCTGGCCATCGCCATCGACCTTGACGATGATATCCATGCCGTCGTCCAGTGCGGCGCGGTAGCCTGTCATGACTGCGCCGCCGACGCCCTGGTTTTCGGCATGGCGCAACACGACCACGCGCTTGTCGCTGCAGTGCTCCTCGACCAGGTCGCCGGAACGGTCCGGGCAGCAATCGTCGACGACATAAATTCGGCTCACTTCGGCGCCAATCTGACTGATGACAGAAAGGATATGCCTATCGACCTTGTAACTGGGTATGACGACCGCAATGGCCAAGCCTTGTTTTGTCATCTTGTTATTGCTTGTCTTTACTATGCATGGTGGCGTTTCCCGGAATCGGGCAATAGCGTGAATTATGACATGCGCAGTTGGCGCGTCTCTGGCGCGCTGGCGGGGAATGGCGCTGTTGCGCGCCACCAGGCGCGCATGGGCAAGGCGGGGGCTAGTTCTTATTGCCGTAGCAATGCGGACAAGACACCTCGTACACGTATTCCGGCGCCAGCTGCTGGCGCGGGGTGACGACGGCGCGGCAGACGAAACATTGCACGGTTTCCGTCGGTTCCAGTTTCGGGTTCAGGGCCGTGCGGTAGTCGAACACGAAGCAGTCGCCCGTATAGTGTTCGCCGCCCACTTCTTCAAAATACTTCAGGATGCCGCCGTCGAGCTGGTACACGCTGTCGTAGCCGATTTCCTTCATGTGGATGGCGGCCTTTTCGCAGCGGATGCCGCCCGTGCAGAAGGTGACGACGGTCTTGCCTTCAAGCTCGTCCTTGTGCGCGGCGGCGACGGCAGGGAATTCTGTAAACTTGTCGATACGGTAATCGAGCGTGTTGTTGAACGTGCCCACGTCCACTTCAAAGGCATTGCGCGTTTCCATCATGACCACGGGTTTGCCCGCGTCGTCGACGCCGGCGTCGAGCCAGCGCTTGAGCGTATGCGCGTCGACGGAAGGGGCGCGGCCCAGTTCCGGCTTGATCAGCGGCATGCGCATGGTGATGATTTCTTTTTTCAGCTTGACCAGCATGCGCTTGTGCGATTGCTCGTTCGACAAGCTTTCCTTCCATTCCAGATCGGCCAGACGCTCGTCGCTGCGGACCCACGCGAGGAAGGTATCGATATGTTCGCGTGTGCCCGACAGGAATATATTGATGCCTTCCGGCGTCAGCAGGATCGTGCCCTTCAGTGCCAGCGCCAGGCATTGCTCCTGATACAAGGGACGCATGGCTTCCGTATCGGCTAGCGTAATGAATTTATACGCGGCGATATTGACAAAGGTGGCGGCCAGCGGGCTGACGGCGGCGGAAACGGCGGGTGTTGCTGGGGTGATGGCTTGCATGATGGCGATCGGCTTAGACTGAACAGCCGATATTATAAGCCCGACAGGCCTGGCAGGATACCCGGTCCGCACCCGCGACGCGGTAGAATAGACCCCATTGAATTTTGCACGAAACGGTACACAGGATGGAAATGGTAATGCAAGAGGCCGGTGCTCCGGCAGGTTCACCGCAAGCGATGCAGCAAGCCCCGCAAGGCCCGGCATTCGTCCACTTGCGCGTGCACTCGGAGTATTCGATCGTCGATGGCCTGGTGCGCATCGACGACGTGGTCAAGGCGGCGGCGAAGGACAAGCAGGTGGCGCTGGCCGTCACGGACTTGTCGAACCTGTTTGGCATGGTCAAGTTCTACAAGGAAGCGCGCGGCAAGGGCATCAAGCCCATCGTCGGCGTCGACGTGTGGATCACGAATGACGACAACCGCGAAAAGCCGTCGCGTTTGCTGTTGCTGGCGAAGAACCGCATGGGCTATCTGCAACTGTGCGAACTGCTGTCGATGGCCTGGCTGACCAACCAGTACAAGGGACGCGCCGAACTGCGCATCGAGTGGCTGCAGGCGCTGGCGACGAATACCTATGAGCTGTACCCGGGCGAAAGCGCAGCGAATGGCTTGATCGTCCTGTCCGGCGCGCATTTCGGCGATGTCGGCATCGCTATCGAGAATGGCAACCTGGCCCTGGCCGAGCGCAACGCGCAGCGCTGGGCCGAGATTTTCCCCGGGCATTTTTATGTCGAGATCCAGCGCGGCGGCCAGGCCAACCAGGAAGCGCAGGTACGTCATGCGGTGGCCCTGGCGGCCAAGCTGGGCTTGCCTGTTGTTGCCACGCATCCCGTGCAATTCATTTCCCCTGAAGAATTTATTGCTCACGAAGCCCGCACCTGCATCGCCGAAGGCGAAATGCTGGCCAACGCCAAGCGGGTGAAACGTTTCAATGACAGCCAGCGCTTCCTGTCGCAGGCGGACATGGCGGAACTGTTCGCCGACTTGCCCGCCGCGCTGGCCAATTCCGTGGAAATCGCCAAGCGCTGCAATTTGACGTTAGTCCTGGGCAAGCCGCAACTGCCGAACTTCCCCACGCCGCCCGGCATGACGATCGACCAGTTCCTCGTCGCCGAATCGCAGGCCGGCCTGGAAAAACGTTTATTACAGCTGTATCCCGATCCCGAGCGCCGTGAAAAGGAGCGCCCGCGCTACGAGTCGCGCTTGAAATTCGAGACGGATACGATTTGCAACATGAAATTTCCCGGCTACTTCCTCATCGTTGCCGAGTTTATCCAGTGGGCCAAGGAAAACGGCGTGCCCGTCGGCCCGGGCCGCGGTTCGGGTGCCGGTTCGCTGGTGGCGTATTCGCTGCTGATTACCGATCTGGACCCACTGCAATACAACCTGCTGTTCGAGCGCTTTCTGAATCCCGAACGCGTCTCGATGCCCGACTTCGATATCGACTTTTGCCAGGAAGGGCGTGACCGCGTCATTCAGCACGTCAAGGATCTGTACGGCAAGGAGGCGGTCTCGCAGATCGCCACCTTCGGTACCATGGCGGCCAAGGGCGCGATCCGCGACGTGGGCCGCGTGATGGACTTCGGCTACAACTTCTGCGACGGTATTTCCAAGCTGATCCCGTTCAAGCCGGGCAAGCCCGTGTCGATCGCCGACGCCATCGAGGAAGAGCCGTTGCTCAAGGAGCGCCTGGAAAACGAGGAAGAGGTCAAGCAGCTGCTGGAGCTGGCGCAGCAAGTGGAAGGCATCACGCGCAATATCGGCATGCACGCGGGGGGCGTGCTGATCGCCCCGGGCAAGCTGACGGATTTCTGCCCGCTGTACACGCAGGGCGGCGACTCGGGCGTCGTGTCGCAGTACGACAAGGATGACGTGGAAGCCGTTGGCCTGGTGAAGTTCGACTTTTTGGGCTTGACCACGCTGACGATTCTCGACCGCGCCGTGCGCTACATCAAGCAGCTCGATCCTGCGCAGGCGAACTTTGACCTGGCCACCTTGCCGCTGAACGACAAGCCGTCCTACGACCTGTTGACCAAAGCCAAGACTGTGGCCGTGTTCCAGCTCGAGTCGCGCGGCATGCAGGGCATGCTGAAAGACGCGCGCCCCGACCGTTTCGAAGACATTATCGCGCTCGTGGCCTTGTACCGTCCGGGCCCGATGGACCTGATTCCCGACTTCTGCAAGCGCAAGCACGGTGAGCGTTTCGATTATCCCGATCCGCGCACGGAAGCGATTCTGTCCGAAACCTACGGCATCATGGTGTATCAGGAGCAAGTGATGCAGATGGCGCAGATCGTCGGCGGCTACTCGCTGGGCGGCGCCGACATGCTGCGCCGCGCCATGGGCAAGAAGAAGGCCGAAGAGATGGCCGAGCACCGCGAGATCTTCCGCGCCGGTGCGGCCAAGGACGGCTTGACGGCGGCCAAGGCCGACGAGATCTTTGACTTGATGGAGAAGTTCGCCGGTTACGGTTTCAACAAATCGCACGCCGCCGCCTACGCCCTGCTGTCGTACCACACGGCGTATTTGAAGGCGCACCACACGGCCGCCTTCATGGCCGCCAACTTGTCGCTGGCCATGGACGACACGGACAAGATCAAGATCCTGGTGGAAGACTCGCTGGAAATCTGCAAGCTGACCTTGTTGCCGCCGGATATCAACGAATCGGACTACCGCTTCACGCCGAGCGGCGCAGCGCCGTCCGTGAGCGGCAAGAAAGTCACGCAGATCCGTTACGGCCTGGGCGCCGTGAAGGGCTCGGGCCAGAACGCCATCGAAGCGATCATTGCCGCGCGCGAGGCCGGTGGCCCCTTTACCAGCCTGTTCGACTTCTGCAAGCGCGTGGATAAAAAGCAAATCAACCGCCGCACCATCGAGTCCCTGATACGCAGCGGTGCCTTTGACTGCCTGAAGGTCGACCGCGCCATCCTGCTCGCGTCCGTGGCGTTCGCCATGGAATGCGCCGACCAGGCCGCCAAGGCGGCCAACCAGGTGAGCCTGTTCGGCGGCGACGACAGCGACATGGTGGCGCCGCCCGAGTACGTCAAGGTGCCCGTGTGGACCGATAAGCAGCGCCTGACGGAAGAAAAGATCGCGCTGGGCTTCTACCTGTCCGGCCATTTGTTCGATTCGTATGCGCCCGAGGCGCGCCGTTTTGCGCGCACGAAACTGTCCGAATTGTCGCCATCGCGCGAACCGCGCATGATGGCCGGCGTCATCACGGGCTTGCGCACGCAGATGACGCAGCGCGGCAAGATTCTCATCGTCACTCTGGACGACAAGAGCGGCACGGTGGAAGTGACGGTGTATGGCGAATTGTTCGACGCCAACAGGAAGATCTTCAAGGAAGATGAATTCCTCGCCGTTGTGGGCAAGGTATCGGAAGACCGCTTTTCGGGCGGCTTGCGCATCACGGCCGAGAGCGCCTTCGATATCATCGCCGCGCGCGTGCAGTATGGCCGCCAGTTGGGCCTGACGTTGCCGGCGACCCTGGACGCCAAGCGCATCCGTGACGTGCTCATGCCGCACCGGGCCGAGACGGGCTTGCCGATCGCTGCGCGGGTCAGCCCGCAAGGCGTCAGTTGCGTGCTGCAGTTTGGGGATGAGTGGAAAGTGGCGCCATCGGATGAATTGCAGACGGCACTGGAGCAAATGCTGGGTGCGCAAGAGGTGGCGGTCGAATACTGACCGGCAGCAGCGCAGACAATACGCCAAAGCCAAACCGGATGCGAATCGGGTTTGGCTTTTGACGTTTACATGTCTTTCAGGCCCGTGATCGCATAGCCTTTGGCGGCGATCTGCTGGTGCGGCTGTTCGATATGGTAGTCGGGCAAGGCCTGGGCATCGTCGGCCACTTCGCTGGCGCGTACTTCGACTTGCCAGTCGGTATTGGTAACTTCTTCAGGAATGATCTTTCCTTCCGGCACGGCGAGGTAGGAAAAAATGCCGTCGTGCTCGGCCCGGCGGTAGATGTCTACGCGCATGAATGCCTCCTAGTAAACGTTGGGGGAACCGGTGCACCGTAATGCATACCGATAGCGCTAGCGTAACAGGATTGTGCCGCGCACGGGTTGTAGCGTGTGGTGCAAGAGGGAAGGCGGAGTGGCTAGTGATGGAGAGCAACGACGCGGGGGCGGGGCATCGTGTGGGGGCCAGGGCCGATCAGGCGGCAGCGGAAACGTAGTCGTCGTCGTCGAGGCCGGCTGATTGCCGTACATCGTTGGCGGCTGCCGCAGCGCCTGCCGTGGCGACCTGCACCGTGCTGCGATGGGCGTCGAGACCGCTACGCAGGCTGGCGATCATGGCCAGTGTCAGTTCGTGGCGTTTGCGTGCTTCCGAGCGTTTTTTTGAAGGAATTTCTTCCAGTGCCGGCAAGGGCAGGTTTTCGCACGTTAACTCAAAATCGCCATCCTGGCGCGCTTGCGCGCCCAGTTCTTGCCATAACGTATTGTAGTCGGCGAACAAACGGCCTTTCTTGGCGGAGTGGTGCACGGCGCGGTTGATATTGCCGACAAGTAGCATCTTGCGGCAGCCGTGTTCGTGTCCCAACTGGCGTACCAGGCGCACCATCAGCGTCTTGGGACGCATGCCGTGCAGGTCGCGCGTTGCCTCGCGCACGCGGTGCGCGCTTTCCTGGCCCTTCGGGCCTTGCAGGCAGCCGATGCGCATGCCCAGGGTGGCGCGCAACTGGCTGCCGAAGAAGGAAAAGGCGATCGAATACAGCACGTCGTCGTCATGCATCAGTTGCAGCACCATCTCGCCTTCGCGGTCCATCGGGTGCAGCGAACACAGTTGCAGGTGGTAGGGCCTGCCCGACTTGCCCGGCACCGTGCCGAGGCGCACGGGACCGCGGGCCGCTTGGCTCATCAGCTTGCCCCAGCCTTGCTGCAAGATGAAGTGGTAGTGCTCGATCAGCAATTCCACGCGCTGGCGGCAATTCAGCGTAAGCGTCACATAAGGGCGGTAGACCTTGTGGATCATGTGCGGATAGGCTTGTATCAGCTCATGAAAAACCGGATGCGAGTTCAGCAGTTGTAGCCAGAGGCGGGTTTGGCGCTGTTGCACGCTGGCGCGCAGATGCAGTTTGAACATTTCGCGCCAGCGGCGCATGCCGTTCGGCATCGCCATCAAGCCGTCAGACAGGGTAATAGTTGGCATCATCGTGCGCATGTCCATGATAAAGAGAGAATGTCCAAGCCGTGTTGGCTCAGACGGGTACCGGGCTGCTGACGCCCTCGTGGTTTGCCAGCAAGATGGTGGTGCAGCGGGTGCCACGCGCCAGCCGAGCGGCCAGCCCGCCCGAAAAATGGCGGGGCCAGCCGCTATGCCTGTGCGCGGGCAAGATCACTTCATGGCAACCCAGCAGTTCAGCCGTGTCGAGTATCGTGAACAGCAGCTCGCCGGCAAAAATATGGGTGCTGAAGGCGAGATGAGAACGGCTCAGGTAGAGTCCCGCCTCGTGTATCATCTGTTGCGTAGCCAGGTCCAGCACATGGCAGTCGCTGGCGCTATGCTGCGGCAAGCCATCGGCCTGGTAAGGCAGCGCCGGTGTCACGTGCAGCAGGCTGACGCGAACCTTGATGCCCCATTCCTGCAAGCGCCTGGCGTAGCGCGCACCGTAGATGATGTCGCTGGCGCGCTTGACGGGCAAGAGCAGCAGCAGGGTATCCTGCTCCGGCTTGCCGCCCGCGTCTTCGCCCTCGGCGCTGTCGTGGGCGCGGTAGGGTTGCGGGGCAAGGCGCGATGCATGCATGGAAGGGATGGTCTGGTCGGAAAACCATATCATCTTATCCATGCCCTCACGCCCTGTAAATTGGCGAAACAGCGTACGGGTTTCCCTTATTTTGCCCCTGTTTTAATAGCGGTAGGTGACATACACGGCGCCGATCGGGGATGTCTTGCGCTGCACGATGGGGCTCTTGGCCGCGTCGCCCATGCGGTGCTCGACGCCGACCAGGGTATTGATACCCCAGCGTGCATCGAAGCGGTGCTCCCAGTTGATGGTGGCCTGCGCTTCATAAAAACCGCCCTTGGGCGTGTATTGTTTGAACGAAGTATTCGCGGCCTGGGTGGCCGTCACGCCATACATGGTCTGCACGTACTTGCGCTCGCCCCAGCCCAGCTGGCCGCCGATGCTCACGCTGTCTTGCTGCGCCCCCTTGGCATCGGCGCGGCCGTAGATCTGGCCTGTCGCGCCGAAATGCACGTTCGCGCCATTTTCGCGATTCGACAGGGGAATGTCGCTCGACACGCTCAGCGACAGGCCCGGCAATGGCGAATAGCCCGCGCTCAGCAGGGCGCTGGCGTTGCCCTTGACTTCACCCATGCCTTTCAGGTAATCGCTTCCGCCGAAACCGTTAACACCCGTGCGCTTGTGGTCTTCGCGATTGCCGCGGTAGCCCAGTGCGGCGCTATAGCTGAGGGGGCCGGCCTGGCCGCCATAGCCGATACCGCGCGAAGTGCTGATGAACAGGCCGTTAGCCATGGCGTAGTCGAGGATGATCAGGGGCGCGGCCGACAGCTTGTCGGAACCGGAATAGCTGGACACGGCGGCGACGCCGCCGCCGATGGTGAAGACATTTTCCGGAGCTGGTTCGGCTGCCGCGGCGGCCAGGGGGTTCAGGCTCAGGCCGCAGGCCAGTGCCAACGAGGTCAACAGGGTTGTAGATGCGTGCATGGAGTGTTCCGTCAGGTGGAGAACCGAGTCCGGAGTGGCTCGATTGACAGACGACAGTATCTGTCCGTGCCATGAAGGAAAAATGAGCCTTTTATTAAGATTGCATGAAGAACGCGTCTTTACCCATTCTTCAGCTTGCGGTGGTTTAATACTCACCATGAAGATACTGCTGATTGAAGACGATATGGACCTGGGCAATGGCGTGCGGATTGCCTTGCGCGACCAGGGCATGCAAGTGGTCTGGGTGCGCAGCCTGGAGGATGCGGCGCGCAGCATCGAGCACGATAGTTGCGAGCTGGTGCTGCTGGATCTGGGCTTGCCGGACGGCGATGGCCTCGATTTGCTGGCCCGGCTGCGCGCGGCCCGCTTGCCGGTGCTGATCCTCAGCGCCCGCGACACGCTGGAACAGCGCTTGCGGGGCCTGGACGGCGGCGCCGACGATTACCTGGTGAAGCCATTTGTGCTGGCCGAGCTGCTGTCGCGCGTGCGTGCCCTGGCGCGCCGCAGCTATGGCTTCGATGGCGACACCATCGAGTTGCGCGGCCTGCTGCTGCAGGTGCCCACGCGCCGCGTCAGCGTGCACGGCCGGCCGGTGGAGCTCACCGCCAGTGAATATGCCTTGCTGAAGACCTTGCTGATGCGCGCCAACCGCGTCATCACGCGCCGCGTGCTGGAGGAACATATCCTGCCCGGCGGGCTGGCCAATGCCAGCAATACCCTGGATGTGCATATGGGTAACCTGCGCCGCAAGATAGGGGAAGGCTATATCCGTACCGTGCGCGGCGTTGGCTATGTCATCGACCAGCAAAGCGAGACATCCACCCCGCCGGGGGCCGGCGCATGATGGGGCGGTTCTGGGCCATGCTGCGCCGGCCTACCCTGGTGCGCCGCCTGATGATCGCGCAAATGCTGATGCTGACCGTGCTGTGGAGCCTGGCGGTCGCGTATGTGCTGATCGAGGGCACGGGCGAAGCGAGCAATGTCAGCCGCGGCGTTTTGCACGCCATTATCAGCGTGGCCGATAACCTGGCCGAGCAGCCGCAGCGACAGGAGCAAAGTTTGCGTGCGATCGATGAAGCCTTGCGCGAAGAGTTTGAAATGGGGAAAGTGCCGGAGCTGGCGCCGCGCATCCTGGTCTGGCGCGAGGGCACGCTGGTCTACAAGTCCCCCGCAGCGCCCAGCGGTATCCGCAGCGCCGGCCCCGAGCAGATGGAAGTGATCTACATCAAGGGACAGGCCTGGCGCAGCCGCAGCCTGACCGAGGGGGACACGCGCGTGACGGTGCTGGAGGTGGGCGGCCCCTGGCAGTTTTTCATCACAATCAATTCACATGGCTATTACCTGCTGCCGCTGCTGATCAGCCTGCCGTTCTTGCTGGTGCCGGCCTGGCTGTCGATCCGCCTTGCAATGCGCCCCTGGCGCAAGGTGGCGCAGGAGGTGGCGGCGCGCGGGCCGCAGGATTTGCGTCCGCTGGCGTTCAAGCCGCCGCATGGCGAACTGGCGGGACTGGTCGATAATATCAACGCCCTGCTGCAGCGGGTCGATGCCAGTGCCGCGCGTGAGCGCAGCTTCATCGCCGACGCCACGCATGAGCTGCGCACGCCGCTGGCGGCCATGCGCGTGAATGTCGAGGCCTTGCAGGGCCAGGCGCATGACGCACGCCAGCAAGAGTTGCTGGATGGCATCTTGAACAGTGGCAACCGTGCCGCGCGCCTGGTGGGCCAGCTGCTGCAGCTGACGCGCAGCGAAGTGCAGGCCGGTGCTGGCGAGCTGCCGCGGCGGCAGGCGCTCGATACCTTGCTGCAAGACCGGCTGGCGGCACTGTCCGGCCTGGCTCAGGCGGGGGATATCGAGCTCGAGTTGCAAGCCAGCGTCTCGCTCAGCGTGCCCGGACAGCGGGAGAGCCTGGTTTCGCTGATCGACAACCTGGTGGAAAACGCCATCAAGTACAGCCCGCGCGGCAGCAGCGTGACGGTGTCGCTGCATGCTGAACGGGGCCAGGCCGTGTTGCATGTGGCCGATCAGGGGCCGGGCATCGCGCCGGCGCTGTATGCGCGCGTGTTCGACCGCTTTTTCCGCGCGCCGCAGCAGCCGCAGCCGGGCAGTGGCCTGGGCTTGTCCATCGTCGCTTCCGTCGTGCGCCAGCATGGCGGCACGATTCAGTTGCATAGCGGCAATGGCGGCCTGGGCTTGCTGGTGGAGGTGCGCTTGCCGTTGGCCGAGGCCTGACTGCGCAGGCGTGTCCTGCGATATTGCATGGAAATTATTTCATGTGCGTATAACGCAAGATGGCATGGCGTGGCGCACGCCTGCGATGCATAATGCAGAACAGTCAAAAAACACCGTTATGCGCCCATTCCTGTCCCGCTACCTGCCGTATCCCGCCTTTGTCGGCCTGTATCTGCTGTTTGACTGGGCGACCTATATCGACCCGATGTACGGGCTGAACATCACCCCCTGGAATCCCGATCCCGCGCTGGGCCTGGTGTTTTGGCTGATCCACGGCCGCAAGGCGGCGCTGCCGTGGTTTATCGCCTTGCTGGCTGGCGAGGTGCTGGTGCGCGGCATGCCGGCAGGTCTGCCCTTGACCTTGCTCTGTTCGGCCTGGCTGGTGCTCGGCTATGGTGGTATCGGCGCAGTCTTGCGCCGCAGTTTCAGCAGCAGCGATATCTTCGATAACCGGCGCCGCCTGGGCACCTGGGTCGCCGTGGTGCTATTGGGCACCGCGCTCAATGCGCTGGGCTATATTTCTTTGCTGTCGCTGACGGGGCGCATCCCGGCCGGCGAATGGGGGACGGCAGTATGGCGTTTTGGCATCGGCGACACGGTAGGCATGCTGGTGTCGATGCCGCTGATCTGGGTGCTGTTCAGCGAGCGGGGGCGGGAGCGCCTGCATGCTGCCGTCTGGCGCTGGGAAACCCTGGCGTATCTGGCCCTGGCCAGCTTCGTGCTGTGGAGCGTCTTCGGCTCTATCGTGCGATCCGAATACAAGCATTTCTATTTCCTGTTTCTCCCCGTGATCTGGGCCGCCTCGCGCCAGGGCTTGCATGGCGCCGTGCTGGCCGTGTTTGTATTGCAACTTTGCATCATTACCTTGGTGAAATGGACGCATGCGGTCGATATCCAGTTTTATGAATTGCAATTGCTCGATGCCGTGCTGGCCCTGGTGGGATTTTTTATCGGCATCGTCGTCGATGAAATGCGCCAGGTGGCCGACGAACTGAAGCACACGATGCGCCTGGCGGCCGCCGGCGAGATGGCGGCCGCGCTTGCCCATGAGCTGAACCAGCCGCTGACGGCCTTGTCCACTTACGGCAAGGCATGTGAATACCTGCTGGAACGGGGCGAGACTGGCGCCTTGCTGCAGGGCGCAGTAGGGCATATGATCGTCGAATCGGGACGCGCTGCAGACGTGGTGCGTCGCCTGCGCGATTTTTTCCGCACGGGCGCGATGCAGCTCGAAGCGGTGGAGGCGAGCGCCTTGATCGAGGGCATGGCACGCCAGTTCACGCCGCTGTTCCATGAGCATGGTATCGAGCTGGTGCTGGCGCCACCGTCGCCGCTGGCCGTCAACGCCGACCGCCTGCAGATCGAGCTGGTGCTGCGTAACTTGCTGGCCAATGCGCAGGATGCGGTGATGGGCCAGCCGCGCGGCCAGCGCCGCATCACGGTGTCGGCCGAGCGGCTCGAGGGTGGGCGGCTGCGGCTGTCCGTGGAAGATAGCGGGCCCGGCATTTCCAATAGTCTGGCGGCACGCCTGTTCGAACCGTTTGTCTCGACCAAGGCCAGCGGCCTGGGGCTGGGGCTGGTACTCAGCCGCAGCATAGTCGAAGCGCATGGCGGCCAGCTCTGGGCCGAAGTGGGCCGGCATGGTATTTTTCGTTTTATCCTGCCCCTGGCGCGCGCCAGTGTGGCCGCTACAGGAGAGCATGGTGACAAGTAATTTGACGGTGTTTATCGTGGACGACGATCCCGCCGTGCGCGATGCGCTGGGCTTGCTGTTGGGCATACGCGGCTACCGCACGGCCCTGTTTTCCTGCGGCGAGGATTTCTTGCACAGCTGGCGGCCCGAGTGGGCCGGCTGTCTGCTGATCGATATCCGCATGTCGGGCATGGATGGCCTGAGCCTGCAGCGCCGCTTGCTGGAGCTCGAGTGCATGTTGCCCGTCATCATTATCACGGGGCACGGCGATGTCGCCCTGGCGCGTCAGGCCTTCAAGGCACAGGCCAGCGATTTCCTGGAAAAACCATTTGACCACGACAAGTTGCTGGCGGCCATCGATGAAGCGTTTTCGCGCGAGGCGCATGCGCGCGGCCAGTTGCAGCGGCAAGCGGCGGGGCAAGCCTTGCTGCGCGCCTTGACGCCGCGCGAGCGGGAAGTGATGCAACTGGTGGTGACGGGCCAGCACAACCGCGATATCGCACCGGTGCTGGGTATTTCCGTGCGCACGGTGGAAGTGCACAAGGCGCGCCTGATGGACAAGCTGGGAGTCGATAATGTGGCCGACCTGGTGCGCATCAGCATGCTGGGCACCGGCTAACCGTTAAAGATTCTCTAGGCGATGGTTTTCAATACCTGATCGACTGAAATCGCCTTGACCCAGTCGCTGCGCCGCGCCACCGTGATGACGGTGCTGTTGGCACTGTCGAAGGGGGCCCATTCGGGATTTTTCTTGCGCATCAATGCCACCACGGGTACATGCACGGCGTTCGCCAAGTGCATGATCGACGTTTCCACCGAGATAATCAGATCACATTGCGCCAGCATGGCCGGCAGCTGGAAAAAGTTGTCGATGGCACTGAAGGCCTGCGTGCGCGGCAAGTTGTGCGCCTGCACGACGGCATTCACCTTGGCCAGTTCCTGCGGCATGGCATTGATCAGGAAGCAGGCGTTCTGCCATTCTGGCATCGTTTGCATGCGTGCGATCAGCTCGGCAATGCGCTCCAGCGGCCAGCTGCGCTTGTGCGATTTGGCGAACGGATTCAGCAGTACGAGCGGTCCCTGACGCGGGGCAAAGCCCCAGGTACTCAGCTGTTCCTGCGCCTGTTGCAACGCAAGCTCGGGAATGTGCACGAAGGGATAGCGTTCGGCCACGGGAATGTCGAGTCCCGTCAATTGACGGAACCAGTCCGCATACACGCTGCTGATATGGTGCTCGCCGGCATCCTGTCCCGCATACGAGGCCAGCACGGCATCGATCTTGCGGTAGGCCAGGTAATGCCAGGGGCGCAGCGGGCTGAACGGTTTGCGCGTGCCGATCACCAGCCCGTTCGGGCTGATCGCGCGGGCAAGATCCGCATACTGCTGTGGCCGTACGTGGGCCAATGACACGACGACAGGATAGTGTTCCGCTTTGGCCTCGCGCAGTGACTCTTCGTACAGCGCCGGGCTGTAGGTCTTGCGGTACACCTTGGCGAACAGGCCCGATTGCTCTACCCAGTCGTACAGCGAATAGGTACGCAAGCCTTCCCATTGCCTGGCGTCGGACGTGCGCCGCACTTCATCGACCCACAGGTGGATCTGGATATGGGGATAGGCCGCGGCAAAGGCGCGGAAACCGTTTTGCAGGTAGGTAAAGTCTCCCAGCGCCAGATGGGCGATGAAAAGAATTTTGTCCGACTTTTGTAGAAGTTCGGCGGGAATCAAAGGCGTCATGTATCAGTACGATTTCAGGTATTCATTCGATGGTGTCAAACCACTTGCTGGGAAAATTGCAGGCGATGCAGATTGGCATACGCGCCGTTGGCATCCAATAATTGCTGGTGATTGCCGGTTTCCATTATTTTCCCATGTGACAATACCACGATACGGTCCGCACGTTCAATTGTTGATAGCCGATGAGCAATAACCAATGTAGTTTTACCTTGCATCAGGTGCTCCAATGCCGCTTGCACGGCCCGTTCCGCCTCCGTATCCAGTGCGGAGGTGGCTTCATCGAGAATCAGGATGGGCGCATCCTTGTAGATGGCGCGGGCGATGGCCACGCGCTGGCGCTGGCCACCGGACAGGCGCGAGCCGTTGTCGCCCAGGCGCGTTTCCAGGCCGTCGGGCAAGCCGTCGATGACGTCCGACAGGAAGGCGGCGGCGGCGGCCGCTTCGACGCGCTGCCGGTCAGGGGCTGCATCGCCATACGCGATATTGGCGGCCAGGGTATCGTCGAACAACACCACCTGCTGACTGACCATGGCGATCTGGCTGCGCAGGCTCGTCAGGGCGATGGCATCGATATTCTGCCCATCGAGCAAGATTTCACCGCTGCTGGCCGAGTAAAAGCCGGGCAGCAGGCTGACCAGGGTCGATTTTCCGCCACCGGACATGCCGACAAAGGCGACCGTTTGTCCTGGCGCGATGCTCAGATCGATGTGTCGCAGGGCCGGCTCCTGATGTCCGGGGTAGGCAAAGCTCACGTCCTTGAACTCGATGCGGCCTTTGCTGCGGCCAGCGAGCGGCTTGCCGCCCGTGCGTTCCGGTGTCTTGTCGATCAACTGGAAGACTTCCTCGGCGGCGGCCATGCCGCGCTGCAGGGGGCCGTTGACTTCGGCCAGTTGCTTCAAGGGCGTCAGCAGCATCAGCATGGCCGTGATGAAGGAAACAAAGCCACCGACCGTGATTTGCCCCTGTTCCGACTGGAGCAGGGCCATCACGATGACCAGGGCCACGGCGGCGGCCGTGATCACCTGCGTGATGGGCACGGTGGCGGAAAAGGTCGTCGTCATGCGCATGCTGTAGCGGCGCAATTGTTCGGCGCGTTCTTCGAAGCGCGCCTTCTCGTAGTCCTGGCCGCCGAAGATCTTGATCACTTGCTGCGCGCGCGTGGTTTCCTCGATGACCTGGGTCAGCTCGGCATTGACGGCCAGCGAATAGCGGTTGAGTTTTTTCAGGCGCTTGCCCGTGGTGCGCACGACGATGGTCAGCAGAGGCAGCAGCACCAGGGTGACCAGGGTCAGCACCCAGTTCAGGTACAGCAGCCACGCCAGCAATCCCAACACGGTCAGCGAGGAGCGCACGATCGAGGTAAACACCTTGGTCACCATTTCAATGATCTGCTGCACTTCGAACATGATGGAGTTGATGACTTTGCCAACCGTATGCGTGTTGTAGAAGTCGATGGGCAAGTTCAGCATGCTGGCAAACATCCTGCGCCGCAATTCGTTGAGGATACGCGTGGAGACATAGCTCATCAGGTAACTACTGGCAAACGTCGATGCGCCGCGCATGGCAAAGATACCGATGACGATCAGCGGCACCAGCCAGAAGGAAAAATCGACCTTGCCACCAAAGCCATTGTCGAGCAGTAACTTGAGCGCATACGGCAACAGTGGTTCCGTGGCCGCCGTGACGATCATCGCCAGTAAGGCCAGGGCAAGGTGTTTCTTATAGGGCGCGTGCAGCGCGGTGAGGCGCTTCAAGTCGGGCGTGAGCATCGGTATGGTTCCTTGCAGGGACAGCAAAAACGGTCAGGCGGAAAACGAGCTCAGAAAGTGCGTTCTTGCTGGCGCAGCATGGACCACAATATCACCATCGGGAAAACCAGCATGATGATGCCGATATTCAGGGTGAGCGAGTTTGTCGTCAAGCCGAACGTGATATAGCAGGACAGCAGGATGACACCGGCCAGTGCATAGGGTTGTGTCGCTTGTCCATTGCCAGCCTCGCGCAGGGCCTGGGTGAATAAGCGCAGCGGGAGGAAAAACAACACCAGCAATGCTGACAGGCCCAGCATGCCGCGCTTGACCAGCGAATCGATATAGTCGTTGTGGGCATTCGTGAAATCGCGCGCCACGGCATTCAACTTGCCTTCGGCAGCCAGCTCCTGCTTTTGTTGCAGGTAGCCATTGCGGCCGATGCCCAGTAACAGGTTGTCGTCGGACATGCGTAGCGCAGAACGCCACATTTCCACGCGTTGGCCAACTGAAGAGTATATGTTGCCGGAATCCTTGAAGCTGTTGAGTTCGTTGATGGCGGCGATGCTGCGCTCCCGCACCGGTGAGTTGGGGAGCGCATAGACCAGGGTTCCCAATACAACAAAGGCGGTGGCGACGCTGAAAAGGTAACGATTGCCGTGTTTTTTAGCATGATGCAGGGCGATGATGCAGACGCAGACCGGCAATGCCAGCCAGCCCCCACGGCTACCGCTGATGATCGAACCTGCGATTCCCGCGATGCAGCCGCACAGCATCAGTACTGTCCACAGGCGCTGGCGCGATTGAGCACGTGCCCACGCGACGCCGCACAGCGAGAGCATGCCCAGCAGCATGCTCACATTGCCATAATGGATGGCGTTGCTCGTGGCAGCTTGGGGGCGGACCATATCACTGGTAAAGAATTGCCAAAAAGCCAGTGTGGCACCGCTGATGGCGCCAATCGCAACACCGCTCCACCATGCCTCAGGCCGCGGTGGATACGCGAGCAGCAGCAGCAGAACTGGCGCGGCCAGCAGCGCCCGCAGGGGCATGTCGAGTTCGCGCGCTGGATCGGCGTGATAAAGCATGTTGGCGGTAAAAATGACGAAGTACAGCAGCAGCGTACCGAGCATCAGATAATCCCGGCGTTGCAAGTTCAGGCGGGGGCGTTTCCATAGCAAGCAGCTGCTGGCCAGCAGGAGCACCAGTGCGCCAAGGGAATATCCGCTGGTGACAGCCAGCGCCAATGCCAAAAAAAGAAAAACAGAAACAGAAGTCAGGCCGAGCATGAAAATCCTTGGAAACGCACGTCATCGCCATTCTGGCAACTGTAGCAACATAAAGTAGGCGTCATTGTAATCGAAGGCAGCAGCAAAAACGCCCCTGAGAAATGTGATTTTCTATCACTAAATAGGCGGCCTCAAGGGCAGAAATGAAAAAAACCATGGTTTTCAATCATGGTTTTTTTGTAAGCAATGGTAACTTGCCGTTAATTTGCCAAGGCCGGCAGGCCTGTCATGCGTATCAGGCGCTGGCCGGCACGCGGGTGGCCACGCCGGTGGCGATGGCTGCTTGCGACACGGCAGGCGCGACCCAGTTGCGCAGGCGCTCGTCGAACGGCGACGGAATCAGTTGCAGCGGCGTCAGCGCGCTGGTGGTGTGGCCCGGCAATGGCTCCTTGGCCAGCGCGGCGATGGCGCGCACGCAGGCCAGCTTCATCTCTTCGTTGATGGTGGTGGCACCTACGTCGAGCGCACCGCGGAAGATGTATGGGAAGCACAGCACGTTGTTGATCTGGTTCGGGTAATCCGAGCGGCCCGTGGCGACGATGGCGTCGTCGCGTACGGCATGCACTTTTTCCGGGGCGATTTCCGGATGCGGGTTGGCCAGGGCGAAGATCAGCGGCTTGGCGGCCATCGATTCGACCATCTGCGCGCTGACCACGCCGCCCTTCGAGACGCCGATGAAGATGTCGGCGCCGACCATGGCGTCGGCCAGGTCTCGGTCGCTCGTGTCGTTCGCGTAGCGCGCCTTGTTCTCTTCCATGTTGGCATCGCGGCCCGGGTAGATCACGCCCTGGCTGTCGCACACTTTCAGCAGCGACTTGTTCAGGCCCAGCGAGACGAGCAGGTCGAGGCAGGCGATCGACGCCGCGCCGGCGCCCGAGACGGCCACTTTCACATTGCCGATGTCCTTGCCCACCAGTTCCAGGCCGTTCAGGATGCCGGCCGCGACGATGATGGCCGTGCCATGCTGGTCGTCGTGGAAGACGGGAATGTTCATGCGCTTGCGCAATTGCTGCTCGATATAGAAGCAGTCCGGCGCCTTGATGTCTTCCAGGTTGATGCCGCCGAAGGTCGGCTCCATGCGCACCACGGTGTCGATGAACAGGTCGGGATCGTTCTCGGCCAGTTCGATGTCGAACACGTCGACGTCGGCAAATTGCTTGAACAGGCAAGCTTTGCCTTCCATCACCGGTTTGCTGGCCAGCGGGCCGATATCGCCCAGGCCCAGCACCGCCGTGCCATTCGTGATCACGGCCACCAGGTTGCTGCGCGAGGTGTAGATGCCGGCTGTGCGCGGATCTTCGACGATGGCTTCGCAGGCGAAGGCCACGCCCGGCGAGTACGCCAGGGTCAGCGCGCGGGCATCGCCCAGCGGTTTGGTTGGCGTCACGGAAATCTTGCCTGCGCGAGGTTCGGCGTGATAGGCGAGGGCGGCTTCTTTCAGGTTGAAGGTTTCGCCGTTCTGTTCGGCGTGCTTGCTGTGGGAAGTAGACATAAGAATTCTGGGAAGGGCATACAGGGCCCGAGTGGTAAGTCCGAGCCATGTTATGCAAGCGTTTGCACGCTGTCAAGGCTGGATTGTACTTAAGAGTGCCAAAACCGCTTTGGACAACGGCATTATTTCAATGCAAGCGTTTGCTCGGTTTTTGACGGCATGGGCATTTTTTGCGATAAAATCACCGTATTGCGATCCGGGAAGCCCATGACAAACAAGAACCCCACCTTAAGCGACGTTGCGCGGGCCAGCGGCGTGCACTTTTCCACCGTGTCACGCGTGATGAACCCGGCAACGCGGCAAATGGTCAGTGCCGAGGTGGCCGCGCGCGTGCTGGCTGAAGCGGGCCGGCTCGGTTACCGGCCCAACCGCGCCGCCTCCACTCTGGTCACGCGCAAGTCGCGCATCATCGGCGTGGTCTTGCCCGACATTACCAACGCTGTGTTTCCACCGATACTGCTGGGTATTGAGGAAGGCTTGCGCAAGCATGGCTACCTGGCCATCGTCGCCAACGTGGGCGCCGACGAGGAAGAGCAGCTGTTCGTCATCAACCGCCTGCTGGGGCAGCAGGTCGACGGCCTGATACTGGCCACGGCGCGCCGCCACGATCCCGTCATCAAGATGTGCATCGACCAGAATGTGCCCGTCGTCACCGTCAACCGCAGTGACGAGACGGGCGTCGCTTCCTGCGTCGTCAGCGACGACGTGGTCGGCATGCGCCTGGCCGTCGAGCACTTGCTGGCACTGGGCCACCGCCATATCGCGCACATTGCGGGACCGGAAAACCTGTCGACTGGCCACGTGCGCCGCCTCGGTTTCCTGGCCGCCATCCAGGCCAGCGAACTCGATCCCTCGCAAGCCTTCGTCTTTGAAAGCAGCGGCTATTCGCGCGAATGCGGCAAGGCCGCCCTGCTGGCGCTGCTGCGCCAGTCGCCGCAGACAACGGCCGTGGTGACGGGCAGTGATCTGGTGGCTCTCGGCTGCTACGATGCCATCCGCGAACTGGGCTTGAACTGCCCCGAGGATATCTCCGTGGTGGGCCACAACGACATGCCGTACATGGACATGATCCGTCCGCCCCTGACCACCATCCGCATCCGCCACCATGGCATCGGCACGGAAGCGGCGCGGCTGATCCTGCAAACCATAGCCTCGCCCGATTCCGCAGTGCTCGACGTGCGCCTGAAACCCGAGCTGGTGGTGCGCGAATCGACGGCGGCGCCCAGAGTTTGAGGTGGCGGCAGAGCCGCAAGGTGGTACACTGGCGGCCCTCCTTGATTTCCTTGCCCTCATCGCCATGACCAAAACCACCACGCCTTCCCCCAAACGCCGCGAAGAGGGCGCCGTCAAGCTGACCGTCAATCCTTTCCTCGATGCCGAGTTTTACGCGCGCATGCGCGATTACACGGAGCGCGATGCGGCCATCATCAAGGAATTGAAAGCGATCGCCGAGATCCGCGCCGGTAACAAGCAGCCCGATCCCCGCCTGGCGCCATCGTTGCAAGCACTGCGCGATACCGTCAAGAAAGGCCTGACGTTTGGCGACATGCTGGACCGTATGGCCGCCGGCAAGGAAAAAGGCCTGTGGGAACCGTGGATGACGACCTTTGGCATCGAGATCCGCGCCGTCAACTACGGCGCCGGCCCGCGCAACGCTTGCCTGGTGCTGGACCTGGCCGCGAATGCCCCGGCCCACGCGATGTTCGCCAAGGCGGGCATCCAGAATTGGCGCAGCCTGGCCGCCGACGACTGCTCCGTCGTGCGCTCGGAAAAGGCGACGGAAACGTCACCGCTGAAAGTGTATGCCGTGTTTTACCTGGATCCGCTGCCAGCCTGATCTTTCAGACCCAGTGCGGCAAAGCCGGCCATGCTGCTGGTCGTGCCGCGCAGGGGCGCAGCACCTTCGTCAGCCCATGTGCGTGACGTCCGCGGTGCTGGCGCCCGACAGGAATAGCTGGTCTACCATGGCGGGGATGCCGACCGTGGCGATCTCGCCTTTTTGCGCCGACTCGGCCGCCGCGTACAGCAGGAAGTCATAGGCTTTCGCCAGCCATTTGGCCGACATGTCGACGCGAAATACCCCCGCCTTCTGGCCATTCAGGAAGTACGCTTCCAGCGCCGCACTGTAGAACGACGGCGTGTAGCCCGTCACTTCATCGTTTTTTGCATCGTGCAAATCGCTCCATAGCGACGCGCTCCAGAACAGATACCATTCCTTGCCTTGCATGACGCCTTCGGTCAGGCGTTGCAGCGCCGCCGCAAAGGGGGCTTCGTCCAGCCTGGCTTTTTCCAGCGCGCCGCGCATGTGGCTGCTGGCACGCGTTGCCAGCAGTGCGACGACAGCCTCGCGCGTGGGCGCGATGCGGTACAAGGTGGCCTTGCTGATGCCCGCCAGTGCGGCGAGCTGTTGCAGATTGGCTCTGGGGTGCCGTGCCACTGCCAGCGCCAGGGCGTTGCCCAGTTTGTCGTCGATCACGCCATGCATGGGCAGGCTTTCCATGGAACAGCTTGATTCATCCTACCGTCCTCCACTCAAATAGCCATTGTCACCCAAGACAAGCGAAGTCGCAATGCGTCGGAGAATCTAAATAAATCAAAATGAATCGATATTGACTCATTTTGGTTTTTATAGGATCATTCATTGCTTGCTGCACGCGCAAAGGTGCGCGATGTGGGCTTGAATTTTCTGGGAGAAAACAATGATCTGTGTGACGGGAGCGACGGGGCAACTGGGCCGGCTGGTAATCGGGGAATTGCTCAAAAGTGTACCTGCAGGGCAAATCGTGGCCGCAGTGCGGCGTCCCGCGGCGGCTCGCGATCTGCGAGAACAGGGCATCGTCGTGCGCGAAGCTGATTATGCCCAGCCGGGCCATTGGCCGCTGGCCCTGGCAGGCGTGCAGAAAGTCTTTCTGATTTCGTCGCCCGACGTGGGCGAGCGGGTGGCGCAGCACAAGAATGTCATCGATGCGGTGCGCGACAGCGCTTCGGTGCGTCTGCTGGCCTATACCAGCATGCTGCGCGCGGATACCTCGCGCGTGCCATATGCCAGTGAAGACCGCGCCACCGAGGCGTTGATCGCGGCCTCTGGCGTGCCGTCCGTGTTCCTGCGCCATGGCTGGTACACGGAGAATTACACGATGCATGCTTTGTCATCGGAGCAGGAAGGCGTCTTGTATGGTTGTGCAGGCAAGGGCCGCATCTCGGGCGCGGCACGGGCCGATTACGCGGCGGCGGCCGCAGCCGTGCTGACCGCCTCCGCTGGCTGTCAGCCTGTGTATGAACTGGCGGGCGACAGCAGTTTTAGCCTGGAAGAGCTGGCGCAGGAAATCACTGGTCAGACGGGCAAGGCCGTCAGGTACGTCGACATGACGGAGCCGGATTACCGGGCTCTGCTGATGCGCCATGGGTTTCCGCCGGTAGTGGCCGCCACGTTGGCCAGTGCCGATACGGGCGCGGCGCACGGGGATGTCCTGGGCGACAGCCGCGATCTGAGTGAATTGATCGGCAGACCTACCACCTCCCTGTCCGCTCTCGTGGCGACAGCGTTGGCGAGCGGAAAGGATGTTGCATGAACAGCTATGTGTACCTGATCCTGGCCATCCTGGGCGAGGTTGGCGCCACCAGCGCCCTGAAGGCATCGCATGGCTTCAGCAAACCGTGGCCATCGCTGGCCTGTGCGCTCGGTTATGGCATCTCATTCTATTTTCTATCACTGACCTTGAAAACCCTGCCGATAGGCATCGCTTATGCCATCTGGGCCGGCGTGGGCATCGTACTGACTGCCGCCATCGGTTATATTGTCTTCGGCCAGAAGCTCGATGTGGCGGCCATGCTGGGTATCGCGATGATCGTCGCGGGCGTGCTGACCATTCAGTTGTTTTCCGGGTCGGAATCGCACTAGTGGCCCGCGGTGGCGGCCAGATTGACCAGCAGCGCCGCCGCCAGCAGTAGCAGCATGCCCCCGGACAGCCGCTCCAGCACCGGCAGCGCGCGGGTAAAGCGCTGGCGCAGCGCGGCGTTGCCGATGGCCAGCGCCACCGTCATATCCCACGCCAGCACGGCGCACACCATCCATACTCCATACAACATCACCCAGCCGCCGCTGGTATGCCTGCTGGCGAGCACGGATGCCAGGCTGACATAGAACAGTGCATTTTTTGGATTTAAAATGGCGGAGATGAAACCCATGCCCAGTCCCGTGCGCCAGCTGGTCGCGCGCTTGGCAGCGCCGCTCATCTGCAGGGAGCTGTTGCCCGCATGGCGCAGGAACATCCAGCCGAGGTACAGCAGATAGGCGCAGCCGGCCAGTTGCACGGCGATGAACAGGGAGCTGCCTGGCCGCAGTATGGCCACGCCGCTGAAGGCCGCCACGATAAACACGCCATTGGCCAGCGCAATGCCGACGCAGGCGCCCGTCGCGCAGCGCCAGCCCTGTGCCAGCGCGCTGCGGGCAACGAGGAAAAAATCGGGGCCGGGCGAGAGCAGGGCCAGGAAATGGGCGGCGGCGATGAAGAGAAAATCCTGCATGTAAGTCGGCTCCGGCAATGGCGATGCGCGAGTATGCAGGGGCCGGCTACAGCCTGTATTGAAGAAAATTGCAGGTACATCAGCCGCGATAGCGCCCCGGCGTGATGCCCGCATGCGCCTTGAACACGCGCTGCAGATGGCTCTGGTCTGCAAAGCCCAGTTCGCAGGCGATATCGGCCAGCGCCACGCCAGCATGCAAGCGATGGCGCGCGCGGTTCACGCTCAGGTTCAGCTGATACGCATGCGGCGTCATGCCCGTGGCGGCACGGAAGGCGCGGATCAGTTGGTAGCGGCTCATGCCGGCCAGCTGCGACAGGTGCTCCAGGGTGGCCGGCGGCTGCCCCTGCAGTCGCTGCAGGACGGGGCGTAGCTGTGCAGGAATGACCGCCATCTCGGAGGGAAGGGGTGTCGTCTCGCTTGCACTGACGCAAGCGTGGAGGAAGGCCAGCAGCGCGGCGTTTTTTTCGTGCATGCCGGCGCTGGAAAACAGCAGCGCATTCATGGCGCAGAATTGCGCGTACAGGGCGGGCACCTGCAGCACGCTGGCGTTGTTCATGCACAGCTGTGGCACCTTGCCCTGTAGCCATACGGCATCGAGATGCAGCATCTGGTAGCTCCAGAAGGCGTCATGCAGGGGGTTGCAAGCGTGCACGCAGCCGGCCGGCACCAGCACCAGGCTGCCGGCGCTGAGAGCGCTCTGGCGGCCACGGCTGCCCGTAAACACGCTGCCGCCCGCGTCGACGGCGCCGATGGAGAATGTGGGATGGCTGTGCGGCTTGTAGCACGCCCGACTGTGGCACGCGCGCCGGCTCTCCACATGGGGCAGAAACGGGTCGCGCCAGAAGGCGGCAGTGTCCGGCATGGCTACATCAAAATCACGTCGTACTGCTCCTGGTGGTAGGCATTTTCCACCTGCAGCGAGATTTTTTTGCCGATGAAATCACCGAGCATGGCCAGGTGCTGCGATTCCTCTTCCAGGAACAGATCCACGACTTCCTGCGAGGCGAGGATGCGGAATTCGCGTGGGTTGAACTGTTTTGCCTCGCGCAGCAGTTCGCGCAGGATTTCATAGCAGATCGTGCGCGAGGTCTTGACTTGACCCTTGCCGGCGCAGGCGGGGCACGGTTCGCACAGGATGTGGGCCAGCGACTCACGCGTGCGCTTGCGTGTCATTTCCACCAGGCCCAGCGGCGAGAAATTGCTCACCGATACCTTGGTGCGGTCGCGCGACAGGGTGCGTTTCAGCTCGGCCAGCACGGCGTTGCGGTGCTCGGCGTTGTCCATGTCGATGAAGTCGAGGATGATGATGCCGCCCAGGTTGCGCAGGCGCAGCTGGCGCGCGATGGCGTGCGCCGCTTCCAGGTTGGTCTTGAAGATGGTGTCGGCAAAATTGCGTCCGCCCACAAAGCCGCCCGTGTTGACGTCGATGGTGGTCATCGCTTCCGTCTGGTCGACGATCAGGTAGCCGCCCGATTTCAGGTCCACGCGACGGCCCAGTGCGCGCAGGATTTCTTCTTCCACGCCGTACAGGTCGAACAGGGGGCGCTCGCCCGTGTAGTGCTGCAGGCGCGTCAGTTCGCTGGGTGTATAGATTTCTGCGAATTCGCGCAATTTCACATAGTTTTCGCGCGAGTCAACCTGGATGGTGGCCGTTTCGTCGCCGACGAAGTCGCGCAGCACGCGCTGCGCCAGGCTCAAGTCCTGGTGCAGCAGGCTGGTGGCGGGACGCGTGCGCGCGCCGTGCGTGATGGTGCTCCAGGTCTTGCGCAGGTAGTCGACGTCTGCCTTCAGGTCCGCGTCGGAAGCGTCCTCGGCCATGGTGCGCACGATGTAGCCCCCTTTTTCATCGGGCGGCAGCAGGCTTTGCAGGCGCACGCGCAATTGCTCGCGTTCCGCTTCCTTTTCGATTTTCTGCGAGATGCCGATGTGCTTGTCTTGCGGCAGGTACACCAGCATGCGCCCGGCGATGGAAATCTGCGTCGACAGGCGCGCACCCTTGGTGCCGATCGGGTCCTTGATCACCTGCACCGTCAGCACCTGGCCGTCGAACAGGATTTTTTCGATCGGCGCCGGTGTCGCGTTCTGGCCATCGTGGCCGCGCGCTTCCCAGATGTCGGCCACGTGCAGAAAGGCGGCGCGCTCCAGGCCGATGTCGATGAAGGCCGATTGCATGCCCGGCAACACCCGCACCACTTTGCCGGAATACACATTGCCGGCCAGGCCGCGCGTGAGCGTGCGCTCGATGTGCAATTCCTGCACGGCGCCCTGCAGGATGAGGGCGACGCGCGTTTCTTGCGGCGTGATATTGATCAGGATGTCTTCGTTCATGGAGGCGGGGGAGTGGAGGCAACGAATGACATCATACCCGGGATCAGGGCAGGGGCAAACCTGCTAGTCTTAGCAACTGTGCAGTTTCATACAGAGGCAGGCCCATGATGCCGGAATGGCTGCCTTCGATATGCTCGACGAACAGCGCGGCGCTGCCCTGGATGCCGTAGCCGCCAGCCTTGTCGTACGGTTCCGGCGTGGCGCAATACGCGGCGATGGCGGCGGGCGAGAGTACGCCGAAGCGCACTTGCGACACCTGCGTGCGCTGCTCGGCGAAGTTCTTGTAGTGCACGGCGATCGAGGTGAGCACCTGGTGCGTGCGGCCAGACAGCTGCTGCAGCATGGCCACAGCCTCAAAGCGGTCGGCCGGTTTGCCGAGGATGATGCCATCGATGGTGACGGTAGTGTCGGCCGCCAGCACGGGGCGCGGGGTAAGGTGGCGGCGGCGCACCAGGTCCCAGGCGAAGGCGGCTTTTTCATTCGACACACGGGCGACATAGTCGAGCGCCGACTCGTCGGCGAGGACTTCCTCGGTGACGTCGGCGCCGCGCGGGCCGTCGCTGCGCAGCAGCAGCAATTCGAAATCGATGCCGATCTGGCGCAGCAGTTCGCGCCGGCGCGGGCTTTTGGAAGCAAGGTAGATCTTGTGATCAGCCGTTTTCATGGGGAGTTCAGACGCGGTGGTAGGGGTGGTTTTGCGTGATCGACCAGGCACGGTACAGCTGCTCGGCGAGGATCACGCGCACCACGCCGTGCGGCAGGGTCATGCTGGAAATGCGCAGCATGCCTTCGGCTCGTGCCTTGAGTTGCGGATCGAGGCCGTCGGCGCCGCCGATCAGAAAGGCGGTGTCGCGGCCATCTTGCTGCCACGCCATCAACTGCTGCGACAGGCCTACGCTGGTCAGGTCCTTGCCGCGTTCGTCGAGGGCGATGATGCGCACGCCCTTGGGCAGGACGGCTTCGATGCGTTCGCGTTCCAGCGCCATCGCCGTAGCGGCGGTCTTGCTGCCGGAACGCTCCACCGGCTTGATTTCTTTCAGCACGATGCGCAATTCCGGCGGCATGCGCTTCGCGTATTCCGCGAAGCCCGTCTCTATCCAGGCCGGCATTTTATGGCCGACCGCAGCGATGATGAGCTGCATCGAGGCTTACGCTTCGACTTTTTTGATACGCTTGATCACGGTTTTTGCCGGTGCAGCATCGGCTGCCGGTTTGGCCGCGCGCGGGGTGCGCACTTTTTTCTCTGGCAGCGCTTTCAGGGCTTTCACGGCGGCCGCTTCGGTCTTGGTCGGTGCGATTTTCACGGTCTTGCCGACAGCTTTCGAGGCGGCTTTTTTCGCCGGGGCTTTCTTGGCGGCGGTGGCTGCCGTGGCTTTCTTCGCTGGTGCTTTCTTTTCGATCACGGGCGAAACTTCGACCTTGGCTTTGCTGGCCGCCAGATGGCCGCTGATTTTCTTCGGCTCTTCGTCGCTGGCTTTTTTCGGCGCGCGCTTGGCGGCACCCAGCTTGATCGGGGTGTCGCCCCAGATTTCTTCCAGGCGGTAGTAGGCGCGGATAGGCGCTTGCATGATGTGGACGATCATGTCGCCCAGATCGACCAGTACCCATTCACCCGTTTCCTCGCCTTCCATGCCGATGATCTGGCCGCCGGCGTCCTTGACCTTGTCGCGCACCGAGGCGGCCAGCGCCTTGGTTTGACGGTTCGAGGTACCGGAGACGATCGCGATGCGGTCGAACAGGCTGGTCAGGTGACTCGTTTCGAAGACGGCGATGTCTTGGCCTTTGACGTCTTCAAGGGCGTCAACGACGAGGGTTTGCAGTTTTTTGATGTCCATTTAGCTTTTGTATAAATTATGTTGTTCAATATAGTCTAGCACTAGCGGGGAAACAAGCGAGTTTGCCCGATTCCCCCGTTGTAATGCCGCACGTATTTCGGTGGCGGAGATATCCACCGCGAAGTCCTGTGCCAGATAAGTCAGACCGTGCGGCGTGTTGCGGATGCTTTCCAGAGACCCCAGGCGGCGCGAAAATTCGTCGGCGACCACTTGCGGTACTGCTGTGTCATTCAGCGCGAAGCCGGGGCGGGCCGCGACGCAGATATGCGCGTATTCAAATAATTGCTGCCATTCGCGCCATGTCGCGAGGCGCTGCAACTGGTCGGCGCCCATCAGGAAAACGATGGAAGCGCGCGGTCCCAGTTCTGCGCGTACCTGGCGCAAGGTATCGATGGTGTAGCTGGCCTGGCCATGTTCGCTGCGCTCGATTTCCTGGCGGTCGATCACCACGGGCAGGGGCAGGCCGGCAAAAGCCAGGCTGGCCATCTCGGCGCGCTGCTGGCCGGTGGCGCCCAGATTGCCCTTTTGCCAGGGGGCGCCCGCCGGAATCACGCGCAGCTCATCGGCGTGCAGCAGGCTGGAAAAATGCGTGCCCAGCGCGACATGGCCACTATGCACCGGATCGTAGCTGCCGCCCAGCAGCGTCACGCATGCCGTCGTTCCCGCCATGCTGCCTTCGGTCACGCCTGCAGCCAGTCGCGATGCACGAGGAAGTCAGTATACAACGCCGCTTCGGGGCTGCCCGCCTCAGGATGCCAGTCGTAGCGCCACTTGACCACGGGCGGCATCGACATCAGGATCGCCTCGGTGCGTCCGCCCGATTGCAGCCCGAACAGGGTGCCGCGGTCGAACACCAGGTTGAACTCGACATAGCGTCCGCGCCGGTAGCACTGGAAATCGCGTTCGCGTTCGCCGTAGGGCGTGTCCTTGCGCCGCGCCAGGATCGGCACATAGGCGTCAATGAAGGCGTCGCCGGCGCTGCGCATCATCGCGAAACTGTCGTCAAAGCCCAGGGCGTTGAAGTCGTCGAAGAAGATGCCACCGGCGCCGCGTGCTTCGCGCCGGTGCTTCAGGTAGAAATAATCGTCGCACCACTGCTTGAACTTCGGATGCAGTTCCGCGCCAAACGGCGCCAGCGCAGCATGGCACACCTGGTGAAAGTGCTTCACGTCACCCGCGTCGCCATAATACGGCGTCAAATCCATGCCGCCACCGAACCACCATACGGCTTCGCCAGCGGCATTGACGGTGCTGAAAAACCGCACATTCATGTGCACCGTGGGCGCATACGGATTGCGCGGATGCAGCACCAGCGACACGCCCATCGCTTCCCATGCCTTGCCACCGAGCTCAGGGCGGGCGGCCGCTGCCGATGGCGGCAGTGCGGCGCCGGTGACGTGCGAAAAATTCACGCCGCCCCGCTCGAACACATTGCCTTCCTCGATCAGCCGCGAAATGCCGCCGCCGCCCTCGGGGCGTTGCCAGACATCGGTCAGGAAAGGCTTGCCGTCCTGCGCTTCGAGCGCCTGCACGATACGGCTTTGCAAATCGAGCAAATAAGCCTTGACGGCCGAAGGAGAGGGAGTTGACGACATCGCGTGGGCCGACGAGGCCGAAATAAAAAAGTAAGGACGGATTGTACCCTGTTACGCGTTTTTGTGATAGCGCGGCGCTGGTGCTGTGCGTTTGTGTTGTGGTTCAGCGCGCCGGCGGCGTGGCGCCGTCCTGCACTACGGTGATGGACAGGTCCGCCCCGGCGCCGGGCACGCGCGCACTCTCCACGGCCTGCGCGGCGCGCTGCTGCAGGTCGCGCCGCTCGACGCCTTGCTCGGCGGCGGGGGCTGCGGCGGGAGCGGGCGCCTGCCTGGAGACGATGGCGCGGGCCGCAAAGGCCAGTAGCAGCAGTATCAGCGCGGCCCTCACCCATATCCCTGGGCGCGCATATGCGGGGCGTTCCCTGCGGGCATGGCGTGCGGCAGCGTCGACGATGATGCGGGCCAGTTCCGAGCCGCGCTGGCGGGTGCGCAGGCGCAGTGCCTCGAATTGCTGCGCCGACAGGGTGCCTTGCCGCAGCATGTCGCGCAGGGCGGCGATGGGCGAGGCGAGGATACGGTCCCCTGGCAAGCTGGCGTGGGCGGCGTCGCGCTGCCACTGGTCGATCACATCTTCGTCGTACAGGGTGTCGATGGCCAGGCGGTTGACCTGGCGCAGCGCGTCCGCGGCCAGTTGCTGGCGTTCGAGCAGGGCCGCGCCGTCATGCTGGCGCGGCAGATCGCGCACCCGCTGCAGGAAGCCGTCCTGTGGCAGCAGGTCCGTGAGCAGCAGCCATGCCAGGGTATCGACGAGCCCCGCGTCAGCGGCCAGCTCCGGCACGTCGATGTCTTCGTCTGCATTATGGTTGCGCTGCAGCGTGATGATGTCCAGTTCCGCGATAGCGTCGTCGAGTTCATCGTCCGTGATCAGGCCGAGTTGGTGTACCTGAGCGAGGGCAGGGTGGGAGTGGGTTGTCATGGGCTGCAACTGTATCAGGAAGGAAAAATCTTGGCGCAAGACCCGTTTTTCCGGCGCGCCTATGCAAACGGGGCCGGGGCAGATACATTCCGCGCCGGCCCCGCCGTTTGCCGCCAAAGGGAGTGCTTAGTGCCTGGTGCTTAGTGCTTCAGGCCGCGCCAGCCGATGTCGCGGCGGTACTGCGCGCCGTCGAAATGGATTTTTTCCACGGTTTCATACGCCTGCTTCTGCGCCATCTTGATGCTGTCGCCCAGACCCACCACGCACAGCACGCGGCCGCCGTTGGTGACCAGGCGCTCGCCCTCGATGCGGGTGCCCGCATGGAAGGTGACGGAGTCGACCGTTTCGGCCGGGATGTCGCCGATCGGCGTGCCCTTGACGGGATCGTCCGGGTAGCCGGCGGCAGCCATCACGACGCCAACGGCCGTGCGGCGGTCCCATTCCAGTTCCACTGCGTCTAGCGTGCCGTTGACGGCGTGCTCCATGACGGTCACCAGGTCGGTTTTCAGGCGCGTCATGATCGGTTGCGTTTCCGGGTCGCCCATGCGGCAGTTGAATTCCAATGTCTTCGGCGTGCCCTTGTCGTCGATCATCAGGCCTGCGTACAGGAAGCCCGTAAACGTGATGCCGTCCTTGGCCATGCCCTGGATGGTTGGTACGATGATTTCACGCATGACGCGCGCATGCATGGCCGGCGTGACGATCGGTGCCGGCGAATACGCGCCCATGCCGCCCGTGTTCGGGCCCTGGTCGTGGTCCTTCAGGCGCTTGTGGTCCTGGCTGGTGGCCAGTGGCAGGATGTTCTTGCCGTCGCACATGACGATAAAGCTGGCTTCTTCGCCGGCGAGGAATTCCTCGATGACGATGCGCGCGCCGGCGTCGCCGAACTGGTTATCGGACAGCATCATGTCGACTGCCTGGTGCGCTTCTTCCAGGGACATGGCAACGACCACGCCCTTGCCGGCGGCCAGGCCGTCGGCCTTGATGACGATGGGCGCGCCCATGGCGTCGACGTAGGCATGCGCGGGCGCGACGTCGGAGAACGTCTGATAGGCGGCTGTCGGGATGCCGTGGCGCTGCATGAAGGCCTTGGCGAAGTCTTTCGACGATTCCAGCTGCGCCGCTTCTTTCGTCGGGCCGAAGATTTTCAGGCCGCGCGAGCGGAACAAGTTGACGATGCCCGCTGCCAGCGGCACTTCCGGACCGACGACCGTGAGGCCGATGTGTTCCTGCTGAACGAAGTCGGCCAGCAATTGCGGGTCGCTGATGTCGAGATTGACCAGGCGCGCATCGCGCGCGGTGCCGCCATTGCCCGGCGCGACATACACCATCTGTATGCGTTCGGACTGGGCCAGTTTCCAGGCCAGGGCGTGTTCGCGGCCGCCAGAGCCGACTACCAGAATTTTCATAGGGACCGTTCGTTCAGTGTGGGTTGCAGGGCGGCGGTGCCGCCCTTGTGTGCAGAGTGATTAATTCTCTAGATTAATTCTCTATTAATGCGTTGGTGAAGACTTCCTGGACGTCGTCCAGCAGCTCCAGCGCATCGATCAGCTTTTGCATCTTGATGGCGTCGTCGCCCGCGTACACGGTTTCCGTCGCCGGTTTCATGATGACTTCGGCCACTTCGGCCTTGAATCCGGCTGCTTCCAGCGCTTCCTTGACGGTGGCGAAATCGTGCACGGGGGTCAGCACTTCGAAGCCGCCTTCCTCGTCGGCGATGACGTCGTCTGCGCCCGCTTCCAGCGCCGCTTCCATCAGCTTGTCTTCATCCGTGCCCGGCGCGAACAGCAACTGGCCGCAGTGCTGGAACATGAAGGCGACGGAGCCTTCGTTGCCCATGTTGCCGCCATTTTTGTTGAAGGCGTTGCGCACTTCGGCCACCGTGCGCACCTTGTTGTCGGTCATGCATTCGACGATGACGGCCGCGCCGCCCACGCCGTAGCCTTCGTAGCGCACTTCTTCGTAGTTGGCGCCATCGACGCCGCCGCTGCCGCGGTTGATCGCGCGCTGGACGTTGTCTTTCGGCATGTTCGCGTCAGCCGCCTTGTCGACCGCCAGGCGCAGGCGCGGATTGGTGATGGCGTCGGCGCCACCCATGCGGGCCGCGACCGTGATTTCCTTGATCAGGCGCGTCCAGATTTTGCCGCGCTTGGCATCGGTGGCAGCCTTTTTATGCTTGATATTGGCCCATTTGCTATGTCCTGCCATGTCGAATCTTCCTTAGACGAGGTGTTCAATTGTGGCCGACATTTTAGCATATTGCCCCCCTGTGAAGCGGCATGGCCCCGTCATCAAGCCGACACATTTTGTTGTTAAAGTGATGCGCTTTCATGTTATGCATCATCCCATCACTCCAATAATCAAGATTAAGGGCGCGACATCATGGCAAGTCAAATGGATAGACGGCAATTTCTGAGACTGGGCGGTTTTATAACTGTCTCTGTCGCCACTGTCGGCCTCGCCGCCTGCGGCAGTACCGATTACAGCGATCCTGGCGTGCCGCTCGCTTCGGGCAGCGACTGGAAATTCCCGCAAAGCGTGGCCTCGGGCGATCCGCGCGCCGACAGCGCCATGCTGTGGACACGCGTCGTGCCCGCCAGTTTTGACGCCGTCGCCCTCGCCGTGGCCGGCAAGTCGGACGTGGCCGTGCGCCTGATCGTCAGCGCCACCGACAATACGGCCGCCCTGGGCAGCAACACGGCCCTGGCCGGCACCCCCATCGTCGACGCCAAGTTGCCCTTGAAAGCCGATTTCGACAATACCCTGCGGCACAAGGTGACGGGCTTGCAGCCGGGCCAGGTGTATTTTTACCAGTTCATCGCCGGCGACGTGCGCTCGAACGTGGGCCGCTTCAAGACGGCGCCCGCCGCCACGGCCGACGTATCGCAGCTGCAGTTCGCCTACCTGACGTGCCAGGACTGGAGCATCAACCACTGGGGCGCGCTGTCGCACATCGCCGCCAACGAGTCGCTCGACTTCATCGTCCACCTGGGCGACTACATCTATGAAACGGTGGGCGAGGCCTTCCAGAGCGGCGCCGTGGAAAGCCGCCACGACCGCTTGATCCTGCCGGACGGCACGTACAAGAGTGGCAACGCCGGCGCCAAGTACGCGACCACGGTGGCCGACTACCGCTACCTGTACAAGAAATACCGCACCGATACGCGCTTGCAAGCCGTGCACGAGCGCTTCGCCTTCATCGCCATCTGGGACGACCACGAATTCACAGACGACGCCTGGCAGGACGCTTCCACCTATGAGGGCATCGTGGCGACGGACGGCAGCGATTTGCACCAGCCGGCACGCCGGCGCAGCGCCAACCAGGCCTGGTTCGAATACATGCCGGCCGACGTCACGTTCGATGCCGCCGCGACAACGTTCCAGAATATCCAGATTTACCGCGATTTCCAGTTCGGCAAGCTGATGCAGCTGGTGATGACGGACGAGCGCCTGTACCGTGCCGACCACGCGATCGCCGAGTCGACCATCAATCCCGCCACGGGCAAGCCGCTGGGCAGCATCGGCAGCCGCTACCTGGTGCCGCAAGCGCTGTTCGACAGCGTGGAAGGGCAGAAAATGGCCGCCGCCACCAAGGCCGGCGCCGACCCGCTGGCCGCCGTCGGCATGCTGGGCAGCACGCAGCGCGACTGGTGGAAGGGCAAGATGAAGGCGGCTACGTCCACCTGGAAGCTGTGGGGCAATGAAGTATCGCTGCTGCGCATGGGCCTGAACGGCACGGATGCGATAGCCACCCTGCTGGCCCTGAGCGCCATGTCGAACGTGGGCAAGGCCATTGCCAGTACCCTGCCTTTGGTGGGCGGCAGCGTGCCGCTGGCCTGCGCCATCGTGGCCGCCTCGACGGCGGGCGCATCGACGACCGTGGCGCAAACGGCGGCCATGGCGATTGCTGGCGCCGCAGCGAACGCCGGCGCGCAGGGCGCCGCAGCCGTGGGCGCCGGCTTGAGCGCGGCCCAGGCCGGCATCACGGTAGCCGCCTACAACAGCGGCTCGCCGGCAGCCGCGGCGCAAGTGATCGCCTTCGGCTGGATCAAGCCCGATGTGCAGGCCAAGGGCGCCGCATCGGCCTTTGTCGCCGCTTCCGGCCAGCAGGCGGCGCTGACGCCATTCTTTACGCGCTTCCTGCTCAATTGCGACCAGTGGGATGGTTACAACAGCGAGCGCAAGAATCTGATGGCGCACCTGAAGACGAATGCCATCAGCAACGTGGTGGCGATTACGGGCGATATCCATTCCTTCTTTGCCGGCACCGTCAGCGACGACTTCGACGCTGCCGGCGGCGGCACGCCCGTCATGGTGGACCTGGTGTCGGCGGGTGTCAGCTCCGATTCCTTCTTCAGCTACCTGAAGTCTGCCGCCGGCACGATGGGCGATATCGGCACCCTCGTCAGCTATCCGCTGGCCATTCCCGTCACGGGCCTGGGCACGGTCAATCTCGACATCAACCTGCTCGACTACACCATGGGCAAGGCCGCGCCCACCGTCGACAGCCTGCTGGAGCAGTTGCGCGTGCAGCTGCGCGGCGCGCTGGCCGCCAAGGGCGTGCCGGAAGCGCAGCTGGACGCTACGCTGGCGGCCGTGCAGGCGGGCTTGAAAGCGAGCACTGACTTCAGCACGACCCTGCTGGGCCTGGCGCAGCAATTGTCTGGCCTGGGCAACAATCCGTGGATCAAGCATCTGAATACGGATGCGCAAGGCTACACGGTGGTGACCTTGACGCCAGGCAAGCTGGTAGCGCAGTTCAAGCAGGTGAATAAACTGATCGGCACGGCGGCGCCTGCGAACGTGATTGCCAGGGTGACGACGGCCACGGTGGCGGCGGGTGCGGCGGCGGTGGTGGTGGCGTAACTGCTGGGGTCAGACCCTCAATGCCGCTAACTCAGAGGCTTGTGCTGTCGCTTGTGGGGGTCTGACCCCGGCTTTTGCCTTACAATCTGGGCATGAGCTCCAGTTCCCCGCAAGCAACCCCTGCATCGATTCCCCGTTCCGTCTACCTCGGTGGCCTGGCCATCGCCGTGGGCGGGGCGGTGCTGTTTTCCACCAAGGCCATCGTCGCCAAGCTGCTGTACCGCTACCAGATCGATGCCGTCACCCTGATCGCCTTCAGGATGATTTTCTCGCTGCCCGTTTTCGCCGTCATCGCCTGGTGGCAGATGCGCACGGAGCCGCCGCTGTCGACCAGCGACCGCTGGCGCCTGGTCGGGCTGGGCCTGGTTGGCTATTACCTGTCCAGCTATCTGGACTTCCTGGGCTTGCAATACATTTCCGTGGGACTGGAACGTCTGATTTTGTTCCTCACGCCCACTTTCGTGCTCCTGATTACCACCGTGTACTTCAAGCAGCGCATCAGCCGCCTGCAATGGATGGCCTTGTTCACCTCGTATTGCGGCATCGTGCTGGTCTTCGTGCACGACTTGCAGGGCGGCGCCAGCAATGTGGCGCTCGGTTCGACTCTCGTGTTGGGTTCGGCCTGTTCGTATGCCGTGTATCTGCTGGGCTCTGGCGAACTGGTGAAACGCATCGGCTCGATGCGGCTGGTTTCCTACGCGATGTGCGTGGCCAGCTTTGCCTGCATCGCCCAATTCTTCATCCTGCGCCCCGTCGAGCTGCTGATTCAGCCCATGCCCGTGTATGGCTTGTCTTTATTGAATGGCATTTTTTGCACGGTGATGCCCGTCTTCATGACGATGATCGCCGTCGAGCGCATCGGCGCACCCGTTGCCTCGCAGGCGGGCATGATCGGTCCCGTGTCGACCCTGTTCCTGGGCGCCATGATCCTCGATGAACCGATCACCAACTGGCAACTGGCTGGCACCAGCCTGGTATTGGCCGGTATTTACTTGCTGTCGAAAAAGAAATAATTCCTCCACCCACTGAAATGGTCTTCACCATGAAAACACGCATCGCCCTGATTGCCCACGATAAGAAAAAAGATGACATGATTACCCTGGCGGGCGAATACTTGGACTTTCTCAAGGGCTGCGAACTGTCGGCCACGGGCACCACGGGCGGCCGCCTGATCAACGAGCTGGGCTTGCAAGTGGAGCGCAAGCATTCCGGCCCGTTCGGCGGCGACTTGCAGATCGGCTCCCTGCTGGTGGAAGGCTTGATCGATTGCGTGATCTTCCTGCGCGACCCGATGACGCCGCAGCCGCACGAGCCAGACATCAACGCCCTGGTGCGCGCCTGCGACGTGCACAACGTGGCGTGCGCGACGAATCTGTCGTCGGCGCACCTGGTGCTGTCGCAGCTGCAGGCGCTGGCCCGCGCGGCCGCCTGACGTTTTTCCCGATTCTTCTTCAAGGAGCATATTGTGAGCGCAACGATTACCACCAAAGCCATCCGTGTAAAGCGCGTGGGCGGCCCGGAAGTGATGGAATATGTGGATGTGGAGCTGCCGCCGCCAGGTCCCGGCGAGGCGCGCGTGAAACACGAGGCGATCGGCCTCAATTTCATCGATGTGTATTTCCGCACGGGGCTGTATCCGCAGCCGCTGCCCAATGGCCTCGGTGTCGAGGGCGCGGGCATCGTCGAGGCGGTGGGCGAGGGTGTCACGGAAGTCAAGGTGGGCGATCGCGTGGCCTACGCGGCGCGCATCAATGGCGCGTATGCGCAGCAGCGCAACTTGCCGGCGGCCCTGCTGCTGGCGCTGCCCGAGCGCATCGGTTTCGATACGGCCGCCGCCATGATGCTGCAAGGCTTGACGGTGCAATACCTGTTCCACCGCACGGTGGCCCTGAAGGCGGGCGATACCATCCTGTTTCACGCGGCCGCGGGCGGCGTGGGCCTGATCGCCTGCCAGTGGGCCAAGGTGCTGGGCGTGAACCTGATCGGCACGGCCGGCTCCGATGAAAAGGCGGCGCTGGCCAAGGCGCATGGCGCGGCCCATGTCATCAACTACAACACGGAAAACTTCGTCGAACGCGTGCGCGAGATCACCGGCGGCAAGGGCGTTTCTGTCGTCTACGATTCCATCGGCAAGGACACGTTTACGGGCTCGCTCGACTGCCTGGCGCCGCTGGGCATGATGGTCAGCTTCGGCAATGCCTCCGGCCCCGTGCCGGCGTTTACCCTGTCCGAGCTGGCCTCGCGCGGTTCGCTCTTCATCACGCGCCCCGCTCTGTTCAGCTATGCCTCCAACCGCGTGAACCTGGAAGAGATGGCTGCCTCGCTGTTCGGCGTCGTCAGCAGCGGCGAAGTCAAAATCGAGATCAATCAGCGCTACAGCCTGGCCAATATCGCCCAGGCGCATACGGACCTGGAAGGGCGCAAGACCACCGGCTCGACCATCATCGTGCCATGAGCGGCGCCCATGACGGCACGCCGAAGTTCGGCCGCCTGCTGATTGTGCTGCTGCTGGCAGTGGCCCTGATCGGCGTGCTCACCTTCGCCGCCGAGGCATATTATTCTTAAGTGAAAAAAAACCGGCTTGCGCATTGCTGCACAAGCCGGTTTTTTGTATTGCCACGTAATTATTCTACCTTGACTTCCACTTTACGGGGCACGCCGCTCTGGCCGGGGAAGTCGGCAAAGGCGCTGGCCACCATGGCTGGCATCACTTGCGAGGTGGCGCGCTTGTTGCTGGTCGATTGCACGGTCACGTCGTACAGTTTCTTGCCGCTGCGGTCATTGATCGTCACGCGCAATTCGCGTTCGTATTGATGGCGCACGCTTTCTTCCACTTCCATCGGGCCATACCAGTAGGGGTTATAGCCAAAGCGGCCATAGCCTGGCCACGCGCCGTAGCGATAGCCGTAGCGGCCAGGCCAGTAGCCGGGGCCATACCAGAATGGATCGGATGCTTGCAGCACGCGCTCAGGATAGTCGACTGTCGAAAAATTCATCGCCACGCGCAAATTGGCTGCCGCAGGGCCTGAAGCTTCGCCGAAGCCGTGTTTTGCCAGTTCCGCGCGCACCAGGTTCTGGTAGTTGCGGTATTCCAGCGTATCGTTTTCCGCCACTGGCGCTTCAAAGACATACGATTTGTCCTGCAATTGCGCAGGCCATTCATGGAAGACGGTCACATCGCTGCGTACGGTGGTGGCGCATCCGGTCAGCAACACGGTCAATGCGGCCATCATGATGGTGAGATATCGTTTCATTGCATGATCTCCTGATAGTAGACGCAATTCATCGCTTAGTATTATAAGAATAGTTCTATTTGTTTCCATGCATTATTACAGAATGTTACCTGGTATGTCGGCGTGTAAGGGAATCTGACATTCCTGACCTGAATCGCGACTATCGGGGGGCTGGTGTTGGTAAAATAGGCTTTTGCCTCCGCTCCCACCCAAATCCCTATGCGCACAGACAGCCCTCAGACGATTTACCGCAAAGATTACACGCCGCCCAGCTTCCTGGTTGACAGCGTCGAACTTGGTTTCGATCTTGATCCCGCCCGCACAGTGGTGGCGAGCCGGATCCGCATGCGCCACAACCCGGCCAGCACCAGCCGCAGCATCGAGTTGCACGGCGAACACATCGAACTGGTGCAAGTGCGCCTGAACGGCAAGCTGCTGAAACCGTCGCAGTACAAGTTGACGGCCGGCATGTTGACCATTCCCAAGGCACCGGACGAGGTGCTGCTCGATATCGAGACCGTGCTGGCCCCGCAGGACAATACCTCGCTGTCCGGCCTGTATGTGTCGAACCATAACTTCTTCACGCAGTGCGAAGCGGAAGGCTTCCGCCGCATCACCTTCTTCCCGGACCGCCCGGACGTGATGGCCAAGTACACCGTCATGCTGCGCGCCGACAAGGACAAGTATCCGGTGCTGTTGTCGAACGGCAACCTGATCGAAGAGGGCGACCTGGGCGATGGCCGCCATTACGCCAAGTGGGAAGACCCGTTCAAGAAGCCGTCTTACCTGTTTGCCCTGGTGGCGGCGCGCCTGGTGTGCCAGGAAGAGCGCTACACCCTGAAGTCGGGCCGCGAAGTATTGCTGCAAGTGTGGGTGGAAGAGGGCAACCTGGATAAAACCGACTACGCCATGCAGTCGCTGAAAAACTCGATCCGCTGGGACGAGGAACGCTTCGGCCTGGAGCTGGACCTGGACCGCTTCATGATTGTCGCCGTGGGTGACTTCAACATGGGCGCCATGGAAAACAAGGGTTTGAACATTTTCAATACCAAGTATGTGCTGGCCAATTCGCGCGTGGCGACCGACGTCGATTACGCGGGCATCGAAGCGGTGGTGGGCCACGAGTACTTCCATAACTGGACTGGCAACCGCGTGACCTGCCGCGACTGGTTCCAGTTGTCGCTGAAAGAAGGCTTGACGGTGTTCCGCGACCAGGAATTCTCGGCCGACATGATAGGCACGGACACGGGCCGCGCCGTCACGCGCATCGACCAGGTGCGCACCCTGCGCCAGGCGCAGTTCCCCGAAGACGCAGGCCCGATGGCGCATCCCGTGCGTCCCGACTCCTTCGTCGAGATCAATAACTTTTATACCGTCACGATCTACGAAAAAGGCGCTGAAGTGGTGCGCATGGTCCAGACCCTGGTGGGCCGCGACGGCTTCCGCAAGGGCATGGACCTGTACTTCGAGCGCCATGATGGCCAGGCCGTGCAGTGCGACGACTTCCGCGCCGCCATGGCGGACGCGAACGGCCGCGATTTTACGCAATTCGAACGTTGGTACAGCCAGGCCGGCACGCCCGTCGTCAAGGCATCCACGCGCTACGACGTGGCCAGCCAGACGTTCGAGCTGACCCTGGCGCAAAGCTGCCCCGCCACGCCGGGCCAGCCGAAAAAACTGCCATTCCATATTCCCGTCACGGTCGGCTTGCTGGGCGCGGATGGGCGCGACCTGCCGCTGCAGATCGATGGCGTGGCGTCGAACGGCGCCACCAGCGTCGTGCTGGAGCTGACCGAAGCGTCGCAAACCTTCCGCTTCACGCAGGTGGGGGAAGTGCCCGTGCCATCGCTGCTGCGCGACTTTTCCGCGCCCGTGGTGCTGGAATACGACTATACCGATGCGCAACTGCTGCACCTGTTCCGTCACGACAGCGACCCCGTCAACCGATGGGAGGCGGGCCAGCGCCTGGCCATGGAGCGCCTGCTGAAACTCACTGGCGCCGTCGCCGCCGGAGAGACCTTGGCGCTGGACGACACCTTCATCGAAGCGCAGCGTGCCCTGCTGGCCGACGAAACGCTCGATCCTGCCTTCCGCGAGCTGGCCCTGATCCTGCCGTCGGAAACCATCATCGCCGAGCGCATGGCGCAAGTCGACCCGCAAGCGATCCATGCGGCGCGCCAATTCATGCGCACAACCATCGCGGCGGCGCTAAAACCGGAACTGCTGGCGCAGTACCATGCCAACCAGACGCCGGGTGAGTACAGCCCCGACGCCCTGTCGGCCGGCAAGCGGGCGCTGAAAAACCTGGCCCTGTCCTACCTGCTGATCGCACCAGGCACTGCTGAACTGGCGCTGGCGCAGCAGCAGTTCGACAGCGCCGGTAACATGACGGACCGCGCGGCTGCGCTGGCGGCCCTGATCCATTCGGGTTCTACTGCACACGCACAGGCGGCGCTGGCCAGTTTCTATGCCGACTTCGAGAACGAAGCGCTGGTGGTCGACAAGTGGTTTGCCATGCAGGCGGCCGCGCCAACGACCGATGTGCAGGCCGTGCGCCAGTTGATGACGCATACGGCGTTCACCTTGAAAAATCCGAATCGCGCGCGTAGCCTGATCTTCAATTTTACCAACGGCAATCCATCGCAGTTCCATGCGGCGGACGGCAGCGGCTACGCCTTCTGGGCCGAGCAAGTCATCGCGCTCGACGCCCTGAACCCGCAAGTGGCCGCGCGCCTGGCGCGTTCCATGGACCGCTGGCGCCGTTACGTACCCGCGCTGCAAAGCCACATGCGCGATGCGCTGGAAAAAGTCGCCGGCCAGGCCAGTTTGTCGAATGACGTGATGGAAGTCGTCAGCAAGGCATTGGCCAATTAACACCGCAATAACACATCAAAACAGAGGGAATTCATGAAACGCATCAGTCTTACGCAATACCTGGTTGAAGAGCAGCGCTCGAACAACAGCATTCCGGCCGAACTGCGCTTGCTGATTGAAGTCGTCGCGCGCGCCTGCAAGACCATCAGCCACGCTGTCGGCAAGGGCGCTCTCGGTGAGGTGCTGGGCACGGCCGACACGGAAAACGTGCAGGGCGAAGTGCAGAAAAAGCTCGACATCATCTCCAACGAGATCCTGCTCGAAGCAAATGAATGGGGCGGCCACCTGGCGGCCATGGCGTCGGAAGAGATGGAATCGATCCACCCGATTCCGAACCGCTATCCGAAGGGCGAATACATGCTGCTGTTCGACCCACTCGATGGTTCGTCGAACATCGACGTCAACGTCTCGATCGGCACCATCTTCTCGGTACTGAAGGCGCCGGAGGGCATGGGCCAGCCGACGGAGCAGGACTTCATGCAGGCGGGCACCAAGCAGGTCGCCGCCGGCTACGCCGTGTACGGTCCGCAAACCATGCTGGTGCTGACCTTCGGCAATGGCGTGAACTGCTTCACCCTGGACCGCGAAATGGGGTCGTGGGTGCTCACGCAAAGCAATATGCAGATTCCGCCGACGACGAAGGAGTTCGCCATCAATATGTCGAACGCGCGCCACTGGCATCCGCCCGTGAAGCGCTATGTCGACGAACTGCTGGCCGGCGACACGGGCCCGCGCGGCAGCAACTTCAACATGCGCTGGATCGCCTCGATGGTGGCCGACGTGCACCGCATCCTGAACCGCGGCGGCATCTTCATGTACCCGGCCGACCTGCGCGACACGTCGATGCCGGGCAAGCTGCGCCTGATGTATGAAGCGAACCCGATGGCCTTCATCGTCGAGCAAGCCGGCGGCGCCGCCACCGACGGCCAGCAGCGCATCATGGACATCGCCCCGCACAAGCTGCACCAGCGCGTGCCCGTGTTCCTCGGCTCGAAGGACGAAGTGGCCCGCGTGACGGCCTACCACGCGGAGTAAAAAAACCGCATTTTTCCAGGATTTTCAGCGGCCCGCAGCCGGGCTGCTAAAAAAAATCAAAAAAGATCGCGTTGACACTAGCAAATTTTGTGCATTGTTTGTAGAATGTGGGTCTTCGCCGTTGTAGCTCAGTTGGTAGAGCAGCACATTCGTAATGTGAAGGTCGCCAGTTCGATTCCGGCCAACGGCACCAAGTATTCGCAGTAGAAAAAAACCACCGCTCAAACGGTGGTTTTTTTTCGCCTGCAGCTTTGTCGCCGCCAGCCTGCTCTGGCGGGATCTCCGCCGCCTCGCGCCTGGGACTGGCCACGCAGGCCATCCTTGCGCGCTTGCGCCAGCGCCGCGCGACTCCGGGGCAGCTCTTGCAATTGCGGCAATTGCAGGAGGGAAACGTCTCGCCCGCCCTACCAGCCCGGCGGGGATGGTTCTTTCCGACAGGCATTTAAGTCTGGGTCACAAGGTGTGGCAGCGCACGGTGGCGTGCGGCAGGCGCGGTTAAGGTGGTGTCAACAGCTTGCTGCTGATCCAGTAGTTGATATGGCTCAGCCCGGCAGCGTTTAGCCGCTTCTTTTTCACCGAAGCGAGGAGAATCATGATTCGGTCACGGCATCGAGCATGGTTGGATTTATTCACTTTTAAAGGAAACCATCATGAACGCGATTGAAAAAACCAGCTCCGATTTGAATGGCACCGTCCAAGATACCCGCCAGGACTTGCACCGTACCATCGACAAGGTGGCAAGCCAGGCCCAGCCCCTGGCCGACAAGGTGGCCACGCGCGCCCACGACGGCGTGGACCAGGTGGGCGAGCGCATCGAACAGGTCAGCGACAGCGTCAGCAAAGCTTCCGAAACGCTGATGGCGCGCGGCAAGCAGTTGGGCGCCGCCTGCCAGCGCGCCGGCGAGACGGGGCGCGGCTATGTGCGCGAGCGCCCTGCCGTATCCCTGCTGATTGCTGCAGCGGCCGGTTATGGCCTGTCCAAACTGCTGGGTTCGCGTAAATAAGTTTTACGCAGTCCGGCAAGGTAGTTGTCGTGGGCGCTGTTCCTTTCGCCGTCATGGCGAGTCGGGTCAGCGCCCACGCGCACAAGGTAGTAGCAGGCAGAAAGGAGAGTGATGATGCGCTCCGTTTTGTTGTGCTTGATCGGCATACCTATTCCCATCATTATTTTGATTGCCCTGTTCGTGCGCTGAATGAGGGAGTTGTAGCGTTACTTCCCAGGGCAACACCTCACAGGAGATGTCATGGCTAGCAACAAGAAAACGCCGTCCACGGACGGTGCGGGTTCCGTCTTGAGCAGCATGTCCGGCCCATCCGACAGCAAGGCGCCGTACAGCTTGGGCGCGGACAATGATGTGACCCGCTCGCTGCTGCAAAAAACGGCCGCCGGCCAGCAGCTGGCCGAGGCCATGGCTGTCAATCCCAAGGAAGGCGGCCAGTACGGCGACGCGGCGCGCACGCCGGCCGAAGGCGTGCATGTGGCAGTGGGCGAACCGCTGGCCACGGCCAGCACCACGGGTGAAACGACAGCGTCACCGAAGACCGGCGATGGCCAGCCCGCGCTGGGCGAGAGTGCCGCGAATGCCTCGCTGGACCGCGCCAGGTCCGATGACAGTGGCTGCGTGCTGACGACGAACCAGGGCGTGCCCGTGGGCGACAACCAGAATTCGCTGAAGGCGGGCTTGCGCGGTCCCACCCTGATGGAAGATTTTATTCTGCGTGAAAAACTCACGCATTTCGACCACGAGCGCATCCCCGAGCGCGTCGTGCATGCGCGCGGCTCGGCCGCCCATGGTTACTTCGAATGCTACAAGGAGCAAAGCAAGCATACGCGCGCGACGCTGTTCGCCAAGGCGGGCAAGCGCACGCCCGTCTTCGTGCGTTTTTCCACCGTGGCCGGCGAACGGGGTTCGACCGATACGGCGCGCGATGTGCGCGGCTTCGCCGTGAAGTTTTATACGGATGAAGGCAACTGGGATTTGGTGGGCAATAACATGCCCGTCTTCTTCATCCAGGATGCGATGAAATTCCCCGACCTGGTCCACGCCGTCAAGCCCGAGCCGCACAATGGCATGCCGCAGGCGGCCAGCGCGCACGACACCTTCTGGGATTTCGCCTCGCTGTCGCCGGAAATCACGCACATGCTGATGTGGGCCATGTCCGACCGCGCCATTCCGCGCAGCTACCGCATGATGCAGGGCTTCGGCGTGCACACCTTCCGTCTCGTGAATGCCAAGGGACAGTCCGTTTTCTGTAAATTCCACTGGTCGCCCATGGCCGGCACGCATTCCCTCGTGTGGGACGAAGCCGTCAAGATCAGCGGCGCCGATTCCGATTTCCACCGGCGCGACCTGTGGGAAGCTATCGAGTGCGGCGAGTATCCCGAATATGAGCTGGCCTTCCAGGTCTTCACGGAAGCGCAGGCCGAAGCTTTTCCCTTCGACGTGCTCGATCCGACCAAGCTGATTCCCGAAGAGCTGGTGCCGCTTGTCCCCGTCGGAAAAATGGTCTTGAACCGCAATCCGGACAATTTTTTTGCCGAGACGGAGCAGGTGGCCTTTTGCACGGCGCACATCGTGCCCGGCATCGATTTTTCCAACGACCCGCTGCTGCAGGGCCGCATCCACTCGTACATGGACACGCAGATCACGCGCCTGGGTGGCGCGAACTTCCATGAAATTCCCATCAATGCTCCGCTGGCGCCCGTGCACAACAACCAGCGCGACGGCATCCATCGCCAGGCCGTCAACCGTGGCCGGGTCGCGTACGAACCCAATTCGCTGGCGGGCGGCTGCCCGTTCCAGGCGGGCGCCAGGGGTTTTAACAGTTTTCCCGCAGCCGCCGAAGGCGACAAGGTGCGCGGCAAGCCCGAGAAATTCGCCGAGCACTATGGCCAGGCGCGTTTGTTCTGGATCAGCCAGACGCCGGTCGAACAAGACCATATCGTGCACGCCTTCCGCTTTGAGCTGAGCAAGGTGCAGACGGTGGTGATCCGTCAGCGCATCGTCGCCATGCTGCGCAATGTCGACGAAACCCTGGCGCAGCGCCTGGCCGATGCGCTGGGCCTGGCGCTGCCGCCCGTCATGCCGCGCGCCTCCCTGCAGCCGCTGCCCGCGTATGCGCCGTCGCCAGCGCTGTCGCTCTTTTTCCGTCCCGGCAAGACGGGCATCCATACGCTGCGCGTGGCCATGCTGGTGGGGCCGGGCAGCGATGGCGCGCAGGTGCGCAGTATCTATGCCGCGCTGTTGGCCGACGGCGCCGTGCCGCGCCTGGTGGGCAGCCAGCTTGGCCGGGTCGATACCAGCGGCGGTGCGCCGCTCGACGTGGAAATCTCGCTCGAAGCGGGACCGTCCGTACTGTTCGACGCCGTCGTGCTTGCCGACGGCCAGGGCGCCGTGCAGCAGCTGGGCGCCGACGCCAACGCGCTCGACTTCCTGCGCCTGCAATACCGCCACTGCAAGCCGATGCTGGCTATCGGCGCGGGCAAGGGTTTGCTGGACAAGGCTTGTGTGCCGGCGGCCCTGCCCGATGGCAAGCCGGATCTTGCCGTCATCGTCGCGCCATCCGGCGACGTGGTGAAAGCCGTGGCGGCCTTTAAAAAGGCGCTGACGGCGCACCGGGCGTTCGCGCGCGAAACGGATCCGCCTAGGGTGTGAGTGGCTGCGTCAGCAACGGGGCCGGATGCGCTGGTTCCGTTGCATATCCTGTTTGCGCTGCCTGCGCAACGCCCTGCAACAATGTAAACAATAAAAACGTCCCGCGGTGATATGCTGCTGACTAGAACTGTTCATTTGCAACTATTTCTATAGCAGCAAAGAACAGCTTCAGCAAACCGGATCGCGATTACTGCATGGACAAGTACACACCTCGCACCTGGGGGCCGGGCGAACGCCCGACCTTGCCCGGGTCGCCATCGATGCCAGAACATTCGACACCCAAGCGTGTCGCGTATTTCATCGTCGGCCTGATCGTCGCGCTGACGGGAGGGCTGGGCAACGGTCTGGTGACGGCCAATTTGCTGAACCTGCAAGGTTCGCTGGCCGCCTATGCCTACCAGATGCAGTGGCTGCCGGCCGCCTATGTGATGACCATCGTGTCCATGAATTTGCTGCTGGTGAAGTTCCGCCAGCAGTTCGGCCTGCGCCTGTTCACGGAAGCGTTCCTGGTGCTGTATGCGCTGGTGACGTTCGCCCACCTGTATGCCAATACCTTGCCGTCGGCGATCGCCGTGCGCGCCGCGCATGGCATGGTGGGCGGCGCCTTGGGGGTGCTGGGCTTGTACTACACCCTGCAGGCGTTTCCCGCGCGGCACCGCCTGAAGGGCGTGGTGCTGGGCCTGGGCTTTGCCCAGCTGGCCTTGCCCCTGGCGCGCATCTTTACCTCCGAACTGCTGCAGATCGGCGAATGGCACGGCCTGTACCTGTTCGAACTGGGGCTGGCCCTGCTGGCGCTGGGCTGCGTGCTGGCCCTCAAATTGCCGCCGGGAGACCGCGTGCAAACCTTCGAGCCGCTCGATTTCCTCACCTTCATCCTGTTCGCGCCCGGCGTGGCCCTGCTGTGCGCCGTGCTGGCGCAGGGGCGCACGGCGTGGTGGATGGAAGCCGAATGGGTGGGCGTGTGCCTGGCGTGCTCCATCGTGCTGATCGCCGCCTCGCTGGCCATCGAGCATAACCGCGCGCGCCCGCTGCTCAATACGCGCTGGCTTAGCACGGGCAAGATCGCCAAGCTGTTTTTATCCGTGCTGCTGTTTCGCATTGTGTTGTCCGAGTCGACGGGGGCCGTCGGCTTCCTGCAAGCGCTGGGTTTGAACACGGACCAGATGCAGAACCTGTTCATCGTGGTGCTTCTGGGCAGCGTGGCGGGCCTGGTGGTCAGCGCGCTGACGATCAATCCGGCGACGCTGAACCGCTCGCTGATGTTCGCGCTGCTGCTGATCGCCGCCGGGGCGCTCATCGACGCGCACGCCACCAGCCAGACGCGCCCCGTCAATATGTACCTGAGCCAGTTCCTGTTGGCCTTTGGCGGCACGTATTTCCTCGGCCCCACCATGGTGGCCGGCATGGGCGCCGTGATTGCCGAACCGCGCAACCTGGTGAGTTTTTCCGTGATGTTTACCATGACCCAGAACCTGGGCGGCTTGCTCGGTTCTGCCATCGTCGGCACCATCCAGACGGCGCGCGAAAAATACCATTCCAGCTACCTGGTCGAGCACCTGACCATGCTCGACCCGCAGGTGGCCGCGCGCGTGCAGTCGGGCGCCGCAAGCTACAGTGGCGTGTTGATGGACCCCGCCTTGCGCAGCGCCCAGGGCGTGGCGCGCCTGGGCGCCATCGCCACGCGCGAAGCCAATGTCCTCGCGTACAACGATGTTTTTTTGATGATCGCCGGCGTCGCCATCGCCACCTTGCTGTGGATGCTGGTCAGCCAGTCCTGGACCCGCATCACCTCCGGCGCGCGTCGCCTGGTCGGCCCCGTGCGCGATGCGCAAACGGCCATGGCCATCGTCCCCATTACCAATTCGGAACCGAGCAATGACAGAAAATAACAGCACGCCGCCAGTACCTCCCATCGCACCCGCACCCGCCGCCCCTTCCGTTGCACAGCCGGACCGGCGCCACCAGTGGCTGTCCGCGCTGGCCTTTGCCGCCGTGGCCCTAGTGGGCGTGCTGATCGTGCTGTATGCGTGGCGTTTGCCGCCGTTCACCAGTCCCATCGTGACGACGGAAAACGCCACCGTGCGCGGGCAGGTGACCATCATCGGCACGCAGCTGTCCGGCTATGTGGTGGAAGTGACGGTGCAGGATTTCATGGATGTGAAGGAGGGCCAGCTGCTGGTGCGCATCGACGACCGCATCTACCAGCAGCGCTACGAGCAGGCGCAGGCGCAGCTGGCGGCGCAGCAGGCGGCGCTGTCGAACTGGGCGCAGCAGAAGGCCAGCGCGCAGGCGGGGATTTCCGTCAGCGAGGCGGCGTTGGCCAACGCGGAAGCGCAGGCGCGCAAGGCCAGCGCCGACCTGAATCGCGTGGAGCTGCTGGTGGCCGACGGTTCGCTGTCGCAGCGCGAACACGACCAGTCGCGCGCCACGCAGGCGCAGATGGCTGCGGCGCTGGCGCAGGCGCGCGCCAATCTCGACATCGCCCAGCAAAGCGTGCATAGCGTGGTGGTCAACAAGCAGGCGCTGGAAGCGGCCGTGGCGAACGCGCAGGCGGCCGTCAAGGCGGCGAAGATCGACCTCGATAACACGCGCATCGTGGCGCCATCCGATGGACAATTGGGCCAGGTGGCGGTGCGCCAGGGCGCGTACGTGAATTCGGGTGCGCAGCTGATGGCGCTGGTGCCGCGCCAGATGTGGGTCATCGCCAATTTCAAGGAAACGCAGATGAACGGCGTGCAGGAAGGGCAGAGCGCCACCTTCCACGTGGACGCGCTTGACGGCGCCGTGCTGACGGGCCAGGTGGAGCGCATCTCACCGGCCACGGGTTCCGAATTTTCCGTGCTGCCGGCCGATAACGCGACGGGCAACTACCTCAAAATTGCCCAGCGCATTCCCGTGCGCATCCGCATCGATGCGGGGCAGGCGAATGCGCGCCGGCTCGTGCCGGGCATGTCGGTGGTGGTCAGCGTCGACACGTCCGCCGTGCTGAACGACTCGGCGGATAATCCGGCGCCTCCGCCTGCGCCAAAAAAGGCCAAACCATGAAGCGCCGCCTTCTGCTGATTGCTAGCGTGCTGGCGCTGGCTGGCTGCGCCGCCAACGCGCCGCCGCAGCCCGCATCGGCCTTGCAACTGCCGTCCGGCTGGCGCGCGCAAGGCGAGGGCGACGCAGCGTCCGCGCATGGCACGCAGGTGGAACAGCTGTGGTGGCAGGCGTTCGGCGATCCCGTTTTAAGTGATCTGGTGGGCGAGGCGCTGGCGCGCAATGGCGACTTGCGCGTGGCGCGCGCACGCGTGCAGGAATACCGCGCACGCCTGGCGCAGGCCGATGCCAACCGCGCGCCGAACCTGGCCTTTGACGGCTCGCCCACGCGCACGCGCACGCTGGCCTATAACGGCGTGCCGTATGTAACGAACGTCTTCCAGGCGGAACTGCAGGCCAGCTATGAAATCGATGTGTGGGGCCGGCTGGCCAGTCTGAGCGACGCGGCCGGCGAGAGCTACCGCGCAGAGCAGGCCAGCCTCGATGCGGCGGCCCTGTCGATCGCCGCCAGCGTGGCCACGGCCTACCTGAATCTGCGTGGCCTGGACGCGCAGCTGGCGCTGACGCAATCGACCTTGCAGCTGCGCGAACAGTCGCGCGAGCTGGCGCGCAAGCAGTTCGAGGTGGGCTACAGCTCGCGGCTGGAATGGCTGCAGGCGCAATCGGAATACCATGCGGCGGCCGAGCAGGTGCCGCAGCTGCAGCGGCAGATATTCGAACAGGAAAACGCGCTGGCCGTCCTCGTCGGCGGCAATCCCGGCCCCATCGCCCGAGGCTTGCCGCTGGCCGAACTGGCGGCGCCCGGTGTGCCTGCCGGCCTGCCGTCCGAATTGCTGCGCCGGCGGCCCGACATCGCGCGCGCGGAACATAACCTGGCGGCCGCCAATGCCAGCCTGGCCGCCACGCGCGACCAGTTGCTGCCCTCGTTCAAGCTGACGGCCGTGGGCGGCGGGCAAGCCACGAAGCTCACCGATTTCCTGCATGCACCGACGGCCCTGTGGCGGCTGACGGCGCTGGCGGCCGGTCCCCTGTTCGACGGCGGGCGGGTGCAGGCGCAGACGGATGCGGCCGGCGCGCAGCGCGACCAGCTGGCGTACACGTATGAAAACGTGGTGCGCAACGCCTTCGCCGAAACGGAGAACAGCCTGGGCGCCATCTACCGGCTCAAGCAGCAAGCCGTGGAAAACGATGCGCGCCGCGCCACCGCAGCTGACACCCTGCGCATCGCGCATAACCGCTATCGCAATGGCTACGCATCGTACCTGGAAGAACTGGACGCCCAGCGTACCCTGTACAGCGCCGACGTGGGCTTGCTGCAACTGAAGACACGCATCCTCGTTGCCTCGGTCGATCTGTACCGGGCCATGGGCGGCGGCTGGTCGGCCAAGACGCCATAGGCGCGCGTGCATGGCGTAGCCGTTTGCCGCGGCCGGTGTAATATTCTGGCCTGGGGAAGTGGCGGCATGGTGCCAGCGGCTCCCGTTACGAACGAGGTTGTAACATGACGATTTTTGGCATAGGCATCCACATACTGATCGCGGTATTTTTTGCGATTCACGTGGTGCGCAACGGGCAGCAGCTGTACTGGCTGCTCATTTTATTCATGTTCCCGCTGCTGGGCAGCGTGGTGTATTTCTTCGCCATCTACCTGCCCAATTCGCGCCTGCCGCAAGGTGCGCGCAAGGTTGCGTCGGTGGCCGTGCAGGTGCTCGATCCGAACCGCGAACTGCGCGAGGCGAAGGCCGCCTTCGAGTACACGCCGACGGCGCAGAACCAGATGCGCCTGGCCAGCGCGCTGCTCGAAGCGGGCGATGCGCAGGAAGCGGCATCGACGTATGAAGCCTGCCTGCAGGGAGCGTTTTCATCGGACCTGGAAATTCGCCTGGGCGCGGCACGCGCCTACCTGGAATGCGCGCGCGGCACCGAGGCCTTGACGCACCTGGAATTCATCCGCCGCAACGACATCCATTTCCGTCCCGAGATGGTTTCCCTGCTGACGGCGCGCGCGCTGGCGCAAAGCGGGCGCCAGCCGGAAGCGAAGGCGGAGTTCGACGACGCGCTGACGCGCTACAACAGCTTCGAGTGCCGCGCCGAGTATGCGATCTGGGCGCTGCAGCAGGGCGACAAGGTGCTGGCCGAGCGCCTGTGTGCCGATATCGACAGCGCCATGGCCCGCTGGAGCAGCCATACGCGGGCTATGTATGCGCCGCTGCTGGCGCGCCTGGAGACGGCACGCAGGTAGCGGCATGACGGTGCTTGGTGCTTATTGGCTTACACGCCAGGCACCGTATTCTTCCCTTCAACCAGTTTGTACCCTTTGCCATCGAAGCCATAGCGCGCGCGGCCGTTCAGGGACGTGGCGATGCGCGGCGGGTCTTGGTCAGACTTGACTGTGACGCCGGGCTTGATCTTTTCGGACGCGCCCGTGAAGTCGAGCAGCAAGTCGTCGTAGGCGCCGCCGTTACGCGCGGGGGTGAAGCGCCACTTGCCGTCGACCATCCAGCACTCGTCCATGTCTGGCGTGCAGGCGCCCATATTGTCCGAGTACAGGTCGATGCCGCCATCGAGCGCGGTTACCTTGCCGTCGCCGATTTCAAACAGGGCCAGTTGCGTGATGGTGTAACCCTGGCCCGTATAGCCGTGGCGGATCGCCAGTCCTGGCTTGTTCGCACCCAGCATGACCCAGTGGACTTCGCCCAGCTGCCCGGACGAACCCAGGGCGGCGATGTTTTCCAGCCGTTTCACGACTTGCCACTGTCCCTCTTCCGGCTGACCCTTGGGTGCCAGGAAAAACACGTTCAACAGCCCCGACGAGGCGTGCGCCGATTCTGCCGTGCCTTCCGTGTTGGCCGTTTCCGCATTCGCCACCAGGATGGCGCGGCCATCGGGCAGCAGCCTGTGGCTGACGGCACTGACGACATAACTGAGTTTGTCGACATGGTTGTCCGGATCGGACAGGTCGGCCAGCGCATCGTCGCTGTCGCCGCGGTAGTCCTTGCCAAAGACGGCACGCATCATGCCCGCTTCGCGCTTGCGCGCCTGCGGCGTGTTCACTTCTTCCGTCTTGGGCGCGCTGGCAGCCGGTGGCGGCACGTGCTCGGCCGATGCCGTATCGGCAGCGGCGGCGGGGACATCGGCTACCACGTCAACTGCCATGTCGGCGCTGGCGGGGGTGGTCTTGTCCGAACAGGCGCCGAGCAGTGCGGATACCATGAGCAGGACGAGGGGAGTGCGGTAATTCATAGGCAGGGCAGATTGCGTTCATGGAGAATGGGCGCAGTATGCCAGATAGATGGAAGCGAGGGAGCGCGGCCTGCCGGCCGGTCCTTCGCTTCCTTGCCCGCAGGGGGCGATTTCGCCATCAGGCGTGGCGCTTATTTTTCCAGCACCACCTTGTCATCGCGCCGCGCCGGCGCTTTCTGGCGGCGCAGTTTCGCCATGCCGCGCTTGAGCAGGTGCTCGAGGTCGTCGATGTAGGTGAACACGGCCGGCACCACCAGCAGGCTCAATAAAGTCGAGGTGATCAGGCCGCCGATGACGGTGATGGCCATCGGCGAACGGAAGCTGGGATCGGCGCCCCAGCCCAGCGCCAGCGGCATCATGCCGGCGCCCATGGCAATCGTCGTCATCAGGATGGGCCGGCTGCGCTTGTGGCAGGCGTCGACCAGCGCATCGAAGCGGTTCATGCCGGCCTGGCGCGCCAGGATCGCATAGTCGACCAGCAGGATCGAGTTCTTGGTGACGATCCCCATCAGCATGATCAGGCCGATCATCGACGGCATCGACAGGGCGCTGCCCGTGATCAGGAGCGCCACGAAGGCGCCGCCGATCGACAGCGGCAGCGCCGCCAGGATGGTCACCGGCTGCATGAAGTCCTTGAACAGCAGTACCAGCACGCAGTAGATGCACAGCACGCCGATCAGCATGGCCAGGCCGAAGCTGGCGAACAGCGAAGCCATTTCCTGCGCGTCGCCCAGTTCGGCGATCTTCACGGACGGCGGCAAATTCTTCATCGACGGCAGCGCGCGCGCCTCTGCATTTAATTCGCCAAGGGTGCGCGAACCGAGTTCCACGTCGAGCGTCACGTTGCGGCTGCGGTTCAGGCGGTCGATCTGCGCCGGGCCGCTTTCCATCGTCACCGTGGCCACATTCGCCAGGCGCACGGGGCCATTCTTGCCGGGCACGGTCAGGCGCTCGATGGCGGCCAGGTCGGCGCGCACGCTGTTGGGTAGCTTGACGCGGATCGGCACTTGCCGCTCGGGCAGGTTCATCTTCGTCAGGTCCGTGTCGTAGTCGCCGGCCGTGGCGACGCGCACCGTTTCGCCGATGGCTGCCGCCGTCACGCCCAGGTCTGCCGCCTTGGCAAAATCGGGACGCACGATGATTTCCGGGCGCACCAGCGAAGCGCTGGAATTGACGTTGCCGATGCCTTTCAGGCCGCGCAGTTCGCGCTCGACCTTTTGCGCCGCCGCCATCAGCGCCACCGGGTCTTCCGAGCGCAGCACCAGTTGCATCTTGACGCCCGAGTCGGGCGGCCCCACCGTGAAGCGGGCACCGGGTATCGTATCGAGCTTGTGGCGCAGCTGGGTTTCCAGGCCTGCCATCGACTCTTTGCGCTCCGTGCGGTGCACGGTGGTCAGAGTCAGCACGGCGCGGCGCGCCTCGGCCGCCGCGCCGGGGGCGAAGGCGTCGCCGCTGGAGCCGCCGCCAATCGAACTGAAGACGCCCTTGATGCCCGGCGTCTGCATGGCCGCATCGCGCGCCATGGCTGCCACGGCTTGCGTTTCGCCCAGGGTGGAGCCGGGCGGCAGTTCAAGGTTGATCTGCGTCTGCGCGCGGTCGGCGGCCGGCACGAAACCCGTCGGCAGCAGCGGCACGAGTGCGATGGCGCCGATAAAGAACAGTGCTGCAGCGATGGCCGTGATGCCACGGTGATTCAGGCACCAGCGCATCACGTTCAGGTAGCGCGTCATCAGCCAGCCGTCCTGTTCTTCCTTGTGCTGCAGGGGTTTCAGGATGTAGGCCGCCATCATCGGCGTGAGCAGGCGCGCCACCACCAGGGACGCCAGCACAGCCAGCACGGCCGTCCAGCCGAACTGTTTGAAGAACAGGCCGGGAATGCCGCTCATGAAGGCCGTCGGCAGGAACACGGCCACCAGCGCGAAAGTGGTGGCGATCACCGCCATGCCGATTTCGTCGGCCGCTTCCATGGCCGCTTCCATGGGCGACTTGCCCATGCGCAGATGGCGTTCGATGTTTTCGATTTCCACGATGGCGTCGTCGACCAGCACGCCGACGACCAGGGCCAGCGACAGCAGGGTGACGGTATTGAGTGTGTAGCCGAACCAGTAGATGCCGAGGAACGCCGGCATCACCGACAGGGGCAGCGCGGCGGCGGCCACGAGGGTGGCGCGCCAGTCGCGCAAGAACCACCACACCACCAGCACGGCCAGCAGCGCGCCTTCATACAGCAGCTCCATTGAGCCCACGAAGTTTTCCTCGACGGGGAAGGCATTGTCGATCGACTGCTGCAGCACCACGTTGGGGTTTTCCTTCTGCAGGTCGGCGATGGCCGCGCGCGCGCCCTTGGCGACGGCCACTTCGCTGGCGCCCTTGGTGCGGAACACTTCAAAGGCGACCACGGTCCTGCCATCCTGCTCGGCCAGCGCGCGCGGTTCGGCGATCGTGTCTCGCACGGTAGCCACCTGGTCCAGTCGCACATGGCGGCCGTCCGGCAGCGGCACTTCCACGCGCGACAGTTCATCGGCCGTCTTGACGGTGGCGATGGTGCGCACCGACTGCTCGGCGCCGCTGATGTCGCCCCGGCCACCAGGCGCTTCGCGCTGCACCAGGCGCAGTTGGCGCGAGACGTCGAGGGCAGAGACCTTCAGCGCCGCCATGCGCGCCTCGTCGAGTTCCACCTGGATTTCGCGGTAGACGCCGCCCACGCGGTTGACGGCGCCCACGCCGGGCACGGTCAGCAGGCGCTTGGCCACCGTATTGTCGACGAACCAGGACAGGTCGGGAGCGTCGAGCGGGTTGTCCACGCCGGGTTTTGCCGTGGCGATAAAGGTCAGCACCACGCGCCCGGCGGTGGACGCCTTGGTGACGGTCGGGTCGCGCAGCTCGGCCGGCATGTCTGCCTTGACGCGGGCGACGGCGTCGCGCACATCATTGACGGCTTCGGCGATCTGCTTTTCCAGGATGAATTCGACGGTCACCGTGACGACGCCATCGAGTACCTTGGTGTAGATGTTTTTCACGCCTTGCAGGGTGGCGACGGAGTCTTCGATCTTGCGCGCCACTTCCGTTTCCAGCTGGGCCGGCGCGGCGCCCGGCAGCACCGCGCTGACGGTGACGATGGGTAGTTCGATGTCGGGGAAATCCTGCACCGGATTGGCCTTGTAGGCCAGCAGGCCGGCCAGGGTCAGCAGCGCGAACAGCATGATGGCCGGGATCGGATTCTTGATCGAGAGGGAGGAGAAATTCATGGCCTCTCCTTACTTTTTCGCCGTGGCCGGCTTGGCAGCTGCTGCGACCGGGTTTTGCACCGGGGTTTGAACATTACGTACCAGGTCGCCGTCATTGAGGAAGCCGGCGCCGCTGACGACGATGGTGGTGTCGGCCGTGATGCCTTTTATGATCTCGATGCGGTCGCTCAGGCGCCGTCCGGCCTGCACCTTGATCTGGCTGACCCGCTGGTCGGCATTCAGGCGGAAGACGTAGCTGAAGCCATCGCGCACGGCAATGGCCTGTTGCGGCACCGTCAGCGCGCCCGACGTGCCCAGTTCAAATTCGCCGCTGGCGTACATGCCGGCCTTGAACGGCGCATTGTTGCCGGTGCTGGCCGGCAGGTCCACGTACACGAGGGCCGAACGCGTCTGCGGGTCGACTGTCGGAGCGATCATGCGCACCTTGCCCGTCAAAACGCTGCCGTTGGCCGCCCTGACCTGCGCCAGGGTGCCCGGTTTCAAATTCAGCAGCTCGGTGGCTGTCACTTCGGCGCGCCACTCGAGGCGGCCCTGGCGGATCATGCGGAACAGCTCCGTGCCCGCGCCCACGACGGAGCCGACGGTGGCCGAGCGCGAGGAGATGATGCCGCTGTCGGGCGCCACCACCTGCGTGTATTTCAGGCGCAGCTGCTGCGACGCCAGTTGCGCCTTGGCGGATGCGATGCGCGCGTTGGCCGTCTGTTCGGCCGTCAGGTATTGGCTGATTTGCTGCGCGCTGATGGCGCCCGTGCTTTGCAGTGAGCGGGCGCGCTGCGCGTTGGCGGCCGCTTCTGCCGCATTCGCTTCCGCTTCCAGCACGGCGGCCTTCGCCTGCGCCACGTCGGCGTTCACCGTGTCGTTCGAGAACACGGCCAGCACCTGGCCGGCGCGCACCACGTCGCCCACGTTGACGCGCACCTCGGTCAGGCGCAGTCCGTTCGATTCGCTGCCGATGACGGCTTCCTGCCAGGCAGCCACGTTGCCGTTGGCCTTTAGCTTGATGGGTAGGCTGGCCGTTTGCGGCTTGGCCGTGGTGACGGTGAGGGCCGGTTTTTGCGCCGCGTTCTTGTCTTTGGCATCGTCGGCCGCCGTGGAGGCCGATGGGTACAGGGCCACGCCCGCGCCCAGCATCACGCAAAGAGCGGCAAGGGCGAGAGCCACGGGTTTCAAGGTCATTTTTTTCATGTTGTCGTATCCGTCAGGGGGCGTTGTTGGCGATGGCGTTGGCGCTGTTCCAGCCGCCACCGGCGGCGCGATACAGCGCCACCCAGGCGGCGCTGCGTTCGCGCTCGAGGTTGACCACGGTGTTTTCGGCGGCCAGGCGCGTGCGGCGCGCGTCTTCCAGTTCGATCAGGCTGGCCAGTCCATTCTTGTAGCGGTCCTCGGTGGCGACAAACGACACGCGGTAACCTTCCAGGGCCGTTTTGGCGTGGCCGCTGCGTTCGTCCGTGCTGGCCAGGTTGACCAGGGCTTCTTCCACTTCGCGCACGGCCTGGCGCACGCCGGCGCGGTATTTCACTACCGCTTCGTCGTAGCGCGCCGTGGCGGCATCGACCTGGGCGCGGCGGGTGCCGCCGTCGAAGATGGGCAGGCTGACGGCCAGCGGGCCGATGCTCCAGGTACTGGCCGTGATGCTGGTGCCGCCGCTGCGGATATTGCCCTTGCCGATGGAGCCGGCCAGGCTCAGGCGGGGATAGCGCTGCGCCTGTGCGCCGCGCACTTCGAAGCTGGCCGCCGCCACTTCGCGTTCGGCGCTGTAGATGTCGGGACGCTGGCCCAGGGTTTGCGCCGGCAGTTCCGCAATTGCCACGGGCGAGGGCAGGACGGCAGGGCTGGCCGCCAGCTTCTGGCGCAGCGACGCTTCCGGCATGGCCGACAGGGCCACCAGCGCCTTGATATTCACATCGCAGGCGGCGCGTTGTTCGATGGCGCGGCTGGCGCCTTCGGCGGCGCTGGCACGGGCCAGGGCCGCGTTGGCGGGCGGCTGGAAGCCGGCGCCGGCGCTCAGTTCCGTCAGGCGTGCCGAATCGCGGCGCGAGACGGCGTCCTGTTCGGACACGACCTGCAATTGCTGGCAGGTGCGCAAGGCGTAGTACTGGTTTGCCACTTCGGCGGCGACCGAGACGCGGGCTTCATGCCAGCCGGCGCGGGCGCTGTCGTAGCGCTCCTGCGCCGCATCGCGCGTGGCGCGCTTGGCCCCGAACACATCGATTTCCCACGAGGCTTGCAGGGCGGCCTGCGAGGTGGTGCCGCCCGGCTGCGCCGATTGCTGGCTGGTGCGCACCACGCTGCCTGTCGCGTCGAGGGTGGGCGCCAGTGCGGCGCCGCTGGCGATGCTGTCCGCGCGCGCCTGCACGATGCGCGTGCCGGCGGTGGCGATCGTGGGGCTGACCTGCTGCGCGTCGGTGATCAATTCCACCAGCAGGCTGTCGCCCTGGCCCTGCCACCAGCTGGCCAGGTCCGTCAGCTTGCCGTTATGCGGCAGCGGCGCTTGCCACTGCGCCGGTGCGCTGGCGGCCACCGCTGCGGGCGGCCCTTGCAGGGCGCAACCGCCCAGTGCCAGCACGATGCTGGCGGCCAGGACGCGTTGAACGGTGCATTGAATAGTCGTCATGCTGGTCCTTCTGCTTGTCATTGAGCGGTAGGGGTAGAGGGAGGAATGGTCAGGCGCAGGCGCTCCACGTCGGCCATGGCCAGCGCGTAGTCGGTCATGCGCGCCAGCCAGGTGTCGATGGCGTGCGGCGTTTCCAGCAGTTGCGGTCGCAAGGTTTGCAGCACCTCGGCGCCCACCATGTGCTGCAGGGCCAGCGAAGCGATGGAAAACGCCAGGCGGTGCATGTCGTCGCTGTTGTCGGGCGCGCCCAGGTGGCGTGCCAGTACGCGCGTCAGCGCCTCGTGTTCGGGACGGATGTTCTGGTCGATCTCGCGTGCCCACAGGCCTGTCGGCTCGAGCATTTCGCGGCACCACAGGCGCATGCAGTCGCGCGCGATCTCGCCCTGCTGCATGGGGGCGAGCAATTGCGCATAAAAGCCTTCCAGGCTTTGGCGCAGGGTGAAATGGGGCTGCTCGTACAGGGCGATATTGTCTTGCGGATTCGACGATTGCTGGGCAAAGGCGGCGCGGTACAGGCCCGCCTTGTCGCCAAAATAGTAGCTGATGGCGGCCGCATTCGTGCCCGCTGCCTGCGCCAGTTCGCGCGTGGAGGTCTTGGCATAACCCTGTTCGGCAAACAGGCGGATGGCACTGTGCAGCAGCCGCTCGCGCGACTGTTCTCCGTCGGAACGGGGCTTGCGCCCATCGTCGGCGTGGAAAGTTGGGATGGCGTTTTTTTCAATCATGCCGGAGATTTAATCATATATCTCAAACGATTGATATAACTAAATCACTTGATTTAGTTAAGGTAAGGTGAAGATGATGGAAAACGCAGGCAAAAAAAAGCCCACGGTTGTATTCGCGGGCTAAATCCAATGTTCGGAGAACGAATTGGAGGAGACAGTTCCACTATAGCGCTGAAAATGGTGCGGTGCAATACCGTAGAACTACTATATCGTTCTTTGTTTGATGGTAAAAAATCAAAATCTATGTTGCGGCGCACAGAGGCTCAGGCCTTGCTGCGCAGGGCCAGTGTAAAGGTGCTGCCCGAGCCGTAGTCGCTGTTGAAGAACAGGGCGCCGCCAATGGCGTTGGCCAGATTCTGGCATAGGTACAGGCCCAGTCCCGCGCCTTCCACGTGGCGCGTGGAGGTGGAATCGAGCTGCGAAAAGGCCTGGAACAGCTTGGCCTGGTCTTCTTCCTTGATGCCGGCGCCGCTGTCGGCGATGCTCATTTCCGTCACCAGTACGCCATCTTCCTCGCGCTGGGACAGGCTGATGCGCACCGTGCCTTGTTCCGTGAACTTGATGGCGTTGTTGAGCAGGTTGATCAGGATTTGCGTCAGCGCGCGGCGGTCCGTGTCGATGATGGCGGGCGGGCGGCCCGCTTCTCCCAGTGCCATTTCCAACGCAAGGCCTTTTTGCTGGGCCAGGGGGCGCAAGGTGTCGGCCACTTCGGCCATCAGCTCCTGGCAGTGCACGGGCTCGATCAACAGGGTCAGCTTGCCAGCTTCAATCTTGGCCACGTCGAGGATGTCGTTGATCAGCGAGAGCAGATGGCGCGCGCTGGCGCGGATGGTATTGAGTTGCTTGTCCTGGTCGGACGTCAGGGGGCCGGGCAGTTTCATCAGCAACGCGCCGGTGAAGCCAATGATGGCGTTCAGGGGCGTGCGCAGCTCATGCGACATATTGGCGATGAAGGCCGACTTCATGCGGCTCGCTTCGGCCAGTTCCAGGTTTTTCAGGGCGATTTCGCGGTTGATGGTTTCCAGTTCGGCCGCATGGTGCGCCAGGCGCATGTTCAGCTCGATCACCTGGCGTTCGCGCGCCTGCAGTTCGCCGTTGACCTGCACCGCCTGTTCATACGTGGAAATGAGCAAATCGAGGATTTGCTGGCGCTCCGCATTGATGAAGTGCTTCTGGTCGCCCAGGTACAGGGCGATGCCGATTTCCACATTCTGGTTCTTGCGCAGCTTCTGGTTCATCAGCATGTGGCTGATGCGGTTGAGCAGGTAGTCTTCCGCGTAGGGTTTGCGGATGAAATTGTCCGCGCCGCATTCGATGCCGCGGATGATGTCCTTCGGGTCATTGAGCGAGGTGACGAGGATCACGGGAATATCGCGCAGGGTCGGATCGGACTTGATGGCGCGGCACAGGTCGTAGCCATTCATTTCAGGCATGACGATATCGGACAGCACCAGGTGCGGCTTGCGCTCGCGGATGGCGGCCAGGGCCAGCTGGCCATTCGCCGCCACGCGCGCATTGTAGTGCAGCGACTGGATCAGGCGGCGCAAGCGCTCCGCCTGGGTCGGGCTGTCCTCGACGATCAGGATCTCGATTTCGTCAGGCTTGATTTGGTTGTTGGAGTCCACAGACCTCTCCTAGAATTTCAGTGTGGTGATGCTGGGCACGGTGAGCGCACAATATCGACATCCTGTGACTATATCGGATTTAAGTCTGCAAAAGTAACTTACAAGTAACTATTTTGGCCACAGGGAATGCTGTGGCCAACGCTTAATTCTCACCCTGGAACTGGCCCGCGCGATACGTCAGCACGAGCGTATCGCGGTGGCCATGTTCGCCGATGGGCTGGATCGGCGTCGATTCGTGGATCACCGCCGCATCGTCGAGCAGCAGCAGCGACCACGGCTCGGTCAGGGTAAAGCGCTTGCCATTGGGGCCATTGGCTTCGAAGATGCGCGTCTCGCCGCCCTTGACCTGTTCGCGCCCGATCAGCAGCACGGCGACGAAATTGACGCCGTCGCGGTGCGCGCCTTCCGGCGTGGGGCGGCCGATGCCATCGGTCGTATCGATGCGGAACTGGTGCGCCTCGATGAACCATGGCTGGCTGCCCTTGACCTGCGAGCAGGCGTCGCCCAGCGCGCGGATCAGCTGTTGCCAGGCTGGTTGCGCGACGATGGCCGGCTCGACCGGCTCGAACAGGCGGTGCATGCCGCCGTGCAGGGCGTTGTATTCGACCGGTTGCCAGTGCGGGCGGTGCGCCGTCTGCGTCAGGCGCGCGCCATCCTGCACGAAGCATGAGTGGCGCCGGCGGCGATAGCGGCCGCCATCTTTCAGGTAATTGTCCAGCGCCAGCGCGTTCCAGCTGGGTTCCAGCGCGCGCAGTGCGGCCAGCGGGCAGCCGGCCAGCGCCGCCACATCCTGCGGGCGCAGAACGGCATAGCCGTCATCGCGCAAGGCGTCCTTGACGTGGGACGGGTCGGTAAAGATCGGTGCGGAAGTGCTCATGGCGGTGCGGGCCGCAACGCGGCCTGTATCAGTTTATCCAGCCTGGCATTCTACGACTTCGCAGCGTTTCCTGTGCAGTGCGATAAGAATTATTCTTGTTTACTTAAAAATTCTTTACCAGGGTCAGGCGCAGCGAGCGCGACTCCACCGGATGGAAGTGGATATCGTCGACCGGTTGCGCCTCGCCGGGCAGGCGCGAGGCATAGTAGTAATCGATGGCCGAGTCGCGCCGGTTGGCCAGGTTGTAGCCTTCCAGCTCCACGCGCAAGGTCTTGTCGATCTGGTAGGCGATGCGCCCGTTCAGTCCCACGCTGGCCGCGGAGCGCACGCTGTTATCTTCGATCAGGGGCCGCGGGCCGAAGTAGCGCAGGCGCAAAGAGCCCGACCATGGCCCGCGCGGCGTCACTGTCATGGCCAGTTGGGCCACGCCTTCGATGGCGCCGGGGATGAAGTCGCCCGCCGGGTCGCTGCCGCGCGAGCGCGCCCGCGCATACGCCAGGTCCAGGTCCAGCGACAGCCAGCTGGCCGCCTTGTAGTAGCTGGAAAACTCGATGCCGTAGCGCCGGCTGGGGCGGCCCGCCTCGGTGGCGCCCGCGTCGCCGATGAACAGCAGCTCGGAATCGAAGTCCAGGCGATACAGCGACAGCGACGTTTGCAGGCCGGCGATGGCGGCGCTGCGCAAGCCCAGTTCCAGGGCACGCGAGCGCACCAGGGGCGTGACCTTGTCGGCCGCCTCGCCCGTCTTCGGGTCGACCGTGATCGTCGTGCCGCGCGCGTCGTTGCTGTGAAAACCATTGCCGATGTTGATATACGCTTCCGTCTCGCGCCACGGGCCGGCGATCACGCTCAGGCTGGGGCTGAACAAATGGTCGCTGGCGGTACCCGAATTGGCGGCGCGGTCGCTGCGCACGTCGAAGCGGTAGGCGTCCGCGCGCAGGCCGGCCAGGCTGCGCAGCCAGCGCGACCAGCGCGTAATGTTTTCACCATACACGCCGATGCTGGTTTCGACGATATGGTCTTGCCGCGTGGTCGACAGGATCTGGCGCTGGCGCGTGTTGTACAGGCCATTGTGGATATTGTCGTTCTGTAGCTGCAGGCCGATGGTAGTGTCGCTGCTGCCCCTGTCCGTGTGGCGGTGCCAGGTATGGCTCGCATCGAGGCCGGCCGTCACGCGCCGGTCGGGCTGGGCGAACTGGTCGCCGTTGTCGGGGTCGTCCAGCGCATACGTGAAATTCGAGAACAGGGCCAGGCGGTTGGCGATCACATACGCGCTGACCTTGGACGATACGTCGTCCCTGGTCTGGCGCCAGGTGCCCGACAGGCTGTAGCGCTGCGCCTTGCCGCCGTCGCTGTCATCGACGGCGTCGAAGCGGCCCAGCGTGCCGTCCTGCACGGCGCGCAGCGGAATCTGGTCGGTGGCATGCCAGCTGGCGTCGTACGCCATGGCCGTGACATTGAAACCGTTGTTGGCATAACCTTCGCTGTAACGCAGCACGCCATTAAGCTTGTGGTAGCGGTCCGGCTGCGTAAACGGGCCATCGTTATGCTGCGCTTCGAGCGCGTACAGCAGGCTGCCGCCGCCTGCATCGAGCGTATCGGCCAGCAGGGCGCGGCGAAAGCCGTTTTGTCCGACGCCCACACTGGCGATGCCCTGCGTCAGGCGGTTCGCGTAGACGATGGAGGCCGCTCCCGCGGAGGAAAAATCGCCTTGCGCCGCCGAATACGGCCCCTTTTTGTAATCGAGGCGCATGGCCAGTTCGGGGATCAGGAAGTTCAGGTCCGTCCAGCCCTGTCCGTGGCCATGGCTGCGCTGGTTGACGGGCATCTCGTCGACGGTGGTGCGCAAGTCCGTGCCATGATCGAGGTTGAAGCCGCGCAGGTAGAACTGGTTGGCCTTGCCCTCGCCGCTATGCTGACTGACGATCAGCCCCGGCACGGCTTCGAGCAATTCTCCGGGCCGGTAGCTGGTGCGCGCTGCGAGCTGCTGTTGCGTGACGCTGCCCGCGTTGGCCGAATCGGCCACGCCCAGCTGGTTCAAGCGCGAACCGTCGACCAGCACGCGCTGGAAGATGTCGTCGGCGTGGGCGGCGGTTGCTGAAAACAGGGCGGCGAGGAGGAGGGGAAGATAGCGTGGCGTCATGGATGTCTGGGTGTGGCGGGACTTACCGGATCGGCAATTCCGTGTTCTGGCGGTCGAAAAACAGCGTCTGGATGGTGCCGCTGTCCTGCACATTGAGAGTGTTGCGCTGGCTGGGCAGGAAATCGATCAGCAGCTGGTTGTGGATGCGCGTGGCGGGGGCCAGGCGCGTGCGTTCGATCTCCTGGAAGATCACCACGTTGTCGGCATTGACCTTCAAGCCGACCCAGTTCAGGCGCAGGCGCTTGCCGTCCGGCGCCACGAGATAAAACTGTTTTTCGACATAGCGGCGCAAGGCCGCTTCGCTGTCTTCCTGGCCCAGGTCGAACTGGCGCTGGTACAGCTGCGTCAGCAGCGCCTCGACGTCATGGCCCGTATAGGTATGCACCACTTCGGTGCTGCCGCTGGCCGCGTTATAGCTGATGTCGGCGATACCCATATGGAAATTGTGGGCGCCAGCCGCCATGCTGGCACCGGCCAGCAGGCTTGCCGCGAACGTGCGCCAGCGCTTCACGCCTCGTCGCCCTTGTCCGAGCCGCTGTTCTTGCCTTTCAGCGGAGTATTAAAGTCGCGCATCAGGTTATCCTTGGGCGATTTTTCACTCTTGAACAGTTCCAGGCGCGATGGCGTGACTTTTCTCGGCCAGCTATTGTTGCTGGTGTCGATATCGGCCGTTTCCCAGTACGGGTCCTGCACCAGGCCCACCATCGGTTCATCGGTGATGACGACCTTGGTGATCTTTTTCGGCGAGTAGCGCCACACTTCGGCCGGCACGCGCTCGACGTACTTCTTGCCGCTTTTCAGTTCAATCTCCAGGATCAGGGGCATGACCATGCCGCCCAGGTTCGACAGGTCGACCAGGTACAGGTGCTTGCCCTGTTTCAGCAAGTCCTTTTCCCACGGTTCCAGGCCGGCCAGCGCTTCGGCATAGCTGTTGCGGTCCTTGTTGGTCACCGTGAAGTCGTCGTGCTGGTTGTAGAAATCCTTCAGCTCCGGATGCGCGTCCACGCGGCGCGGCATGCCCTTGTTGGCGCGGCTCGTCACCGATTCGGGCTGGGCATCCTTCTGCGCTTTCCTCCAGGCCTTCTCCGTTTCCGGATTTTTTGAACTCACGCCATATTCGCTGATGCCGTCGATGCTGATGTCGACCGGGTCGGTGGTGTAGAACCAGCCGCGCCAGAACCAGTCCAGGTCCGTGCCGGAGGCGTCTTCCATGGTACGGAAAAAGTCGGCGGGCGTCGGGCGCTTGAACTTCCAGCGCTGCGCATATTCCTTGAACGCGTAGTCGAACAGCTCGCGCCCTAGGATGGTCTCGCGCAGGATGTTCAGGCCCGCCGCCGGCTTGGCATAGGCGTTGTTGCCGAACTGCAGGAGCGATTCGGAATTGGTCATGATGGGCACCTGGTCGCGGCTACGCATGTAGTCGACGATCTCGCGCGGCTCGCCGCGCGAGGCGGGATAGTTTTCTTCCCACGCCTGCTGCGCCAGGTATTGCACGAAGGTGTTCAAGCCTTCGTCCATCCACGTCCACTGGCGCTCGTCCGAGTTGATGATCATCGGATAGTAGTTGTGGCCCACCTCGTGAATGATGACGCCGATCAGCCCATATTTGGTGCGTTTGGAGTAGGTCAGCTCGCCCGCTTTTTTGTCTTTCACCGGACGGGGGCCGTTAAACGAGATCATTGGATACTCCATGCCGCCCACGGGGCCGTTGACGGAGATGGCCGTCGGGTACGGGTAGGCTATGCTGTACTTGTTGTACTGTTCGATCGTGTGCACGATGGCTTGCGTGCTGTACTTTTCCCACAGCGGATTGCCTTCCTTCGGATAGTAGGACATGGCCATCACATCGCTGCCGCCCTTCTTGTAGCCCTGCGCATCCCAGATGAACTTGCGGCTCGAGGCCCAGGCGAAGTCGCGCACGTTGGTCGCCTTGAAGTGCCAGGTCTTTTGCGCGCGGCTGACGGATTTTTCGGCCGCTTCCGCCTCTTTTTGCGTGATGATGATGACGGGCTTGTCGCTGCTGCGGGCCTTTTCCAGGCGCTCGCGCTGCGCGGAAGACAGCACGTCCTGGGGATTTTTCAGCTCGCCCGTGGCGGCGACGATATGGTCGGCGGGGACGGTGAGCTGCACGTCGTAGTCTCCGAATTCCAGCGTGAATTCGCCCGAGCCGAGGAACTGCTTGTGCTGCCAGCCGGCCGCGTCGTAGTAGGCCGCCATGCGAGGGAACCACTGCGCCACTTCGAACAGGGCGTTCTTGTCGTCGAAGACTTCATAGCCGGCGCGACCACCCAGCACCTTCTGTTCATTGATGCGGTAGTCCCAGTCGATCTGGAAGACGAAGTCCTGGCCCGGCTTCAAAGGCTGCGGCAGGTCGATGCGCATCATGGTGCGGTTGATAAGGTATTTCAGGGGCTGGCCATCGGCGCCCTTCAGGGCGCGGATATTGAAGCCGCCCTGGAAGTCGCCGCGCGCCAGCATGCCGCGCAAGCCATCGAACTTCATGGTCTCTTCGCCCGTCGTCCTGGCCCACGCCTGGCGCGACGGCGCCGTGGTCATGCGGCGCGCGTCGGAATCGGGCTTGTAGATATTCTGGTCCAGCTGAACCCACAGGTAGCCGAGGGTGTCGGGCGACTGGTTGTGGTAGGTGATGCTGCCGCTGCCGGCGATCTCGCGTTTGGCTTCGTCCAGGGTGGCGCGGATCGTGTAGTCGGCGCGCTGCTGCCAATAGGCGTGGCCCGGCGCGCCGGACGCGGTGCGGTAGGTATTCGGGGTGGGCAGTACTTCTTCGAGCTGGCGGAACTTGTCGTCGAATGGTTCGGCGGCGAAAGCCGACACGGTAAAGCAGAGAGCCAACGAGGCTACGGAGCCGAAAAGTAAGCGCATATTCACCCTGATGTTGTTGTAAGGAAATAGTGGCAACTATTCTATACGCAGGGTGGGGCCATCCTTGTATCGATTTGTAATAAAGAAAGGCAGATTTTGCGCCAGTTTTTGCCTTGCGCTGTCAGGGGCATGCTTTGCCTTATTTTGCTCGGAAAAGCGGCGCTTTTACTCACTTTTCATCAGGCTGTCGCGCAACTGGTTCAGCTGTTGTTTCATGTCCACAACTTGTTCCACGCTGCAGTGGCTGGCCGTCAGGATGGCTTCGGGCAGCAGGGCCGCTTCGTGGCGCAGCTGGTCGCCTTGTTCGGTGAGGGAAATGATGACCTGGCGCTCGTCGCTGGCGGCACGCGCACGCGTCAACAGGCCCGCTTGCTCCATGCGCTTGAGCAGGGGCGTCAGGGTGGCCGAGTCGAGGAACAAGCGCTCGCCCACTTCCGATACCGTCAGGCCGTCGCGTTCCCACAGCACCATCATCACCAGGTATTGCGAATACGTGAGGCCGAGTTTACGCAGGAGCTTGCGGTACAGCTTGTTCATGGCAAGCGAGGTCGAGTACAGCGCAAAGCACAGCTGGCTGTCCAGGCGCGGCACCTGGTGCAAGGGGTTGGGAGCGGTGGTGGTATCCATGGGGACAGTATATATAGCGCGCTATTTAATTGCAATGCAACTGTGCGTTCTGCGGTGCCATCACTCTGCCTGTTGCCTGGCTTCAGTCAGGTGGCCCGCCTAGGCTAGCCGCCGCTCGTGGTCGCGCAGCCACTGTTTGCGCGCCAAGCCGCTATCGTCGCTATTTAGCCTGCCATGCTCCCCAAGCGCCCTGTGGCAGGGAACGACGATGGCCACGCGATTGGCATCATTGGCAACAGCCACCGCCTGCACCGTCCGTGGCTGGCCGAGTTGCTCCGCAAGTGCAGCATGGCTGACGGTGTGGCCATAGGAAATGGCTTGCAAGGCTTGCCAGACTGTCTGCTGGAAAGCATTGCCGGGCGTATCGAGTATCAGCCCGAAGCACTGCCGCGTGCCCGCAAAGTATTCGCCTACCTCGCGTTCTGCCTGGCGCGTGTGCCGGTTTTCACCCGGCAGCATGCGCGCCTGCTGCTCCTTTTGTATATTCCTGAATTCGGTTTCCAGCATTCGGTGGTCGACAAACGCCAGCAGGCAGACGCCACGCTCGCTGGCGCAGACGAACATCGGTCCCAAAGGCGTGGTAAAGCGGTGAATGAGGATGACATGGGCCGCCGCCGTTGGCGCGGCACCGGTCAGTTTTTTGCAGGTATAACCGAAGCCGCTGAGCGATTCGTAGCCGTGATCGAATGCCACACTGGTCGCTCGGCGCCCGGTCTTCAGTTCTTCCAGTGCCGTATTGATGCGCAGCGAACGCTGGAATGCCTGAAAGCTCATGCCATGGTGCTGCTGAAACCAGCGTCGGATGCGTTCTGGGCTGAGGCCGCGCTGCCGCAGATGGCTGTCGCTCAGGCGTTCCTTGGGGTGCTGGCGCACCCAGGCAATGGCCTCTGCTACTTCCGGCGGTGCGGTGTAGGCATTCTCGGTCGGCTTGCAGACCTTGCATGGCCGGTAACCGGCATCCAGCGCTTCCTTGAAGCTCGTATAGAACACCACGTTTTCGCGCTTGGGTTTGCGTGCCCGGCAGGTGGCGATGCAAAACACACCGGTGGTTTTCACGGCGACATAGAAGATACCGACATCATCGGCCGCGCGTCCGATCAGTGCGCGGTAGTAGCTATCGATCTGCCGGACGTCAGTGACCAGCATCGTCGACCAGCGCCTGGAACGATTGTTCGCCGCGCACGGCTACATACAGTTCTTGCAGGATACGCTGCACCCGTTGATAAAGAAAGTTGCCCATGCTGATGCGTTTGACGCCCAGTTCGGCAAGGCGGGAAAAACGCGGTAAATGCGGCATGCACATGACATTTACCGGCAAGGGGATGCCGGCAACGATGGCGGCGATATCGGCTTCGTTGACGAGACAGGGGATAAACAAGCCATCGGCGCCACTGGCGGCATACATCCGGCCGCGGGCAATGGTTTGTGCAAGGGCATCGTCTACGTTCAGCAGGAAGGTATCGGTGCGCGCATTGAGGAACAACGACACACCGGCGGCCTGCAAGCCGGCGCGGATGTCGCGCAGGCGCTGGGCAAAGACTGCACTGTCCAGTAAGTCGCGCACGTCGTTGCCGCCGTTGCGTATCACCACGCTGTCTTCCAGGTTGACGCCGACCACGCCCGAAGCCGCCAGCTTGAGCAAATTCTCCACAACTGCCGCGCTCGTGTCACCGTAGCCGGCTTCCATGTCCACGGTGAGCGGCAGCTCGGTGACGGCGCGCAGACGCTGGACTAGGGCATGCAGCTCGGAAAAGCTGACCTCCTCTCCGTCCGCATAGCCCAGCATTGCGGCAATCGCCGCGCTGGAAGTGCCAATGGCGGCGTAACCGGCAGATTCTGCCGCACGGGCACTGGCGGCATCCCATACATTGGCGAGCAGTAGTGGCGACGCTTGGTGATGCAGGTCTGTAAAGTACATGAATGGCTCCTGATTGAACATGGCGCCAGTATGCTGACCCAGTCGCTTACGTCACAACCGAAAATTGGACGAGTATTTTCTTCGTTCTGCAGTGCGACGCTGCTCAACCTCAACCTCAACCTCAACCTCAACCTCAACCTCAAGCATAGCGCTGGCGCAGCAGTTGCAGCATGGCGACGTTCTGTTGCCACGCGTCGCTCACCGGCTGCTGCGTCCAGGGCAGGGTTTGCGTATACGGCGCGGGGCCGAATTCCGGCGTGAACGTCATGCGTTCGGCGCCGGCCGCGCGGCGCAGGGCGACGATGGCATCCCACCACGCGAGATGGGCGTCGAGCGCCTGCTTTGCTTCCGGCGCGCGGAAGTCTGCCACTTGCGGCCCCTGCGCATGGCCCACGCGCGCATGCACGTGGCGCACCAGCGGCAGCACCTGCGCCAGGGTCTGCGGCTGGTCTTCCAGCAGGGATTCGCAGGCGCAGCACCAGTGCGACAGGTCGGCCGTCAATGGCAGGTCAGGATACTGCGCCAAATAGGGCAGCAGCAGCATCGGGTGGCCGCTGAAGCGGCTGCGGTGGATCTCATGCACGATGGGCACGCCGTGCTTTTCCGTGATGGCGGCGGCCAAGTCGAGAAGCTCTGCGTTTTGCGCCTGGCTGTAGTAATCCTTGCCCGTGTGCGTGTTGACCAGCACGGGCCGCGCCAGGCAGGCGTTTTCCAGCAGTTCCGCCAGGGCGGCGCGGTGCTGCTCGAAATCGCGGTGGAATACGGTTTCCCATTGCGCGGCGATCAGTTGCAGGCCCGCCTTGGCGATGCGGTCCGTCCATTCCTCGCGCAGGGCGGCGTCCAGCGGCAGCGACATTTCGATGCCGTCAAAGCCGGCCGCCGCTACCCTATCGATGAAGACCTCGGGCGGCAGTTCGTTATTGCCCCAGTGGGCGGCGTAGACTTCAATGCGCATCAGACGAAGCCCCGCACGGGGAACGCCGCGTCGCGCTGTATCCAGTTGTGGGCTGCGTACTCGGTCTGGCCGTCCGTCGCATGCAGGGTGTAGGCGTGGCGCGAGACGGGCGAGCGGTTCGGCGCGCTGTAATGGGGCAGCAAGCCGTGGAAGCAGACCAGGGCGCCCGCCTTGACTTCCAGTGGCACGGCCGTGCTGTCGTCGGGCCACGGCATCGTATCGAGTTTTTCCACGCGCACGGCGTCGCCGTTGCGGATGAAGCGTTCGCGCAAGGGGCCGCGGTGGCCGCCCGGTTCCGCCCACAGGCAGCCGTTGTCCAGGGTCGCGTCTTCCAGCGCGAACCAGAAGGTGGTCACGCTGATCGGCGTGGTCTCGAAATACGTGGCGTCCTGGTGCCAGCGCACTTCGCCGCCGATGCCCGGCTGCTTGAAAATGTACATCGATTGCCAGACCTGCGCATCTGCCAGGCCCAGGTCGCGCGCCACTTCGGCCAGCTTCGGGTCGGCCGAAAAGCTGCGGAAGACGGGATCCAGGTCGTGCATGGCGTGGCCGATCTTGTTGATCGACAGCGACTTCGCCTGTTTTAACTGGCCGTCAGCGCCGAACGCTTCTTCCTCGAAGAAGCAGCGGATGGTGTTGTCGGAGGCGAGAAAATAATCGTTGGTGTTCTTTGCCTGGTCGCGCGTGGTGAAGATGGACTGGCTGACGCTGGGATCGAATTCGTTGACAATCTGCTCGGCGCGCGCCCGCAAGGCGGCGATTTCGTCCGCACCCTTGAAATCGGGCAGGATGATGTAGCCGTCGCGTTGGTATTGTTCTTGTTGCAGGATTGTCAGCATGGCGGCGGCTCCGGAGGTCAATGGAAAGCGCCATTGTAGGATGGGCGAGGGCGGCAAACAATCGCCCGGCGGTTGACAGATTGTCGCCAAAGCGATGACAATCTTTGACATGGATCAACTAAAAGCGATGGAAATCTTTGTCGAAGTGGCGCGCCAGCGCAGCTTCACTGTGGCCGGGCAGCGCCTGGGCCTGACGCGGGCCATGGTCAGCAAGACCATCATGCAGCTGGAAGAGCGCCTGCATGCGCGCCTGCTGCACCGTTCCACGCGCGAAGTGAGCCTGACGGACGCGGGCCGTGCCTACCTGGCGCCGTGCATGGCGACCGTCAGCCAGGCGCAGGAAGCGGCGCGCATGGTAGCGCACGTGGCGCAGGCGGGAGCCGGAGCGGAGCTCGCCGGGCCGCTGCGCATCCAGGCGCCATCGAGTTTCGGCAGCGTGTGGCTGGCCGACGCCGTCGCCCGTTTCAGCCTGCGGCACCCGCAGGTGCAGGCCGAGTTGTTTGTCGACGATGCGCTGCTCGACCCGATACGCCACGGTTTTGACTTGACGATCCGCGTGGGCGGCATCCCGGACAGCAGCGCGCTGGCCATGCGACCGCTGGCGCCGTGCCGCGCCGTGCTGTGCGCCAGTCCCGCCTATCTGGCGCAATGGGGCGTGCCACAGACGCCGCAAGACTTGCTGCAGCATCAGTGCCTGCATTTCAGCCACCTGACCGATGGCACGAACTGGCATTTCCAGCGGGGAGAAGGGGAACAGCGCGAGGAGGTGAGCGTGCGCGTGCAGGCGGGCTTCACGGCGAATAACGGGCTGGTACTGCAGCAGGCGGCGCAGCGGGGGCTGGGCATCGTCTACAGCACTACCTTCCTCGCCTGGCGCAAGCTGCTCGACGGCAGCCTTGTGCCCGTGCTGTCCGGCTGGGACCTGCCGTTGAATCACTTGAGCGCCCTGTATCCGGCCAGCCGCCAGCCATCGCCCAAGGTGCGCGCGCTGATCGATTTCCTGGTGGCCGAATACCAGCCCGTGCCGCCGTGGGACCGCGAGCTGGAGGCTGCCGGGTTTTTCAGCTGAAAGCGACCGGTTCCAGCGTCCACGCGCCATCGGCATACACGCGCTCGTCGTCCAGATAAACGGCTTCGGTGACGGCGAAGATGTCGACGTGGTAGCGCGCATCCTTGCGCTTGAACTGGGGTTTGGTGTACACGCCATGCTTGGCGCCCAACGACAAATGGATGCCGCACATGCGTTCATACGTGCCGATGTCGTTGACCAGCTGTTCGCGCGAAAAGGCGCGGTTCATGCCGAAGCCCAGTTCGCGCACCCACACTTCGCCCTCATGGGCGCGGATGATTTCCAGCATGGCGGTAAATTCCGGCGTGGCGTGCTCGGTGCCCGTGACGCGGCCCTTGTCGATGATCAGGGTGATCGGCGTGTCGGGGCGGTTGACCATGAAGTGCGTGTCGCCAAAGACGAAGATGCGCACGCGCCCGTTCACCGCTTCCAGGTCCTGCGCTTCCGTAAACACTTCGCCCAGGGGGAACTGGCCGCCGATATTGTTCATGCCGGCGTAGTCGCCGATATTCAGCTTGGCCGATTCGAACGGCGAAGCGAACACCAGCTGCTCGCCGCCGCTGTCGACCATGCCGTGGCGGGCGCGGTCGATGCGTGCCTTCAACGCATGGCCCACGCCCCGGTAGTAATCGGGATCGTAGGCCAGCGAAGCGATGTAGTGCAGTCCCTGCACGCCGGGCATGCGCGACAAATGCACGTGTTCGATCACTTTCAGGCCCCGCTTGAACAGCTCGATGCGGATGCGGAACGCTTCCAGGCGGAAGCTGGTCGACTGGATCAGCACGACGAGGCTGCCGGCGGGCAGTTCGGCAAACGCGGCCAGCACGGCGTCGGGCGTGACGTCGTCGAAATCAATGAAGCTCGCGTCCGGCAAGGCCTGGCGATAGGCTTCCGTCAACACGACGTTGAGCCAGCTGCGCTTGTCGCAGACGATCAGCGCCGGTTCGTCCGGGCGGTGACAGATGGCCATGGCCAGCAGGTCGGCCACGTTTTGTGCGGCCACTTCGGTGGCGGCGGCGCTGATGGCATCGAGCCGGCTGGTGTCATTCTCGGGAAGCGTCATGGTGCGGATTTCGTCTGGCGTATGGTAAACCAGGCATTATAAGGCGATTGCCGGGCGTGTCGTCGATACCGCGCCGTTTCAGGCTTGCTTCTGTGGCAAGGATGCTCAAGCCCCACCGGGGAAGGCCGATTATCTTGTGTAGTGCTGTATGGCAATGTATTATTTGTAAAACAGGCCAGATACACGAGCGGCATGCGGCGTGTACGCATGGCCGCTTGTGCAAATGATGCAGGACGACACCCTCCTGATGAGGATGGTGCAATGAATAGACTTAGACGAGTGTGATGCGATGAGTGTGATTGGACAAGATATTCCGATGGAACGGCCCGATGCGGATGGCCGCGCGGCCCTGCTTGTGCCCATCCCAAGCGTCAAGGAAGATGTGCTGTTGACGATACGCAGGGGCGCGGCCATCGTCGGCTTTGCCAACCACGACCGTACCGTCACCGTTTATTTTGAAAGCAACCGTTTCGACGATCCCGCGCTGGCGAAGTGGGAACACAAGGCGCGCAAGGCCTATGATCGCCTGATCGATAATGCCCCCACCGTATCGAAGCTGACCACCAGCCCCGCCAATTTCGAGCAAATCGGCTATATCAATGGCAAGGGCATCACCATCCGCCATATGGACAGCCTGAAACGCTGGCTGACGTATTCGGAGGCGATGCAGACTTGCCCCGAGAATGAGATTATTCCCCGCACTGTTATCGCCAAAGCCGAAAGCGTCAAAGTCTGATTTCGGCGTGGCGCCCAGCCCTGGGCATTTTTCAGACGTTCGCGGCGTGCGGACGATAGGCCAGGGTGTTGTTCCTTTGCCTCGCCGTGCTGGCTGACTGTACCCTCCCTACACCACGATAATATTCGCCTGCGCCTGGAGAGGGCAGGGCTGATCGTCTTCGACGATCGGCCGGCCTGGCGTCGTCTTCCCTCCCAGCGCCAGGTCGTCGTGCCGTTTTTGCTGTCGCGTAAGGTAATATTGCAACAAGGCGCAGCTGGGATCTGGCGACAGCATTGGCCGCTGCGCTCGCCAAGATGAATGACGATATGAACCAGCAAGACGTGCGCAGGGTGACGGGGCGCACCCAGGAAAAGGTTGGAATGTGCTTGAAAAAGTGAATGAACGTTGTATTAACGCCGCTTGCGGCCGGGAATTGCTGCTGCGCGTGGCTTGTTGTCCATTTTGCGGCACGCGCCAGGCGGCCGAACCCATTGTTTTGCAGAAAGTAGTGCCGCCGCCGGTGCCTCGCATGCCGCCGCCGGTGCCCGTCGTCCCGCCAGTTCCTGTGCCGCAGCCCGCTCCCGCTCCCAAGCCCGTCCCGCCGCCGGTTCCCGTGCCAGCCAAGGCGCCGCCTGCGAAACCGGCCGCCAGGGGTTCGGTGCCGCCACCGCGCCCGCCCGTGCGCTTGCGCACGTGGATCGCGGCGGCAGTGGTGCTGACCGGCATCTGGTTTTTCAACAAGCCCGCCGACAAGCCTGCCAGCGTGGCGGACCAGGTCGAAGCTGCTATCGCGCTGGCGGCGCAGTGCGACCTGGACGGGGCGCGCAGCGCGCTGGCCGTGCTGAAAAGCGCCAAGGCCCCCGCCGCGCACCTCAAACGCTTGCAGGCGAGCATCACCAAGTCCGCCGCCACCTGCGACCGGCAACAGCAGCGGGCACAGGCGTGGACGGCGCTGCAAGACAGTGTCAACCAGGCGCTCGATGCGGGCAAGCCGGATCTGGCCGCCACGCGCCTGGCCATCTACGTGAAACGCTGGGGCGACGATCCCGACAGCCTGGAACTGGACGCCAAGGTGAAAGTGGCGCAAGCCAGCGTCCAGCTCGACGCGGCCGACGCCTGCCTGGCCAGGTCGGACAGGGTCTGCCTGGAAAGCAGCCTGATCGCCGCCGAGCGCTACAAGCGGCCGGAACTGGCGGCGCGCACGCAGGCGCTGCGCGCGGCGTTGTCGCAACTGCTCGAGCGTTCGCTGCTCGATGCTGCCCCGGTCCCGGGCCAGTAGCGCCAACATGTAAAATGCCCGCCGCGGCCAGGCCGGGCGGGCGTCGCGTTGCCGTTTGAGCCGACGCTTATTCTTGCGGCACCAGCGCCAGCGCCGCGCTGAAGTCGCCCATCGGCTTGCCGCCGTTGGCCATCAGCGCCTTGTCGCGTAGCGTCAAACCGTCGAGTACGGGCAGCGCGAAGCGGTGCGTGATGGCGCGCAGGATCGAGGCCGAATCATATTGCGTATGGTCAACCAATCCCTTTTTCACGTACGGCGAGACGAGGATGGCCGGCACGCGCGTGCCCGGACCCCAGCGGTCGCCCTTCGGCGGCGCCGCATGGTCGTAGAAGCCGCCGTTTTCATCGTAAGTGACGATGACCAGCATGTTTTTCCATTGCGGACTCTTTTTCAGCTGGGCGATGACGCTGGCGATATGCGCGTCGCCGTCGGCCACGCTGGCGTAGCCCGCATGCTGGTTCAAATTGCCCTGCGGCTTGTAGAAGGCCACGGGCGGCAGTTTGCCGGCGCTGGCGTCGCTGAGGAACTGGCTGTCGAAGTCGCGCAGGTGGGCGGCACGGTAGGCGGGCGCCTTCAGGGGGTCCATGTTGGCAAAGTAGTTGAACGGCTGGTGATGGAACTGGAAGTTCGGCGGATTCGGGAAGCTGCCGGCGCGCGCGCTGGCCGTGGCCAGGGCCGTCGTATCCTTCCAGGCGCCCGCATACCAGGCCCAGTCGATGTTCTTGCCAGAGAGCAGGTCGCCGATATTCGTCTGCGTCTGCTGCGGCAGGGTGTTGGCCTTGCCCGTGTCCGCATACAGCTTGCTGCTGTCGCCGGATGCGGGGGCGTTGCTGCTGGGCTGGAACGGTGGCTGCATGGTATTGACGGCGTAGAACATGCCCGTGCTGTCGGCCGGCGTCAGCGCGCCGTCGTTGGCATAGGCGGGCGCGCCGTTCAGGACCGTGCTTGGGGCAGTGGCGGACGGCGTCAGGCGCACGAAGTTACCGTTGGCGTCGACGTCGATCTTCGCAATCGATCCCTTGGCTACCGAGGTGTCGGCGTTCGGGTAGGTCGGTGCGCAGGCGCAGATCAGGTACTGGTGCGTGAGGAAGGAGCCGCCGAAGGCGCCGATGAACAGGTTGTCGGCCAGCGCATATTGTTTGGCGATGTCCCATAACTGCATCTTGCTGCCGTCGTAATAGCCCATGGACAGGCCGCCCGCGTCGGAATAGGCTGCGAACTTGTCGTTGGCGCCGCCGTTGATCTGCATCTGGTTGTTGTAGAAACGGTGCACCAGGTCGCGCGTGATCACCGATTGCGGCAGGTACAGGGGGCTGCCGGCGTCATCGATCTGGAACGGTTTGTTGGGCAGGTTGGCCGATTGCGCCTGGGTGATGACGGTGCTCTGGCCGGCCGCTGTCATGCCGCCCCAGGTGGGCGGCAGCACGGGCAGGGTGCTGCCGTCATAGTCCTTCTGCGGCACGTAGGCCACGCTGGAAGTGGGATTGACGCCCGGCACGCCGTTGGCGCCCGGGAACAGGCCGTACAGATTGTCGAAGCCGCGGTTTTCCGCGTAGATGACGACGATGGTCTGGATATTGTTCAGCGCCAGTGCGCCGTTCAGGGCGGCCAGCGCGTCGGCGGGCGCCGCCTGGGTGCTGGCGCTGGCGATCAAGGCCGTCACGCTGGTGTTCTCCGCCTTCAGTTTCGTCAGCTCGTCGCCGCTGGCCTTGTTGAAGTCGGACGCCAGGCCCGCTTCCGACACTCCCAGGCGCGCGGCCAGCTTGCTGCTGGCGGCCGCAAAGTCGCCACCGTTGCCATCCATGATTTGCGCCAGTTCCGTCGACAGGGCGCTGACAAAGGCGCTGTGTCCGCTGGGTGCGCGCAGCAGCAGTTTTTGCGTGACCTTGCTGCCCGCGTCACCGATGGTTTCATGGCGGATGGCGTCCGTGCCGATGCTCACCAGCACGGCGCCCTGGCCCCCGAGCGTGTAGCTGCCGTCGGCTGCCGTGCGCACGGCGGCCGAGCCGGTGTCGCAGGTCAGCTTGGCTGTGCTGCTTTCCAGGCACACCTGGGCGTTTTCATAGTAGCTGCCGATCACCTGGCCCGTGGTGCTGGGCGTGATCGCGTAGTCGCTGCCGCAGGCGGCCAGGCCCAGCGACAGTAACAACGGCAGGGGCCGTAAAGAGGGGCGTAAAGCGGTTTTGGCGTGCAAGTTCATGTTCATGCCTTCTGGGTGGAAAACGTCGCATGCTAGGCAGGCAATATGTCAGCTCTGTGACATGTCAGTACCTGTTACATGACGTAATGTACGGACTTGATACATTACTTTTTGCAGGGACTTGTCACGCAGTTGTCACATGCCGTTGCTACGCTGCCAGCCCATGATGAAACCGATACCCTCCCTGCTGCTTGCTGCCGTGGCCGCTGCTTGCCTGCTGGCCGCTTGCCAGCCCGCACCGCAGAAAGACGCGGCCGCCGTGCCGGCCGGCCACCTGGCGGGCGCGTATGCGCCCACCCTGAAACGCCAGCCTTCGGTGGCGGCAATGACGGCCATGGGCCGCGCCATGTTTTTCGAGCCCAGCCTGTCCGTGTCGGGGAAGATGTCGTGCGCCAGCTGCCACAGTCCGGAACACGCGTACGGCCCGCCGAACGCGCTGGCGGTGCAGCTGGGTGGCCCGGAATTGAAGGACGCGGGCACGCGTGCCGCGCCCTCGCTGCGTTACCTCCAGAACGCGCCCGCATTTACCGAACATTTTCATGATGACGATGGCGACGACAGCGTCGACGCGGGCCCCACGGGCGGGCGCAACTGGGACGGCCGCGCCCAGTCCGGCCACGAACAGGCGCTCGCGCCCCTGTTATCCAAGCGCGAGATGGGCAACCGCGACGGTGCCTCCGTGGTCGCCAAATTACAGGCCGGCCCCCTGGCGGCGCAATTCCGCCAGACGTATGGCGCGGATATCTTCGAACAGCCTGGCCAGGCGCTGCGCTGGGCGCTGATGTCGCTGGAAGTGTTCCAGGAAAGCCCGTTGGACTTCTATCCGTACACCAGCAAGTACGATGCTTTCCTGCGCAAGCAGGCCGTCTTGAGCCCGCAGGAAGCGCGCGGCCTGGCCCTGTTCAACGATGAAGCCAAGGGTAATTGCGCGTCCTGCCACATCAGCCAGGTGAGCTCGGGCGGCGCATTTCCGCAATTTACCGACTACGGCTTGATCAATATCGGCGTGCCGCGCAATACCAAACTGCCGGCGAATGCCGACCCGGCGTTCTTTGACCTGGGCTTGTGCGGCCCGGACCGCACCGACTTGATGGAGCACAAGGAATACTGCGGCAGTTTCAAGACGCCGTCCCTGCGCAACGTTGCCCTGCGCAAGGTGTTTTTCCATAACGGCAGCTTTGACAGCCTGGAGCAGGTGTTGCGTTTTTACGTACAGCGCGACACGGCGCCGCAAAAATGGTATCCGAAAGATAAGAGTGGCAAGGTGCACAAATACAACGATCTGCCGCCCGGCCTGGACGCCAACGTGAACGTGGAGGCGCCGTTCGACCGCCAGCCGGGCCAGGCGCCCGCCCTGAGCGAAGCGGAGATCGCCGACGTCATCGTTTTCCTGCATACCTTGACGGATGGCTATCCGCTGGCCCGCCCGGCGCAGGGAAAGGGTGGCTAAAAAGATATCAAGATACCATTGCTTACAACTACGCCACAAAAGCCTGTTTTTATGTGCGTTAGCGCACGCTAGAAAATTTTAGGCAGGTGTATATTGCAAACTGATCTGTGTCTTTTGATAACAATGAAAGGGAATATCATGAAAGTAAGCAAAAATTGGATGACCGTGTGCGCCGCCGGGATGATGGTTGTGGCACTGGCTGCCTGCCAGAAGAAGAGCGATGTCGCTGCGGGTCCTGCGGAACAAGCTGGCCAGAAGATCGATGCGGCCGCTGCCAAGGCTGAAGCCGACATCAAGGCCGCCGCTGGCAAAGCCGATGCCGCCGTGAGCCAGGCCGCTTCCGATACGGGCGCCAAGATGGATCAGGTCGCCGCTGACGCCGACAAGAAAATGAGCGAAGCGGCCGATGCCGTCGGCAAGAAAGTGGAAAAAGCCGGCGAAAAGATGCAGGACGCCGCGCACAAGTAATCGCGCCAGGGCCGGCAGCTGCCGGCCCGGCCCCCGCAGCTGCCGTCAGGTGATGGCAGCTGCAGCGATGCCATCGCTGGCATTGCCGCCCGGCTCCGCCGTTTTCGCCCCCGTCTTGTCCATCCCATCCGTTCCCCCCAGCACCACGCTCAAATCGACAAAGCCGTCGCGCCACGCGCGCTCCAGGTCTTGCTCCACCGCTTCCAGGGTCGTTCTTTCCACCTGCTGAAAACCACGCAAGCCATACGCCCGGTTGCGCCCGTGCGCCTTGGCCAAGTAGAGCGCCATGTCGATCAGGTTGACGCTGCGTTCCCACGTGAGCGGCCGCCCCTGCGGCGCCAGCGGATAGGGCGCAAAGCCCACGGAAACGTGCACCTGGATGGCCTGCCCCTGGTAGTGGACGTCTTGCGCGGCGACGCCATTGAGGATGCGCCGCGCGATATCGTCGAGCCCGTCGCGCGCGACGGCAGGCAGGAAGGCGAGGAATTCTTCGCCACCCCAGCGCACGATCATGTCCGTTTCGCGCAGCACCTCGTGCAGCGTTTCGGCGATCGTCGTCAGCACCAAGTCGCCCGCCGCATGGCCGTAACGGTCGTTGATGTGCTTGAAATGGTCGACATCGAGCAGGAACAGCGCACCCACGACATCGGCGCCGCCGTAGGCCGGTAGCGGCTTGCCCGCATGGCTGCGCATGAATTCCTGGAAGTGGCGGCGGTTATACAGGGCCGTCAGCGGGTCGCGCGAGCTCTGGCGCTTGAGTTCCTGGTTCTTGACTTTCAGCTGTACGTTCGCGTGGCGCACCTTGCGGTACAGCAAGCCGACGATGACGGACGCCATGGCCAGCACCAACGCCAGCAACCACCATACGCGCTGCTGCAGGCGGCGGTTGTCGATTTCCGTGCTCTTCAGCTGATTCTCGCGGCTCAGCAGCTCGATCTGGCGCTGTTTCTTCTCCGCCTCATACTTTTCTTGCAATTCATACAGGGCCTTTTGCCGCTGCTTCTCGAACAACTGGTTGGAAATGCCCCGTTCGCGGTGGTACGCCGTGACGGCGCCGCGCATGTCACCGGCCTTTTCCAGCGCCATGCCGTATTCCAGCAGCACGGCTTGCATGTCCGGCTGGTTGGCCGTGCGCTCGTAGTAGGCCAGGCCCGTGGCCACGCTTTGCTTGCCTTCCTGCAGGCGTCCCTGGCCGATCAGCGCCTGGCCGATGTTCAGGCGCGCCGTCGCCTCCACCTGTTCATTGTTGACCAGGCGCCCCGCCGTGATGGCTTCATTCGCATAGCGCAGGGCGCGCGTGTAGTCGTTTTCCTTCAGATAGCTGTCCGACAGATTGACGAGGGTAACGGCCACCATGCCGCGGGCGCCCAACTGGCGTTCCAGCGCCAGGGCCGCCAGCAGGGCGCGTTGGCCCCGTTGCGGCTGTTGTGCATCGAGCGCCAGCCCGTATTCCGTATTCTTCGCCTGTGCCATGCGACCCGGTGATGCCAGGGTGGCGGAGACGGCCAGCAGCTCGTCGAGCACTTCGAAGCCCTTGTTGTATTCGCGCATCTGCGTGTACAGCAGGGTGAGGGCATTCAGGGCGGCGGCCAGGCTGGAAGGGGAATTGCTCTGGCGCGCCAGGTCCACGGCCGCCTGCAGCTTGGCCAGCGCGAACGGAAAATTGCCTTCCTCGGCCCACGACTGGCCCGCGCTGATGGTGGCCTGCACGCGCACGGGCAGGTCGTCCGTGCGGTTGGCGATCTTTTCCGCTTCGAAGGCCAGCAGGTGCGAGGCACGGCGTTCGTTCAGGGCAAACGTGATGTAGGCCTTGCAGAGGATGCCTTTCGCCAACGCCACGTCGTTCTTGTTCAAGCGGGCGTAGGCGATCAGCTCCTCGGCCAGCTGCATGGCGAGGTCGTTCTGCCCCAGGCGCATGCGGACGGTGCTCAGTTGGGTGAGGAATTCTGCGCGCACTGGCAAGGGCGCACTGCGCGCCTGCGTTTCCACTTCTTGCAGTCGTTCGAGGGCGCGCGCGGGCACGAAGCGGCCATCCTCGCGCACGGCGGCGATATGCTGCTCAAGGTTGCTGACCTGGGCACGGGCGGCGGGCGGCAGCATGCAGGCCAGTACCAGCAGCCAATGCGCCTTTCGCCATGATGCCCGTCTCTGTCTGCCTGCCAACGTCCCGCCCCCGCAATGACCCACTGTCTGCAACGATTATATTCTGTTGCAATCAAGAAATATCATGCGGGGTGCAGAAATGTGTGAAAGTGCACACTGTCGGCATTGACAAGACGTCATTATTGGGCCAGCTGCTGCAGCAGATACAGGCGCTGGTACAGGCCGCCCTCGATCTGCATCAGTTCCTCGTGCGGTCCCGCTTCCGTGATGCGGCCATGGTTGAGCACGATGATCCGGTCCGCCTCGCGGATGGTCGACAGGCGGTGGGCGATGGCGATGATGGTCACCTTGCCGCGCAATTCGTTGAGGGCCAGCTGCACGATCTGCTCCGTCTGGCTATCGATGCGCGAGGTCGCTTCATCGAGCAGCAAAATGCGCGGCTGGCCGGCCAGCGCGCGGGCAATCGCGATCAGTTGCTTTTGTCCCGACGACAGGCGCGAGCCGCCTTCGCCCAGCGGCGTGTCGTAGCCGTGTTCCAGCGCCGCGATGAAGTCGTGCGCATGCGCGGCGCGCGCCGCCGTCTCGATCTGCGCCTGCGTATAGCCGCGGCCCATGTCGATGTTTTCGCGCGCCGAGGCGGCCAGCAGGAAAGGATCTTGCGGCACCAGGCCCACATCGGCGCGGAAATGCTCGTTGTCGATGCTGTCGAGGGCGACGCCATTGATGGCGATGCTGCCCTGCGTGACGGGATAAAAGCGCAGCAGCAGTGACAGCAAAGTCGACTTGCCGCTGCCCGTGTGGCCGACGATGCCAAAAAACGCGCCTTGCGGAATGGTCAGCGACAGGTCGTGCAGCACGGGCTGGTTTTCCACGTAGGCGAACGTCAGGTGCGCGATGTCCACGGCGGGCACGTCGATCTCCGCTTTCGCATGCCGCAGGGCTGGTGTTTCCCTTTTCGGCGCATGTTCCAGCGCCTGCGCTTCGTCCAGCAGGGCCGAGACGCGCGCCGTGGCCACCACCGACTGTTGCAGCTGGCTGAATTGCATGGTGATCTGGATCAAGGGCTCGATTACGCGCGCGATGTAGCTGATGAACGCATACAGCACGCCCACTTCCACGGCGCCCATGTCGCGCTGGCCGAAGCTGAAGATGACGACGGCCAGCAGCACGATGTTGAGCATGTCGAGCGCGGGGCGCAGCAGCCAGGCGTTGGCGCGCAATTCCTGCATGCGCGCCGTGTAGTGGTCCTGGTTGATGCCCGCGAAGCGCGCGCCGAAGCGCTTTTCCGCGTTATTCGCCTGCAGCACGCTCATGCCGCCGATCGATTCGGCGATCTGCCCGTTGATTTCGCTGCGCAGCGCGCGCGCGCGCGTGACGGCCGGCGCGCTCCAGCGCTGGTACAAAAAGACGATGAGCAGCACGGCCGGCAGCAGGGCCAGCACGATCAGCATCAAACGCCAGTCGAGGAAGGCCATGGCGGCCATGGTGCCGACCAGGACGATGGAGCTGTCGAGGATGACGAACAGCACTTGCACGTACAGCGATTTCACCGCTTCCGTGTCATTCGTGACGCGGCTGACCAATTGCCCCGTGATGGCGCGGTCGAAAAAGGCCATGGGCAGGCGCAGCACGTGCTGGTAGACGGTTTCGCGCAGGCGCTGCACGGAGCGCATGGCCAGGCCGGACAGGCGCACCAGCTGCAGGTAGCGCAGGCCGGAAGCGACCCAGCCCGTCAGCAGGCAGCCGCCCAGCAGCAATGACATGCGCGTCCAGTCCAGGTGGCGCGGCAGCAGATGCTGGTCGATCAGGGCTTTGCCCAGGATGGGACCCGTTACTTCGAGGGCGGCGGCGAGGATCAGCCAGAACGTGGCCCAATATAAATGGCGCAGGTCGGGCGCGGCGGCGCGGCGCAGCAGGCCGATGGCTTGCGCGGCCTGGCGGCGCACGGATTGCGTGGCGGCGTTGGCTTGGTCGGTCTTAGATGGCATCGAGGCTGGCCTCCAGTTGTTGATAGCGCCACTGGCTGGCGTACCAGCCATCGCGCTGCATCAGCGCGTCGTGGCTGCCCGTTTCCGTCACATGGCCATCGCGCAGCACCAGGATCAGGTCCGCGTTGACGACGGCGCTCAGGCGGTGGCTGGCGATGATGGCGCTGCGCTCGGGACGCTTGCGGCGCAGTTCTTCCAGGTGCTGCAGGATGCGCGTTTCCGTGCCCGTGTCGACGGCGGATAAAGCATCGTCGAGCAGCAGCAAGCCGTTGTCGGCCAGCAGGGCGCGGGCAATCGCCACGCGCTGGCGCTGGCCGCCGGACAGAGTGATGCCCTTTTCGCCCACGTGGGTGGCGTAGCCGTCGGGGAATTGCAAAATATCGGCGTGGATGTCGGCCAGCTGCGCCGCCCGTTCCACTTCCTCGCGCGTGGCGCCGGGACGGGCCAGGGCGATATTGTCGGCGATGGTGGCGGAGAATAAAAACGACTCCTGCGGCACCCAGCTGATGGCCGCGCGCAGCGCATGCAGGGTATATGCATCGAGCGGCTGGCCATTCCACGTGGCCGTGCCCGATTGCGGCGTGACCTGGCGCAGCAGCACGCGCAGCAGGGTCGACTTGCCGCTGCCCGTGGGGCCGACCAGACCCAGGGTCTGGCCCGGCTGCAAGCGCAGCGAGATGTGCGACAAGGCTGGTGCCGTCTGGCCCGCATAGGCGAAGCCGATGTCCGTCAGTTGCAATGGGCCGGGCGTGAGCGTGGCGATGCTGCCATGGTCGTCGATGGCCAGCGGCGCGTCCAGCATCGGCTGCAGCCGCTGCCAGGCGGCGCGGCCCCGTTCGATCAGCGAGAGTACCCAGCCGGCGGCGAACATGGGCCAGATCAGCTGGCCCAGGTACATGGAAAAGCTGGTCAGCGCGCCGATGGTCAATTGATCGTGCCACACCAGGTAGCCGCCCAGGCCCAGGGTCAGCGCAGTGGCGGCCGTCAGGGTCAGGCCGACGGCCGGTTCATACGCCGCTTCCCAGCGCTGCGCCGTCAGGCTGGCGTTGGCTGCATGGCCGGCCAGGGTGGAGAACTGCTGGCTGCTGCGCTCTTCCAGGCCCAGCGCGCGCAGGGTGCGTACGCCCGACAGCGATTCCTGCACATGGTCGTTCAGCGCGGAAAAGCGATTCAATGAATCCGTCGACGCAGTATGGATATGGCTGGAAATGCGCCAGAAGGCCAGTCCCATCAGGGGAAAGGGCAAGAGGGCGATGCAGGCCAGGCGCCAGTCCACGCCCAGCAGCATGATGCCCAGCACCATCAGCAAGGTCAGGGTGCCGTCGAAGCCGGCCAGCATGGCTTCTCCGGCGGCCATTTCGATGGCGTCGATGTCGTTCGTCGCCAGCGCCATCAGGTCGCCCGTGCGCTGGTTCTGGTAAAACGCCGCGCCCTGCTGCGACATGCGCGTGTAGAAGCGCGTGCGCAGCATCACGCCCAGCTGGTAGGCGGCCTTGAACAGGGTGATGCGCCAGCCCACGCGCAGGAAATAGATGACGACGCCGACGGCGAGCAGGGTCAGCAGCTCAAGCCACAGTTCGGCAGCCGTCATGCGGTGCGCGGCCAGCGCGTCGATGATGGCGCCCACGCGGCGGGGAATCCAGACGGTCAGTGTTGCCACGCCTGTCAGCATGACGGCGGCGGCGGCATACGCCGGCCAATGCTGACGCACGAAGCCGGCGATGAGCCTCGATAAACTCATGGTTACCTTTTGTTTTTAGTAATGGGGTGTCGCGGGGCGGAAGGACGGGCACGCGGACGGAAAGTACGCGTAGGATACAACAAGGCGGAAAACTGCGCTGTGGACGGGCACGCAAAAAACGGGCCGTAGCCCGTTGTGTTGCATGTTGCGGCGCTGCTTCCGCCTTAAGCTGCGGTCTTACTTGCGGCCGCTGCCTTTGCCGCCGCCCAGCATGTCGAGCTGTTTCGATGGCGTGCCCTTGGGCGCTACCTTGGCTGCCGGCTTGGCGGCTGGCGCAGGGGGCTTCACGGCAACCTTGGCCACGGTCTTGCCGGCGGCGCTGGCCGGCTTGGCGACCGGTTTGCTGGAAGGAAATGGCTTGGCTGCCGGCTTGGCGGGGGCTGGTGCGGCGGCTTTCACTGGCGCAGCGGCGGTGGCGGGGGCAGATGCTGGCTTGACTGCTTCAGGCTTGGCTTCGACTGCTTTCACGGCGGGCTTGTCGGCAACCTTCTCGGCGACCTTGGCAGGCGCAGGCGCTGGCTTGGCTGCTGGCGCAGCAAAAGTGGCGGGGGCCGGTGCTGCCTTGGCGGCAGGCTTGGCCACTTCGACCGGCTTGGCTGGCGCAGGCTTGGCGGCGGGCGCAGGTGCTGCCGCCACTGGCGACGGCGCCGGTGCGGCGGCCGGCTTGGGCGCAGGCGCGACGACGGCCAGCGCCGGCTTGGCCGCTGCCGGTGCTGGGACGGCAGCCGGTGCGGCGGCATCGAGGCGGGCCTTGGCCGAGGCCAGCAATTCAGCCTGGGTGCTCGAGGCGATGCCGAACAGCTGGCGGCTGTACGCCAGCACGCTTTCGATATTCGGCTGCGCCTGGCTGGTGCTGTAGCTGAAGAAGTCGCGCGGGTCCTGCGTTGCCAGCAGGTGCTGCGCCGTTTCTGCCGTGTGCGACAGGGCAGCCTTGCCTGCGTTCAGGTTCAGGGCGATGATTTTCTCGGCGCTTTCGAAGACTTTGCTGGTCAGGGTGTTGAAGATTTGCAGCTGGTTTTCCAGTTGCGATTTGGCGGCGCTGGAAAATTGTTCTGGAAGCGGAAACATATTTACTCCTTTGTACGGATTAAAATGCTGGCAAAACGCTCTGCAAAATCCCGAAAACCAGAGTTGGCCGCGTTTTGTAAAGTGGGTAGCGTGCTGAACAGCTGATCATGGACTGATTATGATGCAACGCAATATGAATATTCTAGCGGTGATTCGAGTTAGTTGAAAGTTATTTTATTCAGGCCCTGTGGCGTGTTCTTGCCCAATTCATGCGCCTGGCAGCATTTGTGGGAAGTTTGCGCACGCGCAAGGTGTTGTCAGCGTATCTATGGCTATGCTTTTGCCAGTGACTGCATTCGTGCACTGCAACATCCCATGGAAGTGTATTAAATAGCAATTAACTGGACGCACCAGGCACTGTAGTCAAGCAAAGGAGTGTCCACATGGACCTTGTCATCCGCAATGCCAGCCTGCCCGATGGGCGCCGCGCCATCGATATCGCCATCGAGGATGGCCGCATCGCCGCCGTCGGCCCCGCCTTGCCGGTGCAGGGCGCGCAGGAGATCGACGCCGCAGGCGACCTCGTCACGCCGCCGTTTGTCGATGCGCACTTCCACATGGACGCCACGCTCAGCTATGGCTTGCCGCGCGTGAACGCGTCCGGAACTTTGCTGGAAGGCATCGCCTTGTGGGGCGAACTGAAGCCGCAACTGACGCAGGACGCCCTGGTGCAACGCGCCCTGCAGTATTGCGACTGGGCCGTGGCGCGGGGACTGCTGGCCATCCGCTCGCATGTGGATATCTGCGACCCACGCCTGCTGGCCGTGGAAGCGCTGCTCGACGTCAAGCGCCAGGTGGCGCCCTACCTCGACTTGCAACTGGTGGCCTTTCCGCAGGATGGCATCCTGCGTAGCCCCGGCGCCTTCGATAACCTGAAGCGCGCGATTGCCATGGGCGTCGACGTGGTGGGCGGCATCCCGCATTTCGAGCGCACCATGGCCGACGGTGCCGAATCCGTGCGCCTGCTGTGCGAATTCGCCTGCGAACGTGGCCTGATGGTGGACATGCATTGCGACGAGTCGGACGACCCGCTGTCGCGCCATATCGAAACGCTGGCCTTCCACAGCCAGCGCCTTGGCATGCAGGGCAGGGTGACGGGCTCGCACCTGACGTCCATGCATTCGATGGACAATTATTATGTGAGCAAGCTCTTGCCCCTGATCCGCGAGGCGGGCGTGGCGGCGATTGCCAACCCCCTCATCAACATCACCCTGCAGGCGCGCCACGATACGTATCCGAAGCGGCGCGGCATGACGCGCGTGCCCGAGATGCTGGCCGCCGGCATTCCCGTCGCCTTTGGCCACGACTGCGTGATGGACCCGTGGTACAGCCTCGGTTCGGGCGACATGCTGGAAGTGGCGCACATGGGACTGCACGTGGCGCAGATGACGGGGCAGCAAGCCATGCACGAGTGCTTTTTGGCGGTGACGGAAACGCCGGCGCGCATCCTGGGCCTCGATGGCTACGGCATTGCGCCCGGCTGCCATGCGGACTTGCTGATCCTCGATTGCGGCTCCACGGTGGAAGCGCTGCGCCTGCGCGCCGCGCGGCGCCTGGTGCTGCGGCGCGGGAAAGTCGTCAGCGAGGCGCCGCGCGCCGGGGCCCGGTTGCAACTGCCGGGCCGGCCCGAGACGGTCAATTTCCGCCTGGGGCGCTGATACAATCTGCCATAACTTGTTATCGGGAGCACCGCCTTGAAAGAAATTGATATCCGTCCTGCCCTGGAATCCGACTTCGAGGCCATGTGGCCGATTTTCCAGACCCTGGTGGCCGGCGGCGACACCTATACCTTCCCCGCCGATACCTCGCGCGAAGAGTGCCACGCTTACTGGTTCGGCCCTGGCGTGCAAAGCTATGTCGCCGTGATGGGCAGCGAGCGCCTGCTGGGCATGTACAAGCTGGTGGCGAACCAGCCGGGCCATGGATCGCACGTGGCCAATGCCTCGTTCATGGTCGATCCGGCCGCGCAGGGCGTGGGCGTGGGCCGCCTGCTGGGCGTGCACTGCATGGAAGAAGCGCGCCGCGCCGGCTTCCTGGCGATGCAGTTCAACTTCGTCGTCAGCACCAACCTGGCCGCCGTCACCCTGTGGAAAAAGCTGGGCTTCAGCGTCGTCGCCACCCTGCCGCTGGCCTACCGCCACGCGCAACTGGGCTATGTCGACGCCTACGTGATGTACCAGCTGCTGACCGACCCGATGCAGTGGCCGGCATGAGCGGCGCCATGACAGAGTCGATCACCGTCATCGAGACGCCTCGTTTGCGCCTGCGCACCGTCACGCCCGACGATGCGGCGTTTTACATGGAACTGGTCAACGACCCGTCGTGGATCGCCAACATCGGCCAGCGCAATATCCACACGCTGGAAGCGGCCCGCGCGGCCCTGGCAGCAGGGCCGATGGCGCAGTTCCGCGAGCATGGCTATTGCCTGTACATCCTCGAACGTCTCAGCGACGGCGCGCTGGTGGGCATGGGCGGCCTGGTGCGCCGCGACAGCCTGCCTGGCCCCGATATCGGCTATGCCGTGCGCCCTGCTTACTGGGGGCAGGGCTATGCCTACGAGGCGGCGGCCGCCATCATGCGCCATGCGCAGCACGCACTGGGCCTGGCCACCGTGTTCGGCATCACCTCGCAGCAGAACCAGGCATCGATCAAGCTGCTCAACAAGCTGGGACTGCGCTTCGAACGTTTCTCGCGCCTGCCACCGGAGGGCAGGGAGACGAATATCTACCGCAAGGATTTTCGCCAGGATTAAGGCGGAAAATCCATATCGGCGAAGTGAAACATAAGTGAAAAAAAGTATTTAGAAAGCCGCGCCTTTTGTAGTGGTGGCGCGCAGTCTTTGTTTTTATAGTGGACATACCGGTGGAAGACCGCCGGACTATAAAAATGGAGACGTGTTATGAAAATCATGACTGCTGTTGCATGGGGCGCCCTCATGTCCGCCGGGTTTGCGGACGCCTCGGCGCAAAGCTGCTCGGTACCCGTGATCAAGGTGCTGGCGCAAAAGAGCCTGGGCCTGACGGTGATGGAAAAGACCCTGGCCGAGTATGAAAAGAAAAGCGGCACCAAGGTTCAAATCAGCTATTTCGGCGAAAACGATCGCCGCTCCAAGGCCCGCCTCGACGCTTCCACCAAGGCCGGCTCCTACCAGATCTATTACATCGACGAAGCCAACGTGGCCGAATTTGCCACTGCCGGCTGGGTTGTTCCTCTGCTCAAATACCTGCCCAAGGAGGCCGACTACGACGACTTCCTGCCAGGCCGCCGCGCCGTTGCCTCGTACAAGGGCGTGGCGTATTTCGCGCCCCTGATCGGCGGCAGCGACTTCCTGTTCTACCGCCGCGACCTGCTGGAAAAGGCCGGTATCGCCGTGCCGAAGACGCTCGACGAACTGGTCGCCGCCGTGAAAAAACTCAATAGCCCGCCGAACGTGTACGGATGGGCGGCGCGGGGCCAGCGCGGCTCGGGCATGAATGTATGGCGCTGGGCGCCGTTCATGCTGGCGGCCGGCGGCAAGTGGGAAAACAATGGCGTGCCGACCTTCAATTCGCCGCAGGCAGTGAAAGCGACCACCCTGTACCGCGACCTGTTCAAGTACTCGCCGCCGGGCGGCGCCACCTACGACTGGAGCAACGCGCTCGAAGCGTTCAGGTCGGGCAAGGTGGCCTTCATGATCGAGTCGACGCCATTTGCCGACTGGATGGAAGACCCGAAAAAATCCTCGGTGGTCGACAAGGTCGGCTATGTGCGCCCGCCCGCGCCGCTGGCGTCGGCCGCCTACGGCCACGGCCTGGCCATCTCCGCCACGGGCGCCAAGGATGAGTGCACGCGCCAGGCAGCCGGCAAGTTCATCGCTTTTGCCACGGGCAAGGCGCAGGAACAGGCGCGCCTGAAGGACAACGTCTTCAGCGACTACAACCGCAGCAGCACCATCAACAGCGACTACTTCCGCAAGCACGTCAAGCCGCAGATCCAGGCGGGCCTGACGGACACCACGCCCGTCTCGCGCGTCACTATCTGGCCTAGTCCGGAATGGCCGGACATCGGCGACAACTTGGGCGTGGTGCTGGAAGAAGTGTTTACGGGCACGCGCGGCGACGTGCAGAGCGCGCTCGATGAGGCCAATGAGTACGCGACGGAAGTGATGCAACGGGCCAGCAAGCGTAAATAAGCCCATATCGCCAACGACTCCACCAGCTAAAACCAGGGGTCAGACCCGACGGGTCTGACCCCGGCTCTTGCTTTTGGGGTAACGCCAGCGCTTGTCCGTTCTCGTTTGAAAGCCATCACCATGCCGCATACTATCCGCAAGAAACGCCACACCTGGCTTCCGGCCGTGTTCCTGACGCTGCCGCTGCTGGTCCTGCTGATACTGGGCCTGGTGCCCAGCATCGCCGCCATCAACCTGGCCCTGCAAAACCGCGTGCTGCGCTACAGCGACAGCGACTACGTCGGCTTTGCCAATTTTCTCCGCCTGTTCGGCGACCGCCGCTTCGTCAACGCCGTGCAGGTGTCGGCCATATGGGAAGTGGTCACCGTGGCCGGCTCGCTGCTCGTCGGCGTGTTGCTGGCCGTGTTCCTGTTCGAGAGAATCAAGGGCCGCACGCGTGATCTTCTTGCGCTGATGCTGATCGTGCCCGTGCTGCTGCCGCGCGTGTCGGCCGCCTTCATCTGGAAGTTCATGTATTCGCCGCTGATGGGCATCCTCAACTGGCTGCTGGAATGCGTGGGCCTGGGCGGCACGGCCTTGCTGTCCGATCCCGCCACGGCCCTGTACGCGGTGGCCCTGGTCGACATCTGGCAGTGGGGCCTGTTCTTCGGCGCCGTCATCCTGAAACTGCTGGAAACCCTGCCCGCCGAACCGCTGGAAGCGGCGCGCCTCGATTACGCCAGCACGATCCAGGTGTATGCCTACATCGCGCTGCCGATGCTGAAGGTGCCCATCATGAGCCTCGTGTTCATCAAGATGGTCGAGTCGTTGCGCTCGTTCGACCTGATCTACGTGATGACCAAGGGCGGTCCTGGCATCTCCACCGAAACGCTGGACATGTATGCGTATGCGCAAGGCATCGGCTTGATGGGCAAGGTGTCGTATGCGTCCAGCATGGCCGTGCTGATGATGCTGGCCACGACTGTCATCTTCACTTTACTCTGGAAGCGGGTCGCCAAATGGGAAAATTAACTGTTCGGCGCGGCGTGGACCATGCCACCACCACCGCCATTACCACCGTCATTGTCCTGGTAGCACTCTTCCCCATCCTGTGGGCCGTGCTCAATTCCTTCAAGGAGCTGATGGATATTGTCACGCCCGTGCCGCGCTTTTTCTTCAGCCCGACACTGGCCAACTACCAGCAGGTGCTGGCCAGCCCGGAAGTGCTGACGGGGCTGGGCAACAGCGTGGCCATCGTCGGCGTGGCTGTGTTGCTGGGCGCCGTGCTGGGCGTGCCGGCCGCGTACGCGATCGCCCGCTATCCGATTCCGGCCAAGAAGGATATCCAGTTCTTCCTGCTGTCCTTGCGCTTCCTGCCGCCCGTTGCCGTTGCCATTCCCCTGATCTCGATCTGGATCGACCTGGGCCTGTACGACTCGCGCCTGTCGATGGTGGTGACGTATCTGCTGGTGACCCTGTCGACCATCATCTGGCTGTCGATTCCTGCCTTTGCCCGTATCCCGAAGGAGATCGAGGAAGCAGCGGCGCTCGATGGCTACGGCCCTTACCAGGTGTTCTGGCACGTGGCCCTGCCGGTGGCCTCGAAGACCCTGATGGGCGGCATCGTCTTCAGTTTCGTGCTGGTCTGGAATGAACTGATGATCGCGCTGGCGCTCACCTCGTCGAAGAGCATGACGCTGCCCGTGGTGGCGTCGGCCTTCACCTCGATGGGGCAAGAAGTGCCGTGGGGCGTGGTGAACGCTTCCACCGTGCTGCTGGCGCTGCCGCCGCTGCTGTTCGTCGGCATCCTGGGACGGCTGCTCAACTCCATGCTCAAACATAAATAAGGAATTCATCATGCAAGCACTCGTACTGGAAAAGGCGCATTCCATCACCCTGCGCGACATCGACGTGCCGCTCGTCGTCGGCCCGCGCGACGTAAAGATCAAGATCCACACGGTCGGCATTTGCGGCAGCGATGTGCACTATTTCAAGCACGGCAAGATCGGCTCCTTCGCCGTCGAAGCGCCGATGGTGCTCGGTCATGAGGCGTCCGGCGTGGTGGCCGAGGTGGGCGCAGAAGTGGCCCACCTGAAAGTGGGCGACAGGGTCTGCATGGAGCCGGGCGTGCCGCAGTTCGATTCGCCGGCCACCATGCGCGGCCTGTACAACCTGGATCCTGCCGTGCGCTTCTGGGCCACGCCGCCCATCCACGGCTGCCTCACGCCGTATGTCGTGCATCCGGCCGCATTTACCTTCAAGCTGCCCGATAACGTCAGCTTTGGCGAAGGCGCCATCGTCGAGCCGCTGGCCATCGGCTTGCAGGCGGCGAAGAAGGCGGCCATCAAGCCGGGCGACGTGGCGGTGGTGATCGGCGCCGGCACCATCGGCGCCATGAACGCGCTGGCCGCGCTGGCGGGCGGCTGCTCGCGCGTGATCCTGGCCGACCTGGTGCCGGAAAAACTGGCCCTGTTTGCCGGCAATCCCGCCGTGACCACGATCGACGTGCGCCAAGCCAGCCTGGCGGACACGGTGCGCACGCTGACGGACGGCTGGGGCGCCGACATCGTTTTCGAGGCCAGCGGCAGCATGCGCGCCTACGACAACATCGTCGACCTGCTGTGCCCGAACGGCTGCCTGGTGCTGGTCGGCATGCCACCCGAGAATGTCCCTTTCGATATCGTTGCTATCCAGGCCAAGGAAGTGCGCATCGAGTCGGTGTTCCGCTACGCGAACATCTTCCCGCGCGCCATCGCCTTGCTAGCCTCGGGCAAGATCGACGTCAAGCCCTTCATTTCGCGCACCTTCGGCTTCGCCGACGGCGTACAGGCGTTCGAGGAAGCGGCCCAGGGCCATCCGCGCGACGTCAAGATACAAATTGAACTGGCAGGAGACTAATCATGGCAAACATCGCCTGCAGGCAGCTGCACAAGACTTATGACGAGAAGACGGCCGTGCTGCAGCCGTTCGACCTGGAGATAGACGACGGTGAATTCATCGTCCTGCTGGGGCCATCGGGCTGCGGCAAATCGACCCTGCTGCGCATGATCGCGGGACTGGAAGACATCAGCGGCGGCGAGCTGCTGATCGGCGGCGCCATCGTCAACGACTTGCCGCCGCGCGCGCGCAACGTGGCGATGGTGTTCCAGAACTACGCGCTGTATCCGCACATGACGGTGTACGACAATATCGCCTTCGGCCTGCGCCGCCTGAAGGTGCCGAACGATGAAATTGAACGCCGCGTGCGCGAGGTGGCGGCCATCCTCAGCCTGGACAGCCTGCTTGAGCGCAAGCCGCGCGCCATGTCGGGCGGCCAGCAGCAGCGCACGGCCATCGCGCGCGCCATGATCAAGACGCCGCAGGTATTCCTGTTCGATGAGCCGCTGTCGAACCTCGATGCCAAGCTGCGCGCGCAGCTGCGCGCCGACATCAAGCGATTGCACCGCCGCCTGCGCACGACTACTTTGTACGTGACGCACGACCAGCTCGAGGCCATGACGCTGGCCGACCGGGTGGTGCTGATGAAGGGCGGGCATATCGAGCAGATCGGCACGCCGGCGGAACTGTACAACCATCCGCGCACCCTGTTCGCGGCCGGCTTCATCGGCACGCCGGCCATGAACTTCATCGATGGCGTCGTCGAAAAAGAGGGTGGCCAAACGGTGCTCGTGTGCGCCGGCTACCGTTGGCCATTGATTTCTTCCCGCTACGCGGCGCTGCGGGCGGGCACGCGCGTGGTCTTCGGTCTGCGGCCGAACCACTTGCGCGCGGCGCTGCCGGAGCAGCAGCCAGGTACGCATGGCCTGGCGTGCGTGATCGACCTGGTCGAGCTGCTGGGCGCGGAAGCGCTGATCAGCTTCCAGTGCGGCGCCTTGAGCCTGTCGGCCCTGCTGCCGGCGAATGCGGCCAACAGTGCGGCGCAGGTAGGCCAGACCCTGGCGCTGGCTTTCGACGAGGAACACATGCATCTGTTCGACGCCGACAGCGGGCTGGCCCTGGTGGTAAGTGGTTAGAATAGGGTGACCGAGACCGCGCAAGGGAACTGCCGTGACGCCTGACCTGGAACTGATCCACAAACCGATCCACGAATCGTTTCGCGCGTGGGCGCACGGCTATCCGCATGTCGTGGCGAAATGGCATTTTCACCCGGAGTACGAGCTGCACATCATCACCACGTCGACGGGAAAATTCTTTGTCGGCGACCATATCGGCAGTTATGCGCCGGGCAACCTGGTGCTGACGGGACCGAATTTGCCGCACAACTGGGTCAGCGAGCTGGCCGAGGGCGTGCAGCTGCCGGCGCGCGACCTGGTGCTGCAGTTTTCCAGCGACTTCGTCGAGCGCTGCGCGCTGCTGTTCCCGGAAATGGCGCCGTTGAAGACCCTGCTGGGCGAGGCGGGCAGGGGCTTGCAGTTTCCTGATGCGCTGGGCCTGCGCCTGGCGCCGCTGCTGCAGGAGCTGACGACGGCGCAGGGACCGCGCCGGGTGGAACTGTTCGCGCGCCTGTTCGGCGACCTGTGCGATTGCCGCGAACGGCGCCCGCTGGCCAGCGTCACCTACCTGGCGCAGGCGGGGCGCTACATGTCCTCGACCATCAACCTGGTGCTCGCCTACATCAAGCAGAACATCACCCTGGATTTCTGCGAGCAGGACGTGGCCGACGTGGCGGAGATGAATACGCTGAAGTTTACGCGTTTCTTCCGCAAGCACACGGGCACCTCCTTCATCCATTACGTCAACCAGGAACGCATCGCGCTGGCTTGCGAGCTGCTGATGAACACGGACATGAAGGTCACCGATATCTGCTACCGCACCGGCTTTAACAATCTCTCTAATTTCAACCGCCAGTTCCTGGCCCACAAGCAGATGTCGCCGTCGAAATTCCGCTCCTGCCTGCACATGAACATGCCGGAGTCGTTTTCCTGACCGCCCGTTTTTACTTTTTTTATGGAACCATCGTGACATATCTCGGTATCGATATCGGCACTTCCGAAGTCAAGGCCATCCTCACCGATGACGCCCAAACCATCCTTGCCAGCGCCGGCGTGACCCTGCGCGTTTCCAGTCCCCATCCCGGCTGGTCGGAACAGAATCCTGAAGACTGGTGGCACGCCACGCTGGACGTCATCGGGGCCATCTGCGCCGCGCAGCCGGTGGCGTTTTCCGGCTTGCGCGGCATCGCGCTGTCGGGCCAGATGCATGGCGCCACCCTCCTCGACAAGCAGCAGCACGTGCTGCGCGCGGCCATCCTGTGGAACGACACGCGCGCGTTTGCCGAATGCGTGGAACTCGAGGCGCTGGTGCCCGAGTCGCGTGCCATCACGGGCAACCAGGCCATGCCTGGTTTCACGGCGCCCAAGCTGCTGTGGCTGCAAAAATACGAGCCCTCGCTGTTCCGCGCCACGGCCAAGGTCTTGCTGCCCAAGGATTACGTGGCCCTGCGCCTGACGGGCGAATATGTTTCCGACATGTCCGACGCTTCCGGCACCCTGTGGCTGGACGTGGCCAAACGCGACTGGTCCGAACGCATGCTGGCGGCAACCGGTTTGACGCGCGAACACATGCCGCGCCTGGTCGAAGGCAGCCATGCCGCCGCGCAGGTGCGCCCGGCCCTGTGCCAGGAATGGGGCATCGCCCATGCGGTGCTGCTGGCCGGCGGCGCGGGAGACAATGCCGCCGCCGCCGTGGGCCTGGGTGTGGTGGAACCGGGCGCCGGGCTGCTGTCGCTGGGGACGTCCGGCGTGCTGTTTGCCGGCAGCGATGGCTATGCGCCCAATCCGGGCCAGGGCGTGCATGCGTTTTGCCATTGCCTGCCCGAGCGCTGGCACCAGATGAGCGTGATCCTCAGCGCCGCATCCAGCCTCAGTTGGGTGGCGCGGCTGACGCAATCGAGCGACATCGGCGCATTGGTATCGCTGGCGGAAAACGTCGAAGCGCGCGCAGCGCCCATCTTTTTGCCGTACCTGAGCGGCGAGCGCACGCCGCACAACGATGCCACGGCGCGCGGGGTGTTTTTCGGCTTGTCGACGGAACACGGGCACGCGGAACTGGCCTACAGCGTGATGGAAGGCGTGGCCTTTGCCATGGCCGATGGTAATGCTGCCCTGCGCAGCGCCGGCACGCAGTTGCGCGAAGCGTCGTTCGTGGGCGGCGGTTCGCGCAGCCGTTTCTGGGCGCAGCTGTGCGCCAATGCCTCGGGCTTGAACGTGCTGCGGCACGACCATGGCGTGGCTGGCGGCACTCTGGGCGCGGCGCGCCTGGCGCAGATGGCGGTGGCGGGCTTGCCGCCTGCGCAGGTGTGCACGCGCCCGCCCGTGCAGGAAACAATGGCGCCGCAGCCGTCCGGCGTGCTGGACGAGCGCCTGGCGCGCTACCGGCGTTTGTATCCGCTGCTGCGCGAAGAGTTCGCGGGAGCGGCTGCTGCGGCGCGCTAGCGCTGCCAACAATATTGCCGGCCCGACCATGCTATGAGCCCGGCAATATGGCCAGACAGTCAACCTTCTCGTGTAATTTGTTGTTTCTATGCTGAAAGTGTTTCTCTAGCAAAAGCGTCACTTGGTTTTTCACTGAGCACGCTGCATGATTTGCTCATTTGGTGAGAATTGGATAGTTTTTGGCGACGCCTTTGTTGCCATCCTGTTCTTGCCGCCGGGAGAAATACATGCAACTCGCGAATCTGAAAATCTCCGTCCGCCTGGGTCTGTTGGGCGCCTTTTTCTTTCTTGCACTGGTATTCGTCGGTGTGCGCGGTTGGAGCGCGCTCGACGCCGCCAGTGCGCGTAGCGCGGACGCCATGCAACGCTCGGTGGCCCTGACGGAAGCGGTCGACGCGGCGCGCAGCGCGCAGGTGGAATTCAAGATCCAGGTGCAGGAATGGAAAAACATCCTGCTGCGCGGCGGCGATGCGGCCGCCTTCCAGCGCTACCGCGAAGCGTTTGTCGCCAGCGGCGCGCAGACGCGCAAGGAACTGGCCGGCCTGCAAGCCATGATGGCCGCGTTGAAACTCGATACGGCGCCCGTGGTGCAAGCCATGCAGGCGCACGATGCGCTGGGCGTGAGCTACCTGGCGGCGCTGCAAAAATATGACGGCGCGCACGCCGACAGCGCGCAGGCCGTCGATGCGCTGGTCAAGGGTATCGACCGCGAACCGACGCGCCAGATCGATGCCATCGTCGCGACTATCGGCAAGCAGTCGCACAGCCTGATGGCGCAGATGAAGGAACAGGACGCCACCGCGCACCGCAGCGCCAGCATCGCCATGCTGGCCACCGTGCTGGTGACCCTGGTCGTGGGCACTGTCACCGTATGGTGGCTGATCCGCAGCATCACGGTGCCGCTGGGTGCGGCCGTCGGCATCGCCCAGCAAGTGGCGGCCGGCGACTTGCGCGCCGTGGTGGCCGACAGCGGCCGCGATGAAATCGGCGACCTGCTGCGTGCCCTGAAGGCGATGAGCGGCAACCTGGCCGACATCGTGGGACGGGTGCGGGCCGGCACGGACGCCATCGCCACGGCGTCGGGCGAAATTGCCAGCGGTAATATGGACCTGTCTTCCCGCACGGAAGAGCAGGCCAGCTCGCTGGAAGAAACGGCCGCCTCGATGATCGAGCTGACCTCCACCGTCCGGCAGAATAACGACAATGCGGACCAGGCGCGCCAGCTGGCCGGCGGCGCGTCCGACGTGGCGCAGCGCGGTGGCGAGGCTGTGGCGCAAGTGGTGCAGACCATGAGCCATATCAATGCTTCGTCGAAGCGTATCGTCGACATCATCGCCGTCATCGACGGCATCGCCTTCCAGACGAATATCCTGGCCCTGAATGCGGCCGTGGAAGCGGCGCGCGCGGGCGAGCAGGGACGCGGCTTTGCCGTCGTGGCCACCGAAGTGCGCAGCCTGGCGCACAGGTCGGCTGCGGCGGCCATGGAAATCAAGCAGCTGATCGGCGAATCCGTGCGCACGGTGGAGGAGGGCAGCGTGCTGGCCGGCCAGGCGGGGCGCACGATGGATGACGTGGTCAGCAGCGTGCAGCGCGTGAACGCCATCATCGGCGAGATTGCCGTGGCCAGCGTGGAACAGCGCGATGGCATCGAACAGATCAGCATCGCCATCAGCCAGATGGATGGCGTGACGCAGCAGAATGCGGCGCTGGTGGAGCAGGCCGCAGCCGCCGCGGACGCGCTGCAGCAGCAGGCGGCCAGCCTGGCCGACGCCGTCAGCATCTTCAAACTGCATGCCGTTCCCGGCGTGGCCGCGCCGGCCCGGAGGCTGTCGCTGACCTGATGCGCACCCGCCCCGCGCCGCTTGATGCCAGTCAAGCGGCGCCCGATCAGGCAAAAAGTCCGGCGAAATTCTTATACTATTTCCTTTCCGCATGGATCTGCGCCCGGCCGCATGGCGCGCGTTGCAAAGGAAAACCATGTTTTTCACTTTCCGCCTGCCGGGTGACGCATGACGGCGCTGTTGCTGGCACTGTGCCTGACCTTGGCCATGGTGCTCGCCGTGTTGCTGGCCTGTCAATGGCAAGTGGCGCGCATGTGGCGCATGCGCCATGCGACCGGCGTGGTGCTGAAGGCGGCGCAGGCGCAGCGCATGGCAGATGCGTTGGCGCTGCTGCACGCATTGCCGGCGGCCGTCATCGGCACCGACCACGATGGCGTGGTGCAATACCTGAATCCCCGCGCCAGCGCCATGGGTGGCTTGCTGGGTGACGATGGTCTGGGCCAGCCCGTGACGCAGCTGCTGCCGCTGTTCCATGACGGCACACCCATCGATGCGGCGCGCCAGGTGCGCGACTGCGTGGCGCGGCAGGAAGTGCTGGAGGTGGCGCGCGGCGCCGTGCTGCTGCGCCATCTCGACGGCAAGCGCATCGACGTGCAGTACAGCTGCGCGCCGCTGGCGCAGGGCGGTGCGGTGCTGCTGCTGCACGATGTATCGGCCCGCCGGCGCGCCGAGCAGCAGCTGGAATTCATCGCCCACCACGACGGTCTGACGGGGCTGCCGAACCGGCTGCACTTCCAGATCCGCTTTGAGCACGGCATTGCCTACGCGCGCCGCCACCAGGGCTTGCTGGCCGTGCTGTTCGTCGACATCGACCGCTTCAAATCCATCAACGACAGTCTGGGGCACGACGTGGGCGATCAGGTGCTGACGGAGTTCGCGCGCCGGGTGCAGCAGTGCGTGCGCAAGGTCGATACGGTGGCGCGCCAGGGCGGCGATGAATTCATCATCCTGCTGACGGAACTGCGCACGGCGCACGATGCCGAGCGGGTGGCCGAAAAAATCGTCGCCGCCATCGCCGCTCCCTTCGTCATCGGCGAATACAGCCTGTCGGTGGCGGCCAGCGTGGGCGTGGCCCTGTACCCGGACGATGACGACGACGTCAATGCGCTGATTGAAAAGGCCGACCTGGCCATGTATGCGGCCAAGCGTCACGCGCCGGGTACCTGTTTGCGCTACGCCGCGCGCATGCAGACGCAGTCGTATTCGCGCACCATCCTCGAGACGGCCCTGCGCCATGCGCTCGAACGCAACGAATTCGCCCTGTTCTACCAGCCGCGCATGGACTTGAAGACGCGCAGGATCACGGGCGTAAAGGCGCTGTTGCGCTGGAAGCACCCGGAACTGGGACTGATGATGCCGCTCGATTTTCTGCCGGTGCTGGAAGAAAGCGCGCTGATTCTGCCGGTGGGCGCCTGGGTGCTGGCCACGGCGGTGGAGCAGGCGCGCAGCTGGATCGCGCAGGGGCAGATGCTGACGGTGTCCGTCAGCCTGTCGGCGCGCCAGTTCTACCAGCGCGATATCGCGCGCAATTTCGCCGCCGCGCTGGAGGCGGCCGGCGTGCCGGGTCGCTGCATCGAGCTGGAAATCGCCGCTGGCATCCTGATCGACCGCAGCCAGAACTGCGAACTGATACTGCGCCAGTTCCGCCAGCTGGGCATGGCGATTGCCATCAGCGATTTCGGCACGGGCTATGCTTCGCTCAATTACCTGAAACGCTTTCCCACGGATGCCGTGAAGATCGAAAAGTGCTTCGTCGACGACCTGGGCAAGCCCGGTGGCGACAGCGCCATGGTGCGCGCCATCGTGGCGATGGCGCGCACGCTCGGACTGCGCACCATCGCCGGCGGCGTGGAAAGCGGCGAGCAGCTGGAGCAGCTGGCCGAGATGGGCTGCGACGAGGCGTTTGGCTACTACCTGGGCCGCGCCATGGCGCCCGAGGGTATCGAGGTGCTGATCAAAGGTAGTGAAGTCATTCAGAACTGATAGCGCAGCGACAGCATGGCGTTGCGCGGATCGCCGTAGTAGCCGCCCATGCCCGTCGAGTAGTACTTCTTGTCGAAGACGTTATTGACGTTCAGGGTCGCCACCAGCTGCGCACTGACCTGGTACTGCGCCATCAGTCCCGCCACCGCATACGCCTTTTGCGTGAAACGTTCGCCATTCGGTCCGCGGTCATCCATGTAGATATCGCTCTGCCAGTTCACGCCGCCGCCCAGCACCAGGCCAGGCACGCCCTGCGCCAGGCGCCAGGTGGTCCACAGCTTTGCCATGCTCTGCGGCTGGCTGGTCTGGATGCGCGCGCCAGCCGCGTTGCGGATGCGGCTATAGGCATAGCTGGCCGTCAGCTGCCAGTCGGGACGCAGCTGGCCCGATACTTCCGCCTCGACGCCGCGCGTGGTGGCGCCCTTGACCGTGTGGTAGGCGTAGGAACCGCCGCCCGTGCCTATGATCCAGACATTGCCCGGGTCGGCTTCGGCCAGGTTCTCCTGCTTCAGCTGGAAGACGGCGGCGCTGGTGGTGAGCTTGCCGTCGAAGAATTCGCCCTTGGCGCCCACTTCGTAGTTCTTGCCTTCCAGCGGCGCCAGGAAGCGGCTGTTGACGTCGCGCTGGCTTTGCGGCGTGAAGATGCTGGTGTAGCTGGCGTAGGCCGACCAGTGCCGGCCCAGGTCGTAGACGAGGCCCGCATACGGCGTGATCTTGCCGTTTTCGCGCATCGCGTCGTACAGGTCCGTGTCGTTGGCAAAGTCGCTGCGGATGTCGCGCTTCCAGTATGACAGGCGCGCGCCGAGGATCACCGACAGTGCGTCTGTCGGGCGCAGGCGCAGGGTCGAATACAGGCCGCTTTCCCGTTCCTTGTCGTACGAGCTGCCCAGGCGCGTGCCGCTGTAGTCGGGTACCGGCATGGCGCCATTCCAGGCGTGGATATCGGGCACCGTATAGTCATAGCCGGCGAGGCGCCAGTTTGGATAGATGGGACTATTCGTCTTGAGTTCAGAGGCGCTCACGCCCAGCACCAGTTCGTGCTTGCGGCCAAAGGCCTGGAACGGGCCGCTGACATAGGCGTCGAGCGAGGTCTGTTGCGGTTTACTGTGCCAGTTGGCCAGCCACAGCTGCATGCCGCCACCCGTCACGCGGTCCGGGTAGCCGTTGCCGGAAAAGCCCTGCAAGGCGTCGTACTGGTTGCTGCTGCGGTTGACGGCCACCTTGGTAATCCAGTCGTTGTCGAAGTAATGGTCGAGCGTGGCGAACAGCATGCTCTGTTCGCGGTCATACGTGCTCCACGCGGCCGTGCCGTTCATCGAGCGGGGGAAGCGGGTCTGCGCGCCGTCGGCATAGAACATGGGGAAGTCGCGGCCCGCGCCTTTCAGCTTTTCCTTCTGGTAGTTGATGCCGGCGCTGAGCACTGTCGATGGCGTCAGGTCCGCTTCGACGATGGTGTACAGCACGTATTTTTTCTGCTGGTAGCGGTCGATGAACGAGCGCTGGTCTTCATGCGCGGCGACGACGCGCGCGCGTACCTTGCCGTCCGCCGTCAAGGGCGTCGAGACATCGCCCTCGATACGGTAGCGGTCCCATGATCCCAGCTGCGCGCCGGCCGTGGCGGCAAAGCTGCGGCCCGGGCGCTTGCGCACCAGGTTGACGGCCGCCGACGGGCTGCCCGTGCCGCTGATCAGGCCCGTGGCGCCGCGGATGATCTCGACCCTGTCGTAGATGGCCATGTCGTAGGTGCGCGCTTCCAGGTTCTTGCTGGTCGGGATGCCATCGAACATGTACGACGTTACTTCAAATCCCCGTGAAAACACCTGGTCGTATTCGCGCGTGCTCGACGAATGGTCAACCGTGATGCCGGGCGCCTGCAGCAGCACGTCCTGCAACGTGCGCAAGCCCTGGTCGTCGATCTGCTGGCGCGTGATGACGCTGACGGCTTGCGGCGTTTCGCGTAGCGACAGGTTCAGACGCGTGGCGCTAGTCAGGCCCGCGTAGCCGCGCTTGCCTTCCGTGGTGCCGTCGCGCAGCGCGCTGGAGCCGACGGCCACTTCGTCCAGGGTCGCGGCTATCGGCGCGGCAGGCGATCCTGTGCCCGCTTTGCGCAGCACGTAGCTGCATTCCCCGCTGGGCAGTGCATCGAGGCCCGTGCCGGCCAGCAGGCGGGCCAGTGCCTGCGGCACCGTGTAGCTGCCGTTCAGGCCCGGCGTGCGCACGCCCTGCAGCAGTTCGGCCGCCGCGCCCACGCTCACCTTCGCCTCGATGGCAAAGCTGGCGATGGCGGCAGACAGCTCGCCCGCCGGCACGTTGAAGGCCGTTTGCGCGGCGGGCAGTTCTGCCGCCATGGCCGGCGCCTGCGCCAGCGACAGCAGGATCAAAGCGTTGCCGATGGCGCGCGCGAGGGGAGTCAAACGAGGTGGGTGCATGGTCTGGCCTTTCCGGTGAGGTGTCGTTGCAAAATGTCGTTGCAAAATGTCTTTGCAATACTCACAGGACAGGCCATGGTGAAAAAAAGGGCCAGCTTTTCACGATTATTTTTTGCGGGCCACGAGGGTGACCCAGTACGGTGTGCGGTACAGCACGTCGACGGGCAGCATGCGCGCGAGGTTTTCCAGCACGGCGTCGGTGTCGTCGAGCTGGAAGGCGCCTGACAGGCGCAAGCCCGCCACTTGCGGCTCCACGCGCAGCAGGCCGGGGCGGTAGCGTGACAATTCGGCAGCGAAGGCATCGAGGCGCATGTCCTGTGCCGTCAGCATGCCGCGCGCCCAAGCATCGGCCTGCAGCGGCGCCGGCGCCGGCAGGTTGGCGTGGCTGGCGTCGAAGCGGCTTTGCTGGCCCGCCATGACCGTGCGCACGGTGGCCGAGGGCGCGCGCGGTGTCATTTCCACGGCGTGTTCGAGTACCGTCACGCGGCTGCCATCGTCGTCGACGCGCACGGTGAAGCGCGTGCCCAGCGCTCGGATGCGGCCATGGCAGGTGGTGACGATGAAAGGGCGGCTGCCCGCGTGGTCGGGGCGCGTCTGTATCAGGACTTCGCCGCGGCGCAAGGTCAGCCGGCGTTCATCGGCGCCATACGCCACATCGACGGCGCTGTCCGTGTTGAGCACCAGCGTGCCACCATCGGGCAAGGACACTTCGCGCCGTTCGCCCACGCCGCTGCGGTAGTCTGCCAGCATCTCATGGCGCACCAGCAGCCAGGCGGCGGGCGCCGCCATCAGCGCCAGCAGCACTTGCATGGCCACGCGGCGCTGCGGCCGGTGCAGTACGGGCACGGCCAGCGAGGACGGCAGCAGGCCGGCCGTCTGGCTCACTTGCTGTACCCTGTGCCAGGCGCGCGCGTGTTCCGGGTCGAGCGCGCGCCACTGGGCCGACGCCGCCAAGTCATCCGGTGTGGCCTGGCCCGACTGCTCCAGCAAATACCATTCGACGGCCTGGCGCGCCACCTTGCGCGACAGCGGAGGATATGGCGGAGCAGCGGCGCTCATGCCGGCAGGTCCGGCGCCAGCAGCACGCATTCGGTCAGCGCTTCGGCCATGTAGCGCTTCACGGAGCGCTCGCCGATGCCCAGTTGCGCGGCGATGTCCGCAAATGCATGGCCTTCGATCTGCGCCAGGATGAAGACGGCGCGCACCTTCGGTTTCAGGCCGTCGAGCATGGCATCGACCGCTTGCAGCGCCTGCAGGATTTGCGCGCGCTGCTCGGTGGATGGTACGTGGTGTTCGGGCAGGGCTGCCAGCGCGTCCAGCCATGCGCGTTCCAACGACTGGCGGCGCAAGTGGTTGATCAGCAGATGTTTGGCGACTGTCGCCAGATAGGCCTTCGGTGCGCGCAGGGCCGGCGTTTGCGGCTGCAATGGCGCGCCGGCCAGCAGGCGCGTGTAGGTATCCTGCATCAGGTCGGCCGCCTCGGCAGCATTGCCCAGGCGCCGCTGCAGCCAGTGCGCCAGCCAGCCGTGGTGTGCGCGGTAATGGCTTTCCAACTGCGTGGGCAGCAGGGGGGAGGGCGCGAACGGACTGCCTGGCATGATGGAGAAAACCTTAATGCAAATAAGAATTATTCTCATTTTAGCGCGACAGTCGTGCCGATGCAATGCGCTGTTGCTGTGCCACCACGCATGGCAGCACAGCCGCGATAACTACAGCACTGCCAGCGCGATGGCGGCCAGCACGGCCGCGCCGCCGATGACGCGCGCCAGGCGCATGGCCTGGTGGGGCGCGTAGGGCAGCAGCCAGATCAGCAGCAAGCCGCAGCCCGTCAGGCTGCCGACCCAGTAGACGAGGCCATAGCCGCCGCCGGCGATGTGCATGGCCCAGGCCAGGGCGGCCGCCAGCGCCAGCCCGCCCGCCCACTGCAAACGACGGCGCAGTGGTGCGGGTGGTTCGGCGCCGCGTCCGTGCAGGTCCGCGTAGTGGCGGTCCATGGCCAGGCACAGCGACGACAGGCCCGCATAGCACAGGGCAAAGACAAGAAAATTGGCCAGCAGCTCCATCACGCGGCCTCCATCGTCGTTGCCGGCTTGGCCGCGTCCGTTGCTTTTTGCGTCTTCGATGCCTTCACGGGCAGCGGTTTCAATTTGAACGCGGCATACGCCAGGCCCAGGCCCAGCACCAGCACCACCAGGTCGAAGGCAGCCACCGCCACGGGGCCGCGGCCCAGGAACAGGGTCACGCCCAGGTGCGACTCGGTGGTGAAGACGTTCAGCACGGGCAGGGACGCCAGCAGGAAGGCGCCTACGGCCAGCTGCATGCGCCACATGGCGCGCGAGGGACGCAGCTGCGCAATGAGGGCGGCCAGGGCCCAGGCGCCAAAGAAGCAGGCGATTTCCTCTTGCGGCCGGTCTTCCATGCCGACCGGCAGCAGGCGGTTGGCCCAGAAATAGGCGCCGAAGGCGATCGGGATGCCGGCGATGGCGCCGATGTTGAGCGCTTCGACCAGGCGCAGGCCGAAGCTGGCGCGCTTGCCGGCGGCCAGCGCCTTGGCCTGCTTCTGGCGCGTCTTGACGGCCCACAGCAGGGCACCCGTGGCGACCATGGCGCAGCCGGCCAGGCCGGAGAGGAAGAACAGCGCGCGCAGCAGCGGCCCGCCGAAGTGCGCGATGTGCAGGCCGACCATCACGCCGTGCGTGGCGGCCGCGCCGGGCAGCGCATCGCCATCGGTCGACAGCAGCTGGCCGGAAATGCCATCGAATTCCATCGACGGCTGCTTCGACGACATGCTGCGTCCGGCCTTGCGCGACAGCGTCACGGTGGCGTTGGCGTCGCCCGGATGATTCACGGAGATGCGCTCGACCTTGCCACCCCAGTGCTGTTCCGCCTGGCGCACGAGGGGCGCCAGCGGCGTCAGCGGCGCGGCCACGCCGGCCGGCTTGCTGTCGCCCGAGCGGCCGGGAAACGCTTCGGCGAAGAAGGCATCCTGGTCGCCCTTGTAGGCGGCCGTGGCGCCCGATGGCATGTACAGGAACATCAAGGTGACCAGGCCCGTGTAGGTGATCATGATGTGATAGGGCAGTGCCAGCACGGCTGTCACGTTGTGCGCATCGAGCCACGAACGCTGGCCCTTTTTTGGCCGGAAGGTAAACAGGTCCTTGAAGATGCGCTTGTGCGTGACAATGCCGCTGATGATGGAGACGAACATGAACATGGCGCAAAAGCCCACGATCCAGCGGCCCCAGATGGCGGACATGTAGTGCAGGTCGAAGTGCAGGCGGTAGAGGAATTCGCCGCCCCGCGTTTCGCGCGGCTTCGATAGCACCTCGCCCGTGGCCGGGTCGGCGGCTTCGCTATGGAAGTTGCCGCGCCGTCCGCGTTTCTTTTCACCGGCTTGCGATGGCTTGCTCCAGCCCAGCTGCGTGGCGGGATTGCGCTCGCCGGGCAGGCTGATGAACCAGCGCGTGGCGCCCGTGGCCCGCTCCTGCATTGCCTGTTGCGCAACCTTGGCAGCTTCTTCCGTCGTCACCTTGGTGGCGGCGGCGCCATGCAGTTCGGGCTGCATCCACACGGTGATTTCATTGCGGTAGTAGCTGGCCGTGCCGGCGCAAAACACCAGCAGCAAAATCCAGCAGACGAGCAGGCCGGACCAGGTGTGCAGCCATGCCATCGACTGGCGGAAACCTTCTTTCATGCGAAACTCCAGGATAGTGCATCCATCAACTGCAGGATGGCGGCGATGACGGCGGCGGGGATCGCGAGGCCCAGCCAGGCGCGCAGGGCGCTGCGCGTGGCGAAGACCCACATCACCACGCAGGTGTAGATGGCAAACGATAGCAGGGTGGCCGTCATGACGGCTTCGGATCGGGCCATGGGCAGGCTCACCGACAGCAGCATGGTGACCAGCGCTGCCAGCACGTAGCCGCCAACGATGGCGGCCACGCTGCGCGAAGCCACGCCGAGGCGGTAGAGCGCGCCGGCGGAGAGCCGCAGACGCGCGATTTTTTCAGTGGTTTCAGTATGTGCAGGCGCTTGCATGGTCAGTCGTGATCCTTGCTCGGTGGCAGGGCCGGACCGGCCGGCAGCGGCGCCACGCCTTGCGGCTGCAGCAGGCTCAGGGTGGTCACGAACATGGCCTTGTCATAGACTTGCGCGCCGCGCTGGCCGGCCGTCTTGTCCGTGTGCTGCACCTCCAGTACATAGGTACCCTTCCATGGTAGCGGGAAGCTGACCAGGCCTTGCGCATCGCTCCATGCTTCCTTGCCCCAGCCTGACTGCACCACCGCGTTGACCTTGGCTTGCGCCAGCGGCTTGCCCTGATAGCTGACCTGGAACTGGCCCGGTTTGCCGGTCGGCACCAGGTCCAGCGTCAGCGCGGGCGCTTGCGCCTTGGCGTCGGCGATCAGGCGCGCGGCCGGGACCCACACGGTGCGCGTGGCCTTGCCATCCTTCTTCTCTTCCCACGACGGGTAGTTGTCTTCCTCGACGATGATGCTTTCGCCGGCGCCGACCTTGCCATTCAGGATGAACGCGCCGGCCGTCTTGCTCGCCTGCAGCGGCTTGCTGCCGGATGGCGAAATCCACGTCACGCGCCGGATGCTGAACTTGTCCAGCAGGCCGGGCGACGCTTCGTGCAGGTTGTCGCCGAATTCGCCGAAATACACGCTGGCCGCCTTGCCGTCCTGCTGCAGCCAGATCTGGTGCGCGCTGGCAGCGCCGGACAGGGCAAGGCCGGCCAGCAAGGCGCTGGCGAGGGCGCCGAGGCGCGCGATGGAGATGATGTGCATGGTGTATCCCTTGTGCTCTTTAGGTGAAACGGAAAAGGCGGCCGCAGCGGTGCATCAGTACTGGGAAGTGGCCACGGCAGTGCCGGCCGGAAAATGTGTACGCGCCATGCAACATCCTTCTTCTCGTCTGCCGCTGTCGTGCAGCTGGCGTGTTCGATATGGAGGCTTGCTTGGCGGTGGTGCCTGGCTGGCGTAGCGTGTCATCCAGTCGCGCATCAGTCAGGCGACTGCGCGCACACTCCGGTGGGAGTCGCAAATGTGAATGAGAACTATTCTTATTATAATGCGGAGTTGTGAGACGTGCAAGAGTGCGGTGTGGCAATGATGCCGCCATGCGATCGCGATGCCCATGTCGCGCTGATGGAGGCCGAAGGCTGCCGGCGCCACGTTCAGGCGGCCGTCGTACAGCTCGTCCCGTCACGCCCGCTTCATAGGTGTCGCCCACCATGGGTTTCAACGGTTGTCCGCCCAGCAGCAGGTGCAACTGCGGATTGAATTCCCGGCGCGTACTGGCATAGGCGCCGTAATGCTGCTCGTTCAGGTCGGCAGCAGCCTCCCGGTTGCGCCAGCAAAAGTTCAACAGTTCTTGGTAATAGCGTGTAACCACGGCGTCCGATGTATGAGTCCGCAGCCAGGAATGCCGCATATGAGAATGATTTTCATCATGTGGCATGCCGGGATGCGGCGCAAAGCGGTTTGGCGCACCGTCGCAGGCGTACAACGCTTTGCCGCTGGTACTGCATACGCTACCATGGGAAGTTAATATGGGGGCAACATGACTACTCAAATCATCAATACGGCGCCGATAGCTGGTCAGCGGCCCGGCACCTCGGGCTTGCGCAAGAAGGTGGCTGTCTTCAGCGCACCGCAATACCTGGAAAACTTCGTGCAGAGTGTTTTTGACACGCTCGGCGACTGCCGTGGCCAGACCCTGGTGCTGGGCGGCGACGGGCGCTTTTACAACCGCACGGCCATCCAGACGGTGCTGCGCATGGCGGCCGCGCACGGCTACGCGCGTGTGCTGCTGGGGCAGGGCGGCATCCTGTCGACGCCGGCCGTCAGCTGCGTGATCCGCAAGCATGGCGCCAGCGGCGGCATCATCCTGTCGGCCAGCCATAATCCCGGCGGCCCCGATGGTGATTTCGGCATCAAGTACAACATCGCCAATGGCGGCCCGGCACCTGAAAAGGTCACTGAAGCCATGTTTGCGCGCACGCAAACCATCACCGAATACCGCATCAGCGACGCGGCCGATATCGACCTCGATGCCCTGGGCACTGTGCGCATCGAGCAGATGACGGTCGAAGTGATCGATCCGGTTCTTGACTACGCGGAACTGATGCAGCAGCTGTTCGATTTCGACGCGATTCGCGCCCTGTTCGCGGGCGGCCTGCGCATCTGTTTTGACGGCATGCACGCCGTCTCCGGCCCGTATGCGACGGCCATCCTGGAAGGCATGCTGGGCGCGCCGAAGGGCAGCGTCATCAACGGCGTACCCTTGGAAGACTTCGGCGGCGGCCATCCCGACCCGAACCCCGTCAACGCGCAGGAATTGATTTCCATCATGGCGGCCGCAGACGCACCGGACTTCGGCGCCGCCTCGGACGGCGACGGCGACCGCAACATGATCGTCGGCCGCCGTTTCGACGTGACGCCCTCGGACAGCCTGGCCATCCTGGCCGCCAACGCCAGCGTCGCGCCAGGCTACCGTGGGGGCTTGAAGGGCATCGCCCGCTCCATGCCGACGTCGGGCGCGGCCGACCGGGTCGCTAGCGCGCTGGGCATCCCGTGCTACGAGACGCCCACGGGCTGGAAATTCTTTGGCACCCTGCTCGACGCCGGCATGGCCACCTTGTGCGGCGAGGAAAGCTACGGCACGGGCTCGAACCACGTGCGCGAAAAGGATGGCCTGTGGGCCGTGCTGTTCTGGCTCAACCTGCTGGCAGAGAAAAAACAATCGGTGGAAGACATCGTGCGCGCGCACTGGGCCACGTATGGCCGCCACTACTATTCGCGCCACGATTATGAAGACATCGACAGCACCGGCGCACAGCGACTGATGGAGGCCGTGCGCGGCCAGTTGGCCGCCTTGCCGGGCCAGGTGTTCGATGGCTACACGGTGGCGCTGGCCGACGATTTCGGCTACACGGATCCCGTCGACGGCTCCGTGGCGACGCAGCAGGGCATCCGCATCATCATGACGGATGGCGCGCGCATCGTGCTGCGCCTGTCCGGCACGGGTACCGAAGGCGCCACCCTGCGCCTGTACCTGGAGCGTTACGAAGCCGATCCCGCGCAGCATGACATCCCGACCCAGCAAGCGCTGGCGGGACTGATCGCCGTGGCGCAGCAGCTGGCGCAGATCCGCGCGCGCACGGGGCGCGACGCACCGACGGTGACGACGTAAAAAAAGGGCGCCCGAGGGCGCCCTTCTTCATTGCGGCAGATCAAACCGGCATCATGCTTTCGCCGGGACCACCGCCTGGCGGTAGTTGTCGACCATCTTGTAGCGTCTTGCATACAGGCCGAAGGCCAGCATGGCGACGGCGGCAAAGGCGGCGAAGAAGAACATCTGGAAGGCCGTCACGCTGATGCCGCTTTCGGCGATCTTGCCGATCACGCCTTCGTTCATGACGCTGCGGTTGACGATCAGCACCCACAGATTGCCCACCGTGGTCGACAGATTCCAGAAGCTCATGATGGCGCCCTTCATCGAGACGGGCGCCTGGCTGTAGGCAAACTCCAGTCCTGTCGCCGAGACCAGCACTTCGCCGAACGTCAGCAGCGCGTACGGCAGGATCTGCCACATGATGGAGACGGCGTTGCCGCTGTCGAGGGCCAGCTGCAAGAGGCCGATGACGATCCAGGCCAGCGAGGAAAAGCCGATGCCGGCCGTCATGCGGCGCAGGGCTGTCGCTTCCAGGCCGAAGCGGTTCAGCATCGGGTATAACACCAGGTTGTTGAACGGGATCAGCAGCATCACCAGCATCGGGTTCAGCGCCTGCATCTGCGCTGGCAGGAACCAGCTTGGTTTTTCCATGGTGTTCGCTTGCACGATCCACGTCGAAGCCTTCTGGTCGAACAGCGAGAAGAAGGGCGTGACGAGGGCGAAGATGACGAGGATGCGCAGCACGGCGCGCACGCCTTCGACGGCTTCGTCCGGGTGGATGCCGCGCGCGCGTTCCAGCTGCATGGCTGTGCCGATGCTGCCGAAGGCCAGCAGCAATACCAGCGCCGTACATGCTGCAATCACGAAGCCCCATTCGGGAATGCTGTAGAACGAATAGAGGGCGCCGATCACGCCGACGTAGGCCACATACAGGCCGGGACGCGAACCGCCATCGACGCGCGCCAGCAGGGCCGTGCGGGCCACGCGGGTGAACGAATCGGGATTTGGCGGCGCCGGCGGCACGTGCACGTATTTTTTCGCGCCCATCCAGAAGACGAGGGTGGCGGCCAGCATCATCAGGCCGGGGATGCCGAAGGCGATCGACGGACCGAAGTCGCGCAGGAACATCGGCATCAGCAGCGAAGCGAAGAAGGAGCCGAAGTTGATGATCCAGTAGAACAGATCGAAGACCAGCTTGGCCTTGTGCTTGTTGGTCTGGTCGAACTGGTCGCCGACAAACGAGGCCACGAGCGGCTTGATGCCGCCGGAACCGAAGGCGATCAGGAACAGGCCGAAATAGAAGCCGTTGACGCTGTTTTCAAACAGGGCCAGGCAGGCATGGCCGGCGCAATACACGAGGCTGAGCCAGAAGATGGTGTTGTATTTGCCGAAGAAGCGGTCGGCCAGCCAGCCGCCCAGCAGCGGGAAGAAATACACGCCGATGACGAAGGTGTGGAAGACGTGCTTGGCTTCGCCCGTGCGCTGGTCGATCGGGATCATCAGCAGCAAGGTGCTGATGAGGAATGGCGTCAGGATGTTGCGCATGCCATAAAAGCTGAAGCGTTCGCAGCCTTCGTTGGCGATGATGTAAGGTATTTGCCGGGGCATCTTGCCCGTGGCGGTTTGTGTCTCGGCCGATGACATTGGCTCTCCCCAAGTTTTTTTTGTAAGCCGCGATGCTAAGGCCTGCCGCGTTTGCTTGCAACAGAAAAAACGGCCTGTCCGCTATTTCGCAGGGATTTGTAAGGTATTGATTTTCATAAAGACATTACTTTCGGCACTTGCACGGGCAGGACGGGGCAGCAGCAGTTGCAGTTGCAGCATGCTATCCGATGCGGGGCTGTCCGCCAGGGTAAAACCGCAGCCCAGGTACAGGCTCAATGCCGCGTGCTTGTCCTGCGCCACGGCCAGGCGCACGCGGCCCAGCTCGGGAATGGCGCAGGCATGGTCGATGGCCGCCTGCACCAGCTGCCGTCCCGCGCCGCATCCACGCGCCTGCGGCGCCACATACACGCCCCACAGGCTGGCCTTGTCATGCACGACGGCGATCGGTTCGCGACGCAGGCCGGCAATGGCGATCAATTGTTCTTCGTTGAAAACGCCAAATATTATTTGGTGGGAAGTGGTGAGCAAGCGCTGGGCTATCTGTGCCAGCGGCAAGCCGCTTTCCGCTGCGTGCGTGGTGCAGAAAGCGGCGGGCAGTTCGGCGATGCCGGCCAGGCGCAGCGCGCGGTAGGCGCTGGCGTCGTCTGGCGTGAGGGGGCGGACAGTGGTGGCGGGCATGTGGGCGAGTATCGGGCTTCGATGCCAGAAAGTAAACCTTGCATTTAGGTGGTCTCAAACATAAGATATATCTTATTACGATATATCTTAAGGAATGCCATGTCTCTTTTTCTTTGCGGCACGCACCCGCTGCGCGCCGCAGCCCACAGCCAGGGCGATGCGCCGGGCATCGCTGCCAGCGTTGCCTATCCTGTCCCCGTCGCGCGTGGGCCGAAAATGTTTGACGCGGGCACTTTGCGTTATCTGGTGCTGCAATTGATCGCCGACAAGCCGCGCCACGGCTACGACATCATCAAAGCCATAGCCCAGCGCGCCGGCGGCGCCTATGCCCCCAGTCCCGGCGCCATCTATCCGCTCATGCATGGCCTGGTGGGACACGGTTACGTGGCCGTCAGCCTCGATGGTAACAAGAAGCTGCACAGCATTACACCGGAAGGACTGGCGTTTCTGGAGGCGAACCGTGCGTATGTCGACGCGATTGCCGCCAGGGTCGATGCGCCGGCCGGTGCTGACGACGATCTGCGTCACCTGATGCACGAGCTGAAGGCGGCGGTGCTGGCGCGCAGGCGCGCGGGCGATGTGGATGGCGTGCGCCTGGACGCCATCCGCGCCATCCTGCGCCAGGCGCGTACCGATATCGAGGCGCTGGCATGACGGCCGCATCGACGGTCGCGCCCGTTCCCCTGCTGACCCCGGCGCGCGAGCGCGCGATGCTGTGGCTGCTTGCGCTGACGCAATTTACCGTGATCATGGATTTCATGGTGATGATGCCGCTGGCGCCCCAGCTGATGCAGGCGTTCGGCATCGGCCCGGCCGCCGTTTCCGGCGCCGTCTCGGCCTACGCCTGGTGCGCGGGCCTGTCCGGCTTGCTGGCGGCCACGTATATCGACCGTTTCGACCGCAAGAAGCTGCTGTTGACCATGTTTTTCCTGTTTACCGTGTCGAACCTGGCTTGCGCGCTGGCGCCGAACTTCCATGTGCTGCTGTGGTCGCGTGCCTTTGCGGGGCTGACGGGCGGCGTGCTGGGCGCCATGGTCATGGCCATCATCGGCGACGTCATCCCTTCCGAGCGGCGCGGCGCGGCCACGGGCATCGTCATGACGTCGTTTGCCATGGCGGCCGTGGGCGGCGTGCCCGTCGGCGTGGTGCTGGCCGCGCACTTTGGCTGGGCCTCGCCGTTTTTCCTGCTGGTCGTGCTGTCGCTGCTGATCTGGCTGGGTGCGGCGCGCGTGCTGCCCTCGCTGACGGCGCACATGGGTGCGGCTCCCACGCCGCTGCGCCAGGTGCTGCCGAAGCTGCTGGCACTGTTCCGGGAGCGGCGCCACCTGGAAGCGTTTGCCTTGTCCATCGTCAACATGACGGCGGGCATGCTGGTGATTCCCTTCATTTCTCCCGTGCTGGTGGGCAATATGGGGCTGGCGCCGGCCGACGTCACCTGGGTCTATCTGGCGGGCGGCTGCGCCACGATCTTCACGGCGCGCCTGATTGGCCGCTGGGCGGACCGGGCCGGCAAGCAGCAGGTGTACCGCTGGGTAGCCCTGCTGTCGATCGCGCCATTGCTGTTCATGACGCATCTGCCCCAGCTGCCGCTGCTGGCGCTGATGCTGGCGTTTCCGTTTTTTATGGCCCTCGTTTCGGGACGCACGATACCGCTGCAGGCATTGCTGACGACGATCCCGGAGCCGCACAAGCGCGGCGCCTTCCTCAGCGCCAATTCGGCGCTGCAAAGCCTGGGCAGCGGCCTGGGCGCCTGGCTGGGCGGCCTGACTCTGCAGACGGACGCGGCCGGCCATATCAGCGGCTATGGCATCAATGGCTGGCTGGCGGCGGCTTTGTCGCTGTGGACGGTGTGGTGGGTGGCGCGTGTGCGCGGCGCCGCGCCGCAGGGGGCGCCGGCCTAGGGGGGAATTACTGCGTGGCGATGCGCTGCATGGGCGCGTTGTCCTTGCGCCATTGTTCCAGGCTCAGCAGATCACCTGTGACGATGTCGTCGACGAGGATGCGCTTGCCGTCGGGCGTGACGACAAAGCTTTCCCAGCGGTGGGCCGCGTCCGGCGTGTTTTCGAAAAAGCTCAGCTGATAGCAGGCGACGCCATCGACCAGGCGCGTCTCGGGCGACGTTTCCATCACGGCGCCATGGGCGCGGCCACCCGAAGCCTTTTCGATATGCGCCGACCACGCCTTGATTTCCGGCAAAGCCATCAGCGCATCGACGGCGCGCGCGTTCTGCTCTTGCGCCGCCTGGCTGCTCGCGGCCGGGCCATTGCCAGCGTGCGGCGCGGACTGCTGGTGCAGATAGAAAGCGCCGAGCCCGGCGGCCAGCAAGCCTGCCAGGATGCCGGCGATGATGGTGGTTTTGGAAGAAGAGGCGCGTGGCGGCATGATGGTGGCATGAGAAAGAAGGACGATGGCGGCCATGCTAAAGCAAAATGCGCGGGCCGGCAATCGCCGGGCTTGCCAAACGGATGGCCATTGGGTTTGCCAAACGGGTTTGGCAAACGGGTTTGGCAAGTTAACAGGCGAAAAAAAAGCTACCTTCCGTAGAAGATAGCTTTTTGGGGCTGCCGGGCAGGCGCAAACAGCTTTTGGTCTGCCTGTGCTGTCCCGGCGTGTGCGGCTGCGCGCGCCGTCGCCTGCGCGCACAGCCGCAGGACATTACATCATGCCGTCCATGCCGCCCATGCCGCCCATACCACCCATGCCGCCGCCCATGCCGCCGCCTGCTTTGTCGTCAGCGATTTCGCAGACCATGCAGTCGGTTGTCAGCATCAGCGAAGCGATCGAAGCGGCGTTTTGCAGCGCCGAACGGGTCACTTTGGCTGGGTCCAGGACGCCCATTTCAACCATGTCGCCATACGTGCCGTTGGCAGCGTTGTAGCCGTAGTTGCCCGTGCCAGCCAGTACGGCTGCCACGACGACCGAAGCTTCTTCGCCAGCGTTTTGCACGATCATGCGCAGTGGCTCTTCCATTGCGCGCAGGACGATCTTGATACCGGCATCTTGATCAGGATTGTCGCCCTTGACCGTGATGTTGGCGCGTGCGCGCAGCAGGGCTACGCCGCCGCCTGGCACGATGCCTTCTTCCACGGCAGCGCGGGTAGCGTGCAGTGCATCTTCAACGCGTGCTTTTTTCTCTTTCATTTCGACTTCGGTGGCTGCGCCAACCTTGATCACGGCAACGCCACCAGCCAGTTTGGCTACGCGCTCTTGCAGTTTTTCACGGTCGTAGTCCGAGGTCGCTTCTTCGATCTGTACACGCACTTGTTTCACGCGTGCTTCGATCGAAGCAGCTTCGCCGGCGCCATCGATGACGATGGTGTTTTCCTTGCCCACTTCGATGCGTTTCGCTTGGCCCAGTTCGGCCAGGGTTACTTTTTCCAGGGTCAGGCCGACTTCTTCAGCGATCACTTGGCCGCCCGTCAGGACAGCGATGTCTTCCAGCATGGCTTTGCGGCGGTCGCCGAAGCCAGGTGCTTTCACTGCGCAAGTTTTCAGGATGCCGCGGATGTTGTTCACAACCAGGGTCGCCAGCGCTTCGCCTTCGATGTCTTCCGCGATGATCAGCAGTGGACGGCCAGCTTTTGCGACTTGTTCCAGTACCGGCAGCAGGTCACGGATGTTCGAGATTTTCTTGTCGCACAGCAGGACGAATGGGCTGTCCAGTACGGCAACTTGTTTCTCTGGGTTGTTGATGAAGTATGGCGACAGGTAGCCGCGGTCGAACTGCATACCTTCAACGATGTCCAGCTCGTCGTTCAGCGACTTGCCGTCTTCCACGGTGATGACGCCTTCTTTGCCGACTTTTTCCATCGCTTCAGCGATACGCTCGCCGATCGAGTAGTCCGAGTTCGCCGAGATCGCGCCAACTTGGGCGATTTCTTTGGTCGTGGTGCAAGGACGGGCGATTTTCGCCAGTTCTTCGACGGTCGCAGCAACCGCTTTGTCGATACCGCGCTTCAGGTCCATCGGGTTCATGCCGGCGGCAACGAACTTCATGCCTTCGCGCACGATAGCTTGTGCCAGCACGGTCGCGGTGGTGGTGCCGTCGCCGGCGTTGTCGCTGGTGCGGGAAGCAACTTCCTTGACCATTTGCGCGCCCATGTTCATGAGCTTGTCTTTGAGTTCAACTTCTTTCGCTACCGACACACCATCCTTGGTGACGGTAGGGGCGCCGAACGAGCGCTCCAGGACCACGTTGCGGCCTTTCGGGCCCAGCGTTACTTTGACTGCGTTGGCGAGGATATTGACGCCTTCGACCATCTTGGCGCGCGCTGCGTCGCCGAATACTACTTCTTTAGCTGCCATGTTCAATTCTCCTGAGTTTCGGGATGTATCTGTCTACAACGTGGAAACAATTACTTGACGACGATCGCCATGATGTCTTCTTCGCGCATGACCAGCAGCTCATCGCCGTCAACTTTGACGGTTTGGCCAGCGTACTTGCCGAACAGGACGCGGTCGCCCACTTTGACATCCAGAGGACGGACTTTGCCGTCGTCGAGAATCTTGCCATTGCCTACGGCAAGGACTTCGCCTTGATCCGGTTTTTCAGCAGCTGCATCAGGAATGATGAGGCCGGACGCAGTTTTGGTTTCCTGGTCGAGGCGTTTGACGATGACGCGATCGTTCAATGGGCGCAGATTCATACAAAACTCCTTAAAGTTCAATGGATAAGTGTTGCTAAATGAATACATTTCCGGCACAGCGCCAGACGTGCTTTCAGTGACCGCCGTTGAAAGCAGCCCGCAACGGTCAAGCAAACCCCATGTCATCCTGTCCTTGCCTGTATCCGGCAGTGGTGCATCGCGGCGTCGCCCGCCGCGTAGCGTTCCCTGCAGTGGTCTGGCAAGCACCATCAGTCCTGAGGATTGCTACGAAAGAGTTTGTTAGCACTCTCTACTAACGAGTGCTAATTATAGGGACGGTATGGGTCAACTTCAAGGGCTTATTCAAGAGGAATATATACATACATGATAAGCAGAGCCTGCATCTGCCCTGGGTTTGCGCTGGCGCAAGCCAACTTCCCGGGCGTCAGCAACAGGCGCGACTCTAGCATGCCGTCCGGATGGGGGGCGTTCCTGTACGTGCAGGAAACAGAGTTTTACTATGGAATTTGATAAGATGATTGCAATTGCATATCAATATCATCACTAGCACCAGAAAGAACACCATGCCCTTTCCTGTTTCCCATCCCGCCCTGCGCCTGCTGGGCGCCACCGTCATCGGTCTCGCCTGCCTCGGCAATGCCGCCGCGCAAACGCCCACCATCGTCGACGAGATCACCGTGGCCACCCTGACGCCGCTGGAAAAGAAGATGCTGCTCAATGACTTGTTCAACGACTTGAACAAGGACGACGACGACCAGGAAGCGCATGTATGGGACAACGGCGGCGACAGCGGCGTGCTGGTGAAGGTCGCGTATAACTTCAGCAAGTCCGGCATGACGGAGCACAGCCTGAAGGCGCACGTGTGCCGCGACTTGAAATTCGTCGTCACGGCCGGCGACAAGGCGCAGGACCTGAGCCGGCGCACCTGTTCGCAGAACAGCGGCAACTGGGATGTGCAGGGCAAGGACGCGGCGCCCGTCGTGTATCCGCCTTTCCTGTCGGACGTCACCATCGCCAAGCTCAATGCCAAGGAACAGAAAGCACTGCTGACGGCTGCCGTACGCACTTTGAAAGATGAAGAGGATGGCAAGACGCGCCAGTGGAGCAACAAGGGCTTGGGCAATGCGGCGCCGCTGGCAGTGCGCCTGACGCCTTCGGGTACGGACGCCAAACCTGGCAGCTACCGCCGTACTTGCCGCGACTTGACGATGGTGCTTGACGGCAAGGGCGGACAACAGACGCTGACGCGCCGCTCTTGCGAGAACCGCTATGGCGGTCTCGATATCGAAGCCGATTACGTCGACGAGTAAAACGCGGCCATCGCGGCGCTGGCGGATGCGTGCAGATGGCGAAAAGCGCCGGAAAAAGCGTGTATTTTCCGCCAACTGCCCTGCATTGATGTAAATATGTGTGACAGCGGCGTGATTCGATTGACGCCCATGGAGCGTCCGCCCTATAGTGGCGGGATGATTTCCGAATTCAACGAATTATCCGACAAAATAGGCCTGCTGGCCGAAATGACCCATGCGCTGCGCCGTGAAAATGCGCAATTGCGCAAGGACAATGCCGCGCTGGCCGCCGAGAACGCCCTGTATGTGCAACGCATGCGCGAGGCGCAGGAGCGGGTGGAAGCGTTGCTGGAAAAAATTCCCGAACTGGTGCAAGCTGGCCTGGAGCAAGCCGCTTCGGAAGCGGGCGCCTATATTGCCGAGAACGAGAAGGAAGCGTAATGTCGCGTGTCGATGTCAATATCATGGGCCAGTCCTACAGCATGGTGTGTCGCGACGGCGAAGAGCGCGCGCTGCGCGAAGCGGCGCTCTATCTCGATAGCAAAATGAAAGCCATCCGCGACGCGGGCAAAGTCAAGGGTAATGACCGCATCGCCGTGCTGGCCGCCCTGGGCGTGGCCGCAGAATTCCTCTCCGTGAAATCGCCGCAAGGCCCGCTGTCGGAATTGACGATACTGGAAGTGAAGCAAAAGATCTCGGCCATGCACACCGTCCTGGATAGCGCATTGACGCCCCAGGAAAACCTTTTTTAAGCGCGTACGCTACGATTTGTCTTTGCGATGCGCGATCAAAGGAGTAAACTTGGGTCTACCCTGCGGTGTTCGCGATTGCCATATATTCCTTGAACCATTTATGCGCATCGGTTGCGAATTTTGTTTGATGGGAGTGAGCGTCGCTCGTTCGACGAACCCGAAATTGAACTAACGTGACCACCTTGAACCGTTTGGTTCGGGATGCCGGCATAGCGGCACAGGCGGGGCCCAATTTGCACTACCACCGAAAACGGTTGCCGCATCGATGCGCAACCGTTTTTTTACGTCTGTCGCTTTCACACGGAGTCTAGATGAAACAATATTGGCTGATGAAGTCCGAACCCGATGAAGTGAGCATCGACGACCTGATGGCTGCGCCGCAGCAGACCATGCCCTGGTTCGGCGTGCGCAACTACCAGGCGCGCAACTTCATGCGCGATGGCATGCAGCCTGGCGATGGCGTGCTGTTTTATCACTCCAGCTGTCCGCAGCCGGGCGTTGCGGGCGTGGCCGAAGTGGCCAGCGGCGCGTATCCCGATCACAGCCAGTTTGAAGAAGGCGGCAAGTATTTCGATGCCAAGGCCACTTTGGCGCAGCCGCGCTGGATCAGCGTCGACGTGCGGGGCTTGAAGAAGACGGCACTGCTGCCCCTGTCCGAGATGCGCCAGATGCCGGAGCTGGAAGACATGCTGTTGTTGAAGAAGGGCAGCCGTTTGTCCATCACGCCCGTGACGCCGGCGCAATGGAAAGTCATTACCGGCAAGCTGGCAAGCTAGCCCTCGATCCGGTTGCGGCCATTCTGCTTGGCCCGGTACAGGGCCTGGTCGGCGGCGGCCAGCAACTGTGCCGGCGTCTGCCCTCCGTCATTCAGGGCCAGGCCGATGCTGGCCGTCACCAGGCCGCCGCGCGACGGCGCGTGGGCGATGGCGGCAGCGGCGATCGCTTCCTGCATCTTGTGCGCTACCGCCAGCGCGCCAGCCCGGTCGGTGGCGGGCAGGATGGCGGCAAATTCTTCGCCGCCGAAGCGTGCCACCAGGTCGCTGGCGCGCGGCAGCGCAGAATGCAGGGCCGCCGCGATGCCGACCAGGCAGGCGTCGCCATACGGGTGGCCGAAGGCATCATTGAGGCTTTTGAAAAAATCGATATCGATGATCAGCAGCGCCAGCGGTTTGCTGTCGCGCGCGGCGCGCTGCCACTCTAGCTGCAGGGTCTGGTCGAAACAGCGCCGGTTGGCGATGCCCGTCAAGCCATCCGTCAGCGACAGCTTTTCCAGTTTGTCGTGGGCTTCGCGCAGTGCGCGTTCGCTTTGCATGTAGCGGCTTTGCAGGGTGGCCGAACGCAGCGCGTGGACCAGCAGCGCGACAAACAGCGCCGCCGCCGCCAGGTAGAAATGCGCGCGCATGACGGCAAAGCCCAATCCCAGCAAGGCGGCCGTAAAGAAGATGGGACTGAAATTGTCGATCAGCAGGGTCAACTTTTGCGGGGCATGCGGCGCCTGCGTACTTCCCGTCCCGGATCGAACCGCCGGGACGCGCGCGGTGAGCAGCACCAGCAGCAGGAACGGCAGGCCCGGCAGCACTTCGCTCCATTGCTCCGTCACGCCCTGCAAGGTCAGATAGTTGTACGCGCCCGCGCAGCCCGCATAGCACCATAAAAACACCGTCAGCAGCAGGTAAAAGCGGCCTTGCTCGCCATCGCGGCGGTGCGCCAGCAAGCGCAGCGACGCGCAGCAGGCCAGGGCCAGGTTTTCCACGTTATAGGTCAGCACCAGCAGGCTGGCGGGAATCGGCGCGATGGAGCGCTGGTCGAATGGCGACACGGAAAAGATGGCCGTATAGGCCAGGTAGGCCGCCAGCAGCACTTGTACAGCATCGAGCCATTGCAGGGTACGCGAGGGATGCTCGTGCGTCACGGACGACATGGCCAGCAGCAGGGGCGCGCCATACATGAAATAGGCGAAATCGGAAAAATACGTGGCGTCCGATGCCACCTGTCCGCTCAGGTCTTGCCAGGCTGACAGCAACATGCCCGTGCTCCAGAACAGCATGGCCACGGCGAACAGGGTCCAGCCTGTCCTGGCCGCGCTTGCCGCGCTGACATAGGCGCAGCGGCAACAGGCCGCCATCGCCAGCAGGGGCGAGACAATGTTGAACGCATAGCTCACCCAAGGGGCGCGCGTGCCGGCCCACGCCGTCAAGGCCAGTTGTGCCAGCACATAACAGGCGCCCAGGGCGATCCAGCATGTCAGTTTTCGCCCGGTGGGCGGCATGGCAAGGCACTCCCCGGTGGCATCGCTATCGTGCGGTATCGTGGCGTCGTGGCATGCCCTGGTCTGGCGGCACGTTAAAACGATGATACCCAGATGTCAACAGCAAGTCTATTCCGCAAGGAAACTTCGTTGCTTTAAGGGAAGTGCAGCCGGGGGAGGGGATGGCGCGCCTGCCTGGCGCGCCATGGGGGGAACTGCGGTGCTTACATGTTGGCCGGGCGGGCCTTGGTGGGCGGCGTGCCCGTCACCTGGCTTTTATACGCCCACACCAGCAGCGCGATGGCGCCGACGATCATCGGCAGCGACAGCATCTGGCCCGAGGTGATCGGCACGCCCAGCCACACGACTTCCCAGTCCGGCGTGCGGAAGTATTCCGTGAAGAAGCGGGCGCAGCCGTACAGCAGGGTGAACATGGCACCGACGGCCATGCGCGGGCGCTGCTTGCGCGCATACAGCCACAGGATGATGAACACCAAAATGCCGTCGATCAGCATCTGGTAGAGGGGCGACGGGTGCACGGGATACGGAATGCCCGGCCATTGCATGGCCCACGGCAGGGTTTCCGGCGCGATGCGGCCCGGCAGTTCGGCATTGATGAAGTTGCCCAGGCGGCCGGCGGCATAGCCGAGCGGCACCAGCGGGGCGATGAAGTCGAGCACATCGAACAGATTGCGGCCCGCCTTGCGGCTCCACAGATACATGGCCAGGATGACGCCCAGGAAGCCGCCATGAAAGGACATGCCGCCATGCCACACCATGAAGATTTCGAGCGGATTGTGCATGAAGTATTCGGGGCGGTAGAACAGCACTTCGCCCAGGCGCCCGCCGATCACCACGCCCAGCATGCCGTAGAATAGCATGTCATCGAGGTCTTCCTTCTTCCAGCCCAGCACGGCGATGTGCGGCTGCTTGATGCGCACGCGGCCCAGGATAATGAACAGGGCGAAGGCCAGCACATACATCAGGCCGTACCAGTGCACGGCGAGCGGGCCGATCTGGATGGCAATCGGGTCGGGCATCGGGTGTATCAGCATGGGGTTTCTTTCTTTGTTTAAAGCTAAGGTTGCGTAGTATGGCGGCGCCAGCGGTTTTTTGCCTTAGCGGCCACTTAATTTAAGGGGCAGTAGGGCTGATCTGCTTGCGCAACAGCGCCAGGAAACCTTGCAGCACGGCGGACGGATTGTCGCGGCGCCAGGCCAGGCCCGTTTCCACCAGGGGCGTGGCGTCCTGCAGCGGCCTGTATTCTACGCCCGGGCGCATCAGATTCGATACCGATTGTGGCACAAGCGCGATGCCCATGCCAGCCGAGACGAGGCTGACGATGGTTTGCATCTGGATCGCTTCCTGGCCGATCTGTGGCGTGATGCCGGCCGCGCGGAACACGCCCAGTATCGCGTCGTGCAGGGCGGGCGATATCGCGCGCGGGAAGATGATCAAAGGCAGGGGCGGCAAGTCGCGCAGGCGCACGGGACCGGGCGTATTCAAGATGTCGAGGCTGGACGGCGCGGCCAGCACCAGCGGTTCGGCCAGCACGGGCAGGTAATCGAGCTCTCCCTTCGCCTTTTCGGGCAGGGGCGGGATCAACAGGCCCGCATCCGTGCGCCCGGCCAGCAATTCATCGAGCTGCAAGTCGGAGGTGGCTTCCTGCAACTGGATCTGCACTTGCGGATAGGCCGTCTGATAAGCGCGCAGCAATGGCGGCAGCACGCTGTAGTCGGCCGAGGAAACAAAGGCCAGGCTCAAGCGTCCCGCCTCGCCCTGCGCTGCCCGCCGTACCAGCGCGGGCAGATCGAGCGCCTGCGCCAGCAGCCGGCGCGCCTCGGGCAGCAGGGCGCTGCCTGCCGGCGTCAGCTGCACTTCGCGGCGCGTGCGCACGAACAGGGGCGCGCCCAGCAGCTCTTCCAGGGCCATGATGGTTTGCGACAGGGGCGGCTGCGTCATGTGCAGGCGCGCGGCGGCGCGGCCGAAGTGCAATTCCTCGGCGACGGTGACAAAGTAGCGCAGCTGGCGCAGCTCAAGATTCATATGTGTTTCCATGCGGATTGATTGCTGTGATATGTAAATCGACTCACAGACATGTGCATCATATATTTGACAGTGGCGCGCGCGCAAGGCAATCTGGCGTACCCCCATGCAGGGTTTTGTTGAAAATCCGCGCTTCAGGCATTATTCATTTCTCGGAAGGTCCCCATCATGCCGCAATACCGCTCCCGCACCACCACCCACGGCCGCAACATGGCTGGCGCCCGCGCCCTGTGGCGCGCCACCGGCATGAAGGATGGCGACTTCGACAAGCCGATCATCGCCGTCGTCAACTCGTTCACCCAATTCGTGCCTGGCCACGTGCACCTGAAAGACCTGGGGCAGATGGTGGCGCGCGAAATCGAGGCGGCCGGCGGCGTGGCCAAGGAATTCAACACCATCGCCGTCGATGACGGCATCGCCATGGGCCACGGCGGCATGCTGTATTCGCTGCCCTCGCGCGACCTGATCGCCGACTCCGTCGAGTACATGGTCAACGCCCACTGCGCCGACGCCATGGTGTGCATCTCGAACTGCGACAAGATCACGCCGGGCATGCTGATGGCCGCCATGCGCATCAACATCCCCGTCGTCTTCATCTCCGGCGGCCCGATGGAAGCGGGCAAGGTCATCAAGGTTGTCAACGGCACGCAGAAGATCATCAAGCTGGACCTGGTCGACGCCATGATCAAGGCGGGCGACAGCAGCGTCTCCGACGCCGACGTGGCGGAAATCGAGCGTTCGGCCTGTCCCACCTGCGGTTCCTGCTCCGGCATGTTTACGGCCAATTCGATGAATTGCCTGACCGAGGCGCTGGGCCTGGCCCTGCCCGGCAACGGCACGATTCTGGCCACGCACTCGGACCGCCAGCAACTGTTCCTGCGCGCGGGCCGCCTGATCGTCGAACTGGCCAAGCGCCACTACGAGCAGGACGATTACTCGGTGCTGCCCCGTTCCATCGCCACCAAGGCCGCATTTGAAAATGCCATGGCGCTCGACGTCTCCATGGGCGGCTCGACCAATACCGTGCTGCACTTGCTGGCCGCCGCGCACGAGGCGGAAGTGGAATTCACCATGGCCGACATCGACCGCATCTCGCGCAAGGTACCTTGCCTGTGCAAGGTGGCGCCGATGACGGACAAATACCATATCGAAGACGTGCACCGCGCGGGCGGCATCGTGGGGATTCTGGGCGAACTGGCGCGCGCCGGCCTGCTCAACACGACCCTGCCGACCATCCACGCGCCGACCCTGGCCGACGCCATCGCGCAAAACGACATCATGTGCACCGACAACCCTGCCGTGCATGAACTGTTTCGCGCCGCACCGGGCGGCGTGCCGACGCAGACGGCGTTCTCGCAATCGGAGCGCTTCGCTGCCGTCGACACGGATCGTGCCACGGGCTGCATCCGCGACAAGGCCCACGCGTATTCGCAGGATGGCGGCCTGGCGGTCTTGTACGGCAACCTGGCCGAAAAGGGCTGCATCGTCAAGACGGCCGGCGTGGATGAAAGCATTTTGAAATTCTCGGGCAAGGCGCGCGTGTTCGAAAGCCAGGATACCGCTGTTGAAGCGATTTTGGCCGATACCGTGCATGAAGGCGACGTCGTCATCATCCGCTACGAAGGCCCGAAAGGCGGCCCCGGCATGCAGGAAATGCTGTATCCGACCTCGTACATCAAATCGAAGGGCCTGGGCAAGGCGTGCGCGCTGTTCACGGACGGGCGCTTCTCGGGCGGTTCCTCGGGCCTGGTGATCGGCCACGCCTCGCCGGAAGCGGCCGAAGGGGGCGCCATCGGCCTGGTGGAGGAGGGCGACTTCATCGACATCGACATCCCCGAGCGCAGCATCAACCTGCGCGTGACGGATGCGCAGCTGGCCGCGCGTCGCGCCGCCATGGAAGCGAAGGGCGACGATGCCTGGCTGCCCGTCAACCGCGAGCGCTACGTGTCGCAGGCGCTGCAGGCCTATGCGGCGCTGACGACGTCGGCCGACCGCGGCGCCGTGCGCGATCTCTCTCAGCTGAAGAAGCAGAAACGCTGATTTGTTGTGTAAGTGCGACGGCCGGCCCCGTTTGACCGCGCGGGGCCGCTTGTCGTTACATCGCCTTACAAACAACATGGTCATGCGTGCGCAGATGGGGCAGAATATGAGTGCCTAATCGTTACTACATTGCGTTACTACATTGAAACGCTTGATCTGGGCTCGTGGTGCATCTGCGGAAACACAGTAAAATGCCGCAGGAAGTAACTTTGGAGAAAAGACAATGAAACGTTTTATGTTGGTGAGTGTATTGACCGTATCGGCTCTGGCATCGCAAGCAGCGTTGGCCAATCCGGACCTGGCGAAAGCAAAAAACTGCATGGCTTGCCACGCGGTGAGCACGAAACTGGTGGGTCCTGCGTATAAAGACGTGGCGGCCAAGTATGCCGGCCAAAAAGACGCGGAAGCCAAGCTCGTGGCGAAAGTCATGAAGGGCGGTTCCGGCACTTGGGGCGCGATCCCCATGCCAGCCAACCCGCAAGTGAGCGAGGCGGAAGCCCACACCCTGGTCAAATGGGTACTGGCACAGAAATAATCTGTGCCGCAGTACCTGCAATTAGCGCGCCGGCAATCCCGGCGCATTTTTTTTGCCTGCCACCTGTAAATTCCCCATGCCTTCCAGGGTGGCCCGCACCGCCTCATCGAGCGGCGTATGCGCTTCCTGGCCCAGCACCGCCAGCAGTTGCGCGTTGTCCATCTGCAGCGGGGTTTGCCATAAATAGCGCATCTCGCGCATTTCACGCAGGGTCGCCACGAACGGCGACGCCAGCGCCACCAGCCACCACGGAAAGCGCCGGATGACCGGTGGCGTACCCGTGGTCTGTTTCACCACGCGGGCAATCGCCCCCGTCATTTGCCGGCCGTCGTGGTCCCAATGGCCTGCCATGTGAAAGCGTGCAAAGGCGGGCAAGGTGGCGCGCATGGCCAGCAGCTGCAGCATGGTACGCGCCACGTCGGGCAGGTAGGACCACTGGTGGCCTACGCCGGGCGCGCCCGGATACAGCACGCTGCGCACGCTCTGGCCCGGTTTTACCAGGCCCTGCGAAAACCAGTTATTGCCGGCACGGGGGCCGAAGAAGTCGCCCGCGCGCACGATCAGCACGCGCGCGCCCTGCATGCTGGCCCGTTCCAGCCGTGCTTCCAGTTCCACGCGGATGGCGCCCTTGCGCGTGAGCGGGTGCTGCGGCGCGTCTTCCGCCAGCATGGGGAAGGCATCGGGGCCAAAGTTGTACACGGTGCCAGGCAGCACGATGGTGGCGCCTTCGGCGATGGCGGCCGCGATGGTGTTGTCGAGCATGGGCAGCACCAGTCGGCCCCAGTGGCGGTAGCCGGGCGGGTTGACGGCGTGCACGATGACGGCGCAGCCTTTCGCGGCGGCCAGCACGTCCGCGCGCAACAGCGCATCGCCGCGCAGCCACGTTATCTTGTCACCGCGTGGTGATGGCATTTCTCCCCGCGTCAGGGCGCGCACCTGCCAGCCTGCTGCCGCTAGCTGGCGCACCATCTCGCCGCCGATGCCGCCCGAGGCGCCTAGTACCAATGCCGTTTTTGTGTTGTCCATGCTGACCTCCGTGTGGTTGATGACGCCAGTATCTGCCGCGCAAGGCTAATTGGGAATTGACGAACATCGACCACAGGCTATACATTTATGTATGACTACCTCCATTGCCTGGGAATACTACCGCTCGTTGCTGGCCGTGCTGAAGCACGGCTCGCTGTCCGGCGCGGCCCGCGCGCTGGGCATCACGCAGCCCACCGTCGGCAGGCATATCGCCGCCCTGGAGCAGGCGCTGGGTGCAACCCTGTTCACGCGCTCCCAGCTGGGTTTGCTGCCCACGGAAGTGGCGCTGGCGCTGCGTCCCCATGCGGAAACCATGGAGCACACGGCGGCCCTGATGCAGCGCGCCGCCAGCAGCCAGGGCCAGGGCGTGGCCGGCGTCGTGCGCATCGCCGCCAGCGAAGTGGTGGGCGTGGAGGTGCTGCCGGCAATACTGGCGCGCCTGCGCGCGCGCCATCCGGGCTTGAGCATTGAATTGGTATTGAGCAACAAGGTGCAGGATTTGCTGCGCCGGGAAGCGGACATTGCCGTGCGCATGCTGCGGCCCCGCCAGGAGCAGCTGGTGGCACGCAAGGTGGGCGATATCGAACTGGGCCTGCATGCGCACGCGGACTACCTGGCGCGCCATGGCACGCCGGCCGGATTGCTTGATCTGGCGCAGCACGCCGTCATCGGCTACGACGAGGCGAGCCCCTTCGTGCGCAATGCGGGTGCGGCCTTTGAGGGTTTTTCGCGGGAAAACTTTGCCTGGCGCAGCGACAGCGACCTGGCGCAACTGGCGCTGATACGCGCGGGCGCCGGTATCGGCGTGTGCCAAGCGGGGCTGGCGGCGCGCGACCCGGCCCTGCGGCGCGTGCTGCCGCAAGCGTTTGCGCTGCCCATGGAAACCTGGGTCACCATGCATGAAGACTTGCGCGGCAGCCTGCGCTGCCGCGCCACCTTCGACGCTCTGGTCGAAGGATTACGCGATTACGTTGCCAGCCAAGCGCTTACTTGATCACTTCCATCTTGGTCTTCTTGCCATCACGATACGTGAAAAGCGTCAGCGCGCCATCCTTGATGTCGCCGTTGGCATCGAACGAGATGGGCCCCGTCACGCCCTGGTAGTGCACCTTGGCCAGGAAAGGCAGGTAGACGGACGGTTTCGACGATTTCGCGTCGGCCATGGCGGTGGCCATGGTCATCACGGCATCGTAGACGTACGGCGCGTACAGTTGCACTTCCATATTGTATTTCTGCTTGTAGCGGGCGCGGAAATCGTCCATGCCTTTTTGCTGGGTGCCCGTCACGCCGCCCGCTTCCGCGCAGGTGACCATGTCTTCGCCCACGGCGTCGCCCGCCAGCTTGCCCAGCGGTTCCGTGCACAGGCCGTCGCCGCCCATGAACTTGGCCTTGATGCCCAGCGCCTTCATCTGGCGCAGCATAGGGCCGCCCACGGAATCCATGCCGCCAAAGAAGATCAGGTCGGGATTTTTCGATTTGATGCTGGTCAGGATGGCATTGAAGTCGGTGGCGTTGGCATTGGTAAATTCCTTGCCGACGATTTGCACGCCTGGCGCAGCCTTCTTGGCACCCTTGACGAACTGTTCCGCCACGCCCTGGCCATACGCCGTGCGGTCATCGATGACGGCGATTTTCTTCGCTTGCAGCTTGCCCACGGCATACGCGCCCAACGTCCCGCCCAGCTTGTTGTCATTGGCCACCACGCGGAAGGCCGTATTGAATTTCTGCTGGGTATATGTCGGGTTGGTGGCCGCCGGCGAAATCTGCGGAATGCCGGCATTGAAGTAAATGCGCGAGGCGGGAATCGTCGTGCCCGAATTCAGGTGGCCGACCACGCCGTTGACCTTGGCGTCGACGAGCTTTTGCGCCACGGCCGTGCCCTGTTTGGGATCGGCTGCGTCATCTTCGGGCACCAGCACGAATTTGACGACTTTGCCGTCGATCTTGAAGCCTTTGGCGTTCAAATCCTCGATGGCCATCTTGGCCGCGTTCTCATTATCCTTGCCCAGGTGGGAGCTGGCGCCAGAGACCGGGGCGACGTGGCCTATCTTGATGATTTCCTGTGCGCCCGCATGGCCGGCAAAAGCGAGGGCGAGGGCGAGAGGAAGGACTTTGGTCTTGAGCAGCATAAACATTCTCCAATGGATAAAGATACGGCGGCGTCTCGTGAAAACCGCTTCGAGGGGCGGTACGTGTGAAGAAAGGTACAACAAAAAACAGGCGGCGCAAAGCCGCTTTTGGGGCTTTTTGCATTTTGTCGCAACAATCACCAAAGTGAGGCGCGATGCACCGATTTCGCAGGCGCGAGCGCACCAAAGAATGGCGTTGGAGGAAGGAATAGGGTAGGTCGGGGACGTCGGGTTAGCGCGCAGCGCGTACGCCGACGATGTCAGTGATGCTCAGTACTGCGCGGGAGGGTGCAGATGACCCAGTTCATGGCTGACGGCGTGGGCTACGATCTGTTCCAGCGACTGCTGCAAGTCTTCGCGCAGGGCGCCGCGCATGCCGATCAGGGCGTTTTGCAGGGCCGTCTGCAAGACGTGGGCGATGCGCTCTTCCAGCAGATGGTCGATCTTGCCCTGCACCTGGTGCAGGATGCGCTGCGTCAGCCGCTGTTCGATGGCGTCCCAGTCGGGCTGCACGACGCCCGGTGGCAACTCGACAGCCGGCTCGACTGGCATGGCGGGCGCCACCTCAGCCGCCTCCGGCCCCAGCAGCACTTCCGTCAGGAGGGGGATGCCCTGGTCGAATGGCGGCTGGTTCATGTTTTTCCTGCCACGAAGTGCGTCGGTTGCACATCTTGCTGGCGGTAGTGCAGGAAGCGCTGGCGGCCTGCCTGCGCATCTTGCTCATCCATGGAAACGATTTCAAAGACGCGCTGGAACTGCGTGTAATTGGCGGGCGGCAACTGCGACAGGTTGACGAGGATGTCGTGGTGCGGCAGCTCGGCCGTTTCGTCATCGGTCAGGATGATGGGCGTTTGCGCCGCCAGCGGGTCGCCGGCCAGCACGTGCGGCAGGAAATCCGTGGCGGAAAAGGTCCACATGGCGCGGTTCAGGGCGTCGAGCTGGGCGCTATCTTGCGCCAGCACAACCACCTTGTTGCCCGCCATATACGCCTTGCGCGCCAGACGGCAGGCATAGGCCAGCTTGTCTGGCACGTTGCTGTGAAAATCGACGCGGCTCATGGCGAACTCAGGCTGCCATGCCGCTGTGGCGCAGCAGGGCGTCGATCGACGGTTCGCGGCCGCGGAAGGCCGTAAACGATTCCAGCGCGGGGCGCGAGCCGCCGACTGACAGGATTTCTTGCAGATAACGCTTGCCCGCTGCCGTGGTGGCGGCCGGTCCCAGCACCTTGGCCTCTTCAAACGCTGCATAGGCGTCGGCGGACAGCACCTCGGCCCATTTGTAGCTGTAATAGCCGGCCGCGTAGCCGCCGGCAAAGATATGCCCGAAGGCATTCTGGAAGCGGTTGAACGGGGGCGGAATGAGCAGTGCGAACTTGGCGCGCACGCCGTCGATCAGCTGCTGCACGCTCTGGCCAGTTCTGGCATCGTAGTCGTAGTGCAAATGCATGTCGAGCAAGGAAAACTCCACTTGGCGCAGGGTTTGCAAGCCGGACTGGAAATTCTTGGCCGCCAGCATCTTGTCGTACAGCGCGCGCGGCAGCGGCTCGCCCGTGACGGCATGCGCCGTCATGTGCTCAAGTACTTCCCATTCCCAGCAGAAGTTTTCCATGAATTGCGATGGCAGTTCCACCGCATCCCATTCCACGCCGGCAATGCCCGACACCCCCAGCTCGTCAACCACCGTCAGCATATGGTGCAGGCCGTGGCCGAACTCGTGGAACAGGGTGATGACTTCATCGTGGGTAAACAATGCCGGCTGAACCTTGCCGTCGATCACGGCCGGCTGCGTGAAATTGCAGGTCAGATAGGCGATCGGCGTTTGCACGTGTTGTGCGTCGGCACGGCGGCCGCGCGCGTCGTCCATCCAGGCGCCGCCGCTCTTGCCGGCGCGCGCATACAGGTCCAGATAAAACTGGCCGACCAGCTTGCCGTCGCGTTCGATGCGGTAAAAACGCACGTCGGGATGCCAGACGGGCGCCGTATCGGGCTTGATCTCGACCGCAAACAGGTTCTGGATCTGGCGGAACAGGCCGTCGATCACCTTGTGTTCAGGGAAATACTGTTTTACTTCCTGAGCCGAGAATGCATAGCGGCGTTCCTGCAGTTTTTCAGAGGCGTACGGCACGTCCCACGCTTGCAGCTCGGCTATGCCCAGTTCTTCCCCGGCGAATTGTTTCAGTTCGGCCAGGTCCTTCTCGGCGAACGGGCGCGCGCGCTTGGCCAGGTCTTCCAGGAAAGCGATGACTTGCGCGGGCGAGGTGGCCATTTTGGAGACCAGCGATACTTCGGCGAAATTGCCGTAGCCGAGCAGTTTTGCCTCTTCGTCGCGCAGCTGCAACAGGGTGACGATGTTGTGCGTGTTGTCCCAGTCCTCTTTTTTGCTGAAGACCTCGCCCTGGTCCGAAGCCTTGGTGGCGTTGGCGCGGTAGATGGTTTCGCGCAGCGCGCGATTGTCGGCAAATTGCAAAATTGGGTAATAGGACGGGAAGTGCAGCGAGAATTCATAACCGTCCTTGCCCGCCTTCTCGGCGGCAGCGCGCGCGGCGGCCTTCACGTCGTCGGGCAAGCCGGCCAGCTCGGTTTCGTTCTCGACCAGCAACTTGTAGTCATTGGTGGCGTCGAGTACGTTTTCGGAAAAACGCGTGGAGACGGCCGCGTGTTCTTCCTGAATGGCGCCAAAGCGCTCTTTCTTGTCTTCGGGCAACTCGGCGCCGCCCAGGCGGAAGTCGCGCACGGCATTGTCGACGATGCGGCGGCGCGCCGGCGACAGGCTGGCGAAATCGGCGCGGGCCTGCAATTGCTTGTATTTGCCGAACAGAATTTCGTTCTGGCCCAGCTCGGTCAAGAATTCCGTCACCTTGGGCTGGTTGGCATTGTAGGCGGCGCGCAGTTCAGGCGTATCGATCACGCTATTGAGGTGGTTGACGATGCTCCAGGCGCGGCCCAGGGTTTCGGCGATCTGGTCCTGCGGCGCGACGAAGTTTTCCCAGCTGACTTCTTCCATGGGCGCTTCCAGCCGCGCCACCGTGGCGCGCGCCTGGGCCAAAAGGGTATCGATGGCAGGCGTGACATGCTCGTGCGTGATCGCGTCGAAGCGTGGCAGTCCGGAAAAATCAAGCAGGGGATTGGTATTCATCGTCGGTTCCATATATTAAAAGGGGCGGTCAGGCCGCCCCGGTGTTTTTACACGCGCTCTGCGGCCTCGACGGTATTCATGAGTAGCATGGTAATCGTCATCGGCCCCACGCCGCCCGGTACGGGGGTGATGTGCGAGGCAACTTCCTTGACACCGGCAAAATCCACGTCACCGCAGAGCTTGCCGTCGTCGTCGCGGTTCATGCCCACGTCGATGACGATGGCGCCCGGCTTGACCATGTCCGCTGTCAGCGTGTTGCGGCGGCCGACGGCGGCCACGACCACGTCTGCCTGGCGCGTGTACAGGCCCAGGTCCGGCGTTGCACTATGACAGATGGTGACGGTGGCGTTCGCTTGCAAGAGCAGCAGGGCCATCGGCTTGCCGACGGTGTTGCTGCGGCCGATGACGACGGCGTGCTTGCCGCGCAAGTCCACGCCCGTGCTTTCGATCAGTTTCATGCAACCATAGGGCGTGCAGGGACGGAAGCCGGGCAAGCCTGTCATCAGTTCGCCGGCGCTCAGGACGGAATAACCATCGACGTCTTTCGTCGTGGAGATCGCTTCGATGACCTTGTGCGGGTTGATGTGCTTGGGCAAGGGCATTTGCACGAGGATGCCGTGGATGGCCGGGTCGGCGTTCAGGCTGGCGATGCGCGCCAGCAAGTCCGCTTCGGACAGGTCCGCTTCATATTTTTCCAGCACCGAGTGGAAACCCACGTCGCCGCACGCCTTGACCTTGTTGCGGACATACACCTGGCTGGCCGGGTCTTCGCCGACGAGTATCACGGCCAAACCGGGCTGGGTGCCCTTGGCCGTGAGGGCGGCGGCGCGCGTGGCGATCTCGCTGCGCAGTTTTTGGGAGAGGGCGATTCCGTCGATCAGTTGTGCTGGCATGGTAGGGAGGCTGTGTGGGAGGGAAAAGACAGATTATAAAGCCGGGCGGCGCAAAGGGGCGGTTTTGGCGCCAAGCCGTTATGTTAAAAAGCGGGCCAGAGACGCGGGCCTGAGAAAATGCCGATGGCGGCGTTGTAGCTCCTTGCCGTACTGGCTACTGTCTGCGTCGCCGCGCCTTGCCCTCGACATTTTTCAGGCCCGCTTGGCCCGGTATGCCTGTGCGGACGACTGGGGTTTTAATTCGGTTTGCTGATGTGCTTGTAGAGCAGGGGTGGCCAGGGCATGCAAGTTTTCCGGTTTCGGCGCTATTTGCTACTCTGCTCATCATAATTTCCGGGCAGAATTTGCGGCAGTGCAGCATAAATTTCATAGAGCGATTTCATAATGCGGAATGCAATATCGTAATTTGAAAAATACTAAATACGCTGTTAGAATCCCCACACTAAACCAACTTAATAGTAAATAATCAGCGAAATACCGTCCGACAGCGATCCGGAAAATCGGGGTGGGGCGCTCACAAAGGAGACTCAACAGATGTCAGCTCAACTGAACCAGGTAACGACACAGATCGGCACCGACCCGGATATGCAGGAAACCAAGGAGTGGCTGGACGCACTCGAAGCCGTGCTGGAAAATGAAGGTCCGGAACGCGCGCATTATCTTATGGAGCGCATGGTCGACCTGGCCCGCCGCCGCGGCGCCCAGATCCCGTTCTCCAGCACCACCGCCTACGTCAACACCATCCCCACCAAGCAAGAAGCACACTGTCCCGGCAACCTGGAATACGAAGAGCGCCTGCGTTCGTGGATGCGCTGGAACGCCATGGCCATGGTGGTCAAGGCCAACCGCGCCGACGGCGACCTGGGCGGCCACTTGTCTTCGTTTGCTTCGCTGGCGAATATGCTGGGTATTGGTTTCAATCACTTCTGGCACGCGCCGACGGCCGACCACGGCGGCGACCTGCTGTACATCCAGGGCCACTCCTCGCCCGGCGTCTACGCGCGCGCCTTCCTCGAAGGCCGCCTGACGGAAGAGCAAATGCTGAACTTCCGCAAGGAAGTCGACGGCAAGGGCCTGTCCTCGTACCCGCATCCGAAGCTGATGCCTGACTTCTGGCAATTCCCGACCGTGTCGATGGGCCTGGGCCCGCACATGGCGATCTATCAAGCGCGCTTCCTGAAATACCTGCACGCACGCGGTATCGCCAAGACCGACAACCGCAAGATCTGGGCTTTCTGCGGCGATGGCGAGATGGACGAGCCAGAGTCCCTGGGCGCGATCGGCCTGGCCGCACGCGACATGCTCGACAACCTGGTTATCGTGGTCAACTGCAACCTGCAACGCCTGGATGGCCCGGTGCGCGGCAACACCAAGATCATCCAGGAACTGGAAGGCGAATTCCGTGGCGCCGGCTGGAACGTCGTCAAGGTCATCTGGGGCCCGGGCTGGGACGCCCTGCTGGCACAGGACAAGGAAGGCATCCTGCAGCGCGTGATGATGGAAACCGTCGACGGCGAATACCAGAATTACAAAGCAAAAGACGGCGCCTACGTGCGCAAGCACTTCTTCGGCAAGCATCCGAAGTTGCTGGAAATGGTTGCCAACATGACGGACGACGACATCTGGCGCCTGACCCGTGGCGGCCACGATCCGCACAAGATCTACGCGGCCTTCAAGATCGCCCAGGAACACAAGGGCCAGCCGACCGTCCTGCTGGTGAAAACCATCAAGGGCTACGGCATGGGCAAGTCCGGCGAAGCGCGCAACACGGCGCACCAGACGAAAAAACTGGACGACGAAGCCATCCGCGAAATGCGCGACCGCTTCTCGCTGCCTATCCCCGACGACAAACTGGCCGACATTCCGTTCTTCAAGCCAGCCGACGACGCGCCGGAAATGGTCTACCTGCACGAGCGCCGCAAGGCCTTGGGTGGCTACCTGCCGCAGCGCCGCCAGAAATCGGAAGAAACCCTGCCGGTGCCTGGCCTGGATGCGTTCAAGAACGTGCTCGAAGCGACGCCAGAAGGCCGTGAAATCTCGACCACGCAAGCGTTTGTGCGCGTTATTTCGACCCTGCTGAAAGACCCGAACCTGGGCCAGCGCGTTGTGCCTATCCTGGTCGATGAATCGCGTACCTTCGGCATGGAAGGCCTGTTCCGCCAGATCGGCATCTACAACCCGAAAGGCCAGTTGTACGAGCCGGTCGATAAAGACCAGGTTATGTACTACCGCGAAGACAAGGCTGGCCAGATCCTGCAAGAGGGCATCAACGAAGCGGGTGGCATGAGCTCGTGGATCGCCGCGGCGACGTCGTACTCGACCAATGACCGCATCATGATCCCGTTCTACACCTTCTACTCGATGTTCGGCTTCCAGCGCATCGGCGATCAGGTATGGGCTTCGGCCGACATGCGCGCCCGTGGCTTCCTGATGGGCGGCACGGCTGGCCGTACGACCTTGAACGGCGAAGGCTTGCAGCACGAAGATGGCCACAGCCATATCTTCGCCGCGACCATCCCGACCTGCATGCCGTACGACCCGACCTTCAGCCATGAAGTCGCCGTCATCATCCAGGATGGCCTGCGCCGCATGATCGCCAACCAGGAAGATGTGTTCTACTACATCACGATCATGAACGAGAACTATGCCCAGCCAGGCATCAAGCCAGGCCAGGAAGAAGGCATTCTGAAAGGCATGTACAAGCTGCAGGAAGGCAAAGCTGACGCCAAGCTGCGCGTACAGCTGATCGGTTGCGGCACCATTCTGCGCGAATCGATCTTCGCCGCCGAATTGCTTGCCAACGACTGGGGCGTGGCTGCGGACGTGTGGTCGGCGCCGTCGCTGACCCTGGTGGCCCGCGATGGCCAGGATGCCGAGCGTTGGAACATGGTCAACCCGTCGAAACAGCAGCGCGTGCCGTACGTGACGTCGCTGTTGCAGGACACGGACGGCCCGATCGTCGCCACGACCGATTACATGCGCGCGTTTGCAGAACAGATCCGCGCCTTCATGCCGATGGGCCGCACTTACAAAGTGCTGGGCACCGATGGCTTTGGCCGCTCGGACAGCCGCGCCAAGCTGCGCGAGTTCTTCGAAGTGAACCGTTATTATGTCACCGTGGCTGCGTTGAAATCGCTGGCTGACGAAGGCAAGATCGACGTGTCGGTGGTGGAGCAGGCGATCGCCAAGTACGGCATCGACGCGAACAAACCGAATCCGGTGACCCAGTAATCGTTGTGCGGACCCGATGATGCCAGGGTGGTGCGAAAGTGCCGCCCTGGCATGTGTGCGGGTCCATCTGACAAATAAAATAACGGAGCAAGCTATGAGCATTGTGGAAGTCAAAGTCCCGGATATCGGCGATTTCAAGGAAGTCGAGATCATTGAACTGATGGTCAAGCCAGGCGACACGGTCAAGGTCGACCAGTCCCTGATCACGGTCGAATCGGACAAGGCCAGCATGGAAATTCCATCGAGCCACGCCGGTGTCGTCAAGGAATTGAAAGTCAACGTGGGCGACAAGATCGCCGAAGGTTCGCTGGTCCTGCTGCTGGAAGTGGCGGACGACGCCTCGGCGCCTGCGCCTGCCGCCGCTGCCGCCCCGGCTGCAGCACCTGTCGCTGAAGCTGCCCCCGCTGCTGCCCCAGCACCTGCCGCCGCACCCGCTGCCGCTGGCGGTCTGGTCGAAGTGACCGTGCCCGATATCGGCGACTTCAAGGAAGTCGAAGTCATCGAACTGATGGTCAAGGTTGGCGATGTGATCAAGGTAGACCAGTCGCTGCTGACGGTCGAATCGGACAAGGCCAGCATGGAAATTCCATCGAGCCACGCCGGTATCGTCAAGGAATTGAAGGTCAAGGTCGGCGACAAGGTGGCCAAGGGTTCGCTGGTACTGGTGGTGGAAACGACCGGTGGCGCTGCCGCTCCTGTTGCTGCCCCTGCCGCCGCTCCTGCACCGGCCGCGCAAGCTGCTGCCGCGCCAAGCGCCGCCGTCGCTTCGGCACCGGTCGCCGCTGCTGCCCCTGCCGCCGCACCTGCCGCAAATGGCAAACTGGCGCACGCGTCGCCATCGATCCGCAAGTTCGCGCGCGAATTGGGCGTCGACCTGGCCCGCGTGGGCGGTTCCGGTCCGAAGGGCCGCATCACCCAGGAAGACGTGCAGAACTTCGTCAAGGGCGTGATGTCGGGCGCTGTCGCCGCGCCGAACGCTCCTGTCGCTGCCAAAGGCGGTTCGGGCGTGGGCCTGGACCTGCTGCCATGGCCGTCGCTGGACTTCAGCAAGTTCGGCACGACCGAATTGCTGCCGCTGTCGCGCATCAAGAAAATCTCGGGTCCGAATTTGCACCGCAACTGGGTCATGATCCCGCACGTCACGCAGTTCGACGAAGCGGACGTGACGGACCTGGAAGCGTTCCGCGTCGACACCAACGCCGCCAATGCGAAAAACAAGGACGCGGCCAAGCTGACCATGCTCGCCTTTGTGATCAAGGCGTCCGTTGCCGCGCTGAAGAAATTCCCCGCGTTTAACGCATCGCTCGACGCCAAAGGTGAAAACCTGATCCTCAAGCAGTACTACAACATCGGCTTCGCGGCCGACACGCCAAATGGCCTGGTAGTACCCGTGATCAAGGGCGCGGACCAGAAGTCGGTTTCGCAGATCGCCCGCGAAATGACGGAACTGTCGCTGCAGGCGCGCGAAGGCAAGCTGAAGCCGGCCGACATGCAGGGCGCCAGCTTCACCATTTCGTCCCTGGGCGGCATCGGCGGCACGCATTTCACGCCTATCGTGAATGCGCCGGAAGTGGCCATCCTGGGTCTGTCGAAAGCCTCGATCAAGCCGGTATGGGATGGCAAGGCCTTCCAGCCACGCTTGATGATGGGTACCTCGCTGTCCTACGACCACCGCGTGGTCGATGGCGCGATGGGCGCGCGATTCTCCGTGTACCTCGGCGAAGTCCTGGCCGACATGCGCAAAATTCTGCTGTAAGGAGCGATTGATGAGCACAGTAGAGGTAAAAGTACCGAATATCGGCGACTTCAAGGAAGTCGAAGTCATCGAACTGATGGTCAAGGTAGGCGACACCATCAAGGTGGACCAGTCGCTGATCACGGTCGAATCGGATAAGGCCAGCATGGAGATTCCTTCGACCCACGCGGGCGTCGTCAAGGAAATCAAGGTCAAGGTTGGCGACAAGATCGCCGAAGGCAGCGCGCTGCTGGTAGTGGAAGCGGCTGAAGGCGCGGCAACTGCCGCACCAGCGGCAGCTCCTGCGCCAGCGGCGGCACCTGCTGCAGCTCCGGCAGCAGCTGCACCTGTCGCCGCCATCCCGGCCGGCAATTACAGCGGCCAGGTCGACATCGATGTCGACATGATGGTGCTGGGCGGCGGTCCTGGCGGTTATTCGGCGGCGTTCCGCGCGGCCGACCTGGGCCTGAGCACCGTGATCGTCGAGCGCTACGCCACCCTGGGCGGCGTGTGCCTGAACGTGGGCTGCATCCCGTCGAAGGCGCTGCTGCACGTCGCTTCCGTCATCGATGAAACGGCGCACATGTCCAATACGGGCGTGACGTTTGCCAAGCCGACGATCGACATCGACCAGGTGCGCAAGTACAAGGAAGGCGTCATCTCGAACATGACGGGCGGCCTGGCCGGCATGGCCAAGGCACGCAAGACGCAAGTGGTCACGGGCGTGGGCCAGTTCCTCAGCGCCAACCACATTGAAGTGACGGCAGGCGACGGTTCGAAAAAAGTCGTGCAGTTCAAGCAAGCCATCATCGCCGCCGGTTCGTCCGTGGTGAAACTGCCGTTCGTGCCGGAAGACCCGCGCATCGTCGATTCGACGGGCGCGCTGGAATTGCGCCAGATCCCGAAACGCATGCTGGTCATCGGCGGCGGCATCATCGGCCTGGAAATGGCGACTGTCTATTCCACCTTCGGCGCGCGCATCGACGTGGTCGAAATGATGGATGGCCTGATGCAGGGCGCGGACCGCGACGCGGTCAAGGTGTGGCAGAAGTTCAACGAAAAGCGCTTCGACAACATCATGACCAAGACCAAGACGGTGGCCGTCGAGGCACTGCCGGAAGGCATCAAGGTCACGTTTGAAGCGGCCGAAGCGGGCGCCACGGCACCAGCGCCGCAAGTCTACGACCTGGTGCTCGTCGCCGTGGGCCGCAGCCCGAACGGCAAGAAGATCGCCGCCGACAAGGCCGGCGTGAACGTCACGGACCGCGGCTTCATCGAAGTCGACAGCCAGATGCGCACCAATGTGCCGAATATCTTCGCCATCGGCGATTTGGTCGGCCAGCCGATGCTGGCGCACAAGGCCGTGCATGAAGCCCACGTGGCAGCGGAAGCTGCCGCCGGCCAGAAGTCGCACTTCGACGTCAAGGTGATTCCATCGGTTGCCTACACGGACCCGGAAGTGGCATGGGCCGGCATCACGGAAGACGAAGCGAAAGCCAAGGGCATCAAGGTCGAGAAAGGCCACTTCCCGTGGGCCGCCTCCGGCCGCGCCGTGGCCAATGGCCGCGCCGAAGGCTTCACCAAGCTGCTGTTCGACGCGGAAACGCACCGCATCATCGGCGGCACCATCGTCGGCACGCATGCGGGCGACATGATCGGCGAAATCGCGCTGGCCATCGAAATGGGCTGCGACGGCACCGACATCGGCAAGACCATCCACCCGCACCCGACGCTGGGTGAATCGATTGGTATGGCCGCTGAAGTCTACGAAGGCGTATGCACGGACTTGCCGCCGCCACGCAAGCGCTGATGTTGTAACACTAAAAACCCCGCAAGCGATTGCGGGGTTTTTTATTATCCAACTACGATTAAACACCTCATCGGCAGCACCATCGTCGGCACGCATACGGACGACAGGTGAACCCGGCGAAATCGCGCTGGCCATCGAAATGGACTGCGACGGCACCGACATCGGCAAGACCATCCACCCGCACCCGACGCTGGGTGAATCGATTGGTATGGCCGCTGAAGTCTACGAAGGCGTGTGCACGGACTTGCCGCCGCCGCGAAAACGCTGATAAAGAGTTAACTTTCAGTACTAAAAAAACCGGGACGTGTTCCCGGTTTTTTTATTTCCCTTGATCCTGGCAGCGTAAACCGCAGACGGGCCGTGGCGAATCCGCCCGATGTGAAAATTGGAGAGTATTGCCGTATGGAAAAAATGGCAGAATGGAGGTCTGAAAGCATATTCTGCTTTTGCTTCAACAGAAGCGTGTGATTTTTCCAGGAATGTTGCCAGTGTGTGGGTCGGTCAAGTTCCGCTGTACTGAGAGCCTGTCCCCGTAGATGAATACGTCCCCTGCTGGCGCCCCTCAGAAACGGGGATTGCGTTGATCGTCGTCGCGTGGCTTGCCACACATCCTCCTCACGCCTTGTCCGCGCTCCTGATGTTCTGCCAGCAGAAGACGCTCCCTACTGGGATAGGCCCTAAGAAAGTTTTGCAACAATGAAAAAGTTTACCGCCCTTCATATTGCCGATATTCGTTTGCGTCGGGCTGATGAGCAAGAGCAAGCCGTGATGCTGCATGCCTTGTACCAGGATGTGGCTGCTATCCTGGCGGCGGGCAAGCAGATCGATGCGATTTTCTTCACGGGCCAGCTGGTGGCGCTGGACGCCTGTGCCGGCACGACGCCCCTGTATGTCTACGAATATTTCCTGCGTCCCTTGCTGCAGGCGGCCAGCTTTCCCGGTGCGCGTTTCTACCTGGTGCCGGGCAGCCGCGTGCAGGGTGTCGCGGCTGCGGCGCTGGGCAATGCCGGCTTCAGTTTTTTCTCCGCCGATGAGCACGCCAGTGCCGAGCAGCGCGCGCACTACAAGAATATCCACGCCGTGTTCCACGGCCACCAGCACACGGGTGAGGCCAGTTCGCTGATGAAGTCGCTAGGCATCCTGTTCAAGAGCAATCCCGGCAACCTGTACGGTGCGCATGGCCAGATGGCGGCGTTTTCCGTGCTGGAGTTTGTCACAGGCGGAGCCGATGGTGACGCGCCAGGCACGCATTGGAAGGTCTCCCTGCGCGAGTTCGACGAAGTGAGCAAGAACTTCGCCCTGTCGGTGCTGTACACGCCGAATGGACAGGAAACGGGGCAGATGGATGCCGAGTATGTGTTTGCCACTTTGCTGCCGCAGCTGGCAGGCGAACGCGCCTATTTCGATTGCTTGCTGGGCAAGGCGGGCGCGCGACAGCGTGAGGACGCTGGCGTGGCTGCCGATGCGCGCGAATTCCTCATCGAGCTGGCGTTCGTGATGTTCGAAGCCAAGACCCTGTTCCTCGGCGAAGGGGAGCTGCAGCGTTTTGCCAGCGACTATTGCGGCGTGAAGGGCTGGAACATGGCGGCAAGGGACTGGCTGGCGCCGCTGCATGCGCATGGCTTGTTGCTGCTGGCCGATGGCCAGGTGGCGTTTGCCTTCGATTACTTCCGCACCTACTTCCTGGCGCAGCGCTTTGAAACTTCGTTCGACCTGATGCGCTATGGCCCGGAACGCCATGATGGAAGTGAGTCTTCACTTAATCTTGATGACCCGTCGGCGGCCCAACCTTTCCTGCGGGCGTTGGGCTTGAGCGATGAGCGTGCCGCAGTGGCGGTGCCGGAAGATTGTAGTCGCCCTGGCTGACTTCCCAGTCAATCCGCCCGGCTTCAGGCCGCGAGCGGCTGGTGCAAGGTGCCACGCAGGAACAGGTCCAGGCTGAGCGCTACCTTGGCGCGCAGTTGTGCCACATCCGGTTGCGTCTGCGGCGGAAACAGCAGGCGCGACATCTGATCTCCCAGCAGGCAATTGAGCAGGTGTAGCGCCAGGATGGCGGGCGTCAACTCCGCGCGAAACAGCGGCGCGATGTCGGGGCGGCTGAAAAACTTGCTCAGCATCTCGCGCGTCTGTCCCGGTCCCACCTTGTAAAACGTTTCCGCCAGTTCCGGGTGGGTGGCCGCTTCGGCCACCACCATGCGATTCAGGCGGATGGCAGCGGGCATGGTGACCAGTTGCACGAACAGCAGGCCGAACTCACTCAGGATGGCGGGCAGGGGCCGCATATCCGTTTCCAGCGCCGGCATGGTCGAGAAATAGGCGGCGCGGCGCAGTTCCACCACGGCATTGAACAAGCCCGACTTGCCGCCAAATTTCACATAAATCGTACGCACGGCCACATGGGCTTCGCGGGCGATCATTTCCAGGCTCACCTTTCCATACCCTTTTTCCAGAAACAGGCAGCCCGCCGTGTGCAGCAGGTTTTCCATGCGCGCCTCCATGTCGGCCGCGCGCGGGCGCCCGGCTGGCTTGCCGCAGCAGGAAAGCTCCTGGGCGGCGGCGTCGGATTCTGTATCGGTGGGCAAGGTGTCGCTGAGGCCGGGATCGGACATGGTCTGGGTCTCTTTATAAGGTTAGTGATGGCTCACACTGTAGTGCAAATTAAAATGAAATGCAATCGTTTCATTTCTTGACAAGCGCTTTTCTTTGTCCAATAATGAACCTATATCATTTCATTTTCGGAGCGAGTATGTCCAACCAGCCAGGTCAAGCAGAGCACAAGGTGCTGAGCGCCGTCCCACCCGCGGCCCCTGCCGCACCTTCCGCGCCCGCCGCTTCTGCCAGCTCCGCTGCACCGAATAACCGCGTGAAAATCATCGCCGGCCTGATCGTCCTCGTCGCGCTGGGCGCCGGCGCGCGCATGTGGTACCGCAGCCACTATTTCGTGGAAACGGAAAATGCTTATGTGTCCGGCCACGTGCATCCCGTCTCGGCGCGCATTTCCGGCGTCGTCACCAAGGTTTTCATCGACGACAATCAAATGGTGAAAGAGGGTGACGTGATCGCCGAACTCGATCCGTTCGACCAGCGCGTGAAAACCGAGCAGATCGCCGCGCAGATCGCCAGCGCCGAGCAGCAAGTGCTGCAAGCCGACGCGCAGATCGCGCAAGTGCAGGCGCAAGCCAGCGCCGCCCAGGCGCAAGTGGCGCAAGCCGACGCGCAACTGCTGCGCGCGAAACAGGATGCGGAGCGTTATGGCCAGCTGTACACGAGCCAGATGAAAGCCGTCTCGAAAGCGGAACTGGACGCCGCCAACGCGGCCCGTTCGAGCGCCGTGGCCGACCTGGCTGCCCGCCGCGACAGCGCCTCCGCCGCCAAGGCGCAGATTGGTGCGGCGCAAGCTGCGCGCGACGTGGCCAAGGCCCAGGTGGCCGTGCTGCGCGTGCAATTGAAAGACGCGGAACAGCAGTTGCAATACAACCGCGTTCTGGCCCCCGTCGCCGGCCGCATCGGCAAGCGCAATGTGGAAACGGGCATGCGCGTGCAGCCTGGCCAGCAATTGACGGCCATCGTGCAAGACAACGTCTGGGTCACCGCCAACTTCAAGGAAACGCAGCTGGCCGACCTGCACCGCGGCCAGAGCGTGCACGTGACCATCGACGCCATGCCGGGCAAGAAACTGGTGGGCACGGTCGACAGCTTCGCGCCTGCCTCGGGCGCGCAATTCGCGCTGCTGCCGGCCGATAATGCGACCGGCAACTTCACCAAGATCGTCCAGCGCGTGCCCGTGAAAATCGTCTTCCAGCCGGAAGACATCAAGGCCATGAATGGTCGCCTGGTGCCGGGCATGTCGGTGATCGCCGAAGTGGAAGTGAACCAGCCCGTGTCGGACAAGGACGCGCGCCACGCCGCCGCGCCAGCTGCTTCAGCCACGCAGACCGCCGCCCGCTAAGCTTCCATGAGCAGCCCTTCCACCACACCGGCGGCATCGCCGGCGTTTCCCGTGATCAGCGAGAAAGTCTCCGGGCGTACCTGGCTGGCGGTCGCCGCCGGCATGCTGGGCGCCTTCATGGCGGTGCTCGACATCCAGATCACCAACTCCTCGCTCAAGGATATCCTTGGCTCGCTGTCGGCCACCCAGGAAGAGGGCTCGTGGATTTCCACGGCCTACCTGGTGGCGGAAATTATCGTCATTCCCCTCACCGCGCTACTGGCGCGCGTGTTCGGTTTGCGCACCTACATGATCGGCACCACCGCTTTCTTCCTGCTGTTCTCCACCCTGTGCGGCACGGCCTGGAACCTGGAAAGCATGATCGTCTTCCGCATGTTGCAGGGGTTCACCGGCGGCGCCCTGATCCCCATGGCGTTCACCCTGGTGATGCTCAAGCTGCCGCCGTCGAAGCGCGCCGTCGGCATGGCCATTTTCGGTCTGACGGCCACCCTGGCGCCGGCCATGGGCCCGACCCTTGGCGGTTACCTGTCCGAGCTGTATGGCTGGCCTTCGATCTTCTACATCAACTGGGTGCCAGGCGTGCTGCTGATCGCCGGCATGATCTATGGCCTGGACAAGGAGCCGATGAAGCTGGAGATGTTTTGGAAAGCCGACTGGCTGGGCATCTTCTTCATGGCCCTGGGCCTGGGCTGCCTGACCATCTTCCTGGAAGAGGGCAACTCGAAGGACTGGTTCGACTCGGGCTTCATCATCGCCTTCGCCGCGCTGGCCCTGACGGGCATCCTGGGCTGGGTCGTCACCAGCGCCACGCGCGCCGAGCCGTTCGTCAACCTGGCCTTGTATGGCCAGCGCAATTTTCTGGTCGCCACCGTGCTGTCGGCCGTGACGGGCATGGGCCTGTATGGCTCGGCCTTTTTGCTGCCCCTGTTCCTGGGCCAGATCGCCGGCTATTCGCCGATGCAGATCGGTGAAGTCATCATGTGGGTGGGCTTGCCGCAGCTGTTCATCATGCCCTTCGTCGCCAAGTTGTCGTCGGTGGTGGACAACCGCATCCTGTGCTCGTTCGGCCTGCTGCTGTTCGGCGGCTCGTGCATGATGAATGCCTACATGGATGCTTCCACCGGCTACGACCAGCTGCTGTGGTCGCAGGTGGTGCGCGCGCTGGGCCAGCCTTTCGTCATGCTGACCCTGTCGAACTTCGCCATGAAGGGCATCGCGCCGAAGGACATGCCGTCCGCTTCGAGCCTGTTCAACATGACGCGCAACCTGGGCGGTTCGATCGGCATCGCCTTGCTGGCCACGGCCCTGAGCACCCGCGAGCACTTCCACTCGCAGCGCCTGGGTGAAGCGATCAATGCGTATTCCAGCGCCACGCAGCTGCGCATCGACCAGCTGACGTCCTCGTTCATGGCCAAGGGCTATGACGCCGTCACGGCCGGCAATCAGGCCTTGCAGGCGATCGACGGCATCGTGCGCCGCGAAGCCTATGTGATGGCCTACAACGATGGCTTTTTCCTGATCGGCGCCATCCTGCTGGCCTGCATCGTGCCCCTGTGGCTGGCCGACAAACTCAAAGCCCCCGGTGGCGGTGGCGGCGGTCATTGACCGCCCACGCAAACACCTCAAGAACAAGAAGGTACACATCATGCAAACAGTATTGACGAAAATCGCGCTGGCCGCTTCCCTTGCCGTGGCGCTCTCCGCCTGCGGCACCGTGGGCCAGGATTTCACCGCTCCGGCGAATGTGGCCGGCATCGACAACGGCGTTTTCCGCCATGGCGCTGCCGCAGCGGATGCCGCCCAGCTGCCCAAAGAGTGGTGGAGCATCTACGGCGACGCCACCCTGGACCGCCTCGAGCACAGCGCGCTGCAGGACAATCCCGGTGTGAAAGCCGCCGGCGAGCGCCTGCTGCAGGCGCTGGCGCAAAGCGGCACGGCGCGCGCCAAGCAGGGGCCGAGCGTGAATGTCAGCACGGGTATTTCGAACTCGCGCACCTCGGCCAATACCTCGCAGGGCCTGGCCCTGGGCAACCGCTCCATCAGCGGTAATAACTTCTCCGTGGGCGGTTCGCTGTCGTACGAAGTCGATCTGCTGGGCCGTGTAAAGCGCATGGTCGAAGCGGCCGATTCGCAGGCGCTGGCGGCGCAGGCCGACCGCGATGGCGTGCTGCTGATGCTGTCGGCGCAAGTGGCCAGCAATTACTGGCAGCTGCGCGGGCTCGACGCGGAAATGGCCATCCTGAATGGCGCGTTGGACACGCGCCGCGAGTCGGCGCAGCTGGTCGAGGCGCGTTTCAATGCGGGACTGACGAATGAGCTGGACCTGGCGCGCGCGAAAGTCGAACTGTCGAACGCGCAGGCCGACCTGCATGAAGTCAAGCGCCAGCGCAACCAGCTGGAAAACAGCCTGGCCACCCTGACGGGTAAGCCGCCGTCGGCGCTGCAATTGCTGGTGGCCGCCGAACCTTCCAGCTTGCCGCTGCCGCCCGCCATTCCCGTCGGCTTGCCGGCCAGCCTGCTGGCGCACCGTCCCGACCTGGTTTCCAGCGTGGCGGGCCTGCGCGCGGCGAACGCACAAGTGGGCGTCGCCGAAGGGGCGTTTTATCCGTCGCTGCAATTGACGGGCAATTTCGGCTACGCATCCGAAAAACTGCGCGACCTGGCGCAGGGCGGTTCGCGCCAGTTCAGCTTTGGCCCGCTGGCCCTGTCCCTGCCGATCTTCGACGGCGGCCGCAACCAGGCCAACCTGGACCTGTCCAAGGCGCGCTATGCGGAAGCCGTGGCGAATCACGAAACCAAGCTGCTGACGGCCTTGCGCGAAGTGGAAGACGCCTTGTCCGACGTGGAGCAGCGCCAGTTGCAGGGTGATGCCCAGGCCCTGTCGCAGGCAGCGGCGGCGCGTGCCTATCTGGTGGCGCGCACGCGTTACGAGCGTGGCATCTCGACCTACCTTGACGTGACCGATGCGCAGCGCAGTTCGCTGGCAGCGGACCGCGCCGCCGCACAGATCAAGACTCAGCGTTTGCTGGCGACGGTAGCCGTGGCCCGCTCTTTAGGTGCCGGCTGGCAGCCGGAAGGCGAGCTGGCCAGGCTGGCGTCCGCGCCGGCCGCGAAGGTGAACTAAGCACAATGGTTACGTGAGCGTGGCCGGTGGCGGTGTCGCCGCCGGCCCGTAGCGTTCGAGCAGAAAATCGATGAAAGTCGTCAGCTTCGGCGTGGGCTGGCGGTCGCGCGGATACAGCAGGTGCATGGGGCGCGGCGCCGGCACGTAGTCGGCCAGCAGCGGCACCAGGCGGCCCGCCGCGATATCGTCGGCCATCAGGATCTCCGCCTGCATGACGATGCCAAAGCCGTGCAGGGCCGCCACACGCAGTGCCTGTCCATTGTTCGAGCGGAAGCGGCTCTCGCGCACGGGGCTGCCATCGTCGTCGCCGCTCCTGGCCAGGCGCCAGCGCACATGGCGCGTCCACTGCATGAAGTCCAGGCATTCGTGGCGCGCCAGGTCGGCCGGCGTGCGCGGTGTGCCGTGTCTGGCCAGGTAGGCGGGCGCGGCGCAGATCACCATCGCATACGGTCGCAGTGCGCGCGCCACCATGCCGGAATCTTCCAGCTTGCCGATGCGGATGGCCGCGTCGAACCCTTCTTCCACCAGGTCCACCGTCCTGTCGTTCAAGTTCAATTCCAGGCTCACTTCCGGATACGCATCGAGGTAGTCGGCCAGCAGCGGCGCGATGCACTCGCTGCCGAAGGATACGGGCGCCGTGATTTTCAGCTTGCCGCGCGGCGCCGTGCGCATGGCTTCCGCGCCACGTTCGGCCGCATGGATGCTGGCCAGGATCTGGCGACATTGTTCCACATACTGCTGGCCGATTTCCGTCAGGCTTTGCCGCCGCGTGGTGCGCGCCAGCAGCCGCGCACCCAGCCGCTCTTCCAGGTATTTAATGTGCTTGCCGACCATCACAGGCGAAATCTGGAACGCATCGGCAGCGGCCGTGAAACTGCCCGCATCGACGACGGCGACAAAAATCTCCATGCTGCGCAATTTATCCATGGCTACCTTGATTGCAAACTTTGGGTTGGTAATCTTGTAAATTCTAGCGTATTTATTCCTTTTTGTAAGCGGCGCATACTGGCTCCATCGTTCAACCCACACAAGGAAGCAGCATGAAAATCGTCATCATCGGCGCCAGCGGCACCATCGGCACGGCCGTCGCCGCCCAACTGGCGCAACGCCATGAAATCATCGAAGTGGGCAGCCGCAGTGGCACGCACCAGGCCGACATGGGCGACATCGCGCAAGTGCGCTCCCTGTTCAAGCGCATCGGCAAGGTCGACGCTGTCGTCGTCACGGCCGGCAAGCTGCATTTCGGCCCCCTGGCCGAATTCACGCCCGAGCAATTCCAGCTGGGTCTGGACAGCAAGCTGATGGGCCAGGTCAACGTGGCGCTGGTGGCGCAGGAATACCTGAACGACGGCGGCTCGATCACCCTCACCAGCGGCATCGTGGCCGAGCAGCCTATCCGCTTCGGCGCGGCCGCCAGCATGACGAATGCGGCCGTGGAAGGCTTCGTGCGGGGCGCCGCCATCGAACTGGCGCGTGGCGTGCGCATCAATGCCGTCAGCCCCACGGTCCTGGCCGAATCGCTGGAAGCGTATGGCCCCTTCTTCTACGGCTTCGAGCCAGCCGCCGCCAGCCGCGTGGCGCTCGCTTACAGCCGCAGCGTGGAAGGGGCGCAGACGGGGCAGGTGTACAAGGTCTGGTAAGCCGCTTGCCATGCCATGGGGGCAGGTGGGACAATCGCAGGCTGAGCAAGAAAGTGGTAGCGCGCGATCCGCGCTGGCCGCGCCTGAGAAAAATCCAACCGAGACCTCCATGAAAAAACTCCTGATTCCCCTGCTGATGGCTGCCGCCGTCGGCAGCGCCTGCGCCGCAACGCCGGGCACCCCGGCTACCGCGCAACAACTGACCACCATGAGCGCCCGCTATGCGCCCGTCGCGCTGACCGCCGATGTCACGCACCTGTCCGCAGGCGACCGCCAGGCCATCGCCAAGCTGGTCGAAGCGGCCAAGCTGGTCGACGTACTGCAGCTGCGCCAGCGCTGGTCCGGCAATGAAGCGTTGTGGGCTGCCTTGAAGAAGGACAAATCAAAGCTGGGCCAGGCCCGTCTGAATTATTTCTGGATCAACAAGGGCCCATGGTCGGTGCTCGATGCGCATGCATCGTTCATGCCGGCCAGCTATGCCGGCATCGCCATTCCCGCGCACAAGCCGGAAGCGGGCAATTTCTATCCGCAAGGCGCCACCAAGGCCAGCCTGGAATCGTGGATGAATGGCTTGTCGGCGGACGACAAGCAGCAGGCGCAATGGTTCTTCACCACCATCCGCGCGGGCAAGGATGGAAAGTATCAGACCGTCAAGTATTCGGACGAGTACAAGGTGGAGCTGAAACAGCTGGCCAAGCTGCTCGACGAGGCGGCGGCTGCCACGGACAATGCATCGCTGAAGAAATTCCTCACCCTGCGCGCCAAGGCTTTTCTCGACAACGATTACCTGCCATCCGACTTTGCCTGGATGGACCTCGATTCGCCCGTCGACATCACCATCGGCCCGTATGAAACGTATAACGACGAGCTGTTCGGCTACAAGGCCGCGTTCGAGGCGTACGTGAACATCCGCGATCAAGCGGAAACGCAAAAGCTCAACTTCTTCGCCAAGCACATGCAGGAGCTGGAAGACAACCTGCCGCTCGACGCCCAGTACCGCAACCCGAAAGTGGGCGCGCTGGCGCCGATGGTGGTGGTCAACCAGGTGTATGGCGCTGGCGACGGCAACATGGCCGTGCAGACAGCCGCCTACAACCTGCCCAACGACGAGCGTATCATCAGCGCGCGCGGCTCCAAGCGCGTGATGCTGAAAAACGTGCAGGAAGCCAAGTTCAAGGCCACACTGACGCCGATTTCCAAGTTGGTACTCACGCCAGAAGCGCAGCAGGACGTGGATTTCAACTCCTTCTTCACGCACATCCTCGCGCATGAAATCATGCATGGCCTGGGCCCGCATGCCACCGTCGTCGATGGCAAGCCATCCACGCCGCGCCAGGACTTGAAGGAAGCGTATTCCACCATCGAAGAAGCCAAGGCCGACATTACGGGCCTGTACGCGCTGCGCTACATGATGGACAAAGGGCAACTCAACGATACCCTGGGCCAGGGCGACGTGGCCGAGCGCAAGCTGTACAACACTTTCCTCGCCTCCGGTTTCCGCACCCTGCATTTCGGCCTGACCGATTCGCACGCGCGCGGCATGGCCATCCAGATGAATTACATCCTCGACAAGGGCGGCTTTGTTTCCCTGGGCGACGGCAAGTTCGGCGTCGACTTTTCCAAGATCAAACAGGCCGTGATCGACCTGGACCGTGAATTCTTGACCATCGAGGCGACGGGCGACTATGCGCGCGCGCAAGCGTTGATGAGCAAGTACGTGGTCATCCGTCCTGAGGTGCAGGTCGCGCTCGACAAGATGAAGGCCGTGCCGAACGATATCCGCCCGGAATTCGTCACGGCCCGCGCCCTGGATAAAGCGACGAAGAAATAAACCTGACCTTGACTATTGTCAGTCTGCAAAGCCGGCGCCTGCGCCGGTTTTTTTTTGCCTTCTTTCTGAAAAGTTGCCAGTTTTTCCTTGTGGAAATATTTTCACCGCTTACTCTGCAGTAGTTGTTTCTCTTTCGTCCCGTCTATCCCATGCCAAATCCGCTCTTGCTGATGAGCTTGCTCATCGCTTTATCCCCTGCGCCCGCCGTGGCTGCCGCCCAGCTCACCGATCTGGAAAGCCGCTGGCTGCAGGCGGGCCAGCCCGTCATCGCGTTTGCGCGCGCGCAAGGTTTGCCCATCGATATCATCGTGCAGCCCCAGGATGCGCCCGGTGCCGTGCCGCTGGCGCTGGGCTACGAAGCGGGGCGCTGCAAGCTGGTGCTGTCGCTGCGCGGCAATACGCAGGCGGACAGTGTCTTGCAAGATGTACTGCCGGCGCGCCAAGGCATGATGATCGAAACGATGACGGCGCATGAAATCGGCCATTGCCAGCGCTATGCACAGGGCGACTGGCACGCCTTGCCACGCGGCTTTGTTGAGCCGCTCGGCAGGCAGCGGGGCAAGTTGACAGCGTTGGCGCAGGAGCTGCGCGAGACGCGCCGCGAAGAGGCCTATGCGGACCTGGTTGCCCTGGCCTGGATGCATGGACGCCACCCCGGGCAATACCCTGATGTGCTGGCCTGGATGCGCGGCGTGCGCGCCGGCGGCGATAGCGCGGGCAGTTCCCACGCCACGCAGGCATGGCTGGCGCTGGCGGATGGGGAAGGCGCATTTGCTGGGGCCGCTTCACCATTTGAACAGGCGCAAGTATTGTGGCGAAAGGGCTTGAGCGGCGACAAATAAACGCTGATTTTTACGAGGATGGCCGGTCAGCGTGTGCTGTCGCACGGAGCTTTGCGTGCGGCAGGGGTCTAATCTGGGCATCAACTAATCAGAGAGGAACCACCATGAACAAAATGATCGCACTCATGCTGGCCGCCAGTGCCAGCGCCCTGCTTGCCGCCACGCCCGCGTATGCGCAGGATGCCTCGTACAAGAGTTTGACGGACAAGGCAACGGCCGACTACAAACAGGCCAAGGCTGCCTGCGATGCCCACAGCGGCAACGCGAAAAAAGTCTGCGTGGAAGAAGCCAAGGTGGCGCGCACCAAGGCCGATTCGGACGCCGTGGCCCAATACCGCAACACGCCGCGCGAACTGGGTAAGGTCCGCAAGGATGTCGCCAATACCGAGTATGACCTGGCCAAGGCCAAGTGCGGCGACCGCACGGGAGGCGATAAAACCACGTGCATGAATGATGCCAAGGCGGCGAAAACGGCCGCGCTGGCTGACGCCAACACGGGTGCCAGGGCTGGCACCAACGTGGCGCAAAATCCGCCTGCCATGACGAAAGAAAACTGCGACGCCATGGATGCCACGGCCAAGGCTGCCTGCGTGACGCGCAATGCGGCCAGCAGCACCAAGGTGGCAGTGGAAGACTCCGTCATCACCACCAAGATCAAGGCAGACCTCGTCAAGGACAGTGACTTGAAAGCGCTGGACGTGCACGTGGAAACGGTGAACGGCGTCGTCATGCTCAGCGGCTTCGTGCCTTCCCAGGCGCAAGTGAAAAAAGCCGCCGACCTGGCCCGCGGCGTGGAAGGCGTGACGGATGTGAAGAATGGCTTGAAGGTGAAGTGAACCGCATTTTTCATAAGTCTTGCAGCCAGGACTGGAGTGGCACGCAGCAGTGTCGCTCCAGTTTTTTTTGATTGTATAAATTACGATCGTAATATAATATGAGAAAATCTTGCTGGCTCGTGCTGGTCGGCATCCACTTTTACTCATGAGGGCAGCATGCTTTCCTATCCTTTTTCGCAATGGCTGGAGCGGCGCGGCATCCACTTTGCCTGGGTCATCGTCGCCATTACCTTCCTCACGGCCTTGACGTCGTCGGCCGCGCTGGGCTTGCCGGGGGCGCTGATGCAACCCTTGAGCCGCGAATTCGGCTGGGATGCCGAGCAGATTTCCTCGGCCTTGGCCGTGCGCTTCATGCTGTTTGGCTTGATGGGGCCGTTTGCCGCCATCCTGATGGAGCGCTTCGGCTTGCGCAATGTCATCTGCGTGGCCCTGGGGCTGATCGCTGCCGGCATGCTGCTGGCGACGCGCATGACGCAGTTCTGGCACCTGGTCGCCCTGTGGGGCATCCTGCTGGGGCTGGGTTCGGGCATGACGGCGCTGGTCTTGAGTGCCGTGGTGGCGAACCGCTGGTTCGAGACGCACCGGGGCCTGGTGGTGGGCGTGCTGACGGCCAGCTCGGCCACGGGCCAGCTGCTGTTCCTGCCCGTAGGCGCCTGGCTGATCGAGCACTTCGGCTGGCGCACTGCCGTCATGCCCGTGTTTGCCAGCTGCGCCATCGTTGCCGTGCTGGCCTTCCTGTGCATGCGCAACCGGCCGCAGGATGTGGACCTGCGTCCGTACGGCGCCGATCCGGCCACGCCCCTGGTGGCGGCGCCTGCGGCGACAATGACGTTTGCCACGCCTTTTTTGATCTTGCGCAGCGTGGCTGCCAATCGCACCTTCTGGATACTCTTTGGCACGTTTTTCATCTGCGGCCTCAGCACCAACGGTCTGATCCAGACGCACTTCATTTCCCTGTGCGGCGATTCGGGCCTGTCCGCCGTGCCGGCCGCCTCCGTGCTGGCCATGATGGGCGCCTTCGACCTGTTCGGCACGATCTTGTCCGGCTGGCTGTCGGACCGCTATGACAACCGCAAGCTGCTGTTCTGGTACTACGGCTTGCGGGGCTTGTCCTTGTTCTGGCTGCCGTATTCGGAATTCACCCTGTACGGCCTGTCGCTGTTCGCCATGTTCTATGGCTTGGACTGGATCGCCACCGTGCCGCCCACGGTCAAGCTGGTGGGGGCCACGTTTGGCAGGGAGCGGGCGGGCATGGTGTTTGGCTGGATCTTCGCTGGCCACCAGCTGGGCGCCGCCGTGGCCGCCTATGGCGCGGGCCGCATCCGCACCCTGATGCTGACCTACAACCCGGCCCTGTTTGCCGCCGGCGCCGCCTGCCTCGTAGCGGCGCTGCTGGTGCTGGCGATCCAGCGCCAGAAGGCGGCCCTGGCCGCCGCCCAGCCGGCATGAAGAAAGCCAGGCCCGCGTCAGAGGAACCTGGCTTTTCAAGCAGAGCGCAGCAGGATTATTTTAAATACTTCGCCAGCCAGCCCTCAACTTCGCTGTAGAAGAAGCGGCTGTTCTCGCCCTTCAAGATCCAGTGGTTTTCGTCCGGGAACACGAGCAATTTCGCCGGCACATTCAGGCGTTGTTGCACGGCAAAGTTCATCAAGGCATTGTTGGCCGGCACGCGGTAGTCGAGCTCGCCCACGGTGATCAGGATGGGGCTCGTAAACCCCGTGCCTTTTTCATGGTTGCCCGCTTGCATGACCGGGCTTTGGTCGCGCCACACGGACAGGTTCGACCAGACGGGGCCGCCCGCATTGGTTTCACGGCCGAAACCGCCGTCGCTGGTGCCCCACTGCATGATCAGATCCATTTCGCCCGCGTGCGAAATGATGGCCTTGTAGCGCGTGGTGGTCGCTTGCAGCCAGTTGGCCAGGTGGCCGCCATAGCTGGCGCCGCCGGCGGCCAGTTTCGTGCTGTCGATGAAGGGGTACTTCTTGATGGCTTCATCGACGCCCTGGTTGACTTCATCGCCAGGGCCCTTCAATGGGTCGAATTGAATCGAGCGCGAGAATTCTTCGCCATAGCCGGTTGATCCCTTGTAGTCGGTCAGCAAGACAACGTAGCCGGGCTTGGCCAGCAAGTGATAGTTCCAGCGCAGCACGAACTGGTCGCGCCACATGCTGGCCGCGCCGCCGTGGATGACGGTAAACAGCGGGTATTTCTTGTTCGGGTCAAAGTTGGCCGGCTTGACGAGCATATTGTGGATCTGGCGGCCGTCAGCCGTGGTGAACCAGAAATGCTCGGGCGCCTGCCAGTCGATTTTATTGGCCTTGTCCGTGTTGACGGCCGTCAGGCGCTTTGGCTGCTTGCCGTTGAAGGCATAGATTTCCGGTGGGTTGATGGCGGATTCCCATACGCCCACCAGGGCCTTGCCGCCGCTGCTCAGCGAATTGATGCTGCCCGTCGGCAAGGATGGTTCTTCACGCATCTCGCCACCCCTGGCGTCGATCGAGTACAGCTTTTCCAGGCCCGCATGTTCGTAGCTGAAGACGACGCGCTTGCCGCTTTCGGGCAGCACGAAGCGCGAAATCGACCGGTCCAGCTTGGCCGTCAATATCGTTGGCGCAGGGTTGCTCATTGGCCAGGCGAAGCTGGCCAGGCGTTTCACGTCATACACCTTGCCCGGCGTTTGCGCGTCGCTGAGGGCGAACAGAGTCTTGCCGTCGGCGGCAAATTTCAAGGAACCGTAGCTATGTTTGTCCTGCGTCAAGCGCTGCGCCTCGCCGCCCGCCACGGGCAGTAAATACAGTTGCGAATACACGGCTTCGCGCTGGGCCGCATCGTGGTTGGTGGCCGCGTTGAAGACGACGGCCTTGCCATCCGGCGTCCAGACGGCGTCCAGCGATTGGCCTTCGTCGCCCTGGCCGCCGCCGAAGCCCGGCAAGGTGACCAGTTGCGTGCCCGACAGGATGTCGCGCGGCGTTGACTCGGACTGCGCGTCGACGATGAACAGGCGCACTTGCTTGTCGGTCAGCCATTTGTCGAAATAGCGCGGTGCCGTCGTTTCATACGAACGGGCGCTGTATTTGCGGTCCTTGCGCTCTTTGGCGCTTTGCTTGACATCGCTTTCCGTCTTATTGCCTGGATAGATGTCGCTGATGAACAGCAATTGCTTGCCGTCAGGGCTCCATTTCGGCAGGCGCGCACCCAGGGTCAGCGAGGTCAGGCGCTGCGCTTCGCCGCCAGCGGCCACGTCGAGGCGGTAAATCTGTCCCGCTTCATCGCCGTCGCGCTTGGCGACAAACACCAGTTGGCGGCTGTCCGGCGACCAGGCCACGGCGCTTTCGCCGCCCTTGGAGTAGGTCAGGCGGCGCGCGGGGCTGTCGTCAAGCAGCGACTTGATCCACAGGTCCGACCATTGCTCTTGGCTGGAGTAGGCGCTGTCGACGACGGAAAACACGGCCCAGCGTCCATCCGGGCTGGCGACGGGCGCACCCACCCGTTTCATCAGCCATACGTCTTCATGCGTGATGGCGTGTTTGGCTTGCGTTTGCGTGGTGGCAACTGGTATAGCCGCCGTGGTATCGGCGGCGTGGATGGTCGTTGCCAGCGAGGCGCAGGCTGCTGCGATCAGCAGGGAGCCTAGGGAACGGCGAAGACGGGGTGAGGTCATGGGCGTGGTCCGGGAAGTGAAAAAAGTACAGCGGGCAACATTATTGCCCATCGATTCCTGCACTGCCAAGGCTGAGTACCGTTACTTACCAGGCGGAATGGGCGTGTATCGGGCGGGCGCAGCCTGGCTGATCAGTTAAACTTGCCGCTTTACTCACGCTGGCGCTGCCTGAACATGAAAATTTGTCTACCCTTATTGAAAACGGCATTGCTGGGCGCGAGCTGCCTGCTGGCTGCCCCGGTTTTTGCAGCTGCCACCGCTCCGTACCCGAATACCAGCGCCATGGGCGTGGGCCACGCAGAAAGCACGGCCTGGTATGCGACTTGCCTGAAGGTCAAGGATGCGGCACCGCCGCCGGCCGACCTGCCGGCGCCGTCCGCCGTGGCATCGTTGCAGCAGTGCCAGGCGAACGAGCTGTATTACGATACCAAGAGTATGTCCTCGCCCAAGCCTGCCGACTGGCGTCCCGCGCGACATTGCGCCATGGCAACGCAAAACAGCGCCGTGCTGATGATGCTGTACCAAAATGGACAGGGCGTGCAGAAAGACCCGCTGCTGGCGCTCAAATATGCGTGCAGCATCGATGCGGCGCCGGCCGAGATGCAGGGGCGCATAGAACATTTGCAGCAGATCAATGCCAGCGGGCGCGGCATGATCGACTTGTGCGACGACATTACCAGCGGCTACATGATGGGCGTGTGCAGCGCCATCGATGCGCGCCAGAAGCAGCGCGTGCGCGCGCAGGCGACAGGCAAAGTCAGCGCAAGCATGCCGGCCGTGGCGCAAGCGTCGCTGCAAAAGCTGCAGACGGCGGCAAGCAAGTTTGCCGATGCGCGCGTGGCCCATGAAACGGATTTGAGTGGCACGGCACGCGCCGCCCTGAGCATCGCCGCCCGCACGGCCGAGCTCGATTTGCTGGCGCACGATGTGCGCGAGTACGAAGCGGGCAAGCTGCCTGCAAGCATGTCGAAGGCGCAAGTGGCGGCACTCGACAAGGAACTCAACGCAATCTACGGCAAGCTGATGAAAAAGCCGGCGGAAACCTATGCGGGTGCGGTGGGCAAGGATGGCATCCGCGCCACCCAGCGCCTGTGGCTGGCGTACCGCGATGCCTGGATGAATTTCGGCGCCGTGCGTTATCCGTCCGTGACGAGCGAGACCTGGGCCGGCCTGCTGACGGCGCGGCGCAATGCACAACTGCAAGATTTGCTGGAGAATTAAGCCATGCGGGAAGCGTATTACCACGAAGATGATTTTTGCATGATCGAATTGCTGCCGCTGGATAATTTGCAGCACTGTTTGACGCAGATGGGCGAGCAGCAGGCGTTCGCCGATGCGCACCGCAGCGGTGCCGGCTGGACGCAGATGTACGTGCCCGAGGCGCCGCCGTCGCCACTGCGCGCGCTGGGCCTCACGGCCGATCAGCTGCGGCTGGCGCTGGCGGACACCTTGCCGCCGTATGACGCCGTCTACACGGGCTACAGCAGTTACCGGGTGGAATGCAAGAACGTGCTGGCCTTTGGCGGCGAGAAGACGGAAACCCTGTTTGCCGGCCTGGGTGATGACGGCATCGTGGTGGATTTGTGGTGCAGCGATGGTATGCCGCAATTGTTGCTGCTGCCATTAAAAGAGCAGCTGTTGCTGGCCGACTGGGGTGCGGGGTTTGTGTGTCCGCTTTCGGATGGAGAATTGCTGGCGCGCTATCTGCAGGAATATGAACTCGACTAACGTTTATTCGCAGGCGATGGCATTCGGTTGCGCCACCTTGATGACCGACGCCAGGCGGGCCATGTCGTTGCCATCGCCCTGTTCCACATACGCTTGATAGGTGTCAATGACGATGCGCGCGCGGGCTTGCCAGCCGCAATTGTCGGCCTGGCGCGCGGTTACGCGCAGCAACCGGCGCGCCTCGCCATCGTTGGAAAAGCAGAACCACGCATCGTGCGTCGCTGCGGGGCGGGGCAAACGGCCCCATTGCGCCTTGTCGGGTGCGAAGCAGACGCGGTTGCCGATGATCTGCAGGCTCATCTCGTCCGTGCGCGCGCTGTACTGGCCGTCGAGCACGATGGGCGGCTGTACTTGTGCTTGCGCCTGCGCGGACAGGCAGGCGGCGGCCAGGAGGAGGGTGACGGCAAGTTTCATGCATTTCTTTCAGGGCTGGCAAGACGAAGCGCCAGTATAACCGCGAGGGCTGGAAACGAAAAAAGCCCATCCGTGAGGATGGGCTTTTTAGTACTGCGCATTCGTGGTAGGCCGTGCGGGATTCGAACCTGCGACCAACGGATTAAAAGTCCGCTGCTCTACCAGCTGAGCTAACGACCCGAAAGAGGCCGCATTATATATCAGTTGAAAAATAATGCAAAGCATTCCTGCGAGAAAGTGCAGGCCAGCTAATGCAGGGCTGCCGTGATCTTCAGCACTTCGTCGATGCTGGTCGTGCCGTCGATGATCTTGCGCGCGCCGGCGATGCGCAGCGGCGTCATGCCGTCGAGAATGCTCTGGCGGCGCAGCACGTGCAGGTCGGCGCCCGCCTTGACCAGCTGGCCGAACGTTTCCGTCACGCTCAGCAGTTCATAAATACCGGCACGTCCCAGGTAGCCGCTGTGCCGGCACTGGGCGCAGCCGACCGGGCGGTACATGGCCTCCGGCCGTTCCAGCTGGCCGCCCGTCAGGCGCTGCCATGATGCCTCGCCTGTGGCGGCGTCCAGCTGCTTGCAGCCCGGGCACAGGCAGCGCAGCAGGCGCTGCGCCAGCACGCCGATCAGGCACGCTTCCAGCAGATAGGCAGGCAAGCCCAGTTCCAGCAGGCGCATGACGGCCGAGGGCGCGTCGTTGGTATGCAGGGTCGACAGCACCAGGTGGCCCGTCAGCGCCGCCTGGATGGCCATTTCGGCCGTGGCCAGGTCGCGGATTTCTCCCACCATGATGATGTCGGGATCTTGCCGCATCAGCGCCCGCACGCCATCGGCAAACGACAGTTCGATGCCGGCCTGGGTTTGCACCTGCATCTGGTTGAAGGCCGGTTCGACCATTTCAATGGGGTCTTCCACCGTGCATACATTGACTTCGCTGCCGGCCAGCGCCTTCAAGGTGCTGTACAGGGTGCTGGTCTTGCCCGAACCGGTGGGACCGGTTACCAGCACGATGCCGTGCGTGCGCGCCGTCAGCTGGCGCCAGCGTTCGGCGTCCGCGGGAGGGAATCCCAGATCAAACAGGCTCCTGACGGCGATCTCGGGATCAAAGATGCGCATGACGAGCTTTTCGCCGAAGGCCGTGGGCAAGGTGGACAGGCGCAGCTCGATTTCCTGGCCCTGCGCATTGCGCGTCTTGATGCGGCCATCCTGGGGGCGGCGCTTTTCCACCACGTCCATGCGCCCGAGCAACTTGATGCGCGCCGTCATGGCCAGCAATACCACGGGCGGTAATTGATAGGCTTGGTGCAGCCGGCCGTCGATGCGCAGGCGCACGAGGCCAGCGTCGCGTTTCGGCTCCAGGTGGATGTCGGACGCGCGCTGGGAAAACGCGTATTGCCACAGCCAGTCGACGATGCGCACCACGTGCTGGTCGTTGGCGTCGAGGCTGCTCTTGTTGCGTCCCAGTTCCACCAGCTGTTCGAAATTGTGGCGCAGCGCCAGGTCTTGCGTGGACGCTTGCCGGGCCACCTTGACGGAACTGGCCAGGCTGAAAAATTGCGCGATGGCGTCGGCGATGTGCAGCGGATTGGCGATGACCAGGCTCAGCTTGCGTGGCGCCAGGTTCCCCAGCTGCGCCTGCCAAGTGAGCGCATAGGGCTGGGCGGTGGCGATGACGATGCGCTCAAGCGTGCTTTCCACGGGCAGGATGTTGAAGCGGGCCGCATAGCCGGCCGTCATGACGTCGGCCACCTGGCTGAAATCAATGTGCAAGGGATCGATGCGCATGTGCGGCAGGCCGGCCCGTTGTGCCAGCCACGCGCACAGGGTGTCGAGCGTCAGCGCGCCGTGGGCGATGTTGCACAGCGGATGCAAGGCCGGCACTGGCAGCAGGGCGGCCTGGGCGACGATGGCGGCCGCTTGCGCCGCGTCGAGCAAGCCGTCTTCCTGCAGCCAGGCCAGCAGTTGTGGCAGTTGCAGCGGCGTGTTGCAAGGAGGGGAAGCGGGCATGGCCGGTGCCTTTCAGGGCTGCCGGCCTTGCGTGGGTGTGCCGGCGCTTACAGGGTACTGACGATGCCCTTGACCCAGGTCTTGGCGGGCAGCTTGGTCTCGGCGACGATCTGCTTGGCCCGTTCCAGCAGGGCCGCTTGCGCTTCGGCATCGAGTGCCACTTTCGTCTTGAAAGCGATCGCCACCACGTTCCCATCATGGACTTCCGGCAGGCAGATCACCTGTGCAAACGCAAACTTCATCGCCTTGATGTTCTTCGCGTAGCTGGGGTGGTCGCCAAACAGGTTGACCGTCATGATGCCGTGCGGCGCCAGGCAGGCGCAGCAGGCGGAATAAAAATCCGCGCTGTCGAGCACGGGACCGCGCGCCGTGGCGTCGTACAGGTCCACCTGCAGGGCGTCCAGGGTGCCGTGGTTGGCATCATCGTTGACGTAGTCGAGCGCATCCATCTCGCGCACGTGCAGGCGCTCGTCGTTGGGCGGCAGCTTGAACATCGAGGCGCAGATGGTGATGACGGAGGGATTGAGTTCAATGGCTTCCACTTGCGCCTGCGGGAACTGGCGGTAGCAGAACTTGCTCAGCGCTCCCGTGCCCAGGCCCAGCTGGGCGAGGCGCTGCGGTTGCTCGATCCACAGCATCCACGCCATCATTTGCTGCGCGTATTCGAGTTCCGGCCAGTCCGGCTTGCGGATGCGCATGGCGCCCTGCACCCATTCCGTGCCGAAATGCAAATAGCGCACGCCATCCATTTCGGACAGGGTGACAGGGGCATAGCGGGGCTTGCGCGCGGGGCGCGAGGATTCGACTTGTTCGATGGATTTTCGTTTGATAAGCATAAGGCGGCCTGAAAGTGTGCCGCATTATAGCCCGTGCCGGGGCGCCATAAAAAATGCCAGCCGCTGGGGCTGGCATGCTACGGACCGGTTGTCGCGCTTACTGTTGCGCTGGCTCGATCGATACACGCAGACGGATGCGTTCGCCCGGATCATAGGACATGATGCTCGTGTAGTTGCGGCCGCGGTAGTCGTAGGTGACCTGGTAGCCATTGTTGCGCGATTCCCAGTGGTCGACCTGGCGGCATTGCTTGACGGCTTGTTCCTGCATGCCGCCCTGATAGTTGTTCTGGTTGTCGACACGGTCGCCGACGACGGCGCCGGCAATCGCGCCAGCGGCAGCGGCGGCCGTGCGGCCATTGCCGCCACCGACCTGGCTACCGAGCAGGGCGCCGGCGATACCGCCGACGATGGAGCCGCCAGCGCTGCGCTGCTGCGGCGGCGCCTGCACTTGCACGTATTCCGTACGGCATTCCTGGCGTGGACGATTGATCTGTTCCACTTGCGGCACGACGCGCACGACTTTGCCGAAATCTTCAAAGTCGGCAGCCTGGGCGAGTGGCAATGCGCCGATACAAAGGGCTGACATCATCAATTTGGCTTGCAAGTTCATTTCTAACCTCATTATGTAGAGAATCTTTCAGGGTATTTTTTACAACTTGGGACTATAGTAATCCCGCCAGACCGGGGCAAGTGTTTCGCATGGCAACAAAATGTAACAGCCCAAGCCCCTTGCCCCACAGTCTGTAACATGCACTTTCAATCGATACAAGATGTTGAAGTGACTTGAAACCAGCGGTTTGTAACAAATCTTGCGTTTGACATCATATTCGGGTTGATTCATACAGGACAACACGTTACCCTAATACGCGTATGGCTTAGATAAAATCGCACTGAATCGCATAAAAGTTGATACAGATCGAATCACCGCGTGCGCATTGACCCGCGTGCGGGGATGCAATAAGAAGAGCAGCTAGAAAAAATCCATACATAACAGGTCGATTTGAGGGAAAAATGAGTTTGTTACTAACCGTGCCGCCCAACCTTGTCCAGTCCATCCGTGCCTTTCGCGTGACCGAATTACAAGACGAGGCGGTTCGTCTCGGGCAGCACTTTTTATATGCGCATTGCAACGCTGGACAGACCAAACAACAAGTCATCGGCATTATTGCAGAAGCATTCCTGTTTCCGAAAAACCTGGCGAAGAATTTTGATGCCCTGCGCCTGTGCCTGACGGACACCATGCACAAGGCCGGCACGCAAACGGGCTTCCTGGTGGTGCTTGAGCAATTGCCAAATACGCAAAAATTCGACAAGGAAGCACGCGAGATCCTGCTCGACGTGTTTCGCGACGCGGCCGACTACTGGGCCGAGAAGAAAGTGCCGTTCCGCGTCTTCTATTCGTTCGAGTAAATACTTACTCTTGCCGTGGCGCCGTAAAACCGGCCTCGCATGCAGATGGCAATCGGCAGCGCCGGGCGGCTGCGGCGCTCCGGCGCTTATGTTGCGCCGCAACAATAATACCGGCCTTTCTAGATTCGCATCGCCATAGCGGGTACAATGCGCGCTATGAAAAATATCGTTATCCTCATTTCCGGACGCGGCAGCAACATGGAAGCGGTTGTACGCGCGGCGCAAGCCGAGCAATGGCCTGCCCGTATTGTTGCCGTCATCAGTAACAGGGCCGACGCCCAGGGACTGGTTTTTGCCGCGGAACATGGAATAGCGACGGCAGTCGTTGCCAATAAGGATTATGCCAGCCGCGAGCAGTTTGATGCGGCGCTGCAAGCCGTGATCGACGGCTTCGCCCCCGACCTGGTCGTGCTGGCCGGTTTCATGCGCATCCTGACGGCGCCCTTCGTCGAGCATTACGCGGGGCGCATGCTCAACATTCATCCGTCGCTGCTGCCGCTGTTCCCGGGCATGGCGACGCACCGCCAGGCGCTCGAGGCGGGTGTGACGGAACACGGCGCGACCGTGCATTTCGTAACTGCCGAGCTCGATCATGGCCCGGCCGTGGCGAGCGCCCAAGTCCCCGTCTTGCCAGGCGACACAGAAGACAGCTTATCGGCGCGCGTGCTGGTACAGGAACATCTGCTTTACCCGCGCGCCATCCGCCTGTTCATTGACGATAAACTGTCAGTCGAGCATGGCCAGGTCCGCGTGGACCCTCAATAAAATATTACAGGAAGAATAACAATGAGATTGCCACCAGCGATACTTGCCAATGCTGAAGAAGTATTGCGCGAAATTTTACGTTTCACGGCCCCGGCCGACACCACCCTGTCGCGCTATTTCCGCGACCATCCGCGCCTCGGTTCGCGCGAACGCGGCGCCATCGCCGAAGGCATTTATGCCGTGCTGCGCAACAAATCGTTCTTTACCGATTTCGCCGAAGCGGGCAGTGGCCCGACCATGCGCCGCCTGACCATCCTCGGCCTGGCCGAAGCTGTCGGCGCCGACTCCCTGGGCGGCTTGACGGAAGAAGAAGTCGAATGGCTGGAACGCATCACGCAGATCGACCGCAGCCTGATGCCGGCGAACATGCGCGCCAACATGCCGACCTGGTTGTTCGACAAGCTGATCGCCCAGTTCGGCGAAGCGGAAACCATGAAGCTGACCGATGCGCTGAACGCGCCGGCGCCGCTGGACTTGCGCGTCAATTCGCTCAAGGCCACGCGTGAAGACGTGATGCTGGCCCTGGCCGAAGCACCGATCCTCAGCACGCCGACGCCTTATGCGCCGCTGGGTTTGCGCGTGCTCAAGAAGCCTTCGCTGCAAAACATGCCTTTGTTCCAGAGCGGCGCCATCGAAGTGCAAGATGAAGGCAGCCAGATCCTGTCGCAGATCGTCGGCGCCAAGCGCGGCGAGATGGTGGTCGATTTCTGTGCCGGCGCGGGTGGCAAGACTCTCGCATTGGGCGCGCTGATGCGCAACACGGGCCGTTTGTATGCGTTTGACGTGTCGGAAAAGCGTTTGGCCAAGCTGAAGCCGCGCATGGCCCGCAGCGGCCTGTCGAACGTGCATCCGGTGCAGATCGCGCATGAGCGCGATGCCAAGATCAAGCGCCTGGCCGGCAAGATCGACCGCGTGCTGGTCGATGCCCCGTGCAGCGGCCTGGGCACCCTGCGTCGCAATCCGGACGTGAAATGGCGCCAGCAGCCGAACTCCATCGTCGAGCTGCAAGCCAAGCAGGCGGCCATCCTGGCCGGCGCGGCGCGTCTGGTCAAGGGCGGCGGCCGTCTGGTGTACGCCACCTGCAGCTTCCTGAACGAAGAAAACGATTTTATCGCCGAGCAATTCCTGGCCGCCCATCCGGACTTCACCCTGGTGCCGATGAGCAAGGTGCTGGCTGAACAGAAGATCGAGCTGGAAATGGGCGACTACCTGAAATTGTTGCCGCACCTGCACCAGACCGACGGCTTCTTCGCTGCCGTGTTCGAGCGCAAGATCATGCCGAAAAAAGTCTACGCCGATGAGAAACCGGCCGACGACGTTGACGCTGAACAAGCCGAGTAAGCTAGTCCCGGGCGGCCGCTGCACCTGCAGTGGCCGCTTTCAATGCCGCCAGCCCGCCTGGCGGCATGGGCACACCGCCCATCCGTCCCACCTTCCAGCCCCCATCTGCCATGAACGAAACCCCGCTGCTCAACCTGATCACTGATTTTGTTAATGATTTCCGTCAACCGGCCATCCTGTGGCAGGCATTGGTCATCGTCGCTTGCCTGGCCCTGAGCTGGTTGCTGGTGCGGCAGTTGCGCGAATTCCTGCACCAGCGGGCGGAAGCGGCCGCTGTCCCGGCTACGCCGGAAACCTTGCAGCGCACGGACAGTTTCATCCGCATCCTGACGCCCGTGTTGGCGGCCATGCTGCTGGGCATTGCGCAACATTTCCTGGCCAAGTTCCAGTCGGTGAATTTGCTCAGTATTGCCATTCCCCTGTGCACCTCAATGGCGCTGGTGCGCTTCGGTTTTTATGTGCTGCGCCGCATTTTTGCCCGCCATGGCGATATCAGCCCGACCATGTTGCTGTTGGAAAAGATCTTCACGGTCGTGGTGTGGGCCGGCATGGCCCTGTATATCACGGGCCTGTGGCCGGAACTGCATGCCTTCCTGGAAAGCATCGTCGTGCCGCTGGGACGCAACAAGGTCTCCGTGGCTGCCATCTTGCAAGCCGCTATTTCGGTGGCCGTGCTGCTGGTGCTGGCCATGTGGGCCGGCACCTCGCTCGACGAGCGCCTGATGAAAATGCAGGGTCTGCACACCTCCTTGCGCGTGGTGTTGTCGCGCATGGGGCGCGCCGTGCTGATCCTCGTCTCCGTGCTGATCAGCCTGTCGCTGGTGGGCATCGACCTGACGGTGCTGTCCGTGTTTGGCGGCGCATTCGGCGTGGCGCTGGGCTTTGGCTTGCAAAAGATCGCCGCGAACTTTGTGTCCGGCTTCATCATCCTGCTCGACCGTAGCCTGACCATCGGCGACATGATCACTGTCGGCCAGTTCACGGGCAAAGTCACGCAAATCAATACGCGCTATACTGTGTTGTTGGGTGGCGATGGGGTTGAATCCATCGTGCCGAATGAAATGCTGATTTCCGGTGGCGTGCAGAACATGTCGCTGAGTAATCGCATGGTCTGGCTGTCGACGGCCGTATCGTTGGGCTATGAAACGGATCTCGATGTCATCTTTCCCTTGCTGGAAGCGGCGACAGCCAAGGTGCCGCGTGTGTCGCAGAGCAATGCGCCATCGGCCACCCTCGTGCGTTTCGGCGCCGATGGCCTGGACGTGCAGATCGGCTTCTGGATCGCGGATCCGGAAAACGGCACGGGCGGCGTGAAGTCGAATGTGAACCGCGCCATCTGGCGCACCTTGCAGGAACATAAGGTCACTGTACCGTTTCCGCAACGCGAATTGCGTATTGTTGGTACGCCTCCTGCCCCGCTTGCGGGCGCGGCAGAGGGTGAGTCCGCGCCATCCGGCACCCAGCCTTAACCTCGCTGCCTGCCTCCGATTTTGCCTGATAGCACCCATTAGGGCGTACAATTACGCCTAAAATTAACTCTGCCGGACCTCCAGAGTCACTGGAGCGACCGTGCGCATGCCTGTCCACTTGGAGTAGTAGTAATGACATTGAGTTCCGTTTTACACGACGTTTTGCAGTTCATGGCAACTGGTATTACCGATTTGTCCGCATGGCAAGTTTTCCTGTACACCATGGTGGTCACGCACATCACGATCGCCAGCGTCACGATTTACCTGCATCGCCACCAGGCCCACCGGGCGCTGGAATTGCACGCGATCCCCAGCCATTTCTTCCGTTTCTGGCTGTGGCTGACGACGGGCCAGGTCACCAAGGAATGGGCGGCCATCCACCGCAAGCACCACGCCAAGTGCGATACGGAAGAAGATCCGCACAGCCCCGTGACGCGCGGCATCAAGAAAGTCTTCTGGGAAGGCGCCGAGCTGTATCGCGCTGAATCGAAGAACATGGAAACCATGGCCAAGTACGGTCACGGCACGCCGACGGACTGGATCGAACGCAATCTGTACACCAAATACAGCTGGCTGGGCGTGGTGTCGCTGTTTGTCATCAATTTCGTGTTGTTCGGCGTGATCGGCATTTCCGTGTGGGCCGTGCAAATGATGTGGATACCCATCACGGCAGCGGGCATCATCAACGGCATCGGCCACTACTGGGGTTACCGCAACTATGACTGCGCCGACGCGGCCACCAACATTATTCCCTTCGGCATCCTGATCGGCGGCGAAGAGTTGCATAACAATCACCATACGTATGCGACGTCGGCCAAGCTGTCGTCGAAATGGTATGAAATCGATATCGGCTGGGCGTATATCCGCGCGCTGGAAATGCTGGGCCTGGCCAAGGTGAAAAAGCTGGCGCCAGAACCGAAGTTCTCGCACGGCAAGCTGGAAGCGGACTTCGAGACCTTGCAATCGGTCATCGCCAACCGCTATGACGTGATGGCCAAGTATGCGAAATCGATCAAGCATGCCTGGAAGGAAGAGCTGGAACACCTGAAGAACAAGGCCGAACTGGAAAAGCGCTTCCTCAAGTCGTCGCGCAAGCTGATGCAGCGCGAGCCGGGCAAACTGGCCGATGCGCATCACGAGCAGCTGTCGGAATTGTTCCAGCACAGCAAGGCGCTGGAAACCATGCACCACATGCGCGTGGAACTGGGCGCCATCTGGGAGCGTTCCCACTTTACGCGCGAGCAATTGCTGCAGAAGCTGCAAGACTGGTGCACGCGCGCCGAAGCATCGGGCATCCAGTCGCTGCAGGATTTCTCGTTACGCCTGCGCAGTTATGCATAAGTAAGCTGCTGCATATCAAGGCCCTGGTTTCCAGGGCCTTTTTTTCGCCTTGGCAAAGGGGGGAGGGCGGCGTAAAAATCAGGGCGAAAAAAAACCGCTCATCGGAGCGGCTCTTTTTACAGAACACAATATCAATTACTTGATTTTGGTTTCTTTGTACGTTACGTGCTTGCGTGCTTTAGGATCAAATTTCATGATCTCCATTTTCGCAGGCGTCGTACGCTTGTTTTTGGTAGTCGTGTAGAAGTGACCCGTACCGGCGGTCGATTCTAACTTGATTTTGTCGCGGCCTGATTTTGCCATGATAGCTCCCTTATTCTGCTAATTAGACTTTTTCGCCACGAGCGCGCATATCGACCAATACGGCGTCGATGCCGACTTTATCGATGACGCGCAGACCGGCGTTGGACAAACGCAGGGAGACCCAGCGGTTTTCAGATTCAACAAAAATACGACGATTCTGCAAGTTAGGCAAAAAACGACGTTTGGTTTTGTTGTTTGCATGGGAAACATTGTTGCCGACCATCGGCTTCTTCCCAGTGACTTGGCAAACACGTGCCATGGCGCACTCCTTAAAGATATTCCAAATTGGAAAAACGAGAGTATATCCAAAATAAGCAGATTTATCAATGACTTGCGAAAAACAATTGTGTCATGTTGTATTGAAATAATTTAACAATTTGACTTTTGCCCTTCTTCATAGGGGAAAGCACTGGTAAACAGCGCTGTTTACTGTTAGATAAGCGCCTTGGTGTGGTCACGTATGTCCTTGTTTACACATGGTTAACTGATAATTGGCCGCTGTCATGCCGCGTCTGCGCTAGATCTGGCCGTGTTCCGCAAACGAATGCACTTGCCGCCCGGCCACGACGAAATGGTCGAGGATGCGCACGTCCACCAGCGACAAGGCCTGCACCAGCGCGCGCGTCAGTAATAAATCCGATTCGCTTGGTTCCGGCGTGCCGGACGGGTGGTTGTGGGCCAGCATCACGCTGGCCGCGTTGTGCAGCAGCGCCTGCTTGACCACTTCGCGCGGGTACACGCTGGTGTGGGTGAGGGTGCCGCGAAACATTTCCTGGGTCGTGATCAGGCGGTTCTTGACGTCCAAAAACAACACATGAAACGCTTCGTGCGCCAGGTTGCCCAGGGTCAGGCGTAAATAGTCTTTGACGGCGTGCGGCGAATTGAGCGCCTGGCCCGTCTGCAAGTCCTCGATGATGGCGCGTCGCGCCAGTTCCATTACCGCTTGCAGTTGGGCAAACTTGGCACTGCCCATGCCATGCACGGCGGAAAAACTCACGAGGCTGGCGCCGAACAGACCCCGCAAGGAGCCGAAGTGTTCCACCGTGTCGCGCGCCAGCTCCACCGCGCTCTTGCCGCGCACGCCCGTGCGTAGAAAAACGGCCAGCAATTCCGCATCCGACAGCGATTGCGCGCCATCCTCGATCAAACGCTCGCGCGGCCGTTCGCGGGCCGGCCAATCCTTGATGCCCATACTGTTCTCCTGTTTGTCACCGGCGCGTGCCCCAGCATGGTCTTCTTTGACGAAGCCATGGGGCAGGCGCGGCCAGTGTGGCTTACAATATCGTTTTGCATCAGCTACTTGAAAACTCACTATGTCCAACGAGCAACCAGCAGTCGTCACCGAAGCGGCTTATCTCACCCTGCATTATCGTCTTGCTACTGTTGACGGTACTGATATTGTCACTACCTTCAGCGGAAATCCTGCTACCTTGATGCTGGGACAGGGCCAGCTGGCGCCATTCCTCGAGCAGCGCCTGCTGGGCTTGCCTGAAGGCACGCACCAGACGTTCGAGCTGGCCGCCGGCGAAGGCTTTGGCGAGCGCAATCCCGAGCTGGTGCAGTCGGTTTCGCGCGCCACGCTGGACGAGAACTCGGTGCCGGGCGCCGACTACAAGATCGGCGACCTGGTCGACTTCGCCGCGCCGGGCGGCGGTCGCTTTGCCGGCGTGCTGCGCGAAATGCGCGAGGACTCGGCCCTGTTCGACTTCAATCATCCGTTGGCCGGCCAGCCGCTGCGCTTTGAAGTCAAGCTCATTTCGGTGCTGTGAAGGAATAGCGATGGATAAAGAACTGTTACTGGCCCAGCCCCGCGGTTTCTGCGCTGGCGTCGATCGGGCGATTGAAATCGTCGAGCGTGCCTTGCAGCAATTTGGTGCACCGATCTATGTGCGCCATGAAATCGTCCACAACGCCTATGTGGTGGCCGACTTGCGCAACAAGGGCGCCATCTTCATCGATGACCTCGATGACGTGCCTGCTGGCAACACGCTCGTGTTTTCCGCCCATGGCGTGTCGAAAGCCGTGCGCGCCGAGGCGGAATCGCGCGGCCTGAGCATTTTTGATGCGACTTGCCCGCTGGTCACCAAGGTACACATGGAAGTGGGCAAGATGCGCCGCGAAGGCCGCGAGATCATCATGATCGGCCACGATGGCCATCCCGAGGTGGAAGGCACGATGGGCCAGGCCGACATGGGCATGCATCTGGTGGAAACGCTCGACGATGTGGCGGCATTGCAGGTTGCCAATCCGGACAGCCTGGCCTATGTTTCGCAAACAACGTTGTCAGTTGACGACACTAGCGACATTATTGCGGCCTTGAAAGCGAAATATCCGAATATTGCCGAACCGAAAAAAGGCGACATTTGCTACGCCACCACCAACCGCCAGGAAGCCGTGAAATTCATGGCGCCGCAAGTGGAAGTGGTGATCGTCGTGGGCAGCCCGAACAGCTCGAATTCGAACCGCTTGCGCGAAGTGGCCGATAAGATGGGCACGCCTGCCTACATGGTCGACAATGCATCGCAGATCGACCCCGCCTGGCTGGAAGGCAAGCTGCGCGTGGGTGTGACGGCTGGCGCCTCGGCGCCCGAGGTGCTGGTGCAAGCCGTCATCGACCGCCTGAAAGAGTGCGGCGTGAAGAGCGTGCGCCCGCTTGACGGCGTGCAGGAGGCCGTCACGTTCCCGATGCCGAAAGGCCTCGACGGTATCAAGCGCGACGTCGCCTGAGTCGGTATGGCGAGTGAGTATCGGTGAAATAGTCACCTCAAAACCGAATTTAATTCGGAAATGATTGGTTTATTCCAAGCTTAGTTTTTACAAAAGATCGTTATGATTGCCTCAAGCTTGAATATGTTGTCGTTATGACTAAGCAAGGTCACGCCCGTTTTGAGTGCGTGCACCATGCTGGTGAGAACGGTCCAGGGATGGCACTGCAGGAATTCTTCCTCCGGTGCCGTTTTTGTATCAGCGACCCATGTTCTGGCGGAAGTTGTTCCCGAAAAATGCATATTTGATAGGGCAATCATGGATACATTCATCCAGCAAATCATCAACGGCTTGGTGCTTGGCAGCATGTACGCCTTAGTCGCCCTCGGTTACACGATGGTGTACGGCGTCTTGAACCTGATCAACTTCGCCCACGGCGATGTGCTCATGATCGGCGCCATGGTGGGCTTGACCATCCTCAAGCTGCTGGGCATTTATGTACCGGACTGGCCCGGCTACCTGAAACTGGCCACCGCCATCCTCGGCGCCATACCCATCTGTATTCTGGTCAACATCATCATCGAGCGGGTCGCCTACCGCCGCCTGCGCAACGCCCCCCGCCTCGCCCCCCTGATTACCGCCATCGGCGTCTCCATCCTGCTGCAAACCTTTGCCATGATGATCTGGACGCGCAATCCCTTGCCCTTTCCCCAATTGCTGTCGACCGACCCCATCAACATAGGCGGCGCCGTGATTTCGCAAACGCAAGTATTGCTGCTGGCCCTGGCTGCCCTGTCGATGGGCGGATTGGTGTTGCTGGTGGAAAAAACGAAAATGGGCCGCGCCATGCGCGCCACGGCGGAAAACCCCCGCGTAGCGGGACTGATGGGCGTCGATTCCGACAAGGTCATCGTCGCCACCTTTGCCATCGGCGCCGCGCTGGCGGCCGTGGCGGGTGTGATGTGGGGCGCCAATTATGCGTCCATTCAATTTTCCATGGGCGCCATCCCCGGCTTGAAGGCCTTTTGCGCGGCCGTGCTGGGCGGCATCGGCAATATCTATGGCGCCATGCTGGGCGGCATCCTGCTGGGCCTCATCGAGAGCCTCGGTGCCGGGTATATCGCCTATTTCACCGGTGGTTTCCTCGGCAGTCACTACCAGGATATCTTTGCCTTCGTCGTGCTGATCATCGTGCTGACCCTGCGCCCGTCCGGCATCATGGGCGAACGAGTGGCCGACCGTGCCTGATGTGAAACTGGGAGATTAATCATGGCATTACTCGATTTCGACGCAAAAAAGAATCCCGCCAAGGCCTACGCCGGCATGCTGGGCCTGGCCGCGCTGCTGATGGTATTCCCGTTTTTTGCCGCCCAGTTCGGCAACTCGTGGGTGCGCATCATCGACATGGCCTTGCTGTACATCATGCTGGCCCTGGGCCTGAACATCGTCGTCGGCTTTGCCGGCCTGCTTGACCTGGGCTACATCGCCTTCTATGCCGTGGGGGCGTACCTGACGGCCTTGCTGGCGTCGCCCCAGTTCGCCATCCTGCTCGAATCGGTGGTGAATCAATATCCGGTGCTGGGGGAAACTCTGGTACAGCTGATGGGGCCGGAAATCCGCGAAAACGGCATCCATCTGTCGATCTGGCTCATCGTGCCGCTGGCCGCGGCCGTGGCTGGCCTGTTCGGCGCCTTGCTGGGCGCACCGACGCTGAAACTGCGCGGCGACTATCTGGCCATCGTGACCCTGGGTTTTGGCGAGATCATCCGTATCTTCATGAACAATTTGAACGATCCCATCAATTTCACGAATGGGCCGCAAGGCATCAATTTGATCGATCCCATCCGCATCTTCGGCGTCAACCTGGCGGGCGAGGCGGGTACCAACAGCACCGTCGTGGTCGGTGGCTTTTCCATGCCGTCCGTAAATGCCTATTACTTTTTGTTCCTCTTCCTATGCATCGCCGTCGTGTTCGTCACCAAGCGCCTGCAGCATTCGCGCCTGGGCCGCGCCTGGGTGGCCATCCGCGAAGACGAGATTGCCGCGAAAGCCATGGGCATCAACACGCGCAACGTCAAACTGCTGGCCTTTTCCATGGGCGCCTCGTTTGGCGGCGTGGCCGGTGCCATGTTTGCCTCGTTCCAGGGCTTTGTCTCGCCCGAATCGTTCTCGCTGACGGAATCGATCGCCGTGCTGGCCATGGTAGTGCTAGGCGGCATCGGCCATATCCCCGGCGTGATCCTTGGCGGCGTGATCCTCGCCTCGATACCCGAAGTGCTGCGCCACGTGGTGGAACCGGCCCAGCAGGCGCTGTTCGGCCACGTGGTGATCGAGGCGGAAGTGCTGCGCCAGTTGCTGTACGGCCTGGCCATGGTCTTGATCATGCTCAACCGTCCCGCCGGCCTGTGGCCATCGCCGAAGCACGAGGACCGGCCCGACCACGATGTGGACCAGCCGAATAAACCCACCGGCGTCGTGTCCGCTTAAGGGAGGGATGGATAGTATGAGCGAACAGATCATTCTTAATATTGCCGGCGTGAATAAGCGTTTCGGCGGCCTGCAGGCGCTGACCGACGTGGGCATTACCATCCGGCAAGGGCAGATTTACGGCTTGATCGGTCCGAACGGTGCCGGCAAGACCACCTTTTTCAATGTCATCACGGGTCTGTACCAGCCCGACACGGGCACCTTCGAGCTGGCCGGCAAGCCGTATTCGCCGTCCGCGCCGCACAAGGTGGCCAAGGCGGGCATCGCGCGTACCTTCCAGAACATCCGTCTGTTTGGCGACATGACGGCGCTGGAAAACGTCATGGTGGGGCGCCATGTGCGCTCGCACCAGGGCGTGTTCGGCGCCATCTTCCGCCACAAGGCGGCGCGCGAGGAAGAGGCGTCCATCCGCCGGCGGGCCATGGAGCTGCTCGATTTCGTTGGTATCGCCCAGTTCGCCAACCGCACGGCGCGGTTTTTGTCGTATGGCGACCAGCGGCGCCTGGAAATTGCCCGCGCGCTGGCTACCGATCCCACCCTGCTGGCCCTCGATGAGCCGGCGGCCGGCATGAATGCGACGGAAAAGCTGGCCCTGCGCGAGTTGTTGGTGAAAATCAAGGCCGAAGGCAAGACCGTGCTGTTGATCGAGCACGACGTGAAACTGATGATGGGACTGTGCGACCGCATCACGGTGCTCGAATATGGCAAGCGCATCGCGGAAGGCTTGCCGGCCGAAATACAACAAAACCAGGCCGTCATCGAGGCTTACCTGGGGGGATCGCACGCATGAGTAACAAGGGATTGAACCAGAATGTATTGAAAGTGGCGGGCCTGCATGTGGCCTACGGCGGCATCAAGGCGGTGAAAGGCATCGACCTGGAAGTCAACGAGGGCGAGCTGATCGCCCTGATCGGCGCAAACGGCGCCGGCAAGACGACGACCTTGAAAGCCATCACGGGAACCTTGCCCGCCTGCAAGGTCGAGGGGACGATCAGCTACCTGGGCGAGTCGCTCAAGGGCACGAAATCGTTTCACCTGGTGGAAAGGAAACTGGCCATGGTGCCGGAAGGGCGGGGTGTGTTTACCCGCATGTCGATCCGCGAAAACCTCATGATGGGCGCTTACACGCGCACGGACAAGGTGGGTGTCGAGGATGACATTGCCCGCTGGTTTGACGTGTTTCCCCGCCTGAAGGAGCGGGCGGCGCAGATGGCCGGCACCCTGTCGGGGGGCGAGCAGCAGATGCTGGCCATGGCGCGCGCGCTGATGAGCCATCCGAAGCTGTTGCTGCTCGATGAGCCATCGATGGGCTTGTCTCCCATCATGGTGGAAAAAATCTTCGAGGTGATCCGCAAGGTGTCGTCCGAAGGCATCACGATTTTGCTGGTCGAACAGAATGCCCGCCTGGCCCTGCAAGCGGCGCACCGCGGTTATGTGATGGATTCCGGGCTGGTCACCATGGGCGGCAACGCGGCCGCCATGCTCGATGACCCGCGCGTGAAGGCGGCGTATCTGGGCGAGTAATCACGTTCAGGAAGTGTTCAGGCATAAAAAATGCCCCAGCTAGGCTGGGGCATAATGGCATCCGTTGGGGAAGTGCGGGATGGATGCCTGGAGGAGCTGGTAACAGCGGACCGCCGGAGCGGTCGCGCCAGAATTACTTGGCCGTGCGCGGAACAGCTTTTTCAGCCGCTTGCGTGAACTGGTTCACGGCCGACGTCAGGTTCGCTTCGATGGCTTCGACGGCTTGCTTGCTGGTTTTCGAGAATTGCTCGTAGCCTGCATTGGCATTGCCGATGGCGCTTTTCAGGATGGCGACGGCGTTTTCGGAACCGGCTGGCGCGTTCTTGGTCACTTCTTCCACCAGCGACAGGACTTTGCGGTTGGTTTCAGCGATTTGCGATTCAGCTGCTTTGCTGAACTCTGCTTGCGTGCCGGACGTGATGGCAGCCAGGTGACGACCGTAAGCGATGGCTTTTTCGGCGCTAGGCTGGGCTTGAGCAGCGCTCAGCGAGAAGAATTCTTGTGGATCTTTTGCCGACAGCAATTGCTTGGCGGCGGCCGTCGATTCTTCCAGCGTTGCCTTGGCAGCGGTCAGGTTCAGTTCGACGATCTTTTCGATGCCTTCGAAGGCTTTGCCCGTCAGCGACGAGAAAAGGGCGAATTGGGCTTCCAGGTTGGTTTTGGTAGCGGACGAAAATTGCTCAGGAATTGAAAACATATAAATCTCCAAAAAATCGAAATCTGGTTAATTTGATGCTGCGTGTACCGTTTGGGAAAGCAGGTGAATCTAAATTTTCAAGCTGAACAAGAATTGTGCAACGCAACAAACCCTATTCTACGGTGAAAAAAAACGAAGTCAAGCGATTCTTGTGCGATGCAACAATTGAATAGATTTACATCAAAAGTCATTGTTTCTAAAGAGAAATATTTGATTTCTACGTGTCAATAGTTTGTGCTTAAACTATCGTTTCCAAGGGCGGCAGGGACGATCGCGGCGCAGCATGCTAGACTTTGTCTCCCGCACTGGCCTAGCGCCCTGGTGCCGATCCCGTTTCCCGAGTTGATACCATGTCCAATCTTCCCGCCGCGGCTGGCACCAGCGGCAAAGCCCCCAAAGCCCCTTTCTTGACGACCCTGGCGCCGATGGTCTTGCCCGGCTTCTTCGTGTTGTTATGGAGCACAGGTTTTATTGTCGCCAAGTTCGGCCTGCCGTACGCGCCGCCGCTGACCTTCCTGTTGCTGCGCTTCCTGGGCGTGCTGGTGATCCTGCTGCCGCTGGTGTTGCTATTGCGCGCGCCGTGGCCCGTGGGACAGTTCCGCCAGATCGCCGTGGCCGGCATCCTGATGCAGGCCGGCTACCTGGCCGGCGTCTGGTGCGCCATCAAACTGGGCATGCCGGCCGGCCTGTCTGCGTTGATCGTGGGCATGCAGCCCGTGCTGACGGCGTGCGCCGCGCCCCTGATCGGCGAATCCGTGCGTCCGCGCCAGTGGCTGGGCCTGTTCTTTGGCTTGCTGGGCGTGGCCCTGGTCGTGTATGCCAAGATCAACCTCGTGGGTCTGACCGTAGAAAGCGTGCTGCTGTGCGTGTTCGCGCTGCTGTCAATGACGGCCGGCACCATGTACCAAAAACGCCACTGTCCCCAATTCGACTTGCGCACCGGCACAGTGGTGCAGTTTGCCGCCTCTATCGTGGTGGTGTTGCCGTTTGCCCTGTATTACGAAGGACTGGATTGGCATTTCAGCAGTGTGCAATGGACGGCGAATTTCATAGGCGCCTTGCTGTGGTCGGTACTTGTGCTATCCATCGGCGCCATCTTCCTGCTGTTTGCCCTGATCCGCCGCAGCGATGCCACGAAAGTGACGGGCTTGCTGTACCTGACCCCACCCACGACGGCCGTGATGGCCTGGCTGATGTTTGGCGAAGCATTTAATATGCTGGGCATCGCGGGCATGCTGGTGGCCGTGGTCGGCGTGGTGTTTGTGGTCAAGAAATAGATAGAGCGGGAGAGCAATGCAGTGAGCAAGCAAGCATCTGAAACACCGTCGACGCAGCACGCCGTGGACGCCGTCATTGTGTCGCGCCGTTCGATCCGCGCCTTCCTGCCCACGCCGGTGGCGCAGGACGATATCGCGCGCATCCTGGAAGTGGCGGCGCGCGCGCCTTCGGGCGCCAACATGCAGCCGTGGAAAGTGTATGTGCTGTCGGGCGATGCGCGCCTGCGCCTGTCGCGCCGCATCCTCGACGCCTATGCCGCACCCAAGACGCCCGATGCGCCCGCGCGCACGGCGTCGTATATCTATTACCCGCGCCAGTGGACGGCGCCGTTCATCGAGCGCCGCCGCAAGATCGGCCTGGACCTGTACCAGCTGCTGGGCCTGGAGCGGGGCGACACGGCCGGCATGGCGGCCCAGCATGGACGCAATTTCCAGTTTTTCGATGCGCCCGTCGGCCTGATCTTTACCATCGAACGGGTACTGGAACAGGGTTCCTGGCTCGACTATGGCATGTTCTTGCAAAACATCATGCTGGCAGCGCGCGCGCGGGGACTCGATACGTGCCCGCAAGCGGCCTTCATCCACTACCATGACATCATCCGTGAGGAACTGGGCGTGCCGGCCAGCGAAATGGTGGTGTGCGGCATGGCGCTCGGCTATGCCGACCCGGACAAGATCGAGAACCGCCTGAACACGGAACGCGAGCCGCTGGCCGGCTTTGTTAAATTCATGGACAAATAGACATTGCCAGCGATTTGCACAAGAAAACAGTCGATTAAGGATGAGGTTGTTTGCTGATCGCCAACGATTTGTATTTCGTTGCTGCAATAAATACTGTCCCAACTGTTAAATAGGCTTGCGATTACTCTGCATTTCGCTACACTGCAATAAGGCAACAGCTTCACGGGGAATTATCGAATGGCTAAGTTTAAACTTGCGCTGGGTGTCCTGGCTTCCCTGCTGTTTGCGTTGGCGCCGGCTGCGGCCGTGCACGCCAAGGAAGCGAACGGCAAATCCTCAGCCTCCAAGAAACACAACACCAAGAAAGTCAAAGTCGTGCTGCGCAAGGGCGCGACGGCCGCACCGCGCGAAAAGACCGTGCGCCGGGTCGTCATGGTGCGCGGCAAACGCAAGGTCATCTATCAAAAAGTCAGCAGCGTGGCCGTGCCCATGGCCGCACCGATGCCCACCATGGGCGACTTGGCGGGCCTGAATCTCACGCGCGATCCGCTCGACCTCAAATCGAGCGTGGCGCTGGTGCTGGACCAGGCCAATTCGGAAGTGCTGTTTGAAAAGAATTCCAATGTGGCCCTGCCCATCGCCTCCATCACCAAGATGATGACGGGTCTGGTGGTGGTCGAAGCGCGCCAGGACATGGATGAATTGCTGACGATCACGGACGAAGACGTCGACCGCGCCAAGTTCAGCAGCTCACGCCTGAAGGTGGGCGCACAATTGACGCGCACCAATATGCTGCATATCGCCCTGATGAGCTCGGAAAACCGCGCCGCCTCGGCGCTGGGCCGCAATTATCCGGGCGGCTTGCCGGCCTTTGTCGACGCCATGAACAGCAAGGCGCGCCAGCTGGGCATGCTCGATACGCATTACGTCGATTCCAGCGGATTGTCGAAAATGAACGTGGCCAGCGCGCGCGACCTGGGCAAGCTGGCCATGGCCGCCTTCCGCCATCCGCTGCTGCGCCAGTACTCGACGGACCCGAAAGCCATCGTCGAAGCCAGCGGTCAGCCCATGCAGTTTGGCAATACGAATCACCTGGTGGCCAATCCCGGCTGGGAAATCGGCTTGCAAAAGACGGGTTTTATCAATGAGGCGGGACGTTGTTTGATGATGCAGGCCGTCATCGAAGGACGGGCCGTGATCATGGTTTTCCTTGATTCCAAGGGGAAACAGTCGCGCACGGCCGATGCGGGACGCATGCGCAAGTGGCTGGAAGCCCTCAAACCTGCCAACATGAGCCTGCCTGGCGGTTAAGAATGTACCGGGCGGCGTTGCTGCCCTGTATCTTTAGTCTTGGGGTATAAATCCCAAGGTCACGGAAATCTGGTTCGCCGTTTCCACCAGATCGACCAGCCACTCATCCTGCAGGCGGTCGGCCGGGGCGGAAATCGACAGGCCGGCGATCAGCTTGCCAGAATCGTCGCGGATGCCGGCGGCCATGCAGCGCACGCCCAGCTCCAGCTCTTCATTGTCACGCGCATAGCCGCGCTCGCGCACCAGGCTCAGCTCGCGCTCGAGTTTTTGCAGATCCGTGATGGAATTCTTGTTGTGCCCGGCCAAGCCCGTGCGCGTGGCATACGCGCGGATGGCCTTCGGCTCATCCACGGAGAGGAACAATTTACCTGTCGAGGTCAGGTGCAGCGGGCCGCGGCCACCGATGGCGCGCACCACTTGCATGCCCGAGCGCTCGGAAAAGGCGCGGTCGATGTAGACGATCTCGTCGCCCTGGCGCACGGACAGGTTGATGGTTTGCTGGGTTTTCTTGTGCAGCTGGCGCATGAAGTCCAGCGCCGCTTCGCGTACGCTGAGGCGGCTTTTCACCACATTGCCCAGTTCCAGCAGGCGCATGCCCAGGCGGTACGTGCCCGGTTCGATGCGGTCGACAAAGCGCGTCAGCACCATGTCGTTGAGGATGCGGTGGGCCGTCGAGGGGTGCAAGCCGGAAACCTTGGACAATTCCTTCAGGCTGACCGGGTCGGAATATTTGGCCAGGGCATCGAGCAGGGCGACCATGCGTTCGATCACCTGGATCGTCGTCTTCGGGGCAGCGACCGGTTCAATTTTCATGATGGATTTGGTGCAATGCAGTATTCATTCTTCTTTATACCATGATGTGAAAAAATAGTGAAATCTTCCGAGATATTCAGCGAATAAATTGTCACAATTCTCATGCCGGCCCTCATAATTGGCGACTGGACGTACTTTGAACCACGGAAAACTATGCAACCTGTAAATGAATTCAAGAGCAAAAGTGGCTTGAAACGGATTTTTGCCGCCTTTTTCTACTCGCTCGATGGCTTGAAGGCGGCCTGGCGCCATGAACACGCGTTTCGCCAGGAGCTGGGCCTGTTCGTCGTCGGCACGGTGATCGCCTTGCTGCTGCGCATCTCCGCCTTTGAAAAACTGGTGCTGATCGGTGTGCTGCTGCTGGTTTTGATCATTGAATTGCTTAACTCTGCGCTGGAAGCCGTGGTCGACCGCATCTCGCTCGAACGCCATCCTCTGTCGAAAAACGCCAAGGACTTCGGCAGCGCCGCCGTGCTGCTGACCTGCATTCTGGCCTTCGCCACCTGGGCTGTTGTCCTGTTCAACCGGTTTTATTAACTGCTTTATCCCCGTTGCGCGCCGTCCATATGCGAAAAATGTATATCAAACGGCGAAACGCTTCGTTCTCTTTGAGGCCATAGCGCCGTAATCTGGTGGCTCTGAAAGTTCAACCACACGGGGATCTTAGATGCTGTCGAAAAAAATCATCATTGCCGCTGCCCTCAGCGCGTTTGCCATTCTGCAAACGGCGCAGGCTGCCGATATCACCCTGCTCAACGTGTCGTATGACCCGACGCGCGAGCTGTATCAGGATGTGAACACGGCATTTGCCAAGGAGTGGAAAGGCAAGACGGGCGACAACGTCAAGATCAAGCAATCGCACGGCGGGTCCGGCAAGCAGGCGCGCGCCGTCATCGATGGTCTGGAAGCGGACGTGGTGACCCTGGCCCTGGCTTACGACATCGATGCGCTGGCCGAGCACAAGCTGCTGGCCGCCGACTGGCAAAAACGCTTGACGCACAACAGCTCGCCTTACACCTCGACCATCGTGTTTCTGGTGCGCAAGGGCAATCCGAAAGGCATCAAGGATTGGAACGACCTGATCAAGCCGGGCGTGTCCGTCATCACGCCGAATCCGAAAACCTCGGGCGGCGCCCGCTGGAACCATTTGGCAGCCTGGGGCTACGCCTTGCGCCAGCCGGGCGGCAACGAAGCCAAGGCCAAGGATTTCCTCGGCAAACTGTATAAGAACGTGCCCGTGCTCGATTCCGGCGCGCGCGGCGCCACCACCACGTTTGTCGAACGGGGCATCGGCGACGTGCTGATCGCCTGGGAAAACGAAGCTTACCTGGCCGTCAAGGAACTGGGTCCGACCAAGTTCGACATCATCACGCCGTCCGTCAGCATCCTGGCCGAGCCGCCCGTCGCCGTTGTGGACAAGTTTGCCGACAAGCACGGTACGCGCAAGGTGGCCGAGGCCTACCTGAACTATCTGTACACGGACGAAGCGCAAGACATCATCGCCAAGAATTACTATCGTCCGGCAACGGACAAGGCGGCGAAGAAATACGCATCCCAGTTCGCCAAGGTCAACCTGTTCACCATCGAGCAAGTGGCCGGTGGCTGGACGGCAGCACAGAAGGCACACTTTGCCGACGGCGGCATCTTCGACCAGATCTACCAACCCAAGTAATATCGGATGGCAATCGGCAACGGTTGCCAGACTGCTACTAAAAGGGATCTATCATGGCGCTGCGCAGCTTTTCCGATTACCGGGTACTGATCGTGCCGGGCTTGCATAACAGCGGTCCAGAGCACTGGCAGAGTCGCTGGCAGCGCCTGTATCCGCAATTCGAGCGGGTCGAGCAGGACGACTGGAACGAACCCGATCTGGCTACTTGGTCGGCACGCCTGGACCAGGTGCGGCGGCAAGATGCGCGCCCGACCCTGATCGTCGCCCACAGTTTCGGCTGTTTGACGACGGCACACAGCCTGGCCCGCGACCCGCACGGCGTGGCCGGCGTGCTGCTGGTGGGGCCGGCCGATCCGGACAAGTTTGGCGTGGCGAAAGCCTTGCCGCAAAAGCGATTGCCTTGCCCCGGCATATTGATCGCCAGCCAGACGGACCCGTGGATGACGGCCGAGCACGCGGCGCAGTGGGCGCGGCGCTGGAATTGCAAGTATATTGATGGCGGTGCGCTGGGCCATATCAACGCCGAGTCGCGCCTTGGTGACTGGGTCTACGGCCAGGCGCAACTGCAAACACTGTTTGATCTGGCGCAAAGCGACAAACGCCACCGTCAGGCAGCCTGATTCGACGAACATCCCGCCACACAACTTTTCAAGGAGATCACGATGACTTTACGCCTGGGCGATGTCGCCCCTGATTTTGAACAAGACAGCTCGATCGGCACGCTCAAGTTCCACGAGTGGGCTGGCAATTCCTGGGTGGTGCTGTTTTCCCACCCGGCGGACTTTACCCCCGTGTGCACGACGGAACTGGGCCTGACAGCCAAGCTCAAGCCGGAATTTGACAAGCGCAACGTGAAGGCCATCGCCCTGTCCGTGGATGCGGCCGAGTCGCACAAGAGCTGGATCAAGGATATCGAAGAGACGCAAAACACCGTGGTTGGCTTCCCCATCATCGCCGACGTCGACAAGAAAGTGTCGGTGCTGTACGACATGATCCACCCGGAGCAATCCGTCACGGCCACCGTGCGTTCCGTCTTCATCATCGACCCGAACAAGAAAGTGCGGCTGATCCTCACGTATCCGCTGAGCACGGGCCGCAACTTCAATGAAATCCTGCGCGTCCTCGATGCCCTGCAGCTGACGGACGGCTACACGGTAGCCACGCCCGGCAACTGGAAAGATGGCGACGACGTCATCATTCCCCTGACCGTGCAAGACCCGGACGTGATCAAGCAGAAGTATCCGAAGGGCTTTACGGCCGCCAAGCCATATTTACGCCTCACGCCGCAGCCAAACAAATAAAAGTTTCAATTCCAACAAAAACGCACCTCGCCGGTGCGTTTTTTTTCGCCCGCAGATTCCGCAAGCAAGTATGCGAAATCCATCTAAGCAAATGAGAAATGGTTAGTTCTTTTTATAACGATTGCATGTGAATATTGCACTCTATAACTCAAAAATGTAATAAGAAGGAGTTTTTCTATGTCTGCAGCATCAGCATCAGCAGCGCCGGTCAAGGCGCGCGGAGCGCCGTTTCGGGTCATGCCGGGGTTTAAGCTGTCACTGGGCTTCACGCTCTTTTACCTGGCCTTGATCGTTCTCATTCCGCTCTCGTCGGTGTTCCTGAAAACCTTCACCATGACGTGGGACGCCTTCTTCAGCGCCGTCACGTCCGATCGCGTAATGGCATCGTACCGGCTGACATTTGGCGCTTCGCTGATCGCCGCCCTGCTGAACGTGGTGTTTGGCGGCATCCTGGCCTGGGTGCTGGTGCGCTATAAATTCCCTGGCAAGCGCATCATCGATGCGCTGGTCGACTTGCCGTTCGCCTTGCCGACGGCCGTGGCCGGCATCACCCTGACGGCCCTGTACTCGTCGAACGGCTGGTTCGGCCAGTTCATCGAAGGCGTGCTGGGCATCAAGGTGGCGTTCACGCCGCTGGGCGTGGTGGTGGCGCTGACCTTCATCGGCTTGCCCTTCGTCGTGCGCACCGTGCAACCGGTGCTGGAAGACGCGGAAAAGGAACTGGAAGAGGCGGCCGCCAGCCTGGGCGCCAATTCGCTGCAAACGTTTACCCGCGTCATCTTCCCCACGATTCTGCCGTCGCTGCTGACGGGCTTTGCGCTGGCCTTTGCCCGCGCCACGGGCGAGTACGGCTCCGTGATCTTTATCGCCGGCAATATGCCGATGGTGTCGGAAATTACACCACTGTTCATTATTACCAAGCTGGAACAATACGATTACGCGGGCGCCACGGCCATTGCCGTGGTGATGCTGGTGGCGTCCTTCCTGCTGCTGTTGACAATTAACCTGCTGCAAGCATGGACGCGCGGAAAGGCGAAGAAATCATGAGTACCAATGTCTCTGCGGTTGCGAATGTGGAAGATGCGCTGCCAAAAGCGCGCCGTTTCGAACCGAATGTCGGTCCCGTCGTGCTGGAACCATTGTGGGTACGCACCGTCCTGATCACCATCGCCTTGCTGTTTTTGACGGCTTTCCTGATCGTGCCCCTGGTGGCCGTGTTTGCCGAAGCGTTCAAGAAGGGCTGGGAAGCGTATATCGCCGCCATCATCGATCCGGATGCGATTTCGGCCATCAAGCTGACCCTGATCACGGCGGTCATCGCCGTGCCGCTGAACCTAGTGTTCGGCGTGGCCGCCTCGTGGTGTATCGCCAAGTTTGAATTCCGCGGCAAGAGCATCCTGCTGACCCTGATCGACTTGCCGTTCTCCGTCTCGCCCGTGATTTCCGGCCTGATCTACGTGCTGATGTTTGGCGCCCAGGGCTGGTTCGGTCCCTGGCTGCAGGCGCACGACATCAAGATTTTGTTTGCCGTGCCCGGCATTGTGCTGGCCACCATTTTTATTACTTTTCCGTTCGTGGCGCGCGAACTGATACCGCTGATGCAGTCGCAAGGCAGCGAAGAGGAAGAGGCGGCACTCGTGCTGGGCGCGTCGGGCTGGAATACTTTCCGCAGAGTGACCTTGCCAAACATCAAGTGGGGTTTGCTGTATGGCGTGATCCTGTGCAATGCGCGCGCCATGGGCGAGTTCGGCGCCGTGTCCGTGGTCTCCGGCCATATCCGCGGCGAAACGAACACCATGCCGCTGCAAGTGGAGATTTTGTACAACGAGTACAACTTCGCCGCCGCGTTTGCCGTCGCCTCCCTGCTGGCCTTGCTGGCCCTGGTGACCCTGGCCTTGAAAGCCTTTATTGAGTGGCGTTTGAACGAGAGCGACGCCGACGATTCCGCCTTACGTTCCACGGAGCACTGATATGACCATCGCAGTTAAAAACATCCACAAGCGTTTCGGCGATTTCGTCGCCCTCGACAATATCTCGCTGGACTTTCCCGCCGGCGAACTGACAGCCCTGCTGGGTCCGTCCGGTTGCGGTAAAACAACCTTGCTGCGCATCATCGCTGGCCTGGAGCATCCGGACAGCGGGCAGGTGCTGCTGGACGCGGAAGACGCGTCGAACCGCCACGTGCGCGAGCGGCAAGTCGGTTTCGTGTTCCAGCATTACGCGCTGTTCAAGCACATGACGGTGTTTGAAAACGTGGCGTTTGGCTTGCGCGTGAAGTCGCGCAGCGAGCGCCCGTCGGAAGACCAGATCCGCCGCAAGGTGAAAGATTTGCTGGAACTGGTGCAGCTGGACTGGCTGGCCGACCGTTATCCGCCGCAATTGTCGGGTGGACAACGCCAGCGTATCGCCCTGGCGCGCGCCTTGGCTGTCGAGCCGCGCGTGCTGCTGCTGGACGAACCGTTCGGCGCGCTCGACGCCAAGGTGCGCAAGGAATTGCGCCGCTGGCTGCGCCGCCTGCACGACGACTTGCACGTCACCAGCATTTTCGTCACGCATGACCAGGAAGAGGCGCTGGAAGTGGCGGATCAAGTCGTGCTGATGAACAAGGGCACCGTCGAGCAACTCGGTTCCCCGGAACAAGTTTACAACCACCCGGCTTCGCCCTTCGTGTACGGCTTCCTGGGTAACGTCAACCTGTTCCACGGCCGTGTGCATGACGGCGTGATGGCGACGGGCGACGCCAGCTTCGAGGTGCCCGATTACGCGGGCGTGAGCGACAGCAAGGGCACGGCCTATGTGCGTCCGCACGACCTGGAAATCGACCGTTACACGCAGGGGGCCGAAGGCATTGTGGTCAAGCTGAGCCGCGCCCATGCGATCGGCCCGCTGGCCCAGCTGGACTTGCAGCGCGTCGATAACAGCGAACTGATCGAAGCGGTGATGTCGAACGAGCGCTTCACCCATCTGCAACTGAAGGAGGGCGAGACCTTGGTTGTCCGCCCGAAACGCCTGCATGTGTTCGTCGAACCAACAAGAACCTAAAAGGCTGGAATCAATATGAACTTTCAACAACTGCGCTCGATCCGCGAAGCGGCCCGCCGCGGCTACAACCTGACGGAAGTGGCGAACGCCTTGTTCACGTCGCAGCCGGGCGTGAGCCGGCAGATACGCGAACTGGAAGACGAGCTGGGCGTGGTTATCTTCGAGCGCAACGGCAAGCGATTGACGGGCTTGACGGAGCCGGGCAAGGGCATCCTGAAAATCGTCGACCGCCTCTTGATCGAGGCGGAAAACCTGCAGCAGGCCAGCCTGGAATACAGCGGCCAGACCAGCGGCACCCTGTCCGTGGCGGCCACGCACACGCAGGCGCGCTATGCGCTGCCGAAAGTGGTGCAGGGTTTTCGCGCCGCCTTCCCCGACGTGCGTATTGCGCTACAACAAAGCGCGCCCGAACATATCGCGGAATGGGTACTGTCAGGCAAGACCGATATCGGCATCGCCACGGAAGGCTTGAGCCAGTTCCCCGACCTGGTGTCGTTCCCGTGCTACCGCTGGAGCCATCTGATCGTCGTGCCGGACGGCCATCCGCTGCTCGAACATTCCCCCATCCGCCTGGAAGACCTGGCGAAATACCCGTTGATTACCTACGACAAGGGTTTCACGGGCCGCGGCCATATTGACGACGCGTTCGCCAAGGCGGGCGTGGCCACCGATATTATTTTGACGGCCATGGATTCCGACGTCATCAAACAATACGTGGCGCTGGGCATGGGTGTGGGCATCGTGGCATCGATGGCCTTCGACCATGGCCGTGACAAGGGCTTGCGGGCGGTGGAAGCGTCGCATTTGTTCGCCACCAACACGACGCGCCTGGCCGTGCGCCGTGGCGCCTACCTGCGCGCCTACGCCTACGAGTTCATCCTGCAACTGGCGCCGGACCTGACGCGCGAAGACATCGACCGTGCCATGGCGGGAGAGGAAGCGCTCTAGGCGATGGCTGCCCGCTGCGCGCGCGTCAGGCTGGCCACGGCGCGCGCGTAGCTATCTTGCACCAGTTCCGCAAGGTAATCGGCAGGGAAGCGCGCCACGTCGACGATGGTGACCCAGTGAAAGCGGCCCATGTAGCGGGCCGGTTTGATGCCCGGCATGTCCGTCAATTCAATAAAGCGTTCCGCGCTGACTCTCAGGCTGAAGCGCCACTGCTCCGGTGCGCTGGTCTTGAAATAGGCAAACTTCTTGCCGCTCACTGCAACCACGAGGATGTTCGACGGCGCACCGTACAGCACGGCTTGCGCGCCCGGCAGCGCCGCGCAAAATTCCTTCAGTTCATCTGTTGTCATTCGTCAACCGCCATGAATTGTTGCGTGTTGTGGTCGAAGGCATAGGCTGACCCTGCAGGCGAGTCCAGCAGGCGGATGAAGCGGTCATCCACGCTGAGCACGGCACCCAGCGAGACAAGGGCCACGTTGGCGCTGTCGTTGATATAGTCGTCGCTCTCGTCGTTGGCCGTGAAGCGCCAGCCGCTGTCGTCGCCGTTGTCCGGTTCCTCGCGGTACAGATAGCCGACGGGCGCGCCATCTTCCAGCACGCGTTTTGTGACGAAGCACAGGCCCGCGTAGCGGTTAACGAGGTTATCGTCATCGTCGTGCTGCGTATTGATGATGTGGCGCGCCGCGAAGGCGATGGGGTCTTTGGCGTGCAAATCGGCGATGTAGCCGGGCATGTTGTCTAGCTTGCCGGTGAAGTGCCCATGCGGCTCTATCGTATCCACCAGCACCCACATGCGCTCGGCGACCGGCGCTTGCGGATCGTCGCTGTGGAAGGCGAAGATCAGCTTCACCACATCGCCGGGGCGTACCTGGGCGATGGCCTCGGGCGGTGATTTATAGAAGGTGTAGGGATGGCGCGCTGCCAGTTCGGCGGCGTCGGCCAGGTGCCAGCTGGGCATGGTTATCCGTCGTCAGAGTGGGGGAATGTCCATGGTAGCCGATTGCTTGCCAGGATGGCCACCCGTACGCCAGGGCCTTATTTGATAGGCTGGAATAAAAACGGGAGGCAGATGCCTCCCGTGCTGCGTTGGTATTGCCAGCTATTACCAGCTATAACCCGCCTTGGCGTAGTAATAGCGGCCGTTGAAGCCGTTCGGCGCGAAGATGCTGTAAGGCTGGGTGCCGTTGACGCTCAGGTTGCCATTGCTGGTCACTTGCGCCGGGTAGCGGTTGGTGACGTTGTCGATGCCGGCCACCAGGCGCCAGTTCTTGCCCAGTTTCACGGAACCGGACACGTCCAGCACCCATTGCGGGTCATACGTCTGGTCCAGCTTGACGTCGTTTTGCGGCACGGTGAAGCTGCCGTAGCGGGTCACGACGCCGTGCGCATTCCAGATGCCGAAGCCGTAGTCGGCGGCCAGGCTGAACTTGTCTTTCGGCGACGCCACCGTGATGCGGTCGATGCTCTGGCGGTCGATCAGTTTCAGGTTGTTGGCCGTCAGGATGGCCGGATTGTCGGCGATTTTCCGTACCGTGCTCTTATTATGGTTGTACGCCACGGTGAGGTCCAGGCGGTCCTTGTCCTGCAGGTCGATGCGGTAGGTGCTGACGATGTCCACGCCTTCCGTGCGCGTGTCGACGGCGTTGGTGAAGTAGCGACCCGAACCCACCGGCGTGCCTTGGGCGGCCAGGATGTTCTTCAAAGCATTGCTGAGTATCAGATTGGCCGAGAACAGGATGCGGTTGTCGATGTCGATGCGGTAGGCGTCCACTGTCGTCGTGAAGTTGCGGCTGGGCTGGAATTGCAGGCCCAGGCTATAGTTGCGGGCCTTTTCCGGTTTCAGGTCCTGTGCACCCAGGGCGCGCGCCTGTGGTGTGTTGACGGCGAAGGTGCCCGTCTCGATCGGTGTGTTGACGCCGTTGACGACCTGGAAGTTGGTGGTGGTGATGGTGTAGTACTGCTGCGCCAGCGATGGCGCGCGGAAGCCGCTCGACACGGTGCCGCGCAGGGACAGTGCATCGGTGAATGAGTAACGGGCCGAACCCTTGGCCGAAGTGGTGCTGCCGAAATCGCTGTAGCGTTCATGGCGCAGGGCCACGCCACCGGACAGGTTTTTCGTCGCTTCCGCTTCCAGGTTCACATAGATCGACTCGTTGTGGCGCGAATGGCTGCCTGCGTTGGCAGGACGGAAGCCGGCAAAGCCTTGCGAGCCGCCACCCGTGTACGACGCTTCGTCCCCTGCACCGATGCTGTACTTCTCATGGCGCGCTTCCGCACCGACGGCTACAGTCAGCGGTCCCGTAAAGTAAGACACGGGAAATTCGCGCGCCGCGTCCAGGTTGAATACCGTCTGTTCGTTTTTCAGTGAACCGGCATAGAAGTGCGTGGGGCTGTTTGCGCCCAGCGACTGGTTGACCGTGTTGTCCAGGTCCAGTTCGAACTTGTTGCTGCCGTAATTGATGCTGGCATCCCAGCGCCAGCCGGCCGCTTCACCGCGCAGGCCAGTGACGATGGACTGGTCCGTCAAGGTGCTGTTTTGCAGCGGCAAGAAGCCTTCCGGGAAGAGCGGCGTGCGCTGGACGAACAGCTTCGAATTATTCGGGTCCGTGATCAGCGCCGTGCGCCAGGTGGCGGCGGCCGACGTGTCGCGCTTGCCGTAGTTGCCGAAGGCGTACCAGTCCACATTGTCATTGATGTGGTATTCGCTGTTGAGGAAAATCGTCGCCGGCTTGCTTTCCGGGTCGCCATAGCGCTGGTTGACCTTGCCGTAGCGCGGCTCCAGCGGATTGCGGAAATCGGCGCCAGCGCGGTTGGTCGGGTCGCGTTCGGCCACTTCGGCCGAGACGCGCACCCAGCCGTCGTTGCCCAGGGCGAAGCCGGCCGAGCCCTTGATGGATTTCTGCTTGCCGTCGCGTTCCTGCGTCTGGCCATAGCCGACTTCGATATCGCCGCCGGCCGCGCCTTTTTTCAGGATGATGTTGATCACGCCGGCAATCGCGTCGGAGCCGTACTGGGCCGCCGCACCATCGCGCAGCACTTCCACGTGGTCGATGGCGGCCAGGGGAATGGCGTTCAGGTCGACGGGCGCCGAGCCGCGGCCCAGCGAACCGTTGACGTTGACGACAGCCGAGGTATAGCGGCGCTTGCCGTTCACCAGCACCAGGGTCTGGTCGGGCGACAGGCCGCGCAACTGGGCAGGACGCACGGCGTCGCTGGCGTCGGCGCCCGTGGCGCGGGCAAAGTTCAGCGATGGCAGCAGGCGCGCCAGTACGGTAGCCAGTTCGGACGAACCCGTGCTTTGCAGGTCGCGTGAAGTGAGGATGTCGATCGGCGATTCGGAGTCGATGGTGCGGCGGTTCTTGGCGAAGGTGCCGGTGACCACCACCGATTGCAATTCCCCCTCGGCCGGCAGCTCTTGCTGCGCTTGCACATGCATTGGCAGGCTGAAGCAGGCGATCAGGCTGGCGGCGAGGACGGTTTTCACGGGGAGGGCGGGAAGCTGGGAGCGGGCGGTGCTTGAACTCATCGACAATATCTCTTCGGTTAGTGGTTGCGCGGACCATGGCGGTCCGATGACGAAATCAGCTTAGCAGCGGGCGAACGGCGTGCTTACGAATTGTTCTGTCTATCGATATGCAATAAATATCTGATACTCGTCAAAATGGCGCGAGTAGTGCATATGGCCTTGTCTCCAGCATACGACCGGGCATGGCAAGGCTGCAATGCTGCGCCGCAGTAAATTACTGGCTGTTGTATAAATACGACTATCTGCGAGGAGAGTAGTTAGCCTGGCGGCGGCTTGCGCCGCCAGGCGGAGGGCGTTTACTGTCCTGGATTCGGCAGGCTGGCGTGGATGACGTCGACGGCGGCCACCAGTTCCGGCGCCAAGGTGACTTGATGCGCATCGATATTTTGCTGCAACTGCTCCACGCTGGTGGCGCCGATGATGGTGGAGGCCACGAACCATCGCGAGTAGCACCAGGCCAGCGCCAGTTGCGCCGGCGTCAAGCCGTGCGCGCGGGCCACCGCCGCGTACTGGCTGGCTGCCGCTATGGTGGCGGGGCGCACGTAGCGGGGACTCCAGCCGGCAGGGAAGCGCGTCAGGCGGCCCTTGGCCTGCGGATCGTCGAGGTATTTCGCCGTCAGTTGGCCGAACGCCAGCGGGCTGTAGGCCAGCAAGCCGACGTTCTCGCGGTGGCAGGTTTCGTCGAGCAGGCTCGTCTCGAAATGGCGCGCCGTCAGGTTGTACAGGTTCTGGATGGACGCGATGCGCGGCAAGCCTTTCAGCTCCGCCTGCTTGATGAATTCGCACACGCCCCACGACGATTCGTTCGACACGCCGATGTGGCCGATCTTGCCTTCCTCGATCAGCTTGCCCAGCACGGCCAGGGTGTCGTCGATGGCGACCGAGGCGTGTTCCTTGCGCGGGTTGTACACGCTGGCGCCGAAGATGGGCAGGTTGCGGCTGGGCCAGTGCAACTGATACAGGTCAATGTGTTCCGTCTGCAGCCGGCGCAAACTGTCTTCGACGGCGGCGCGGATGTTGAGCGCGTCATGGTCCGTCTTGCCCTTGCGTATCCAGTGCATGCGCGAGTTCGGCCCGGCCACCTTGCTGGCCAGGACGATGTCGCCGCGCCTGCCGCTTTTCTTGAGCCAGCTGCCAATGTAGCGCTCGGTGCTGCCCTGCGTCTGCGCGCTGGCCATCACCGGATACATCTCCGCCGTGTCGATGAAGTTGATGCCCCGTTCCAGCGCGTAATCGAGCTGGCTGTGCGCTTCGGCTTCCGAATTCTGTTCGCCGAAGGTCATCGTGCCCAGACAGATCCGGCTCACTTCCAGGCTGCTGGAACCCAGCTTGATCTTTTCCATGCGACGTCCTTAGCGGGCCTGCTTGCCGTGCAGCGCGCGCGCGCAGTCCTTGATCAGCGCGGGGCCCGCATAAATCAGGCCGCTGTACAGCTGCACCAGCTGCGCGCCCGATTCGAACTTGGCCAAGGCATCCTTGCCCTGCATGATGCCGCCCACGCCGATGATGGGCAAGGCGTCGCCCAGTTCCGCCTTCAGCAGGCGGATGACATTGTTCGACAGCTCGAACACGGGCGCGCCCGACAGGCCGCCTGCTTCGGCGCCATGCGGCATGCCTTCGACGGCGCTGCGCGACAGGGTCGTGTTGGTGGCGATGACGCCATCGATGCGGTGGCGCGTGAGCGATTCGGCTATGCTTTTCACCTGCTCGCCATCCATGTCCGGCGCGATTTTGAGGGCCAGCGGCACGTAGCGTTTATGCTGGTCCGCCAGGCGGGCCTGCGCTTCCTTCAGTTGCGATAGCAGGGCGTCGAGTTCGGACGCGCCCTGCAGCTGGCGCAAATTCTTGGTGTTGGGCGACGAGATGTTCACCGTCACATAGCTGGCGTAGGGGTAGACTTTTTCCAGACACAGCAGGTAGTCGTCGGCCGCCCGTTCGATGGGCGTGTCGGCGTTCTTGCCGATGTTCAGGCCCAGCACGCCGGCGCGGTTTTGGTAAAACTTCGACGCCTGCACATTCGCCACGAAGGCGTCCACGCCGCCATTGTTAAAGCCCATGCGGTTGATGATGCCCTGCGCCTGTGGCAGGCGGAACATGCGCGGTTTCGGATTGCCGGCCTGCGCGCGCGGCGTGACGGTGCCCACTTCGATGGAGCCAAAACCCAGGTCGGCCAGCGCGTCGATGTAGGCGCCATCCTTGTCCAGGCCCGCGGCCAGGCCCACCGGGTTCGGGAAGGTGATGCCCATCACCGTGCGCGGATCAAGTGCCGGTTTGCCGGCCAGCTTCGTCAGGCCCAGCGCGCTGGCGCGTTTCAGGGCGGGCAGGGTGAGATGGTGGGCCGCTTCGGCATCCATCGAAAACAGCAGCGGGCGGGCGAGGGAGTACAGGAATTTTTCGGACATGGGGCGCTTTGAGTAGGTGTGCCGGCCACCGGGAAGGGCTGGCGGCCGGCTATGTAATTGCCGGTATTTTACCGTGTTCCGCGCCGGCTCCGGTGTATAGTTGTCATTGGCCTCAAGCAACATTGAGTCCAGCCCAGACTGTTGACATCCTCTGTTTTCTTACACAATAAGCGAGACATCGATTGAAAAAGACACGCATCTTGACGGCCATCGCGGCCGCCAGCGCACTGCTGCTGAGCCACCCGGCCCTGGCCCTGCCCAATACGCAAGACACCCGCATGCTGAGCGAACCGGCCGTCTCCAGCCGCCATATCGCCTTCATCTATGCGGGCGATTTGTGGCTGTCGAACCTGGACGGCGGCGGCGCGCGGCGATTGACGTCGGACCTGGGCGACAAGTCCAACCCCGTCTTCTCGCCCGACGGCAGCCTGATCGCGTATAGCGCCAACATCGACGGCAATGTCGACGTGTATGTGATCGCGGCGGCGGGCGGCGTGCCGCGCCGCCTGACCTTCCACCCTGGTGCAGACCTGGCGCAATCGTTCACGCCCGATGGCCAGGCCGTGATGTTCACCTCGCCCCGCGCCGCCTTCAACAACCGCTTCCAGAAGTTGTTCACGGTGCCGGTGGCGGGCGGCGTGGAAACGCAGCTGGAGATTCCGAATGCATCGCGCGCCACCTATTCGCCGGACGGCAAGCGCATCGTTTACAACCCCCTGATGCCGGCCTTCAAGCAGTGGAAGCGCTACCGGGGCGGCACCAATTCCTGGCTGTGGCTATTCTCCTCCGCCGATAAATCCATCGAAAAAATCCCCCAGCCGACTACGCGCTCGAATGACGTCGACCCGATGTGGATAGGTGACAGCGTGTACTTCCGCTCCGACCGCAACGGCGAATTCAACCTGTTTGCCTACGACGTCAAGACCAAGGCCGTGCGCCAGCTGACGCAGCACACCGATTTCCCCGTGCTGAACGCCTCGGCGGCGAACGGCAAGATCGTCTACGAGCAGGCCGGCTATTTGCACGCATACGATATCGCCAGCGGCCAGGCGCACAAACTCACCATCGGCGTAGCCAGCGACCTGGGGCAGACGCGCCCCCGCTGGGTCAAGAACGCGAAATACATCCGCGATGCGTCGATTTCGCCGTCGGGCGCCCGCGTCGCCTTCGAATACCGGGGCGAGATCGTCACCATCCCCGCCGACAAGGGCGACGTGCGCAACCTGACGCAGACGGCCGGCGCCCACGAGCGCACGCCCATCTGGTCGCCCGATGGCCGCTCCGTCGCGTATTTCTCGGACGAGTCGGGCGAATATGCGCTGCATGTGCGCGCGCAGGATGGCAAGGGCGTCGTGCGCAAGTTCCCGCTCAATGGCAGCGGCTTCTATGACAACGCCGTCTGGTCGCCCGACAGCAAGAAGATCGCCTTTGCCGACAATGGCTGGAGCCTGTACGTGATCGACGTCGGCACGGGCAAGCTGCAAAAGGTCGCCACGGAACCGATGTATGGCGTGGACAAGAGCATGCGCGCCTCGTGGGCGCCCGACTCGCGCTGGCTGGCCTACACGCTCAATTCGCCCACCTACACGCGCAGCGCCTACATTTATTCCGTCGAGCAGAACAAGTCCATGCCCGTGACCGATGGCCTGTCCGACGTGGCCGAACCCGTGTTCGACAAGAGCGGCAAATACCTGTACTTCTTCGCTTCGACGAATGCGGGGCCCAGCAACAACTGGTTCTCGCAGCAGAATGAAGACAACCTCGTGACGCGCACCGTGTGGATGGCCGTGCTGCGGCGCGACTTGCCGTCGCCCCTGATCAAGGAGAGCGACGAGGAAAAGGCGGCTAGCGCGGAGAGCAAGAAAGACACGGCGAAGGCGGAGCCGGAAGCGAAGAGCGAAGCGAAGGTCGATCCGAAGACGGGCCGCGACGATCCGAAAGTGGTGGTGGCGCCCGTGGTGCCGATCAGCATCGATTTCGACGGCATCGCCACGCGCATCGTCGACTTGCCGCTGCCGGCCGCGCAGTTCTCCAGCCTGGCCGCCGGCGCTGCGGGGCAGATCTTTTTGCTGCGCGAAAGCGACGGCAAGAAGGCCGTGCAGCGTTTTGATTTAAAAGAGCGCAAGGCGGAAACCGTGGTGGCCGAAGCGGACGATTTCGAAGTCTCGGCCGACGGCAAGAAGCTGCTGTACCGCCAGAAGGACAACTGGGCCATGGGGTCCGCCACGGGCAAGCTGCTGGCGCCCGGCGAGGGCAAGATCAAGGTCGACGCCATCGAAGTAAAAGCCGATCCGCGCGCCGAGTGGACGCAGATTTTCAACGAGGTGTGGCGTATCAACCGCGACTATTTCTATGATCCGGGCATGCATGGCGTGAACTGGAAGGCCATGCGCGACAAGTACGCCGTTTTCCTGCCCGAGCTGTCGAGCCGCGCCGACCTGAATCGGTTGATCCAGTGGATGTGCAGCGAACTGGCCGTGGGCCACCACCGCGGTGGCGGTGGCGACGATTTTGTCGAGGCGAAGAAGGTGCCGGGCGGGCTTCTGGGCGCCGACTACGAGGTGAGCGACGGCCATTACCGCTTCAAGAAAGTGTATGGCGGCTTGAACTGGAATCCGGCCCTGCGCGCCCCGCTGACGGAGCCGGGCCTGAACGTCAAGGCGGGCGAATACCTGCTGGCCGTCGATAGTCGCCCTTTGTTGCCGCCCACCAACTTGTACAGCGCCTTTGAAAACACGGCCGGCAAGGCCATCGACCTGACTGTGGGGCCATCGGCCGACGGCAAGGGCGCGCGCACGATCACCGTGGTGCCCGTGCCGACCGAAGATGCCTTGCGCAACCGCGACTGGATCGAAGGCAATATGCGCAAGGTCAATGCGGCGACGGGCGGCAAGGTGGCATACGTGTACGTGCCCAATACGGCGGGCCTGGGCCACACCTACTTCAAGCGATATTTCTTCCCGCAGGCGGACAAGCAGGCCATCATCGTTGACGAGCGTTTCAATGGCGGCGGCAGCGTGGCCGATTACTACATCGAGATCCTGCAGAAGAAGGAAATCGCCTGGTGGACCATGCGCTATGGCGCCGACATGAAGACGCCGTCGGCCTCCATCCAGGGGCCGCGCGCGATGCTGATCGACGAGACGGCCGGCTCGGGCGGCGACCTGCTGCCGTGGATGTTCCGCAAAAACAACATGGGTCCGCTGATCGGCAAGGCCACCTGGGGCGGCCTGGTGGGCGTGCTGGGCTTCCCCGTGCTGATGGATGGCGGCTTCATCACGGCGCCGAACCTGGCGTTCTGGACGCGCGAGAATGGCTGGGGCGTGGAAAACGAAGGCGTGCCGCCCGATATCGAAGTCGAGCAAACGCCGGCCGACGTCATCGCCGGCCGCGATCCGCAGCTGGAAAAGGTGATTGAAGTGATCCAGGCCGAACTGGCAAAGAATCCACCCGTACAGCCCAAGCGTCCCGCGTTTCCGGACAAGAGCAAATAAAGGGGATTAATAAGCAAAAGGGGCGCAAGCCCCTTTTTTTTTACAGGATCACCCACTGCCCCTTGATGCGCGCTTCCAGCGGCTTGAAGTTGATCTTATACGCCATCTTCGGGCTTTGCGCGATCCAGTAGCCCAGGTAGATATACGGCAGGCCCAGTTCGCGCGCCTGGGCGATTTGCCACAGCACGTTGTAGGTGCCGTACGAGGCGCCCGGCACGTCCGGATCAAAAAAAGTGTAGACGGACGACAGGCCATCGGCCAGTACGTCGATGATGCTGACCATGCGCAGGGTGCCTTCGGCATCGCGAAATTCCACCAGGCGCGTGTTGACCCGGCTTTGCAGCAGGAATTGCGCGTACTGGTCGCGGCTGTCCTGGTCCATGCCGCCGCCCGCGTGGCGCGTGCTCTGGTAGCGCAGATACAGCGCGTAATGCTCGTCAAGGAAGGACAGGGTGGCCACGCCCGCTTGCAGGTCGGCGTGCCGGCTCCAGGCGCGGCGCTGGTTACGGTTGGGCGTGAAGGATTGCGCCACCACGCGCACGGGAATGCAGGCCTGGCAGCCATCGCAATACGGGCGGTAGGTGAAAATGCCGCTGCGGCGAAAGCCGTTGCGCACCAGTTCCGAATACACGTCGCTGTTGATCAAGTGTGAAGGCGTGGCTACCTGCGAGCGCGCCTGGCGGTCGTCCAGATAGCTGCACGGGTAGGGGGCCGTCGTATAGAACTGCAGGGTGGCAAACGGTAGTTCGTTCAGGTGCGTCATGCTGATCCTGTCTGGTCTGGCCGCGGCAATGGATGTCTGCGTGCAGATATCATAGCTTTTTTACGCGGGCGGCGCAGCATGCCAGTCGGTGATTTGCGCTGTTTCAATGGCGACGCGGACGTGGGCCAGGAAGCGCGCGCGTGAAATGGGCGCTGCGCCCAGCGAAGCCAGGTGTTTTGTTTCTTGCTGGCAGTCAATCATGGCCACGCCGCGCGCCTTCAAAAAGCGCACCAGCTGCGCCAGCGCGATCTTCGAACCATCCGAGACGCGCGCGAACATCGATTCGCCATAGAACATGCGCCCGATCGACACGCCATACGCACCGCCCACCAGTTCCCCGTCCAGCCACAGTTCCGACGAATGCGCGTAGCCCAGCTTGTGCAAGCCCGTGTAGCCGGCGATGATCTCGTCCGAGATCCAGGTGCCCGGGCCATCCTTGCGCGGCGCAGCGCAGGCGCGCATCACCGCTTCGAAATCGCCGTCGAAGCGCAGCTGCCAGCGCCCGTCCGTGGTGGCGCTGCGCTCGATCTTGCGCAGCGTCTTGGCCAGGCTGTCGGAGACTTTGAAGTCCTCCGTCATCAGCACCATGCGCGGATCGGTGCTCCACCACAGGATGGGCTGGCCTTCGGAAAACCACGGGAAGATGCCGTGTTTGTAGGCATCGAGCAGGCGCGCGGGTGACAGGTCGGCGCCGGCTGCCAGCAGGCCGGGCGCTTCGTCCGTCAGGGCGCGCGAGACGTCGGGAAAGGGTGTGTGGATATCGAGCCAGGGAATCATGCGGCGTCACAAAGGTAGCAGTTGGCGGAGGCTTACTCGGGGGCTTACTCTGCATCCTTGTGCGCCATCGGGCGCGTGATGTCGCCCGTATGGACGCCGTAGCTGCCGCCTTCGCGGATTTTCACGCGGTCGGCAAAGAACAGTTCCAGCGTGGCGCGGATGGTGGGGAAGGCCAAGTCATCCCAGGGGATCTGCGCTTCCGTAAACAGCTGCACCTCCAGGCTTTCGATGCCCGGCGCGAAATCGAGGTCGCGCAAACGCGCCAGGTAGAACAGGTGGACCTGGTGCACGCGCTGTACGTTCAGCAGCGAAAACAGGGGGCCCAGTTCGATATTGGCGCCCGCTTCTTCCACCGTTTCACGCTCGGCCGCGTCCGACGTGGTCTCGTCGTTTTCCATGAAGCCGGCCGGCAGGGTCCAGTAGCCCAGGCGCGGCTCGATGGCCCGCTTGCACAGCAAGACCTGCAACTGCCCATCCTCTTCCCAGACGGGGATGGAGCCGACCACCATTTTCGGGTTCTGGTAATGGATGGCGTCGCAGTTGGCGCAGACATAGCGCGGACGGTTGTCGCCTTCCGGGATGGACAGGCTGACAGGATGGGCGCATTCGGAGCAGAATTTCATGGGCGGGCTTCGGAAAATGGGTGTCTAGTGTAACGCTTACTGTACACCGATTGCGTGCGCCGTGGCGTGACAGGCGGACACAATGCCAACCGGCAATGGGCCGCACTTTTTAATGCACTTTTTAATTCAATGGATCTATTGCGGTCGAAGTTGAGATAGTTATTGCCTAAGCCACCCGTTTGCCCTTATAATTCGAGTGCGGGGTGGAGCAGTCTGGCAGCTCGTCGGGCTCATAACCCGAAGGTCACAGGTTCAAATCCTGTCCCCGCAACCAATACCTGAAAGCCGCTGACTCTTGAAAAAGATCAGCGGCTTTTTCCATTGCTGCCTAAATCTACTCAACGGCAAACTCCGGAAGACGAGGCAGGAATGAGATTGTCAATTCATGCCTTTACGCTCCGCAACAATCTGGTATATAATTCGTCTGCGGGGTGGAGCAGTCTGGCAGCTCGTCGGGCTCATAACCCGAAGGTCACAGGTTCAAATCCTGTCCCCGCAACCATTTCGAAGCCGTTGATTCCTCGCAAGAGGGTCAGCGGTTTTTTCGTTTACGGGGCGATGTCTCCTGCCACCTGGCGCGCATACACCACCAGCCGCAAGTGGCGGTCCGCATCGATGGTCAGCGAGGTGTGCTCATAGGCGACCTGCTCGCCGTCGATTTCCAGGCGGCGCACGCCGGCGCAGGGCGCATGCACGTCGTGACGGCGCCACCACAGCTTGAACTCGGGCGACACTTTTTCCAGTTCTTCCACCAGCGCGTGGATATCGGCTTCCTGCGTGGCGCGCGCGTAGTCGCGGCGAAAGCTCGACAGCATCAGCGGCGCCTGCTCTTCCCAGCCGGCGAAGCGTGAGCGCAGCAGGGGATCGGTAAACAACAGCCACAGCAGATTGCGGCGCGCGGCAGCATGCACGCCGAAGCCGAACAGGGCGTCCGCTGCCCCGTTGAACGCCAGCACGTCCCAGCGCAAGTTGAGCACATAGGCCGGATGCGCCAGTTCGTGCATCAATCGGCGCACCGGCGGCGGCACCACGCAATACGTCTTGCCCTCTTCGGCTGGCGGACGCGCATGGGCCAGCAGGAACAGGTGGCGCCGTTCGCCCCCGTCCAGTTTCAGCACTTCGGCCAGCTTGTCAAGAAAGGCGCTGGAGACGCCGATGTCGCGCCCCTGTTCCAGCCAGGTGTACCAGGTCAGCCCCACGCCGGCCAGCGCCGCCACTTCTTCGCGGCGCAGTCCCGGCGTCCTGCGCCGCCCGCCGCCGGGCAGGCCCACGTCCTCGGGCGACAGGCGCGCGCGCCGCGCCTGCAGGTAGGCGGCCAGTTCGTGGCGGGTGCGGGCCAAAGTGCGCATGGTGCTGTCTTTCCTGTGAGCCTGTTGCTATCAGTAATAGCATAAACAGTTAAATTGTAATTGTTTATATTGTATTCCAGAATGCGTTCTTTCTTCCCGAAAGCTTACCCATGTCTGACTATTCTTCTTCCAGTGCCGCAGCGCCTGCCGCCACCGCGTTGCCTGCCACCGTCTACCTGATCGCCGTGGGCGCGTTCGCGCTGGGCATGGCGTCGTATGTGACGGCGGGCTTGATGCCGATGATCGCCAGTGCATTTTCTGTCTCCCTGGCGATGGCCGCGCAATTGGTGACGGCGTTTACTTTGGCTTATGGCCTCGGCTCGCCCCTGGCCGTGGCCTTGCTACCGGCGCGCGCGCAGCGTGCCGGCCTGTTGACCGCCCTGGCCGTGTTCGTGCTGGCGAACGGGGCCAGCGCGCTGGCGCCCGGTTTGGGCAGTTTGCTGGCATGGCGCGCCATCGCCGGCATCGGGGCCGGTGTCTATCTGGCGCTGGGCATCGCGGCGGCGGCCGGCGTGTCGGCGCAGCAGCAGCGGGGCAAGGCCATCGGCGTGATCATGGGCGGCATGGCTGGCGGCACGGTGCTGGGCGTGCCATTGAGCCTGTTGCTGGCGCAGCAGCTGGGCTGGACGGCGGCCCTGTGGCTGGTCGCCCTCCTCGGTGCGCTGGCGCTGGCGGGCTTGCTGTGGAAGCTGCCCGCCCTACCAGCATCGGCCGCACCGGCCATGTCGCTGCGCCGCAAGCTGGCCATCTTGCTGGTGTCCTTGCTGGCGGCAATTGCCAGCCTGGGCATGTACACGTTTATCGCGCCGCTGCTGGCATGGTCCGCGCAGGGCGCAGCGATTTCCGCCACGCCCTTCCTGTGGGCGTGGGGCGTGGGCGGCATCGCGGGCAGCGTATTGGTCGGACCATGGGCGGACAAGGTGGCGGCGCCGAAACTGACCTTGTTTCTCTTGTTGTTGCTGGCGATGGCCTTGTGCGCGCTGCCGCTGGCTGCCGGCTGGTCGGCGTGGCTGATGCTGGCGCCGATCGCGCTGTGGGGTGCGGCTGGCTGGGCCCTGCAAGTGCCGCAGAACCAGCAGTTGCTGGCCGTGCGCGCACGGCAGGGCGACGGCAACCTGGCCATCGCCCTCAACGAATCGGCGCTGTACCTGGGCAGCGCCATCGGCGCCGCCATGGGCGGCCTGCTGCTGGCCCATGTGGCTGCTGGCGGCCAGCGCCGCCTTTGTCGCCGCCGCAGCGTTGCTGTTGCAGTTGCCTGCCGCGCGGCGCGCCTAGGTCCTAGGCTTTCTTCGCCAACTGCATGCCCACGGGCAGGGCGCGGATGCGCTTGCCCGTGGCGGCGAAGATGGCGTTGCACAGGGCCGGCGCGATGGGCGGCGTGGCCGGCTCGCCCACGCCGCCCAGTTCCATGTCCAGGGTACCGGGCACCAGGTGCGTGTGGATGACGTGCGGCGCATCGGCGGCCCGCAGCACGGCATAGTCGTGGAAATTGCTTTGCTCGACCCTGCCATTTTTAAAACTGATTTCGCCGCTCATGGCCAGGGACAGGCCCATGATGCAAGCGCCTTCGATTTGCGAGCGCACGCGGTCCGGGTTGATCTGCGGTCCGCAATCCATGGCGATATCGACCCTGGGCACGATGACTTCACCGGCCGCGTTGATCTCCACCTCGATCACGGCCGCCACATAAGTGACAAAGCTGTAGGACACGGCCAGGCCCAATCCCCGGCCCTTGGGCAGCTTGCGGCCCCAGCCCGCCTTGGCTGTCGCCAGCTCGATCACGTGGCGCATGCGGCCGATGTCGACCGGATACTTCGCCGGGTCTTCGCCATAGTTCCAGCCATCCGACAGGTCGGCCGGGTTGATCTTGCGCGCAGGGCCCAGCAGTGCCAGCAGGTAGTCGCGATGATCTTTTTTCGCCGCATGCGCCAGTTCGGCAGTGAACGACTGGATGGCAAACGCGTGCGGGATGTTCGAGACTGAACGGAACCAGCCGATACGCGTGTGGGCCGGCACTTCCGGCACTTCGACGCGGATGTTCGCAATCGCATACGGTACGTTGATGGCCGACATGCCCAGCTCGAACGGCGCCTGCTTGTTCGCGCCGGCGGCAAAGGTCGAGGTGATGGTGGGCGCGGCCGTGCGGTGCAGCCAGGCCGTCGGCATGCCTTTCGCGTCGAGCGACGCTTCCAGCCGTTCGACGGACACCGTGTGCAGGTAGTCGTGCTGCAGGTCGTCGTCGCGCGTCCACGTCAGCTTGACGGGCGCGCCATCCATGGCTTTCGACAGCAGCGCCGCCTCGACGGCGAAATCGGGCTTCGATTTGCGCCCGAAGCCGCCGCCGAGCAGGGTCACGTGGACGGTCACGTCGTCGTACGCCAGACCCAGAGCCTTGGCCACGTTGCTGCGCGTCGCTTGCGGCGCCTGCACGCAGGCCCACACTTCGGCCTTGCCGTCGGCGATGCGCACGGTGGCGGCGGGCGGTTCCATGGTGGCGTGGGCCAGGTGGGGCAGATAATACTCAGCACTGAATTTGCGCGCGGCGGGAGCGGCGGCCAGGGTGGCCACCGTCTTGCCCTGGTCGCGCGCCGGGTTGGCCGGCTGGCGCACGGCCGCTTCCAGCGTCTTGCGGAAAGCCTTCGAATCGTAGCCCCCGTTCGGGCCATCTTCCCATTCCAGCACCAGCGCTTCGCGGCCCTTGATGGCGGCCCAGGTGTTGCTGGCGATGACGGCCACGCCGCCCAGCGGATTGAACATGGCCGGCGGCGGACTGCCCGCCAGTTCGACGATGCGCAGCACGCCGGGCACCTTCAGGGCCGCCGTCTTGTCCACGCTTTTCAGCTTGCCGCCAAACACGGGCGGCCTGGCGATGACGGCATACGCCATGCCGTCGAGGCGCGTGTCGATGCCGAAGTGGGTGTTGCCGGTGACGATGTCATGCAGGTCGATGCCGCGCGTGCTGGTTTGCCCGATGTAGCGCAGCTCACCGGCAGTTTTCAGGCTGATGCGCGCGCGCGGCGGCACCGGCAGTTTGGCCGCTTCCAAGGCCAGGGCGCCGAACGACAGCGAGCGCCCGCTGGACGTGTGCACGACCGCATGGTTGACGGCTTTCACTTCCGTCACGGGCACGTCCCAGCGCACGGCGGCCGCCGTTTCCAGCATCAAACGCGCCGTGGCGCCCACGTGGCGCATGGCGCGAAACGAGTGGCGCATGCTGCGCGAGCCGTCCGTATCCTGGCTGCCGTAGCGCGCTTCGTCGGCGGGCGCCTGCTGCACGCGCACCTGCGCCCAGTCGGCGCCCAGTTCGTCGGCCGCCACCATGGGCAGGCTGGTGCGGATGCCCTGGCCCATTTCGGAGCGGTGCGCCACGATGGTGACGATGCCGTCGGCGTTGATCGACAGGAATACGAGGGTGTCGTCGACCACGCCGCCGGCCATCTTGTCGCCGCCGTATTTGACGGCGTCGGCCGCCATCACCAGGCCGGAAGGGCCGGCCACCAGGCTCAAACCGGCCAGCGCGCCGGCGGCCTTGAGCCAGTTGCGCCGCGCAGGCGAAGTGGGGGAGGGGGCGGGGATGTTTTCAAGGATGCTCATTTGGCAGCTCCTTTCGCGTTGATGCTGGTCGCGGCCTGCCTGATGGCCGCGTGGATGCGTGTGTAGGTGCCGCAGCGGCAGATATTGCCGCTCATCGCTTCGCGGATCTGCCGGTCGTTCGGCGCCGGCGTCTTGTGCAGCAGGGCCGTGGCCGACATGATCTGGCCAGCCTGGCAATAGCCGCATTGTGGCACGCCGTGTTCTTGCCAGGCTTGCTGTAGCGCAAGGCCTACCTTGTCTTCGCCCACCGCTTCGATGGTGGTGATTTTCTTGCCGGCGGCGGCCGATACGGGCGTCACGCAGGAGCGGATGGCGTCGCCATCGAGGTGCACGGTGCAGGCGCCGCACAGGGCCATGCCGCAGCCGAATTTGGTGCCGGTCATGCCCAGCTCGTCGCGCAAGGCCCACAGCAGGGGCGTGTCTTCAGGCAGTGCAAGGTCGTGCCGCTTGCCATTGATGGTCAGGGTCGTCATGTTTATTCCTCGGAGTAGGATGGTACGGGGAAGCGTGACGGCCATCCGTCGCAGGGATTAGCTCATCAGTGGCAGATGGTAGCACCAGCCGCCATGTGTTGCAGGGCATGGCAGCCGATGGCGGCAGGCCAGCACATGTCTGCGCAAGTTCTTCTATACTGCGGCTCCTGGTATTGGGAGTTTTCCATGACACACATCACACTGGCGCAAGGCTTGCCCGACCTCCTGGCTCCCGGCTTGCAAGTGGTTTTTTGCGGCCTCAATCCCGGTGTGGACGCGGCGGCGGCCGGCCACCATTTTCTCGGCCGCGGCAACCGTTTCTGGCCCGTATTGCACCTGGCCGGCTTCACGCCGCATTTGGTGGCGCCGCAAGACGATGCCAGCGTGCTCGATTTTGGGCTGGGTTTGACGGCGGCCGTCGGGCGCCCGACAAACCGCGCGGATCAGGTAGGGGCGGAGGAATTCGCGCAGGCGGCGGCGGGCCTGCTGCACAAACTGGCATGTGCGCAGCCGCAGTGGATCGCCTTCCTTGGCAAGGCCGCCTATGCGGCGATGACGGGAAAACGTCAGGTGGACTGGGGCGAACAACCCGAACGCTTCGGCGGCGCGCGCGTGTGGATACTGCCCAATCCGAGCGGACTCAATCGCGGCTATTCAAAGGAGAGGCTGGTCGACGCCTATGCGGAACTGAGGCGCGCGCTCAGCTGACGTCCAGACGCGAGCGGCTATCCGTGGCTCAGCGATGTACCTCCAGCTGTGCATACACGGCGTCGGCGATCTTGCCCAACTCGGCTTTCGGCAGCCTGGCCGAGAGGGCGTAGCCCATCTGGCCATCGATCCAGTAAAACACGCCCAGGTCCTTTTCCTGCGTGTAGCGGAATGCCGTTTCCTGTCTGCCTGCCCGTTCCTTGGCCACGTACAGGGTCAGGCGCTTGCCAGTGCCCTCTTCGTACATGAACTGTGCCACGGGGCCATCGCCATCGCCGGGCAGCAGCCGTCCGCCGATCAGGTGATAGCCGAGCGGCGACAGCACGGGTGGCTGCAATGTGCTGCCCAGGCGTTTCGACAGCCATTGCACCAGGTGGGCCTCTTGTTCGACCCCCACTTCCACGGGGTGGCGCACTTCGGGCGTGTAGACGGCATGGGCGATGGCGGCACTGCGCGCCAGGGCCAGGGGGCTGGCGCTGGCAGCCCGCATATCGCCGGCGTCGCCGCGCAGCAGCCAGCCGCCCATGCCGCCGGCGAACACCAGCACGACGGCCGCTGCTGCCTGCATGGCGGGGCGGTACCAGCCATGGTTGGCGGCCAGCGGGGCCGCCGCCTGCAGCAGCGCAGGCGGCACGGCTTCCTGCTGCAGCGGATCGAACAGGGCGCGCAATTGCCGGTTTTGCTCGCGCCAGGCAGCGACCCTGGCAGCGTCTTGCGGATGCGCGCGCAGGTAGGCATCGATGGCCGCGCGCTGCTCTTCCGGCAAGACGTCGTCGGCTAGGGCATGCAATTGCGCTTCGCTGATGGCTGGCATTGTCATTTCACGACTTTCAGGGTGGGAGGGCCGCTGCCCTGGCTGCCGGCAGGGCTGCCATCGAGCAGGGTGCGCAGTTTGTCGCGCCCCCGTGACAGGCGCGACATCACGGTGCCGACGGGGATATCCAGCGTGGCCGCCACCTGCTCGTACGGCATTTGTTCGAGCGCGACAAGCAGGATCACTTCGCGCTGCCCCAGCGGCAGGCTGGCCAGCGCCGCATCCATTTCGCCGATGGCGATGGCTTGCCCCGGCGCGCGCTCCGGGGCGGGCAGCACGGCGTCGTCGTCCAGCTCCTGCAGTGCCAGGCCGGGGCGGCGCAGCTGATCCACGTGCAGGTTGTGCATGATGGAGAACAGCCAGGGCCGCATTTCGCTGCCCCGCTGCCATTGATCCAGCCTGCGCCAAGCCCGCTCCACGGTGTCCTGCACCATGTCATCCGCATGCAGTCCGCCCACCAGCGCGCGCGCATAGCGGCGCAGGCCGGGCAGGCAGGCTTGCAGCTGGCGGCTGTCCTCTGGCGTGGTCATCGTCGGGGCGGGAAGGGCTGCTTACGGCTTGACGATGTGCCACACGTTCTTGAAATTGTCGCCGGCCACGTCGCCCGGCTTCTTGTCTTCCTTGTACAGGTACAGGGGCTTGCCCTTGTAGGTCAGCTGCATGGCGCCGTTGTCTTCGCGCTTGATGCTGCCATACGGGGCGGCGGGCGCCGCGTCGGTGGCGATGACGGCGGGCCAGGCGACCAGGCAGCCGCCGCTGCAGGCGCTCTTGCCGCTGTCGGCGACATCCTTGTCGAACACATATACGGTCATGCCGCTGGCGTTGACCAGCATGCCGTTGGCGGGCATGACGTCGGCGGCGAAGGCCAGCGGGGCGGATAACAGGGTGGCGAGGGTAGCGATAGCGGTAAAGCGCATGATGGTCTCCTTGAGGTTTTGAGGGCTTGCAAGGGATAGACGTTGGCCGTCCGCCGTTTATTCCCGCTCTGGCGAATTATTTTTTTCCGGCGCATGCAGGCTGGCCCACAGGTGGGCGGCGGCCATGGTGCGGTGCGGCGCATACTGGCGCAGCCACTGCTCCGTGCGCGCCAGGTCAGGTTTCGTGTCTTCGCCCAGCAGCTTTTGCAGGGCGGCGCGGATGGCCACGTCGCCATGCAGCGAGCAGTCGGCGTAACCGTAGCCGCGCAACAGCGCGTAGTTGACGGTCCAGGGGCCGATGCCCTTTACGGCCAGCAGCGCCTGCGAAATGGCCGCCACGTCGCCGGAGGGAGGCAGCTCCAGCGACAATGCGCCCTCGTCGACTAGGCGCGCCAGGCGCAGTACGGTTTCCGCCTTGGCGCGCGAGAATTTACGGCTGGTCAAGTCCTCGACAGCCAGGCGTGCCACGTCGCGCGCCTCCGGGTAGCACCACAAACCGCTGCCGTGCTGGCGCCCCGCCTGCAAGATAAAGGTGCGGCGCAGCGAAATGGCGAACGACAGGTTGATCTGCTGTCCGATGATGGCCCAGGTCAGCGCCTCGAAGGGACTGGCCGATTGCACGATGCGCAAGCCCGGATTGACGCGGATCAAAGGCGCCAGCAACGGGTCGTTGGCGGCTAGGTACGCGAATGGCTGCGGGTCGATGCGCAGGCCGAGGATGTTCAGCAGGGCGCCGTGCAGGCGCGTTTGAAGATCGGCGACGGGATTGTCATTGTCGTCGATCTCGGCGCGGCAGATGGCCGCAGCGTCCGTGAAGGCCACGTCCAGCACGACAGTCACGCCGGCAAGCAGGATGCCCTTGCGCAAGCCTGCCGCGGTGACCTGTTCCGCCACGCCTTCCACATCGCGGCTGTGGAAGGCGATGACGTCGTCGCGGCGGTAGCCGGCGGGCAGGGGGAGAGTCCAGTGCAGCAGGGTCATGGTGGGCCAAAGTCAGGGACGGTATCAGGGAGGCGACGCGGGCGCACCGCGTTTCTTGCTTTTGTCTTTAACGCGCGCAGATGTCGGTGCTGGGCGGGCTCAGGGCCGCCGCGTGCTGGATCTGCAGTGCGTCGGGCACGCCGTTTTTCACGGCCGTCAGTTCGGCCAGGATGGAAATGGCGATTTCGGCCGGCGTCTTGCTGCCGATGTACAGGCCGATGGGGCCGTGCAGGCGCGCCAGCTGTTCCGCGCTGACGTCGAACTGCAGCAGCCGCTCGCGGCGCTTGGCATTGTTGGCGCGCGAGCCAATGGCGCCCACGTAAAAGGCGGGCGACTTCAGTGCTTCCATCAGGGCCAGGTCGTCGAGCTTGGGATCGTGCGTCAGGGCGACGACGGCGCTGCGGCTGTCGAGCTTTAATTCCAGCACCAGATCGTCGGGCATGGCGTGCAGCAGCGGCACGCCCGGCACATTCCAGCCGCCCCGGTATTCCTCGCGCGGGTCGCAGACGATGACGTGGTAATCCATGGCCATGGCGATTTGCGCCACGAAGCGCGACAACTGGCTGGCGCCGATGATCAGCAAGCGCCAGCGCGGGCCATGCTGCGTGGTGAGTACCGCGCCTTCCAGGGTCAGCACGGCGCCCGGTACGGCGGTGTGCAGGGTGACGGCGCCGCTGTGCAGGTCGAGCCGGCGTTCGACCAGTTCATGCGCTTCCAGGCGCGCCAGCAGTTCGGCCACGCCGCTGCCCGCATGCAGCGGTTCGATGGCCAGTTCGATGGTGCCGCCGCAGGGCAGGCCGAAGCGGTGCGCCTCGTCGGCGCTGATGCCGTAGCTGACGATGTCGGGCTGTGTGCGCACGATGCCGTGCATGCGGACGGTGTCGATCAGGTCATCCTCGATGCAGCCGCCGGAAACGGAACCGACCACCGTGCCATCGTCGCAGATGGCCAGGGTGGCGCCCACTGGACGGGGGCTGGAGCCCCAGGTCTTGATGACGGTGACGAGTTCGCAGCGGTGGCCGGCGGCAAGCCAGGCGGCGCTGGTTTTCAGAACTTCAAGGTCGATGCTGTCCATGGGCCGCGAGAGTTGCATGCCGCATGTTTGCGGCAAAGTATGGAATAGTATTCAAGATTGTGGATATACTACCCGTTCCACCACCCTGCGGAGAATTTTCATGTCAAATGAAGTCAAGACGCAAGAAGAGGGTATTCCCAAGTTCGGCAAGCTCCTCATTGTGCTGTTTTTAGCCGTGGTGTTCTGCGGTGCCCTGACCTGGATCATGGGCACCTATTTCCCGAATTTCCCCGGCGCCTGAGCAAACCTGCTGCAGCAGGCGCCTTTGGCATTTAAGGCTTGAGCGGTTTTTTTGCCGCCTGCTTGGCGCGCACGTCCGTCACGGCGCGGTTGATGGCTGCCATGCGCGAGTTGGTGCCCGGATGCAGGGCCGTGTAGCCGTTGGCCACCGTGGCCGGCACTTGCGTGGCCAGGCGTTGCCAGAAGCGGGCGGCGTTGTCGACATTGTAGCCGGCGCGCGCCAGCAGGTAGATGGCCAGGGTGTCGGCTTGCACGTCGAGTTCCTGCGGCATGGCCTTGATGCCGGCGGCGCCCGTCAGCATCGAGACGTCGGGCTGCACGGCGCCCAGGCTGTCGATGATGCTGCCGGCCGTACCCGCCGTGCGCTGGCTGCGCGGGTGATCGAGAATGTTGTGCGCCATTTCGCGGGCGATGACGAAGGCAATGCCTTCGTCGTTTTGCGCCGCATTGACCATGCCGCGCGTGAGCATGATGCGCGTGCCGTCCGAATACGCGTTGATATTGTCCGCATTGCCCAGGGCGACGCGGAAGGCGCAGGCGCGCGTGACGGGAATCTTCAGGTCCTGTTGCTGGCCGTCGCGGGCGATGGTCATGTTCAGGCTGGCACTTTTCGATGCCAGCGGACCGACGATGGCGCCGAACGGACCTTCGGCCTTGGGACCGGACGGCAGCGGCTTGCCTTCGGCGGCCAGCAAGCCGTCGCCCTTGCGCAAGCCGGCGCGCGCGGCGCCGCTGCCAGGCAAGACGCCCGAGACCTGCATCTGTTCGCCATAGCCGAGCGCAGCCTGCGCCGCGTCGGCATAGATGCCAGGGTAGGAATACTTATTCTGCGCCGTGAAGCCCAGCAGGTTGCGCGCATAGGTCTTGCACAAGTCCGCATTGTTGATCAGCAGGGGCGCCGAAACTTTCGACAGGCGGTCCTGCAGCGCCACCATTTTCACCAGTTCTTCCTGCGCCGCCTTTTGCTGCGCCGTCGGCGCAGGCGCATCGGGCGCCGGCACGACGTTGAACGGGCCGCTGACATTCGTCGTCGGCGTGGTGCAGGCAGAGAGTAGGGCAACGCAAGCCACCAGCAGTGGCGAGGCCAGATGGCGCAGCGAAGTCGTGGCTGGGATCAGATGGCGGAAGCCTGGCATAAGAAAATCCTTAATGTTTGCCGGTGCTGCCGAAACCGCCAACACCGCGTTCGCTGTCGCCGAATTCCTCGACGACGTTAAAGCCCACTTGCAGCACCGGCACGATAATCAGTTGCGCCAGGCGTTCCATGGGGTTGAGCGTGAATGCGCTCTGGCCCCGGTTCCAGGTTGATACCATCAGCTGACCCTGGTAATCGGAGTCGATCAAGCCTACCAGATTCCCCAAAACGATGCCGTTTTTGTGGCCCATGCCGCTGCGCGGCAAAATCATGGCCGCATACGACGGGTCGCCGATGTGGATCGCCAGGCCGGTGGGAATGAGCACCGTCTGGCCCGCTTCGATGGTGATGGCCTCGGCTATGCAGGCGCGCAGGTCCAGTCCCGCGCTGCCGGGCGTGGCGTAGGCCGGCAACAGTTCTTGCATGCGGGCGTCGAGGATCTTGATATCGATATTTTTCATGAATCTGATTTACTAAGCTAAGTCGTATAAAGGGTTATTTGAGCAGTGAATTCTTGGCGATTCGCTTCGAGATTTCCGAAATCAGCTGGCGCGCCAGGTTCAGTTTCGAGGCACGCGGCAGAACGGTATGGCCTTCTTCATCGAACAGGATGATGGTGTTGTCGTCCTGGCCGAAGGTGTTCTGGCCGATATTGCCAACCAGCAAGGGAATGCCTTTTTTCTCGCGCTTGATCGAGCCGAATTCCACCAGGTTTTCCGATTCGGCGGCAAAGCCCACGCAGTAGGGATAGCCGGCCAGGTTGGTGCGTGCCGCCACGGTGGCCAAAATATCGGGATTTTGTGCGAACTGCAGTTCGGGCACGGAGCCGTCGGCCTGCTTCTTCATCTTCTGTTCGCTGGCGTTGGCGACGCGCCAGTCGGCCACGGCGGCCACGGCGACGAAGACGTGCTGGCCGTCGACGTGGGCCAGTACCGCGTCATGCATCTGCTGCGCGCTTTGCACATCGATGCGGCGCACGCCGAATGGCGCGTCGAGGGCTGTCGGACCGGAAATGAGCAGCACCTCGGCACCCGCTTCGCGCGCCGCGCGCGCCACCGCATAGCCCATCTTGCCCGAGGACAGATTGGTGATGCCGCGCACGGGATCGATGGCCTCAAAAGTAGGGCCTGCCGTGACCAGTACGCGCTTGCCCGCCAGGACTTTCGGCTGGAAGGCGGCGATCAGCTCCGTCAAGAGCTGCTCCGGTTCCAGCATGCGGCCCAGTCCCACTTCGCCGCACGCCTGTTCGCCGGCGGCCGGGCCAAACAGCTTGATGCCGTCGTCGCGCAGCTGCTGCACATTGCGCTGCGTGGCGGGGTTCTGCCACATTTCCACGTTCATGGCAGGCGCCACCAGCAAAGGCAGGTGGGAGGGACGGGCCAGGCACAGGGTCGACAGCAGGTCGTCGCACACGCCATGGGCCAGCTTGCGCAGGAAGTCGGCCGAACACGGTGCGATCAGGATGGCGTCGGCATGGCGCGTCAAATCGATATGCGCCATGTTGTTATCGATGCGCGCATCCCACTGGCTGGTGTGCACGGGGTGACCCGAGAGGGCCTGCATCGTGACTGCCGTGATGAAGTGGCTGGCCGCATCCGTCATCACCACCTGCACCGAGGCGCCAGACTTGGTCAGCGCGCGGCACAGTTCCGCCGCCTTGTAGCAGGCGACGCCGCCCGAAAGTCCCAGGACGATTTTTTTGCCGGACAATTCCATGCCGTTCTCCCGCTTGTTTATTTGTTTACCCGACGCAGTTCATCGATGATGAACAGGGCCGCACCGATGCAGATGGCGCTGTCGGCGATGTTGAAGGCGGGGAAGTGGCCCCAGCTTTTCCAGTGGAAATCGAGGAAGTCGACCACATGGCCGTAGATCAGGCGGTCGATGGCGTTGCCCAGCGCGCCGCCAAGGATCAGCGCCAGGGCCCAGCAGAACATGCGCTGGCCGGCGTGCTTTTTCAGCAGATAAATGATGTAGATGGCCGCCGCGAGGGCGATGGCGGTGAAGAAATAGCGCTGCCAGCCGCCCTGGTCGGACAGGAAGCTGAATGCGGCACCCTTGTTATACGCGAGCACCAGGTTGAAATACGAGGTGATGACCATCTCCTGCGCATAGCGGAAGGTTTTCAGGATCGTGATCTTGGTGATCTGGTCGAACAGGATGACGATGGCGGCAATGCCCAGCCAGGGCACCAGCGACGATGAGGAGGACGATTTCGATGAAAAACGGTTTTTAGTGGCCATATTTTTCCAGGGAAGATAAAGCCGCCGCTACTCTTGCGGGCAGCGGCGGTCGGAAGCGGTGCGGGAACCTGTCCCGCACCGTTTTTATGCGAAGCGGCGTTTCTCGCCCGCACCAAACAGGTTGCTGACGCAGCGGCCGCACAGGGTAGCGTGCGCGGCATCCGTGCCCACGTCGCTGCGGTAGTGCCAGCAGCGCTCGCATTTCGGCGCCGTCGACGCGGCCACGACCACCTCTTCGGCCGCTTCGTCGGCCACTTCGGCCACCGTTGCCTGCGAGGTGATGAAGACGAATTTCAGGTCGTCGCCCAGGGTGGCCAACAGCTTGTACTTCATCGGCGCCGCCTTGATCGTCAGTTCCGCCTGCAGCGAGGAACCGATGGCGCCCGAGGTGCGCAAGTCTTCCAGCTGCTTCGTCACGTCCGTGCGCACGGCGCGCAAGGCCGTGTATTTCTCTAGCAGGTCGGCCGCATCCGACACTTCCGGCAGTTGCCACCAGGTTTGCGTGAAGATGGTCTCATCGCTGGCGGCATACGCATCCGCGCCGGCGAAGACGGCCCAGGCTTCTTCAGCCGTGAACGACAGGGCCGGGGCCATCAGGCGCAGCAGGCTTTGCGTGATGTGCCACAGGGCCGTTTGCGCCGAACGGCGCGCGTGCGACGTCAGGCCCGAGGTGTACAGACGGTCCTTCAGGATGTCCAGGTAGAAGCCGCCCAGGTCTTCCGAGCAGTACGTTTGCAGCTTCGACACTACCGGGTGGAACTCGTAGCGCGCGTAGTTGTTCTCGATCTGCGTCTGCAGCGAGGCCATGTTGGCCAGCGCATAGCGGTCGATCTCGAACATCTCCGCCACCGGCACGGCGTCTGTGGCCGGGTTGAAGTCCGAGGTATTGGCCAGCAGGAAGCGCAGGGTGTTGCGGATGCGGCGGTACGATTCGGTCACGCGTTTCAGGATCTCGTCGGAGATCGACAGTTCGCCCGTGTAGTCGGTCGAGGCGATCCACAGGCGCAGGATGTCCGCACCCAGGGTGTCCGAGATCTTTTGCGGCGCCAAAGTATTCCCCAGCGATTTCGACATCTTCTTGCCTTCGCCATCGACCGTGAAACCGTGCGTCAGCAGGGCTTTATACGGTGGACGGCCGTTCAGCATGGACGACACCAGCAGGGACGAGTGGAACCAGCCGCGATGCTGGTCCGAGCCTTCCAGGTACAGGTCGGCCGGGAATTGCAGCTGCGTCGAGTGCGAACCGTGGCCTTGCGGGCCGCCCAGCACCGTCTGGTGCGTGGCGCCGGAATCGAACCACACGTCCAGCGTGTCCTTGTTCTTGGCGTAGATGGCCGCTTCGTCGCCGATCAGGTCTTGCAAGTCCAGCGCCTGCCATGCCTCGATGCCGTTCTTTTCGATCAGCTTGGCCACTTGCTCCAGCAATTCCGGCGTGCGCGGATGCAGGTCGCCCGTTTCCTTGTGCACGATGAAGGCCATCGGCACGCCCCACTGGCGCTGGCGCGACAAGGTCCAGTCAGGGCGGTTGGCGATCATGCCGTGCAGGCGTGCCTGGCCCCAGTCCGGGAAGAACTCGGTGTCGGCGATGCCTTTCAATGCCGTCTCGCGCAGGGTCGCGCCGCCGTCTTTCGGCGTCACGTCCATGCCGGCGAACCACTGCGACGTGGCGCGGTAGATGATCGGCGTCTTATGGCGCCAGCAATGCATGTAGCTGTGGTCGAACATCTTGACTTCGAACAGCGCACCCGCTTCGCGCAGGGCGTTGCAGATCGGCTTCGACGCTTCCCAGATGGTCATGCCGCCGAACAGGGGCAGGGTGGAGGCGAACTTGCCGTCGCCCATGACGGGCTTGATGATGTCGTCGTCCTTCATGCCGTGCGCTTTGCACGAGATGAAGTCGTCCAGGCCGTAGGCTGGCGCCGAGTGCACCACGCCCGTGCCGCTTTCCGTGGTCACGTATTCGGCCAGGTACAACGGCGACAAGCGGTCATAGAACGCGTCCGCCGCATGCAGCGGGTGGCGGAAGCTGATGCCGGCCAGGGCCGCACCGTCGCAGGTGGCGATCGTCGTGCCATCAAGCTTGAAGCGCGCCAGGCTGGCCACGACCAGGTCTTGCGCCAGGATCAGCAGCAATGGCTGGCCATCGCGCTCGGTTTTCACCAGCGCGTATTTGACTTCCGGGTGTACGTTTAGCGCCTGGTTCGACGGAATGGTCCACGGCGTGGTGGTCCAGATGACGATGAAACCGTTCTCCGTCGGCAGCGATGGCAGGTCGAACGCAGCCGCCAGTTTTTCCGGTTCGGCGAACTTGAATCCCACGTCGATGGCGGGATCGCGCTTTTCCGCGTATTCCACTTCCGCTTCGGCCAGCGCCGACTGGCAGTCGAAACACCAGTTGACGGGCTTCAGGCCGCGGTAGACATAGCCTTTTTCCAGCAACTTGCCCAGCGCGCGCAATTCGTCGGCTTCATTGCCGTGCGCCATGGTCAAATACGGGTTGTCCCACTCGCCCAGCACGCCCAGGCGGATGAAATCCTTCTTCTGGCGCTCGACCTGCACATTTGCATAGGCGCGGGCCTTTTCCAGCACTTCCGCCGTCGGCAGGTTTTTGCCGTGCAGTTTTTCGATCTGGATCTCGATCGGCATGCCGTGGCAATCCCAGCCAGGTACATATGGCGCGTCGAAGCCGGACAGCGAGCGCGACTTGACGACCATGTCCTTCAGGATCTTGTTGACGGCGTGGCCCAGGTGGATGTCGCCATTCGCGTACGGCGGGCCGTCATGCAGGATGAATTTCGGACGGCCGGCGGCAGCCTTGCGCACGCGCTCGTAAATTTTCTTGTCTTGCCATTGCTGTACCCATTGCGGCTCGCGCTTGGCCATGTCGCCGCGCATCGGGAACGGGGTCTCCGTCATGTTGACCGGATATTTGCTTTCAGGCTTCTTGTTCTGCTTGGGCGTGGCTGGCTTGTTTTGATCGGACATAGTCTTCTTTAATGGTATGGAGTATATTTTTTGCAGCGGGTTTGTGGCGGCAGGTGCCGCCAGGCGGCGGAGTTGGCCGGCGTCAAATTCGGTCGGTGGCGGTAATGGCGCCGCTGCGCTGCTCAAAATAGGCGCGCGCCTGGTTCGAGTCGCGCTCGATGGCGGCCGTCAGGGTGGGCAAGTCGTCATACTTTTCTTCGTCGCGCAGCTTTTCCAAAAACTCCACGCGGACCAGCTTGCCGTAACAGGATTGATTGAAATCAAACAGATGCACTTCCAGCAAGACGCGGCCGCTGTCGTCGACGGTAGGGCGCACGCCCAGACTGGCCACGGCGGGCAGCGGCTGCGACGCCAGGCCGTGTACTTGCACGATGAACACGCCGGACAGGGCGGGACGGTGCGCCACGCGCAGGTTCAGGGTGGGAAAACCCAGGGTGCGGCCCAGCTTCTGGCCGTGGATGACGTGGCCGGAAATGGCATAAGGGTGGCCCAGCAACTGCGTGGCCAGGGGAAAATCACCGGCGGCCAGGGCCAGGCGCACGGCGGACGAGGAGATGCGCGTGCTGCCATTCATCACCGTCGGTAAGGTTTCCACATGGAAACCGTACTGGCGGCCCGCTTCCTGCAGCATGGCGACGTCGCCGGCACGCCGGGCGCCGTAGCAGAAATCGTCGCCGACCATCAGCCATTTCACGTGCAAGCCGTCGACGAGGACTTTTTCCGTGAATTCCTGCGGCGTCAAGGCGGCGAACTGGGCGCTGAAGTGCTCGACGACGACTCTGTCGATGCCGGCGTCGTCCAGCGATTGCAGCTTGTCGCGCAGGTTGGCGATGCGCTGCGGCGCCTTTGACAGGTCGCCTGCGCGCTGCGCAAAGAATTCGCGCGGGTGCGGTTCGAACGTCATCACGGCAGCTTCAATGCCGAGTTCGGTCGCCGCGCCGCGCACGCGCGCCAGCAAGGCTTGATGGCCGATGTGGACACCGTCAAAATTGCCGATGGTCAGAGCGCAAGGCGCTCGTGCCTGGGCATTGGGAAGTCCGCGGAATACCTTCATAGGAATCTGATGAAAAACTGTGCCAAAAGGGGGATTATACGGACTGTTTCAGCGATGCACACCCGGCAGGGCAGGCACAGGGCGAATTTCACTGCTGAAATGATAAAAAGCGTTGCCGGCAAGTGTGCTGGCAACGCTTTAATATGGATACACTACACTCTCAACGTCGAAGCCAGGTGTAGCGAGCGGCAGTGATTTGTGGCCGAGAAGCGCAACCGTACGCTAGTACGGTGAGCATCACAGGCCGCAAAGCGCGACGCGCAGTAGCCTGGGTTCGATGTCAATTACTTGTTCATGAGGGTCCAGTAACGGGCCAGGTCAGCAGCGCCATCCGTGCCTTTGACGGCCTTGAAGGCCGTCGTGGCATTGGATTTCTTGCCGGCGTGCATGTAAGCGATGCCCAGATGCAGCTTGTCTTCTTCCGCGTACTTGCCGGTGCCCAGTTTCACGGCGTCATTCATCAGGCCCAGGCCCTTTTCTGCCTGGCCGTCGTAGACCAGGGCAAAGCCCAGCTTGCTCAAGCCGTCGGCGTCCTTGTTCTTGACGTATTCCGCTTCCGACTTGGCGGCGCTGGCTTTCAGGTCGGCCTGGGTTTTCAGGGCCAGATCTTTCAGGCGCTGGTGACGCGGGGCATCGGCGCCGGTACCCAGCACGCCTTTTTTGTAGCCCTGCTCGATGATTGTCAAAGCTTCGCCAGGATTGCCGGCTTGCAGGGCCAGTTGGCTGATTTCCATGTATTCGGATGGCTTGGTGAACAGGCCGTTGGCCAGGCGCAGGCGCTGGACATCCAGGGCCAGGCGCTGCGAGAAGCCAGGTTTGCCCGAGACGCGGTTCAGCAGGTCAGCCCAGTAGCTGGTCTTTGGATAGCTGCCGGCCAGTTTTTCCAGGGTGGCCACATAGCCGCCCTTGTCGTTTTGCTTCAACTGGATATTGGCCAGCATTTGCAGGTTCGCTTCCGAGTTGCCGCCACGTGCTTGCAGTTCCTTGGCCGCTTCGGCGTAGTTGCCGCTGACGTAGTAGGTCTGGATGAGCAAATCGCGCATCTGCGCGTCGTCGCGGTCTTTCAGCGAGCGTTTGATCCAGGTGATGGTATTTGGCCAGTCCTTGGCGCGGTAGTACATGCCTGCCAGCGCTTGCGTGAATTTGGGGGCTTCGGCGGCGCTCAGGCGGCCGGAATTGATGACGGCTTCGAAAGCCTTGATGGCGGTGCCGTTATCGCCGGAGGCAGCAGCTGCCGAGGCGCGCACGCGCTCGATCTGGTAGCTTTCAAAGGCGCTCTTGCCGCCGACGCTGTCAGCTTCGCGCAGCTTGGCCAGCGCTTCCTTGTTCTTGCCGCTGCTAGCGAGTTTTTGCGCTTCTTGCAATGGCTTGCCCACTTCGGCACGCACGGTGTCCGCGGCGTATGCCAGCGAGCCCAGGCCGATTACGGGAGTTGCTGCGGTAAAACCGATAGCGGCCATGACGAGGCCGAGATGAGCGAGACGAAACTTGGACATGAGAAAGTCTTTCAGTAAAAAGCGAATAGGCAGGAAGTCCTGCCTATTCGGATGTAAAGAGAACCTGATTGCTGTAGCTTACTGGAATTGCTCGTTGCCGACCAGACCGATTTTGGTTACGCCCAGACGCTGCGCCGACGCCATCACACCGGCGACGACTTTGTATTCCACCAGCTTGTTCGGACGCAAATGCACTTCCGGCTGATCTGCTTGCGCAGCAACGTTGCTCAGCTTGGCTTCCAGCGAAGCGCGGTCAGGAACGACCTGATTGTCCCACAAGACCGTACCGTCAAAATCGACATCGATCGTGACGACCACTGGTTCGGTTGTCGGTGGCGGCGGGGTGCCGACCGGCATGTTCAAGTTCACCGAGTGGTTTTGCTTAGGAATCGTGATGATCAACATGATAATCAGCACCAGCATCACGTCGATGAGGGGCGTCATGTTCAGTTCCATCATTGGTTCCGGATCCGCGCCTGCTGCGCTTCCCGAACCGACATTCATACTCATAGTGTTTCCTTTAAGAAGTCCAACGAAGCACCGGGCGAAACTGCCGCCCGGTCAGCTTCCGACAGTGGCGTCTCCATGTTGCCGGGACGCCGCTGTCAGTCGCTATCAGCCCTTGTCAGGTGGTTCGGTGATGAAGCCGACCTTCTGGATCCCGGCACGTTGGGTCGTGTAAATAACCCGGCCGATCGATTCGTAGCGTGTTTCTTGGTCGCCACGAACGTGTACTTCCGGCTGCGGTACTTTCACTGCTTCAACTTTAAGATAATCGAACAGTTCGTTCGTGTCTTTCAGTTTCGTCTGGCCCAGATAAATCTCGCCATCCTTGTTAACAACAATGTTGACGTTTTCTGGCTTGGTTTGAAGGGCTTGGTTGGCCTCGATCGGCAGATCGATTTTCTGCAATTTGAGGACAACCGGACTGGTGATCAAGAAAATGATCAGCAAAACCAACATGATGTCGACGAGCGGCGTCGTGTTGATTTCTGACATTACTTGATCTTCATCTCCGTTGTCGGAGCCGACGGACATCGACATGATTCTTATCCGATCTTTTTAGCGCCGGCTGCGCGGCCAGCTTCGCTGGTCGACATGGCGCCGGAGATCAGTACCGAGTGAACGTCGGCGCTGAACGAGCGTACATCTTCCATGGCGGTTTTGTTACGACGCACCAACCAGTTGTAACCCAGAACAGCAGGAACAGCGACCAGCAGACCGAAAGCGGTCATGATCAGTGCTTCGCCAACTGGACCTGCCACTTTATCGATCGAAGCATTACCGGTCATGCCGATAGCGGTCAGTGCGTTGTAAATACCCCAAACGGTACCGAACAGACCGATAAACGGTGCAGTCGAACCAACGGTAGCCAGGAACGACAGGCCATCTTGCAGACGCGATTGCACTTTGTCCGAAGCGCGCTGGATCGACATCGTCACCCAGGTCGACAGATCGATTTGTTCCAGCAGGGCGCCGTCATGGTGTGCGGTTGCCTTGGTGCCCGATTCAGCGATGAAGCGGAATGGCGAGCCTTCGCTCAGGGTTGCCGAACCAGCAGCGATCGAAGGCGCTTTCCAGAATTTGGCAGCGGTTTCTTTCGCTTGCTTGAAGATCTTCATTTGATCCATCAGCTTGGTAATGATGATGTACCAGCTGCCGATCGACATGATGGCCAGGATGATCAGGGTGGCGCGTGGCACGAAGCCGCCTTCCCACACTGCTTGCAGGCCGAACGGATTGTGGACTTCTTCGCTTTTGGCTGGAGCGGCTGCGTCAGCGGCTGGAGCTGCTGCGTCAGCAGCAACTGGTGCTGGTGCTGCTGCTGCTGCGTCTGCCGCTGGAGCGGAAGCGGCAGCCGATGCTGGCGCGTCAGCGAATGCCGGTGCTGCTACCAGAGCGGTCGTAGCGGTGACGGACAACAGAACCGCGGCAAAAAATGCGGACAAACGGGTATTCTTAAACATGCTTCCTCCAAAATTAAAAATAACAGATCGCTGAACGTAATGACAACGAAATCATAGTGTGAGACAGGGGATAACTATCTCGGGTTTTAATCCAGCGACCAAACGTATTGCATTTGCTGCCAGCCTTGTTCCGGCTTGCCGTCAACTGTTGCCGGCTTAAATGTACAGCGGCTGATACCTTGCACCGCGGCTTTGTCGAGGTCTCTGAAGCCGCTGGACTTCACGATCTTCGAATCAGCGACCTTGCCGTCTACACCGATCAGGAACGACAGTGTCACTACACCGGTTTCCTCATTGCGCTGCGACGACTTTGGATAAGCCGGTTTTTCGCAGACACTGAAGTCAACCACGGCCGGTGTACGCACCGATTTGGCTGGTCCAGGAGTTGGCGCAGGCTGTGCAGGCGCCGTTGGCGGTGCCAATACATTCGTGGCTGGCTTCACGGCAGTCGCATTTGCAATCACGTTCTGCTGTGGTGGCGGCTGCTGCACGTTCACCTCGACTGGCGGAATGAATGGCGGCGGTGGCGCCTTCATTTCTGGCGGCGGTGGTGGCGGTGGAAGATCCTTCGGTGGAGGCGGTTTGACTTCCTCGATAATCTTGGTTTCAACCGGTTCCATCATTTTGGTGACCAACCGCTTGCCCAAGCCCGTCGCGATCCCGTAAGCCGCGAGAACGTGCAGCAGGACAACGACAGTGATGCCTGTGTAGTTCTTGGGACTTTTCTCGTTCGAAAAATTCATGCCTGCTTTCTCCAAATACCATCTCTTGTCTTGCAACTGAACCCCAAAATGACGACACAAAGCTCCAGCCGTATCCGGGACGTCGCCGAATTATACATACGAATTCTTTATTTTACACAGATTTTTAACGCCTAAAACCGGTTAAATTTTTGGCGCTTTTGCGCCCTGAAAACGTACTTGCTTATGTCATCTTTGCACGCTTTCGGACATAAAAAAAGGCGGTCTTATCGGTTTTTTACAGCCGTTTTGGGCTACCACTGCTAAGTTCTCCGATGTGCCCATATGGCGGAATTATATTTCGTGATATTGAATATGGAAACCGCTAAATTTGGAGAAAAATATTTCCAAGGAGAAATATTTTGCCTCGGAACCAGACCACTTAGTCATGGGCGCGCACCAATCGGGTGCGAAAGGAACTTCACCCAGGTCAAAAAAGACGTTCCTGGCGGCCGTTTCGACGTTGCCAGGCCATATGGAATTCCTATGGTGGCATAGCATGCGCTTATGTTCTTGCCAAAATAATTATCAATAAGATCACTTATGGCCGTGCCGGCGCATCGTCGCGCCGGTTGCGCTTCTCGCGCCGGCAATTCAGGGTGCCCAGGACTACGCCCTGCGGATCGACCGTATCAAGGTGCACATCGAAGCCCCACAGCCGCGCCACGTGCTTGAGCACTTCGGCGGCCTGCTGGTTCAGCGGACGGCGCAGGAATTGCGTGTGGCGCAGGGTCAATGCGCGGTCGTCGCGCGTATTGACGGACCAGACCTGGATATTCGGCTCGCGGTTGCCCAGGTTGTACTGTTCGGCCAGCTGCTGGCGCACGTAGCGGTAGCCGGCATCGTCGTGGATGGCGGAAATGGCCAGTTTTTCATTCTTGTCGTCGTCGAGCACGGCAAAGAAATGGAATTCGCGGATCAGCTGCGGTGACAAATACTGAGCGATAAAGCTTTCATCCTTGAAATTGCGCATGGCAAAGTCCAGGCTCTTGCGCCAGTCGCTGCCGGCGATGTCGGGGAACCAGGCGCGGTCTTCGTCGGTCGGATGCTCGCAGATGCGGCGGATGTCGCTCATCATGGCAAAACCCAGCGCATACGGGTTGATGCCACTGTAGTAGGGGCTGTCGATGGGCGGCTGATAGACCACGTTGGTATGGCTTTTCAGAAATTCCATCATGAAGCCGTCGCCCACCACGCCTTCGTCATATAACTGGTTCAATATCGTGTAATGCCAGAAGGTGGCCCAACCCTCGTTCATCACCTGGGTTTGCCGCTGCGGATAGAAATACTGGGAAATCTTGCGCACGATGCGCACCATCTCGCGCTGCCACGGTTCCAGCAGCGGCGCGTACTTCTCTATAAAGTACAGCAGGTTTTCCTCGGGTTCGGGCGGAAAGCGGGGGGCGGCCTTGCGCTGGTCGTCCTCGTCCTCGTCATCTTCACGCCGGGGCAGGGTGCGCCACAGCTGGTTGATCTGCGACTGCACATACGCTTCGCGCTCTTTCTGGCGAGCATATTCCTTCGCCATCGACAGTTTCGCCGGGCGCTTGTAGCGGTCCACGCCATAGTTCTGGATGGCGTGGCAAGAGTCGAGCAGCAATTCCACCGCATCGACGCCATGGCGCTGCTCGCATTCGGCGATGTAATTCTTGGCAAACACCATATAGTCGATGATGGCATCGGCATCCGTCCAGGCGCGGAACAGATAGTTGCCCTTGAAGAAGGAGTTGTGGCCATAGGCCGCATGCGCGATCACCAGCGACTGCATGGTCAGGCTGTTTTCCTCCATTAAATAGGCGATGCACGGGTTCGAGTTGATGACGATCTCGTAGGCCAGGCCCATCTGGCCTCGCTTGTAGCTTTTCTCGGTGGAAAGAAAATGCTTGCCGAACGACCAGTGGTTGTAAGAGACGGGCATGCCGACCGAGGTGTAGGCATCCATCATCTGCTCGGCCGTGATGATTTCCAGCTGGTTCGGATAGGTATCGAGGCCGAACTGTTTCGCCACGCGGCGGATTTCCTCGTGGATTTGCTCGATCAGCTCGAACGTCCATTCCGATTGCTCGGGCAGGGCGTTCGGGTGGCGCAGGCGCACGAACGGTTCGCCCGGGGTGTTGCTGGCGCGGTCAAAGGCTGCACTCATCATTTCACCTGTTTTTTGAACAGTTCGCGGAAGACCGGGTAGATATCGGCCGGCGTGACGATCTTTTGCATGGCGAAATGGGCATGATGGTCGAGCACGCCCGCATATTGCTCCCACAGGTTTTGCTGCGGGCCATCGGTGATCTCGACATAAGTGTAGTACTGCACCTTGGGCATGATGGTGGTGATCAGCAACTGGCGGCACAGCACGGAATCGTTGTCCCAGTTGTCGCCGTCGGACGCCTGTGCCACATAGCTGTTCCATTGCCCGGCGCCATAGCGCTCGTCGATGATGGTATTGAGCAAGTGCAGGGCGGAAGACACCACGGTGCCGCCCGATTCGCGCGAATTGAAGAATTCATGCTCGTCCACTTCCGCCGCCGCCGTATGGTGGCGGATGAAGACGACCTCGATCTTGTCGTAGGCGCGCTTGAGGAACAGATATAAGAGGATGAAGAAGCGCTTGGCCGTGTCCTTGCGCGATTCGTCCATGGAACCGGAGACGTCCATGATGCAGAACATGACGGCTTGCGTCATGGGCTTGGGCACCTTGATGCGGTTGCTGTAGCGCAAGTCGAACGGGTCGATGAAGGGGATCGCCAGCAAGCGCGTATGCAGGTGGTGAATCAGGCGGCGCAGCTCCACCACCAGCGGGTCGCTGTCGGGTGCGCCTTCGTGCAGCAGGGCGGCCAGGTCTTCCTCGGCCCTTGCCAGCTGCTTGCGGGCGCCGCCGCCCACGGCGATGCGCCGCCCCAGCGCGCCGCGCAGGGAGCGCAGCACATGGATGTTCGATGGCGTGCCCGACATATTGTAGCCGGCGCGCTGGTTCTTGAATTCCGTGGTGGCCGTCAACTGGGTTTTCACCATGTGCGGCAATTCCAAATCCTCGAAGAAATAATTCATGAATTCTTCGCGCGACAATTCGAAGATGAAGTCGTCTTCCGTCGTCTCGTCGCTGTTGCCCGCCTTGCCCCGCCCGCCGCCACCGCCGCCTTTCGGGCGGGCGATCTGGTCGCCTTTCAGGTATTCCTTGTTGCCGGGATTGACCACTTCCCACACGCCGCCATGCGCGTGGCCGAACGACGGTTCGCCCACGTCCTTGACGGGGATGCTGACCTTCTCGCCATTCTCGACGTCCGTGATCGAGCGCCCCTTGATGGCGCGTCCCACGGCATCCTTGATCTGGCCCTTGTAACGCCGCAGGAAACGCTCGCGGTTGACGGCGGATTTATTCTTGCTTTGCAAGCGCCTGTCGATGAGGTATGTCAAAGGGTGCCTCCTTGCCTCTCGTCTTGCGCGCCCCGCCAGTCGCCGGGCGGGAGCGCGCCTCCGCTGTCCGCGCTAGGATGACTTGCGTACGCGCAAGTACCATTCGCATAACAGGCGTACCTGCTTGGCCGTATAGCCTTTTTCCACCATGCGGGCCACGAAGTCGGCGTGCTTGTTGGCATCGTCGGCGCTGGCCTTGGCATTGAAGGAAATCACGGGCAGCAATTCCTCCGTATTCGAAAACATTTTCTTTTCGATCACGGTGCGGAACTTTTCATAACTGGTCCAGGCAGGATTCTTGCCGCCATTCGAGGCCCGCGCGCGCAGCCCGAAGTTCACGATTTCATTGCGGAAGTCCTTCGGATTGGAAATGCCCGCCGGCTTCTCGATCTTTTCCAGTTCATTGTTCAGCGATTCGCGGTCGAAACTTTCGCCCGTGTCCGGATCGCGGTATTCCTGGTCCTGTATCCAGAAATCGGCAAACGTCACATAGCGGTCGAAAATGTTCTGGCCGTATTCCGAATAGCTTTCCAGGTAAGCCGTCTGGATCTCCTTGCCGATGAATTCCACATAGCGCTGCGCCAGGTGCTCTTTAATATAGGAGAAGTAGCGCTGTTCGAGTTCCGGCGCGAACTGCTCGCGCTCGACCTGCTGTTCCAGTACATATAATAAGTGCACGGGATTGGCGGCCACTTCGGAATTGTCAAAGTTGAACACTTTTGACAGGATCTTGAAGGCAAAACGCGTCGACAGACCGTTCATGCCCTCGTCCACGCCCGCGTAATCGACGTATTCGTGCATGGACTTGGCTTTCGGGTCCGTATCCTTGAGGTTTTCGCCATCGTAGACGAGCATCTTCGAGAAAATGCTGGAGTTTTCCGGGTCTTTCAGGCGCGACAGGATGGCGAACTGCGCCATCATGCGCAGGGTGCCGGGCGCGCACGGGGCCTTGACCAGCGAGGAATTGGCCACCAGCTTGTCGTAAATCTTGATTTCATCGGTCACGCGCAGGCAGTACGGCACCTTGACGATATAGATGCGGTCAAGGAAGGCCTCGTTGTTGCGGTTGTTTTTAAAGGTCTTCCATTCCGACTCGTTCGAGTGGGCCAGGATGATGCCGTCGAACGGAATCGCGCCAAAACCTTCCGTGCCCTTGTAATTGCCTTCCTGCGTGGCCGTCAGCAAGGGGTGCAGGACCTTGATGGGGGCCTTGAACATTTCCACGAATTCCATCAAGCCCTGGTTGGCCAGGCACAGGCCGCCCGAATAGCTGTAGGCGTCCGGGTCGTCCTGCGCATAGTCTTCCAGCTTGCGGATGTCGACCTTGCCCACCAGCGAGGAAATATCCTGGTTGTTTTCATCGCCCGGCTCCGTCTTCGAGATGGCGATCTGTTTCAGCACGGACGGGTAGCGCTTGACGACGCGGAACTGGTTGATGTCGCCATTGTATTCATGCAGGCGCTTGACGGCCCACGGGCTGGGGATGCTGCGCAGGTAGCGGCGCGGGATGCCGTAATCCTCTTCCAGGATGGTGCCGTCCTCTTCCTCGTTGAACAAGCCCAGCGGCGATTCGTTGACGGGCGAGCCTTTCAGGCAATAGAAGGGCACGTGCTCCATCAGCGCCTTGAGTTTTTCCGCAATCGACGACTTGCCGCCGCCGACCGGCCCCAGCAGATACAGGATCTGCTTGCGTTCTTCCAGGCCTTGCGCTGCGTGGCGGAAATACGAGACGACTTGCTCGATCACTTCCTCGGTGCCGTAGAACTCGCGGAAGGCGGGATAGATCTTGATGATCTTGTTGGCGAAGATGCGCGACAAGCGCGTATCGTTGCGCGTATCGACCAGTTGCGGTTCGCCGATGGCGGCCAGCATGCGTTCGGGCGCGCTGGCATAGGTCAGCTTGTCCTTCTTGCACAGGGCCAGGTATTCGGTGAGCGACATTTCCTCTTCGCGGGTGCGCTCGTAGCGTGCTGCATAGTTATCAAAAATGGTCATGTCAATGTCCTTTAATGTAAACCTGTACTGCCAGTCACCATGGCCGCCCGCCTGGCACTCGCCTGGGCTTGCCGTCTGAACTTTTCCTGTACCCCGTACCGATTTTTATTGTTGTTTCAAGCCCGGCTGTCTTTGCGAGTCCGGATTGCCCGGACCAAAAAACTGGCGCTTGATGCCGTGCGCTGACGTGGCCAGCCGGCTTTTTTTCACTGTTGATAGCGCTTATTGCACCTACCTTTACCCCATGAAATTAATTATTGCTCTAAAGGATCAGGAAGTCAAAAGATATGTCAGCATATCCTTAATACTTGTTTGTAAATTGTTGATTTAATTGGATAAATCATCAAATTTTTCATCGATTTCAATGAACTTTTTTGTACCTTTTAAACCATCATACGACAATTCGCCAGCGCGTGCCGGTACCGGCCATGCGGCCGCCGCTGCCAGTGCCATGGCGGCCGGGCGCCGGTGAGGCCGGCCATCTTGCGCTAAGATGCCTGCATGTCTGATGGCCCTGCGCGCCGCGCGTGCGCGTGCCAGCACTTTTATCGTCACCCTATAAGGAACACCCATGATGAACCCCCAATTGCGCGCGATCGTCCGCGGCATGCCGAAGGCCGAACTGCATATCCATATCGAAGGCTCGCTGGAGCCAGAACTGATTTTCGCACTGGCAGCGCGCAATGGCGTGCCGCTCGGCTATGAATCGGTGGAACACTTGCGCAGCGCCTATGCTTTTACGGATTTGCAGTCTTTTCTCGACATTTATTACGCTGGCGCAAGCGTGCTCTTGAAAGAGCAGGATTTCTATGACATGACGCAAGCCTATCTGCGCCGCGCCGAAGCCGATAACGTGCTGCACACGGAAATCTTCTTCGACCCGCAAACGCACACGGCGCGCGGCGTGGCGATGGCTGATGTTGTGAATGGTATTCACCGCGCTTGCCAGGACAGCCCCGTCAGCGCGGCCCTGATCCTGTGTTTCCTGCGCCACCTGAGCGAGGAAGAAGCCTTCGACACTCTGGCAGACGCCTTGCCGCACCGCGACAAATTCATCGGCATCGGCCTCGATTCCTCGGAAGTGGGCAACCCGCCCGAGAAATTCTCGCGCGTGTTTGCCCGTTGCCGCGAGCTGGGCCTGCACCTGGTGGCCCACGCGGGCGAGGAAGGTCCGCCGGCCTACATCCGCACGGCGCTCGACGACTTGCACGTCGAACGCATCGACCATGGCGTGCGCTGCCTGGAAGACGCGGAACTGACGGCCCGCCTGGCGCGCGAACAAATCGCGCTGACCGTCTGCCCGTTGTCGAACACCAAGCTGCGCGTGTTTGACCAGATGCATGACCATAACCTGGTGCAACTGCTCGACGCCGGCCTGCTGGTGACGGTGAACTCGGACGATCCCGCCTACTTCGGCGGCTACATGAACGACAATTTCGACGCCATTTTCGATGCCTTGCCGCTGGGCCTGTCCCACGCGCAGCGCCTGGCGCGCAACGGTTTCATCGCCGCCTTCCTGCCGCAGGCGCAAAAAGACGCCTTCCTCGCCACCGTCGATGCGTATTTCGCGCAGCACGCCGCCGCCCACGGCATAGCGCAGTAACGCATCACTAACCACGTTTATAAAGACCCGCCGCCCATGCTCCGCCTCTCCCTGAAAATGACCGGCCGCGACTGGCGCGCCGGGCAACTGCGTTTCTTGCTCGTCGCGCTGATCGTGGCCGTGGCGGCCCTGTCGGCCGTGGGCTTCTTCGTCGACCGCCTGCGTGCGGGCCTGAACCGCGATGCGCACCAGTTGCTGGGGGCCGACCTGGTCATCAGCGCCGACCAGCCCGTCAATGCGGCCTGGCGCGCCGAAGCGCAGAAGCGCGGTTTTACTTTGGCCGACACGGTGACCTTCCCCAGCATGGCGCAGGCGGGAGCGGGCGAGCAATCGAGCTCGCAACTGGCGTCCATCAAGGCCGTCTCGCCCGGCTACCCGCAGCGCGGCAAGCTGAAAATCACGACCAGCACCAGCGAGGCGCAGGATGCCGTCGGTCAGCCGACCAGCCAGGTGCCCGCGCCGGGCACCCTGTGGGTCGATGCGGCAATTCTGTCCAGCCTGAACGCCAAGCTGGGCGACACCGTGACACTGGGCGACAAGGCCTTTACGGTCACGCAACTGATCGCCAGCGAACCGGACCGGGGCGCCTCCTTTTTGAACTTCGCCCCGCGCGTGATGCTGCCCCTGTCCGACCTGGCGGCCACGGCGCTGGTGCAGAACGGCTCGCGCGTGTCTTACCGCTTGCTGCTGTCGGCGTCGCCGGCCAAGGCGGCCGAGCTTGCGCAATATCAAGCCTGGCTGGAAAGCCAGATCAAGACGCAGGCCATCAAGGGCGTGCGCATCGAATCGCTGGAATCGGGCAGCCCGCAGATGCAATCGACCTTGGACCGCGCCGACCGTTTTCTTTCGCTGGTCGGCTTGCTGTCGGCCATGCTGGCCGCTGTCGCCGTGGCCATGGCGGCGCGCCGCTTCATGCTGCGCCACCTGGATGCCTGCGCCATGCTGCGCTGCCTGGGCTTGACGCAAAACCAGGTCACGGCCATGTACGTGATCGAGTTTTTATTGGTGGGCCTGGCCGGCAGCGTGGTCGGCGTGATGGTGGGCTTCGGCGGCCACCTGGTGCTGCTGGAGCTGTTGGGCAAGCTGGTGCAGAGCGATTTGCCGCCCGTTTCCATGCTGCCCGCCCTGCAGGGCGTGGCCACCGGCATGTTATTACTACTGGGCTTTGCCCTGCCGCCGATTTTGCAGTTGCGCAATGTTCCCCATAATCGGGTGATCCGCCGCGAACAGGAGCCGCCGCAGGCGCTGGCCCTGGCCACGTATGGCCTGGGCATCGCCGCCTTCGTCGTGCTGCTCTTGTGGCAGGCGGGCGATGTGAAACTGGCGCTGCTGACGGCGGCCGGCTTCCTGGGCGGCTTCGCGCTGTTCGGCCTGGCCGGCTGGCTGGGCATCAAGTCGCTGAAATCCTTGCGCGGCGTTTTCAACCATCAGGGCTGGCGCTTCGCCGTCACGTCATTGCAGCGGCGTCCGGGCGCCACCGTGATCCAGGTGGTGTCGCTGGCCTTGGGCCTGATGGCCTTGCTGCTGCTGACGATGGTGCGCGGCGACTTGATGGTGGCCTGGCGCAATGCCACGCCGCCGGACGCGCCGAACCGCTTCATGATCAATATCCTGCCCGAGCAAAAAGACCCGATCGCCGCGCGCCTGGCGCAGGCCGGCGTGGCCAATGCGCCTTTGTATCCGATGATACGCGGGCGCCTGGTGGCCGTGAATGGCAACGCCATCACGGAAACCACCTACGAGGACGACCGCGCCAAAGGCCTGGCCGACCGCGAATTCAACCTGTCGACGATGGCCAGCATGCAGGAGGAAAACAAGCTGGTCGCCGGCAAATGGTTCAGCAATGCGCCCGGTGCGCCGGCAGAAGCATCGGTGGAAGAGGGCATCGCCAAGACATTGAAACTGAAACTGGGCGACAAGCTGCGCTTCGACATCGCCGGCCAGCCCGTGGAAGCGGCCATTACCAGCCTGCGCAAGCTGGAATGGGGTTCGATGCGCGTCAATTTCTTTGTCATCATCAACCCGGCCGCCATGGCGGACACGCCGCAGACGTGGATCACGGCCTTCCACCTGCCGCCCGCGCAGGCGGACCTGGGCAATGCCTTGCTGCGCGACTATCCGAACCTGACGGTGGTGGACGTGGGTGGCGTGCTCAAGCAAATTCAGGGCGTGCTGGACCAGGTGGTCACGGCCGTCGAATTCCTCTTCGCCTTTACCCTGGCGTCGGGCTTGCTGGTGCTGTATGCGGCCTTGATGGGCTCGCAGGACGAGCGCACGCGCGAAGCGGGCCTGCTGCGCGCGCTGGGCGCCACGCGGCGCCAGCTGGCGCAGGCGCAGCTGATCGAATTTTCGCTCGTCGGCGCGCTGGCCGGCTTGCTGGCGGCGACGGGCGCGGCTGCCATGGGCTGGGCCCTGGCCACCTACCAGTTCAAGTTCGCCTGGAGCTTCGCGCCGGGCGTGTGGGCCTTCGGCCTGCTGGCCGGCGCCCTGTGCGCGATCGCCGGCGGCTGGCTGGGCTTGCGCAATGTCTTGAAACATCCGCCGCTGCAAACGCTGCGGGAAGGCTAAGTTGCCAACTACGCGTTGACGCTGTCGCCCGCGCCCGCGCGCAGAAATTGCGCGTAGGACATGACTGGCTGCCCCAGCTGGTGCGCCGGCACGTCGAACAGGGCCCAGAAATATGTCACGCGGCCCAGGCAGATGGTGGGCGCGGCGCAGTAGCGGAACCAGTTTTCGCCGATGTGCGCCGCATACATGCCATCGCTGTCGGCGTCCGAAAAATACGGGATCACGCGCATTTCCAGCAGGGCCAGCAGCAAGGATTCCGGTGCGTCGCTGTCGCGCGCCATTTCGTACTGCGTGTGCAGGCTGCGTTCCGTCTCGATGATCATCAGCTTGGCGTGGCCATCGCGCGTGAAGAACAGGATGCCGCTGGGATTGGGAAAGATGTAAAACTCGACGAAGCCATGGCGCCGGCACAGCTCGTGCACGACGGTAGCCAGGGCTTCGTCTTGCAGGAAACTGTAGTCGTGCAGCAATAGCAAGTCGCGCACGGTGTCCGACTGCTGCAGGAAGAATTCGCGTTGCAGGGCATGGATTTCCTGTTCCAGGATATCGAGCGCATCGTCGTCGCTCTTCTTGATGTAGCGGTCGATCAAGCCCCGGTTGAAGGCTGTCACGGCCACTTTTTCATCGGCCGCCCCTGTAAATAAAATCTTCTTGCACGGCAAGTCGCGCACGGCCTGGCAGAATTCCAGGCCATTCATTTGCGGCATCGAATAATCGACCACCAGCACGGACGGTACGGCAAAGCGCTGCGCCTGGCCGCTGATGCGCCAGATGCGTTCGAGATCGAGCGCCACGTTGCACTGGTCGGGCGGCAGGTTTTGCGTGTCGAAATTGACGTGCAGTGGCGTTTCGCCCAGTTGCGTGCTGTGGCGCAACCAGTGCAGCGCGCTGCTGGTGTCGTGGAAAGTCTTGCGCGCCAGGCCGGGATCGAGCTGGAACGCCAGGCTTTTCAGGAAGGAATCGCTGTCGTCGATCAATACGGTCAGGGTCGGATGGGTGTAGACGGGCAGTTGCATGCGTCACCTTGCGGGAGAAGAGGGTTGGAAGCGGGCAGGCAGGGGTTGGGGAAATTCCAGGATGAAGATCGCATAGGCATGCTCGCGCGATACGCAGCGGATGCGCGCTTGCCAGGCGGTGACGATCTGCCGGCACAGTGCCAGGCCGATGCCGCTGCCGTTATGCACGGGATAGGAATAAAAACGCTCGAAGATCAACGGCAGGCGGGCCGGCGCGATGCCGCAGCCCGTGTCGATGAACAGCAGCCTGGGCACAGGGCGGGCGCCGTCGATGATGATGCGCACGCGGCCCTTGCCGGCCCGCTGGATGGCTTTCAGCGCATTTCTCAGCAGGTTCAGCAGGATCACCACGCACAGTTCGTCCTGGCCGGCGAACTGGAAGTCGGTGCGCACGTCCACCGTGACGCTGGCCCGCTGCAGCTTGCCGGTAAACGGGTAGCGTTTGAGCACGGCGTTCACCATCGCCAGCATCGAGAGCGACTGGCTGGGCTGCAGGTTGCGGTTCACGGCACTGGCGCTCATCAGGAACAAGTCGATCATGTGTTGCATGTGGCGCACTTCGAACTGGATACGCGACAGGGCATCCTGCAGCGGCGGTATGTCGTCCGCCTGGCCAGCCAGCTGCGGCAGCAGCCGGCGCATGCCCCGCACATTCGCTTCCACGCTGGTCAGCGGCGTGCGCAGTTCGTGCGCCACGGAACCGAGCCCGGCCGCCATGCCCGCCAGCCGTTCCCGTTCCAGTACTTTGCTGCCCACTTTCACCACGGACAGCGCGGCGATGGTGAACCAGTGCACGGGCAATTGCTGCAGCACTTCAGGCTGCAGCAGGTAGGCGCCTTCCCCTTGCAGGATGACGGCCAAGCAGGCGGCACCCGTGCCGATCAGGTAGGCGCGGCAGGCCAGTCCCGTGTCGAAATGAAACAGCACCACCAGGCCGATCAGCAGCGACTGGCTCCAGATGGACGAGGCGTGATTCATCAGAAACATGAAGGTAAAGAAGAAGGGCAGGATGTAGCTGAGCGCGAACAGCAGGTAGCGCGACAGCCAGCGGACCGAGAAGCGGCGCGCAAACAAGCCGGCCACGCAGATGCCCACGCCCGTCAGGCGCAGGGTCAGGTTTTCATAGGCTTGTGGGAAAAAAAATTGCCACAGCAGGTAGTACAGCGGCATGGCCACCGTGCCCACGGCGGCCAGCATGGCGACGCGGCTGGCCAGGTTTTCATGCGGCACGCGTTCATGTAGCAGCGAATGGAGCAGGCGCCTGCGCCAGTGTGTCCATCCTCCTTGCCATTGCTGCGTCATGACTCTGCCTTGATTCTCTTCAGAACATTATCATCGCGTAATTTTTCTTGCTTGTACGGTTATCTCGCCGGACATTGATATACGTCAATGGATGAGTTGGCAACACGGTCAAGGCTTTAATCCGCAGCAAACCTTTCCCCAGGAGAAAAACCATGACTATCGCTACCAGCCTGCACGCCCCATCCTTCGCCCGCGCCGAACATTGCCTGCCCGACTACATCGTGCGGCGCATGGATGCGCATCACGTCACGCGCATTGAAAAACTGCTGGGTGGCCAGCATCCCCACGCCTGGCAACCGACACCCGCCCATGCCATTTTTCTGGCGGGTAATGACTATCTTTCCATCGCCGCCGAGCCGGCGCTGGTGGCGGCCCAGGTGGCTTCCCTGCAGGCGAACGCGGGCGGCATGCTGATGTCGGCCGTGTACTTGCAGGAAGGCAGCGAACAGCATCGGCTGGAAAGCCGGCTGGCCCGCTTCATGGGCTGCGAGGACGGCATTCTGGCGCAGTCCGGCATGGCGGCCAATGTCGGCTTGCTGCAGTGTATCGCCGGCCCCGGCATCCCCGTCTACCTGGACATGCAGGCCCATGCCTCGCTGTGGGAAGGCGTGCTGTCGGCGCAGGCCCAGGCCGTCGCCTTCTTGCACAATGACATGGCGCACCTGCGGCGGCAAGTGGAAAAACATGGCCGCGGCGTGATCGTCGTCGATGCCCTGTACAGTACCAACGGCAGCCTGGCGCCGCTGCTGGAACTGCTGGACATTGCCGAGCGCAGCGACTGCGTGGTGGTGGTCGACGAGTCCCACTCGCTGGGCACGCATGGTCCGCAAGGCGCGGGCCTGGTGGAAGCCTGGGGCCTGGGCCACCGCGTGCATTTCCGCACGGCGTCGCTGGCCAAGGCCTTCGCGGGACGCGCCGGTTTCATCAGTTGTTCCAGCCGCTTCAAGGGATATTTCTTGTCTGAATCGCGTCCTGCCATCTTCAGCTCCTGCCTGCTGGCGCACGAGCTGGCATGGCTGGACGCGGCGCTCGATTTCATCATGGCCGCCGACGCGCGCCGCGCCATTTTGCGGCGCCACACGGTGCAGGTGCGCGAGGGTTTGAGCGCGCTCGGCTACAACGTCAGCGACGGCACGGAACAGATCGTGGCGCTGGAAGCGGGTGGCGAACCGGCCACCCTGGCCCTGCGCCAGGCGCTGGAGCGGCATGGCATTTACGGCGCCATGTTCTGCGCCCCGGCAACGGCGAAGAACCGCGCCCTCGTGCGGCTGACCCTCAACGCGGGACTCGACGAGACGGGCATCGCCAGGCTGCTGGCCGCCTGCGCGGCGGTGCGCGCCGAAGTGGGCGTGGAACACTGGCAGTCGACACGGCGCTTGCGCAAGCTGGCGCTCGTGTAAGCGGCGGCGGGGGTTGGCGGTGTCAGCCGGCCAGCCTGCCCAGGATGGCCGATAGCGCTGCCAGCTGCTCTGCCGGGGCGTCCTGCAGCAATTCGCGGCCCACCGCATGCGCGGTGGCGCTGGCATGTCCCAGCAATTCCTGGCCGGCGGCAGTCAGCACGGCATAGCCCACGCGCGCGTCGCGCACATCGGCCTGGCGCACCACCAAGCCGATTTTTTCCAGCGGCATCAAGGAGCGCGTGACGCCCGAGGCCGTCAACGCCAGGCGTTCGGCCAAGTCGATGCGGCGCAGGCGCGCACCGGGTGCGCGCTGCAGCTGATACAGCAATTGATAGTCGCTGAAGCTCAGACCATGCACATTGCCCAGGGCGCTGTCGAAGCGGCGCACGATGAGTGCCTGGGCGCGCGCCAGGCGCAGGAAAAAGTCCAGCGCGCCATCGCTGTCCGGCGACGGGGGAGTGTGATCGTTCATGGTTTTCTTTATGTTGACTGCGCAGTGCTTGAGTGCGCAAGTGTAAAGCAAACCTGCTCAATACAGTGGCTGCCCCTGTTCCAGCCACTGTGCGCGGTGCAGGGCCAGCAGGGCGGCCAGCTCGGCATCCGCATCGAAGGCGGGATCGTCGGGCAGCCTGACGGTGTCGATGATCTCGCAGGAAAAGGCCGCCGCGCCGTCGCGCCGCCAGTCCGCCTGCAGCAGAGCATTGCGGTGTTTGCCCAGGTTCAGTTCGAAGCGGTGCCGGTTCAGCATGCCGGGCGCGTTACGGCTGCATTCGAGCAAGGTCCGTCCGCTGGGCAGGTGCCGCAGGGCGATGATGCCCAGCGGCGGTGGCTGTTGCCGGTAGTGTGCCTTCAATGTTGTTTGTCGTGTCTTGTCCATGTTGTATTTATGCTATTGTTCGTTCAAATCGTTTCTGCTCCGGCGATGCGCGGGATGGTGGTGAAGAGTGCCGCCGCCACGGCTGCCGCCAGCAGCAGGGCGCCGCCGCTGCAGAACAGCTCACCCACGCTCAGGTGGCGTAGCAGCGCGCCCGTTGCCGCCGCCGACAGGGGGGCCAAGCCCAGGAAGATGCCCATGAACAGGGCCATGGCCCGGCCCAGCATGGCGGGTGCCACGCGCCGCTGTATCCACGTAAAGATGGCGACCTGCAAGTAGCCACCCAGCATGCCTGTGACGGCCAGCAAGGCTGCGCCTTGCCAGGCTGTGCTGATTTGCCCCAGCACCATCAGCAGGCAGCCCACCACCGCGTCGACGAGCAGCAGGGTGGCGCCGAAACGCCGGCGCAGCCAGGCGCCGCCCAGGCTGGAGGCCAGCATGCCGGCCAGGGTGCCGGCGCCGTGCGCGCCCATCAGCAGTCCCAGCGCTGCGGCACCGTGCAGGCGTTCGCTGGCCAGCACGGGCAAGGCCACCTGCAGCGGTCCCATGACGAAGAAGGCCACCACCGCCCAGTAGGCATATCAACTGCGCAAGGGAATGTCGCGCCACACCAAGGCCAGGCCCGCCGCCGTGTCGCGCCACATGCCTTGCGCCGTGGCGGCGGCTGCCAGTGGCCGCAGGCTGACTTGCCGCAAGGTCCAGGCGGAGAACAGGAACGTCAGCGCATCGATGGCAAAGGCGGCGGCCAGCGCTGCCATGGGGGTTTGCTGCGCGCCATCGTGAGAGCCGAGCACCAGCGCAGCCATCAGGGGGCCGGCCAGCAAGGACAACTGGCGCGCGCCCATTTGCAAGCCATTGGCTTTTTGCAACGATTGCAGCGGCACGGCCTGCGGCAGAATGGCCGTGCCGGCCGGGATGGCGAAGGCGGAAGTGATACCCAGCGCCAGCGCGGCCGCATACGCCAGCGCCAGGCTGGCCTGGTCCAGCAACAGCAGTGCCGCCAGCAACAGCAAAATGGCGGCGTTCGCATATTTGCTCAGCAGTATCACGCGTCGGGGTGAATAGCGGTCGGCGACGGTGCCGCCCAGCAAGATGAGCACGGCGCGCGGGGCGCCCATCAGGGCCACGGCGATGCCCAGGCTGAGGCTATCGCCCGTCAGGCTCAGCACCAGCCAGGGCAGGGCCAGCATGCTGAACTGGTCGCCCAGCATGGAGACCATGCCGCCCCCCAGCAGCCAGCGGAAGTTGCTATTGCGTAGCAAAGGAGTGTCGATAGCGCTTGGCATGCTCGTCTTGTCCGTGTTTGAGAAATTGCATGGTAGTTGATATAAGCTTGAGTGGTCAAGTATATTGCCATTTATTGTGGCATCGGCAGCTGGCCCTGCGTGGGCCGCCGACGCTTGCGTTATCATGGCGGCCATGACTGAGAACACTGCCCCCACCCTGTACGAGACCATCGGCGGCGCCCCCGTGCTGCGCGAAATGGTCGACCGTTTTTATGACTTGATGGAACTGGAAACGGAATTTTCCGGCATCCGCGTCATGCATCCCCCATCCACAGACGGTTCGCGCGACAAGCTGTATTTCTTCCTGACGGGGTGGATGGGTGGGCCGGATTTATATATCGAGAAATTCGGCCACCCGCGCCTGCGCGCCCGCCATTTGCCCTACGCCATCGGCACCAGCGAGCGCGACCAGTGGCTGCGCGCCATGGCCTGGGCCATGGAAGACACGGGTATCGAAGAGTCCCTGCGCGTGCGCCTGATGGAATCGTTCTATCAGACAGCCGACTGGATGCGCAACAAACCTGACTGATCCCATGAGCCCAATCGAGTTTTACAGCCTGCTGGGCGCCGCTGCCGTCGCCATCGTCCTATTAATCTTGCTGCTGCTGCGTCCGCGTGGCGTGGCCGGCGATGGCACCACCACGCTGGCGCTGGTGCAGCAGCACCAGCAGCAAAGCCTGGAACGCATCGACCGCGTCGAACGCGAAGTGCGGCTGCAGTTGCAGGCGTCGGCGCAGGCGACGCGGCAGGACTTGTCCGCCGGCCTGGCGCAATTCCAGGCGGCAACCCTGCAACAACTCGACAGCCTGCGCACGCAAATGCAGGCGCAGGGGAAAGTCGGGCGCGAAGAGCAGGCGCAAAGCCTGGCGCGCTTTGCCGAGAGCACGAATCAAACCCTGGCCCAGCTGACAGAATCGAATGCGCAGCGCATGCTGGAAGTGCGCGCCACGCTGGAAAACAAGATCCGCGACTTGCAGGCTGACAATGGCGCGCGCCTGGAAGAGATGCGCAAGACGGTCGATGAAAAACTGCATGCCACGCTGGAAACGCGTTTGAGTGCCTCGTTCCAGCAAGTGTCGGAGCGGCTGGAAAAAGTCCACCAGGGCTTGGGTGAAATGCAGCAGTTGGCGCTGGGCGTGGGCGACCTGAAGCGGGTGCTCACCAACGTCAAGACACGGGGCACCTGGGGCGAGGTGCAGCTGGAAATGTTGCTGGAGCAGGTACTCACTGTCGACCAGTACGCCAAGAACGTGGAAACGGTACCGGGCAGCGGCGCGCGCGTGGAATTCGCCCTGAAACTGCCGGGCCTCTCCGACGGCGGGCCGCCCGTGTGGATGCCTATCGATGCGAAGTTTCCCAAGGAACAGTACGAACGCCTGGTCGAAGCGGCCGAGCGGGCCGATGCGGACGGCGTGGCCCTGGCCGGCCGCGAGCTGGAGCGTGCTGTGCGGGGCGAGGCGAAAACCATCGCCGAGAAATACCTGGCGCCGCCGCAGACGACGGACTTCGCCATCCTGTTCCTGCCCACGGAGGGCTTGTATGCGGAAGTGCTGCGCCGCCCGGGACTGGCCGACGAATTGCAGCGCGTGCACCGCGTCAGCATCGCCGGGCCATCCACCCTGACTGCCTTGCTCAACAGTTTGCAGATGGGTTTCCGCACCTTGGCGCTGGAAAAGCGCTCGTCGGAAGTATGGCAGGTGCTGGGCGCCGTCAAGACGGAGTTCGGCAAGTTTGGCGACGTGCTGTCGCAAACCCGGCTGACCCTGGAAAAGGCGGCGAAGAATATCGAAAGCGCGGAAGTGCGCAGCCGGCAGATGGCACGCAAATTGAAATCCGTGGAAGCCTTGCCGGGCGAGGCCGCCGCCTTGCTGCTGGGTGTGGCGGACGCGGGCTCGTCCGCCGAGGCGGACGGCGAATAGCGCCGTCGGCGTTCAGGCCGCCGCCGCTGGCCGGTGGCGCAACGAGGCATGGGCCAGCAGCGCCAGTCCCGCCAGCAGCATGGCCCAGGTGTGCGGTTCCGGCACGGCCGGCAGGACGCTCGCGCCGGTGGGCGGCATCAGGGGCAGGATAACGGTGGGCGAATACGACTCGATGAAGCTGCTGCCGCGCGGTGGCGGTCCGCCGCCGTTGCGCCCATCGCCTATGCTCGATGGCAACGCCGTGTTGCTGCTGGTATGCACGACATCGAAGGCCAGCAGGGGCAGGCCCGCTACCACGGCCGGCGGCGCCTGGCCCGTGAACGAACCGCCATGCGCGGCACCTGGGTTGTCGATGATGGGCACGGATGGTGCCGCCACAGGTGCGGCAGCCACAGGTGGTGCGCCGCCCGGCGCGGCTCCACCCGGCGCCGCGCCAGCGCCGCGCGGTCCGGCCGCCACCGCCTGCGTGATGCGGCTGACATTGCGGCACACGGTGGGCACCAGGATGCAGGCGCCCTGCACGCAGTACACGAGTCCCCTTTCCTGCATCTGCTCGCTCCAGCCCGAGCGCGAGACATTGCGGCACACGCGACCCGGCCCGAAATGCATGTCGCTGATGCGCGCATCGTAGCTGCCCTTGCCGCGGATCGCGTCGCGGCTGATCACGACGATTTCATCGTACTGGCGCGCGCGCATGCGCGCCTTCAATTCTTCGCGCACCTGCGGCGCGATGTCCGGGTACCGGTCCACGGCGGCCACCACATCGCCCATGAACGGGTCGGCACCGGGACGGTTCCAGTTGCAGTGTTCCAGCACGTCGGCCCGTGGGACCCCTTTGGCATAAGCGGGCAGCGGCGCCAGGGATAACATGCCAAGCAGACAAGCTGCTCCCAGCATGCAGGCGCCGGCGATCCATGAGCTGTGTTTCATTGATAGTTTCCTCGTGAAAACAATATAAAAATTATATTTTTGTGTGAATTAGGATGTTATCACCGAAGAAACTGCGGCACTACAAAACAGATAAAATAATTACAATTATTGTTGTATTTATTAATATGTTGCACAAAGAAATAATTAATATTTTTATCTCGATAGTCGAACGGCAGCAGTGCAGGGGGAATTGATTGCGAAGGGGCAATGCAAACGGCCCGCGCAGGGCGGGCCGGTTGTGAGGGCAGCGGGGTTTTGACGGATGCGCCGCCCACAGGCGGCGGTGAAACGATCTAGATGCGGCCCGGGCAAGCTTGCGTATCGAAGGCGGGATAGCCGATGGTGGGCAGCTTGTGCAGCCACTTGCGCATCAAGGTGCGCGCGCCTTGCGTATCGTACTGTTGCCCCTGCTGCAAATCTGCGGCGAGCGTGTCGAGCTCTGCACAGATGGATTGCTTGCCGGCCTGGGCCGCCAGCAGGGAGGCCAGCAGTTCCGGCAGCACGACCGCCGCCGGCGCCGCCTGACGCGTGGCGCGGTAGTGCTGCCAGTAGCGCGCGGCGGCATCGCCATCAAAGCTTGGGACGAAGCCGAACGTGGCGTCATCGCGGTGCAAGCGGTAGACAGTGGGAAAGTAATGGGAGCCCGTCAGCTCGCCGGGGAACACGTCGCGCCGCAGGACGTCGATGGCCAGCGATCCCTTGCGCTCCACGCGCACGGGACTGGGCGAGTCGTACTGGTCCACGCTCACCATGGCTGGTGAGTTGCCTTGCATCAAGATGACCTTCTGCGTGTAATGGCGCCCGCCCAGGTGGCCGCACAGGGCCACGAAGCGATCGTTGATGGCGGTGACGGCCGCAACGTCGCCGCAGCCGGGCCGCAAGGGCGTGTTTTCCTGCCACACGAGCGCCTGGTCGCTGGTGCGCACGAGGCGGATGCTGCCCACGGTTTCGCCGTGCAAGTCACCCTGTGCATCCTCGATGCGCTCGTCAAAGCGCACCGTGTAGCCGTTGCTGTGGACTTCGCCGGCGTACGCCGCCATGCCCTGTAGCAGGGCCAGTGCCAGTATCAGCTTCATATTAATCCATGGAACAGCACGATATCGACCAGATCGCCGGCTGCCACGTGGCCTTGTCCTTCATGCAGCACGATCATGCAATTGGCTTGCGTCATCGAGCGCAGGATGCCGGAGCCTTGCGCGCCCGTCACGCGCACATGCTGGTGGCCGTCCGCGCCCCGTTCGACGATGCCGCGCTGGTATTCCGTGCGACCCCGCTTCTTGCGGATCGGTGCCTGCGCCGCCACTTGCAGCAGGGGCAGGCTGGCCGAGTCCGCATCGGCGCCCATCAGGCGCAGCAGGGTGGGGCGCGCGAGGAAATAAAACGCCGCCATCACGGCCACGGGGTTGCCGGGCAGGCCCAGCAGCAAGGCCGTGTCGCCCTCGCTGGAAATCGGTCCAAAGGCCATGGGGCGGCCCGGGCGCATGTTGATCTGCCAGAAGGCGACGTCACCCAGGCGCGCGAGGATTTCGCGCGTAAAATCGGCCGCGCCGCTGGAGACGCCGCCCGAGGTGATGATGACGTCGGCCTTGGCGCAGGCGCCGCGCAGGGCCGCTTCCAGCGCTTGCGGCTGGTCCTTGACGATGCCCATGTCGAGCACCTCGCAGCCCAGGCGCGTCAGCATGCCCAGCAGGGTGTAGCGGTTGCTGTCGTAGATGCAGCCCGCGTCGAGTTGCTCGCCGATCGAGCGCAATTCGTCGCCGGTGGAAAAGAAGGCTACGCGCAGCCGGCGCCGCACGGGCACCGTGGCGATGCCCAGCGAGGCCAGCAAGCCCAGTTCGGCCGGTCCGAGTATCTTGCCCTGCAGCAGGGCTGGCTGGCCCTGCATCAAGTCTTCGCCTTTGAAACGGCGGTTGTCGCCGGGGCGGATGCAGTCCGGCGCGATGGTGATGTGCTGTTCGCTGGCCTGTTGCACCAGTTCCTGCGGCACCACGCTGTCGCAGCCGTCCGGCATGACGGCGCCCGTCATGATGCGCGCGCATTGCCCGCGTTGCACGCTGACCGTGCCGGGACGACCGGCCAGGATGGTGTCGACCACGGCCAGCGTCAGCGGAGCATTGCCGTCCAGGTCGGAGCCAAGGTCAGCCCCGTGTAGCGCATAACCATCCATGGCGGAATTGTCGTGCGCAGGCACGCTGATGGGCGAGATGATGTCGGCGGCCAGGATGCGCTCGAACGCTTGCGGCAGCGGCAAGGTTTCGCTCTCGGCCACGGGGATGACGCTGTCGGCCAGGATCGCTTGCGCCATCGGCACGGACAGGCCCTGCGCCTGCAGGGCGGCCAGCTGGTCCGGCGTATTGATGTTGCCGAACGCTGCGCCATCCTCGAACAGCACCTCGGCCAGCTTCAAAGGGCCGTGCCATGTGCGCATGCGGCGTTCTCCGCCGCGCAGATACGCGTCCAGTTGGGGCAGGGCCGATGTTTTCACCAGGCAAAAGACGGGATGCGGGCGGCGCACCGTCGCTCCCGTCGCCGGGTCGGTCTCTTCGGTGACGGCGATGGCCAAGTCGGCATTCTCGTGCGTCAAGCCGGCCGCCAGGCGCACAGCCAGGTCGGGCGGCAGCAGGGGCGAGTCGCACGGCACGCTCAGCAGGTATGGAGTGTTGGCGTGCTGCATGCCGCTGTGCAAGCCGGCAAGCGGACCCAGCTGGCCCGGCAGCACGTCCGGCCACACGGGCAGGCCGAAGCGCGCGTAGTCGCCGGCCTCTGCGTGGACACTGATGGCCAGCTGGCCCACTTGCGGTGCCAGGCGCTGCAGCACGTGGCGCGCCAGGGGCTGGCCATGCAGGGGCAGCATGCCCTTGTCGCGCTGGCCCATGCGCGTGCCGAGGCCTCCGGCCAGGATCAGGCCGGTAATGTCGTGTCTGTTGATCATGAGAGGCGAAGATGTGGATGCATACGCCATGGTAGCAGCGGCGGGCCTGCGCCGCGCCCGATTCAGCCGCCGATATACGACATTTCCACTTTCTTTTTACCCCGCTCAAGCGCACCGCCCGACAAATCCGTCTGGCTGGTGCGCAATTGCGAATAGCGGTCGCCGCGGCCGCGCCACAACTGCGCCACGGCCGAGGAAATTTCCGCGTCGCTGTGGCCGCCGCGCAGCAGGCTGCGCAAGTCGTGGCCGCTGCTGGCGAACAAACAGGTGTAGAGCTTGCCCTCGGTCGATAGACGGGCGCGGCTGCAGTCGGCGCAGAACGCTTGCGTGACGCTGGAAATGAGGCCGATTTCGCCGCTGCCATCGGCATAGCGCCAGCGCGCCGCCGTCTCGCCCGTGTAGTTGGGGTTGATGGGGAGCACGGGCATGTGCAAGGCTATGCGCCGCACAACTTCAGCGGACGGGATGACTTCCTGCAAGTTCCAGCCGTTCGAGGCGCCCACGTCCATGTATTCGATGAAGCGCAAGATGTAGGGCGTGCCCTTGAAGTGGCGCGCCATGGGCACGATTTCCTGCTCGTTCATGCCGGCCTTGACGACCATATTGATCTTGATGGGGCCCAGGCCCACCGCGTGCGCTGCATCGATGCCGTGCAGCACGTCGGTCACGGCGAAATCGACATCGTTCATGCGCTTGAAGGTGGCGTCGTCGAGCGAGTCGAGCGACACTGTGACGCGGTTCAGGCCCGCATCCTTCAGCGCTTGCGCTTTTCTTGCCAGCAAGGAACCGTTGGTCGTCAGGGTCAGGTCCAGCGGCTGGCCCGCTGGCGTGCGCAGTTCGGCCAGCATGGCGATGAGCTTTTCGATATTCTTGCGCAGCAGCGGTTCGCCGCCCGTCAGGCGGATCTTTTCCACGCCGTGCGCGACGAACAGGCGCGCGATACGCGTGATTTCCTCGAACGACAGCAAATCCGTGTGCGGCAGATACACATGGTTCTTGTCGAACACGTCCTTGGGCATGCAGTACACGCAACGGAAATTGCAGCGGTCGGTAATCGAGATGCGCAAGTCATGCAGGGGCCGGCCCAGGCTGTCGGCCACGTTGCCGCTGGGACTTTCCAGCCGCGCGGGGATCGCAGGTGCCCCATTGCGGGCCTCGGCGAAGTAGATAATCTTGTCAGCCATAAAAGTGATGCCACTTACCAATTACTAGTTACGTTAGGTCGTTCAAGGCAGATACGATAGCACGAGGCCGAAGATGGCACAGGCGAGCAGCAATTTGATGGTTCCCATTTGAAACCTGATCAGCGCCACGCCGGCTGCCAGCGCGATGGCGATGGCCAGCCAGTCCCAGTGCGGCAGCGGGTTTGCTTGCCAGAAGACATGGCGGCCAAAGAACAGGGCCAGGCTGGCGATGACGCCCACCACGGCCGCCGAGATGGCCGTCAGGGGCGCGCTCAGGCGCAGGTTGCCGCGCGACGCTTCCACCAGCGGCGCGCCGGCCAGGATGAAGATGAACGAGGGCAGGAAGGTGAACCAGCTGGCGACGAGCGCGCCGCACACGCCCGCCAGCCACAGGTGTTCACCCGCCAAGGCATGGCTCCAGCCACCGACAAAACCGATGAAGGCGACGATCATGATCAGGGGACCGGGCGTGGTTTCGCCCAGCGCCAGGCCATCCATCATCTGCGCGCTGCTGATCCAGTGGTAGTGGTCGACGGCACCCTGCACCAGATAGGGCAGCACGGCATAGGCGCCGCCGAACGTGAGCAGGGCCGCCTTGCTGAAAAATACGCCCATCTGCGCCAGCGGCTGCTCGCGCCCACCCAGTAGCGCCAGGCCCAGCCAGGTGATGAAAGCCAGCGCCAGGCCCACGGCGGCTGTGCCAAGCAGGCGCGGCCATTTGAGCTGCGCATGCAGCGGCGTGGGCGTGTCGTCATCGATCAGGGCGGAGCCATAGCGGGCGGCGCCGCCATGCCCCGTGGCGCCCGCATGAAAGTGGGCCGGCAGCCAGCGGCCACCCGCCATGCCCAGCAGGGCGGCGGCGAGCACGATCAGCGGAAATGGCAGCTGTAGCACGGCGATGGCGACAAATGCGCCTGTCGCGATGGCGATCAGGCCGGGACTGCGCAAGGTGCGCCGGCCCAGGCGCCAGGCGGCAGCCAGCACAATGGCGACGACGGCCGGCTTGATGCCGTACAGGATGCCGGCGATGGCGGCCACGTGGCCATACGCCATGTAGAGCCAGGACAGGACGATCAGCACCAGCAGCGAGGGCAGCAGGAATAGCAGGCCCGCCACCAGGGCGCCGCGCGTGCGGTGCATCAGCCAGCCGATGTAGATGGCCAGCTGGGTCGCTTCAGGCCCCGGCAGCAGCATGCAGTAATTGAGGGCGTGCAAGAAGCGTTGTTCGGAAATCCAGCGCCGCTTTTCCACCAGTTCCGCATGCATCATGGCGATTTGCCCGGCCGGGCCGCCAAAGCTGACGCAGCCCAGCTTGAGCCAGTACCAGAAGGCGCTGCGCAGGCTGACGGGGGCGGGACGGGGAAGGTTGGCGTTCTCGTGCATGGCGGCTGGCTGGCAAAGAGAGTGGACATAAAAAAGGGAAGCCTGAGCTTCCCCTTTCATCATCGGCGGCTGGGCGAACCCGGCGCGCTTATGGACGTTGCGTGTTGACCTGGATCAACGGCTCATCCGATTGCGGCGGCAATGGCTTGCGTTCGCGCGGCTTGCGTGCCGGGGCGACGGCCTTGGCCGCCGCTTCCTGCGCCAGGCGCAGTTTTTCCGGATCGGTGGCAGCCAGGGTCAGGCCGGCCGAACCGAGCACTGCGCTCAAGTCCAGTGGCGCAGGCACCGGCGCTGGAGCCGGTGCGGAGGCTGGAGCCGGGGCGGCGACAGGAGCAGGCGCCACTACCGGTGCTGGCGCTGGTGCAGGAGCAGGCACCACCGGTGCGGCTTCCACCACGGCAGGTGCTGCTTCAGCTACTGGCGCTTCCTCGATCACGGCGATGGCTTCCACCAGCGGCGCAGCTTCTACCACTGGCACGGCTTCGACGATGATTTCCGCTGGCGCTGGCGTCGCTTCCGCTGGCGTCGCTTCCGCTGGCTCGGCAAAGCTGTACTCGGCAACTGGTGCCGGTTCGGCAGCGGCTGGTTCAGCTTGTGCTGCAGCCGCTTCGACAGGAGCTGCCGGCACGAACACTTCAGCAACTGGTGCAGCTTCAGCGGCAGGAGCAGCTTCTTCGACCTTGGCGATGTCCACGACCTTGGCCACTTCCACCACTTCGACCACTTCCACGACGGCAGCTTCCACTGGCGCAGCGACGGCGACGACAGCGGCGGCAGCCACGACGGCGACCGGGGCTGCGTCAACGCCAGCTTCCGGCGCCGGAGCGACCGTAAAGCTGATCACTGGCGCGTCCTGGCCTTCGTTCTCGCCATTTGCCGATTCGATCAGCTCGCCCGTTTCGCGGTCACGGCGGTTGCGGTTGCGGCCACCACGACGACGGCGGCGGCGCGGTTCTTCGCCTTCCACGTAGTTTTCCATCTCTTCGCCTTCAGGGCCTGCATTCGCCGGCGCTTTCAGCAAGCTCGTTGGAGCGGTGTCGGATTCAGTGCCGTTTGACGGCACGACGACATTCACTGCGCTGGCGCTGGCACCAACCAGGGCCAGTTCATCCGCTTTCACTTCAGCAACAATGGCCTTGTCGACGCGTGGTTCACGGCCTTCGCGTGGCTGGCGTGGCGGACGTTCGGCGCGCTCTTGACGTTCGGCGCGCTCTGGACGTTCCGCGCGTTCAGGACGCTCGGCGCGTTCAGGACGTTCACCGCGCTCGCGTGGTGCCGCCGTTGCATCGCCGGCTTCGCGCGGTTCGCGTGGCGGACGTGGTGGGCGTGGCGGACGGGCCGCCTTTTCCAGTGCTTCCGCTTCCTTGGCAGCGTCGTCCTGGGCTGGACGGGCCTGGCCCGGTTCGCGTTCTTCGCGGCCAGGCTTGCCGTTGCGGCCACGGCCACGCGGGCCACGGCTGTTGCGGTCGCCACGGTCGGCGCCGGCCGGTTTGACTGGCGCGACAGGGGCGGGTGCCGGTGCCACGGGGGCCGGGGCGCCAGTGAAGAAGCTGATGATCTTGGCGATCAGGCCTTGCGGTGCGGCAGGTGCGGCCACCGGTGCAGCCTTGGCTTCGACGGGCTTGCGCTCGACCAGCGGTGCCGGCTGGTCAGGGGTGATCGTCTTGACGACGGCTTCCTGGCGCGGCTTGGCTTCTTCCTTCTGGCGCTTGCTGTAAGCCATGTCGGTTTCAGCGCTTTCCGCCAGGTTGTAGCTGGCCTGGCTGTCTTCCAGACGCGGATCGTCGTGCTTGATGCGTTCCAGCTTGTAGTGCGGCGTTTCCAGATGCTTGTTCGGGATCAGGATCACGGCGATGCGGTGGCGGTTTTCGATCTTGAGTACTTCGCCGCGCTTTTCGTTCAGCAGGAAGGCGCCCACGTCCACGGGCACTTGCACGTGGATCGTGGCCGAGTTTTCCTTCATCGCCTCTTCCTGGATGATGCGCAGCACCTGCAGGGCGGACGATTCGGTATCGCGGATGTGTCCCGTGCCGGAGCAGCGCGGGCACGTCACGTGCGAACCTTCGGACAGCGAAGGGCGCAGGCGCTGGCGCGACAGTTCCATCAGGCCGAAGCGGGAAATCTTGCCCATTTGTACACGGGCACGGTCATGGTGCAGCGCATCTTTCAGGCGCTGTTCCACTTCGCGCTGATTTTTTGCCACTTCCATGTCGATGAAGTCGATGACGATCAAGCCACCCAAGTCGCGCAAGCGCAGCTGGCGGGCCACTTCTTCGGCCGCTTCGCAGTTGGTGTTGAAGGCGGTCGTTTCGATGTCCGAGCCGCGCGTGGCGCGGGCCGAGTTGACGTCGACGGAGACCAGCGCTTCGGTATGGTCGATGACGATGGCGCCGCCCGATGGCAGCGGCACGGTGCGGCTGTACGCCGTTTCAATCTGGTGTTCGATCTGGAAGCGCGAGAACAGCGGCACGTCGTCGCTGTAGCGTTTTACGCGGTGCACCATGTCGGGCATCACGTGGCTCATGAACTGGTGCGCCTGGTCGTAGATCTCGTCGGTGTCGATCAGGATCTCGCCGATGTCGGGCTGAAAGTAGTCGCGGATGGCGCGGATGACGAGCGACGATTCCTGGTAGATCAGGAAAGCGCCATTGGCCGACTTGCCGGCGCCTTCGATGGCGCGCCACAGTTGCATCAGGTAATTCAAGTCCCACTGCAGTTCATCGACGTTGCGGCCGATGCCGGCGGTGCGGGCAATGACGGACATGCCAGCAGGCAAGTCCAGTTTATCCATGGTTTCGCGCAATTCCTGGCGCTCTTCACCTTCCACGCGGCGCGATACGCCACCGCCACGCGGGTTGTTCGGCATCAATACCAGGTAACGGCCGGCCAGCGAGACGAACGAGGTCAGGGCAGCGCCCTTGTTGCCGCGCTCTTCTTTTTCGACCTGGACCATGATTTCCTGGCCTTCGCGCAGCGCTTCCTTGACGGAAGCATTGCGCACGTCCACGCCTTCGCGGAAATACGTGCGAGCAACTTCCTTGAAAGGCAGGAAGCCGTGGCGGTCTTCGCCATAGCTGACGAAGCACGCTTCGAGCGAAGGCTCGATGCGCGTGATGACGCCCTTGTAGATATTGGATTTGCGCTGTTCGCGCCCGGCTGTCTCGATATCGATGTCGATCAGTTTTTGTCCGTCGACAATCGCTACGCGCAGTTCTTCTTGCTGCGTGGCATTAAACAACATGCGTTTCATTTTTATAACTCCGCGACCCGTAGGCCATCTCAAAGCCGCTTCCGGGGAAGCGGCGAAAGTACAGGGATATATGCGAGAAAGGGAGTGTTGGCGGGGGGGAATGCCTAGGCGTGCGGAGCAACAACGCGTACGAGGTATACGTTACGGCCGCAACAGGCGCGGTGAGGTCAATCGTCATGCCGAGTGCACAGGACACTTGCAACTCATCTGAAACAGCCCGAACGAGAATGAACTACATCGGGGGCAGAGAATGCAAGTGGTCAGCAAATTCAGAGCCAAATCGTCAGCCGGCTCATTACAGGGATCGCGATGGCGAGGCTTGGCCTCAGCCTATTCATCGACAACCCTCAGTATTGTGGCCGCATACGGGGTTTGGCGAAAACGGCAAGCGTTATCAACTTCATCAACCCGCGAGCCCGACTCGATAAGTCGCGCTAACGGGTACTTATCCTTATAATCCCACACTCACTTCAGCATCTCCACGCGTTATCCGATTACAACTACGGTGCAACCTTGATTCGCGCAGGGACGGTGCATATACATTTTTTTCCACCGAATTTGCAATTTGGCGAGGCCGGTGGAGACGCCCCTGTGTAAAATGTGCTTTTATTCTTACACTCGCAGCAGCCAGGGCCGCAGCAAAAACAATTATATATTCAAAATGAAGGACTTAGAGAGATTTCTGGGAAGACATAGTAAATGAAGAGTCAAAAAGATGTTGTTCCCCCTTCAACACCCCCGGTTCAGCCGCAAGCCCAATTCGTAACGATCGCCGAGGAAGAAGCAGGCCAGCGCATCGACAACTACTTATTAAGAGTGTGCAAGGGAGTGCCTAAAAGCCACATCTACCGGATCTTGCGATCGGGAGAAGTGCGGGTTAATAAAGGCCGTATCGATCAGTTGTACCGTCTCGTCGCCGGTGACGTGGTGCGCATTCCACCCGTGCGCGTGGCCGAAAAGGCCCCCACGGGCGCGCCGGCCGCCGAATTCAAGATCATCTTCGAAGATGCGCAACTGCTCGTCATCGACAAGCCGGCCGGCGTGGCCGTGCATGGCGGCTCGGGCGTCTCGTTCGGCGTGATCGAGCAATTGCGCGCTTCGCGCCCCGACGCCAAGTTCCTGGAACTGGTGCACCGCCTGGACCGCGACACGTCCGGCTTGTTGTTGCTGGCCAAGAAGCGCACGGCCTTGACGAATTTGCACGAACAGATGCGCGACGGCGTCACCGACAAGCGCTATCTGGTGCTGGTGGCCGGTGACTGGAAGAATGCGCGCCAGCATATCAAGCTGCCGCTGCATAAATATACGACGGCCGAAGGCGAGCGCCGGGTGGCCGTGCAGGCCGATGGCCTGGCGTCGCACACGGTGTTTTCACTGTTGCATAAATATCACAACTTCGCCTTGCTGGAAGCGGAATTGAAGACGGGACGCACGCACCAGATCCGCGTGCACCTGTCTTCCTCCGGTTTTCCCATCGCGGGCGACGATAAATATGGCGACTTTGCCCTCAACCGTGCCCTGTTGAAAGCCGACAGCACGCGCGGCGCCCTGAAGCGCATGTTCCTGCACGCGCACCAGATCACGTTTACGCATCCGGAGACGGGCAAGAGCATGACCCTGAACGCGCCGCTGGCTGCCGAATGCGAGCGTTTCTTGGTAAGCTTGGGCAAACCATTGGCCGTTGCTGCACGATAATATCAAGCGCGTGCGCGCGACACTACTCACAAGGTAGTCAGTCGCCATCATTCATTCTCAAGGAGCCGGCGGCTTTACCGTCGGGAAACATGGCAAGAAAGCAATTTGATCTGATCGTCTTCGATTGGGACGGAACCCTGATAGACAGCACCTCGACCATCGTCAAGTGCATCCAGGCGTCGGCCAAAGACCTGGGCTTGCCAATTCCCACCGAGTTGCTGGCTTCGCATGTGATCGGCCTGGGCTTGCAGGAAGCCATGCAGCTGGTGATGCCCGATGTCGAGCCGAAATACCATGCACGCATGGCCGAGCGCTACCGTTATCACTATCTGTCGCGCGACCATGAGCTGGCCCTGTTTCCCGGCGTGCAAGAAATGCTGCAGGAATTGTCGCAGCAAGCGTACTTTCTGGCCGTCGCCACGGGCAAGAGCCGTGTCGGCCTGAACCGTTCCTTGAATGCCGTCAAGCTGCTGTCGCTGTTCGACGCGACGCGCTGCGCCGATGAAACGTTTTCCAAGCCCCATCCGGCCATGCTGCAGGAGCTGACGCGCGAACTGGGGCAGGATATGCGCCGCACCGTGATGATCGGCGATACCAGTCATGATTTATTGATGGCAAGCAATGCAGGCGCGGCCGGTATTGCCGTAGAGTATGGGGCGCATCCTGTGGCGCAATTGCAGGCTTGCAATCCCCTGTATTCGGCCGCCACGGTGGCCGATCTGCACCAATGGTTGAGCGAGCACGCATGATGAGCGATGTTGTCGATGTATTCATTTGTGCCGCCGATGCCGTGGCCGATGGCGGCAAGGGTGTGCGCTTTCCCGTCTCGGCCGGTGGCGAAGCGACCACGGGCTTTGTCGTGCGCCACGGCGGCAAGGCGTATGGCTACCTGAACCGCTGCGCCCACGTGCCGATCGAACTGGACTGGGCCGAGGGCGAGTTTTTCGAGTCCAGCGGCTTGTACCTGATGTGTTCGACGCATGGCGCCATCTATGTGCCAGAGAGCGGCTACTGCGCGGGCGGTCCCTGCAAGGGCGGCCGTTTGCGTCCGATACCCGTGACCGAGCGCGACGGCCAGCTGTACTGGCAACCCGATGAGTATGTTCAGCCGCTGCCAGCCTGAAGCCGGGTTTAGTCCTTATTGTAATTTAAACAAAGTGAACCATGAGCGATAACACGAATGACACGGTGACGGGCCCTGCGCCAGCCGCCAGCAGCGGCGCCCCGGCCGGCCATTGGGAGCGCGACGTGCTGGAAAAGCTGGTATTTGCCACTTTGCAAGAGCAGCGCGCGCACCGCCGCTGGAGTATCTTTTTCAAGGTGTTCGGCCTGCTGATCGTGCTGTTTGCCCTGTGGGTGTTTTATGACTACAACACGGCCGATGACAGCGAAACCCTGGGGCGCCACACGGCCCTGATCGACATCAGCGGCGCCATCGAGTCCGAAGGCAGCGGCTCGGCCGCCGTCGTCATCCCCGCGCTGGACAAGGCATTTTCCGACGCCGGTTCCGTGGCCGTGGTGCTGCATATTAATAGTCCGGGCGGCAGTCCCGTGCAGGCCGGCATGATCGTCGACGAGATGCAGCGCCTGCGCAAGGGCTATCCGGACAAGCCCTTGTATGTGGTGGTCGATGAAATGTGCGCCTCGGGCGGCTATTACATCGCCGCCGCTGCCGACCGCATCTACGTCAACAAGGCCAGCGTGGTGGGCTCCATCGGCGTGTTGATGGATGGCTTCGGCTTTACGGGCGTGATGGAAAAGGTGGGCGTCGAGCGCCGGCTGCTGACGGCGGGCGAGAACAAGGGTTTCATGGACCCGTTCAGCCCGTTAACGGAAAAACACAAGGCGTATGCACAAGGCATGCTCAATGAAATCCACCAGCAATTCATCGACGTGGTGCGCACGGGACGGGGCAAGCGCCTGAAGGAAACGGCAGACACGTTCTCCGGCTTGTACTGGACGGGCGCGAAAGCCGTGGAAATGGGCCTGGCCGATGATTTCGGCACGGTCGACAGCGTGGCGCGCGATGTCGTCAAGGCGGAAGACATCGTCGACTATACGCAGCATGAAGGCTTGCCGGAGCGGGTGCTGAAGAAATTTGGCGCCGCCATGGGCGCCGGTGCCATGAAGGCGACCGTGCAGCAGTCACAACCGGCATTGCGTTGAGGACATCACTCTTGGCAGGCAGGCAAGCCAGTCGAGAATGATTTTCAATAAGGTGGCATTTTGGCTTGAAAAAGGGGCTGCTTGGGCTATAGTGAAAGCGTAGTTCTTTTCAAGGAGGGGCGATATATCAACTATGTTGTCAGTACTAACTTGATTGGCAGGTCTTGGAACTACTCGCCGCATCGCAGATGTGGTTTTGAGTGAATTTACATTCCTCACTGAAGTCCCGTTGGGGCTTGGGAACGGCGGCGCAATGCCGCCGTTCCCTTTTGTGCGTCGCTAGCGGTGGGTGTGCTGGCGACGCTTGCTGTGGTTGCGTGTCTGGGCGAGCTGGCAAGCTAGGCATGCGGGGGCAGGGCATGGCTGGTCCGATGGCGGCGCGCTCAGGCGGCGCAGCCGTTACAGTGTGCGGGCAGAGGCGGGGTGGCTGCTTGCCGGGCCGACGCCTGCTCTGTTGCGGTGCTGGTGCTCGTGTCGCGCGGCGTGTCCGCCATGGCGGGTGCGCTCACCTTGTCGGCTGCCGCCTCCGCATCCGCGTGCGCAAAGCCGCCCTGTTCCAGCCAGCACATGAAATGGCATTGCGCCTCGGCATGCCAGCGCGTCTGGCGGGCTGGCGCTGGCGGTGTGTCCGCATCCTGCGGCGCAGGGGCGTTGCGCCAGCGCGCCACGCCGAGTCTGACCTTGTGCATGGCTGCCTGTTCCGCGGCGATGCGCTTGCGCATGTCGGCGATGCTGCCTTGTAAGGCGATGGTATCGGTATGCTTCATACGATGTCCTTATGAGGGGTGGCGACTGCCACAATTCCTAAAGTACATTAGGCGGATTCCTAACGAAGTTTCAGTCTATCAATGCGATATTCCGAGCGCTTGATATACCTCAAAGGAATTGGCCATTTATATCGAAATCTCACCTTGTACTTCGGCATATCTATGCCTGGGCAAGGCTGGCGCGCGCTTCACGCTGTCAGCCGCTTCTGGTAAAGTCATGCCCATGAGTAAATTATCCCTAGACCGCATCCTGCAATCGCAGGGTTTTGGCACCCGTAAATATTGTCGCTCCCTTATCGAGGATGGCGATGTCGTCATCGATGGCGTCACCCAGACCAATTACCGCACCACCGTCGAGACCGAAGGCTTGGTGCTGCACGTTTTCGAAGAAGAGTGGGTGGTCCGCGCGCACCTGTACCTGGCGCTGAACAAGCCCGCCAACTTCGAATGCTCGCGCAAGCCCAGCCATCACCCTGGCGTGCTGACCCTGCTGCCGGAACAGTTCACCTGGCGCGAAGTCCAGCCCGTCGGGCGGCTCGACCACGATACGACCGGCATGCTGCTGATGTCCGACGATGGCCCCTTTATCCATGCACAATCGTCGCCGAAGCGTCACGTTCCAAAGATTTACCAGGCTACCACGCAAGAGCCCGTGACCGATGAACTGGTGGCGCAGCTATTGGCTGGCGTGCAATTGCACGACGAACCGGCCCCACTGGCCGCCCTGGTCTGCGTCCAGCGCGGAGAATTCCAGCTGGAAATCGTGCTCGAGCAAGGCAAATACCACCAGGTCAAGCGCATGCTGGCCGCCGCCGGAAACCATTGCAGCGCGCTGCACCGTTCCGCCATCGGCAGCCTGACGCTGGAGTCGCTGGGCATTGCCGAAGGCGAGTGGTGCTATCTGACTCCCGAGCAGATCGCGCTGCTGGCGTAAATCCCTCCTGACCGTCAAAGCCGGGGATTTCCCGGCTTTTTGGCGTCTTTAGTCCCCCATTGCCTGCATTTGACGAAGTTTCCCGCACATGAAATTAGCTACCCTGAAGGATGGCACGCGCGATGGCCAGCTGGCTGTCGTCTCGCGCGACCTGAAAACCGCCCATCTGGCCGATGGCATCGCCTCGACCCTGCAAAAGGCGCTCGACGACTGGAGTTTCATCGCGCCCCAGCTGGACTTGCTGTACCAGACCATCAATAGTGGCCGCGGTCATCGCGCCTTCGAGTTCGATACGGCGAACTGCATGGCACCCTTGCCGCGCAGCAGCCTGCGCGTGGCTGGCGCCTCGTACCTGCAGCAGATCGAGCGGGCCTGCAAGGCGGCGGGCAGCGAAGTGCCCGCCAACTTGCGCGAGGCGCCGCGCCTGTACCAGGGAGCCAGCGACGATTTCCTCGGCGCGCACGACGACATCACCCTGGCGCACGAGCAGTGGGGCATCGATTACGAAGCGGGCATCGCCGCCATCACGGACGACGTGGCCATGGGCTCGACGCCGGACCAGGCGCACCTGAACATCAAGCTCTTGATGCTGGTCAACGACATTAGCCTGCGCAACCTGGCGCCTGACGAGCAGGCCAGTGGCTACGGCTACCTGCAATCGAAGCCGGCCATGGCCTGCTCGCCCGTGGCCATCACGCCCGATGAGCTGGGCGATGCCTGGCGCGGCGGCAAGGTGCATTACGCCCTGCGTTGCAGCCTGAACGGCAAATTGACGGGCCAGCCCCACGCGGGCGCCGACATGGCCTTCAATTATCCGCAATTGCTCGCCCACTTGTGCCAGACGCGCAACGCGCGCGCCGGCAGCGTGGTTAGCGCGGGCGGCGTCGCCAACAAGGAAGTCAAGAAGGGGTTTTCCAGTATCGTTGAGCGACGTAACCAGGAGATGATCGCCGATGGCGTCGCCAGTACGCCGTTCCTGCTGTTTGCCGATGTTGTTCGACTGGAAATGCTGGGTGACGATGGCAAGTCGCTGTTTGGCGCGATAGAGCAGACGGTAAAGCAAGCCGAGGCAAGAAAAAATCGTTAGGGGCCCCGAGAAAATGGCCATGACTGCGTTGCAGCCCCTCGCCGTACTATTCGTACTGTCTTCGGGGCCGCGCCTTGTCCTGACCATTTTTCGGTCCCCTCTGAAATGGGCGCCTGCGGCGCCTTGTTTTATACAGGCAAGGGAAAAGCAGGGGATTAGCCCTCCTTTTCCCTTGATGGCGTTGCGGTCATTGAACCGATAATGTGGTATGCCCAGTCCATATTGCGCCTAACCAGGCTGCAGGACTTCACCGGAGTTGATTGATGTCGGAAGACAGCGACGCAGAAAAGACCGAAGCCGCGTCACCGAAGCGCCTCGAGCAGGCGCGTGAGGAGGGCGACGTTCCGCGATCGCGTGAAGTGGCAACGTTTACGGTGCTGATGGCGTCCGGCTGCTGCCTGTGGTTTGCCGGCGACGCCATCGTGCGGCGGCTGACGGCCGTCATGGTGTCCGGCCTGAGCCTGGACCGGGAACAGATCCTCAATCCCGACGCGATGATGTTGCGCATCGGCTACGACGTGGGCTCGGTCTTGCTGACTTGCCTGCCGTACGCTGCGGCCATCATGCTTGTCGCCCTCGCCTCGCCCGTGCTGGTGGGCGGCTGGCTGTTCAGTTCCAAGGCGTTTACCCCCAATTTTGGCAAGCTCAACCCGATTCGCGGCCTGGGCAATATGTTTTCGAAGAATGCGCTGGTGGAATTGCTCAAGGCCGTCGCCAAGACCATCGTCGTCGGCGTCGTCGCCTGGATGGTGATGCAGCACCAGAAAGACGCCGTGCTGGGCCTGTCGGTCGAATCCTTGCGCGCCGGTTCGGCTCATCTGATCAGCCTGCTGATCACGGCCTTTTTGATGATCGTGGGCGCGCTGGGCCTGATCGCCGCCATTGACGGTCCCTACCAGATGTGGCACTACGCCAACAAGATGAAAATGTCCTTGCAGGAAGTCAAGCAAGAGTCGAAGGAGTCGGACGGCAATCCGCAGATCAAGGCGAAGATACGCCAGATGCAGCATGAAATGTCGCGCCGCCGCATGATGGCCGACGTGCCGACGGCCGACGTGGTGGTGACCAATCCTACCCACTACGCGGTGGCCTTGAAGTATGGCGAGAATTCGCGCGGCGCGCCGCAGGTGGTGGCCAAGGGCATCGACGAGGTGGCGGCGAAGATCCGCGAACTGGCGGGCGAACACAAGGTCGCCATCCTGGAAGCACCGGCCCTGGCGCGTGCGCTGTACAAGCACACGGACATCGGCGACGAGATTCCCGCGGCGCTATATGGCGCCGTGGCCGAAGTGCTGGCGTATGTATTCCAGCTGCGCAGCTACGGCAGTGGCCACGGCCAGCGGCCCGAGAAGCCGAAAAAACTCGACGTGCCGCCGGAGCTCGATCCGCTCGACCCCGCATCGCAGACCAAAGCCGCAGCAGACGCAGCAGACAAGAATAAAGGAAGTACACCATGAACGGCCTGAGATTGCCAGCCTGGCTCAGCGGAATGAGCAGCAACGCCAGCAAGGGCATCGCCGCGCCGATCATCATCATCATGCTGCTGGCGATGATGGTGCTGCCGCTGCCAGCCTTCATCCTCGATATTTTCTTCAGTTTCAATATCGCGCTGTCCATCATCGTGCTGCTGACGGCGCTGTACACGGTCAAGCCGCTCGACTTCATGGCGTTCCCGACCATCCTGCTGGTGTCGACCATGCTGCGCCTGTCGCTGAACGTGGCGTCCACGCGCGTGGTGCTGACGGAAGGCCATACGGGCGCCGACGCGGCCGGTAAAGTGATCGAGGCGTTCGGTCACTTCCTGATTGGCGGCAACTACACGGTTGGTATCGTGGTGTTCATCATTTTGACCATCATCAACTTTACCGTGGTGACCAAGGGTGCGGGCCGTATCGCCGAGGTGGGCGCCCGCTTCGCGCTGGACGCCATGCCCGGTAAGCAGATGGCCATCGATGCCGACCTGAACGCTGGCCTGATCGGCGAAGACGAAGCGCGCCGCCGCCGCACGGAAGTGGCGCAGGAAGCGGAATTCTATGGCGCCATGGACGGTGCCAGCAAATACGTGCGCGGCGATGCCATCGCCGGCATCATGGTCACCGTGATTAACATCGTCGGCGGCTTGCTGGTGGGTTTGCTGCAGCACGACATGGGCTTTGCCGACGCGCTGAAGAACTACACCTTGCTGGCCATCGGTGACGGCCTGGTGGCGCAGATTCCTTCGCTGATCATTTCCACGGCGGCCGGTATCGTCGTCTCGCGCGTGGCCAGCGACCAGGATATCGGCACGCAGCTGGTGGGCCAGCTGTTCGCCAAGCCGCAAGTGCTGTACATCACCGCCGGCATCATCGGCGGCATGGGCTTGATTCCCGGCATGCCGAACATGGTCTTCCTCCTGCTGGCCTCGCTGCTGGCCGGCTCCGCCTATTTGATCAGCAAGAAACGCACGCAGGAAAAAGCGGCGGCCGAAAAGCCGGCCGAAGTGCCGCAAGCCACCGTGGCGCCCGAGCAGGAAGAAGCCAGCTGGCAAGACATCATGCCCGTCGACACCCTGGGCCTGGAAGTGGGTTACCGCCTGATTCCCCTGGTCGACAAGACGCAGGGCGGAGAATTGCTCAAGCGCATTAAAGGCATCCGCAAGAAATTTGCCCAGGAAGTGGGCTTTCTGGCGCCGCCCGTGCATATCCGCGACAACCTGGAGTTGAAGCCGTCCGCCTACCGCATCACCCTCAAGGGCGTGGAAGTGGGTGTGGGCGAAGCGTTCAACGGCCAGTTCCTGGCGATTAATCCGGGCATGGCCAGCGGCACCTTGCCGGGCCTGGCCACCAGCGACCCCGCGTTCGGCTTGCCCGCCACCTGGATCGACGCCAGCTTGCGCGACCAGGCGCAATCGATGGGCTACACGGTCGTCGATGCGGGCACCGTGGTGGCCACGCACCTGAACCATCTGATCACTTCGCACGCTTCCGAGCTGCTGGGCCGCGCGGAAGTGCAGTCGCTGCTCGATCACCTGGGCAAGGATGCACCGCGCTTGGTGGAAGACCTGGTGCCGAAGATGCTGTCGCTGTCGACCCTGCAGAAGGTGCTGCAGAACCTGCTGGCCGAGGGCGTGCATATCCGCGACATGCGCACCATCATCGAGACCCTGGCCGAGCATACGGTCAATACGCAAGACCCGAACGACCTGACGGCGCTGGTGCGCGTATCGCTGGGCCGCGCCATCGTGCAGCAATTGTTCCCCGGCGCGGCCGAACTGTCCGTGATGACACTGGACAGCCGCCTGGAGCGCCTGCTGATGCAAGCCATGGGCAATGGCAGCGATGGCGCCGGCATCGAGCCGGGCCTGGCCGATACCATCGCGCACCAGGCGGGCCTGGCTGCCCAGCAACAGGAAGCCCTGGGCCTGACGCCGGTGCTGCTGGTGCCGGCGCCGCTGCGCGCCTTGCTGTCGCGCTTCCTGCGCCGCGCCTTGCCGCAGTTGAAAGTGCTGTCGCATGCGGAAGTGCCGGAAACCAAGACCATACGCGTCACGGCACTAGTGGGCGCGCAGTAGCTGGCATCGTTAATACCGGGGTCAGACCCGCCGGGTCTGACCCCAGCCCTCCGCTTTGGGGTTAAATCAGCAAATTTCCTCTCGGCAAACTGAATAACGGGTACTTTCCCGTCCTGTTCCTTCGATCGTTTCCTCCAGGCATCGCTAATAATGGAAACTGTCCGGGTGATCTGTGTCCATGAGGAAGACAGCACCCAAGCAACAGGAGTCGACGATGGTCACACAGTTCAGCCAATATTGCGCCACCCCCGCCTTGGGAGGCCGGTCATGAATGTGAAGAAATTTACGGGCGCCTCGTCGCGCGATGCGCTGCGCAAGGTGCGCGAAGCGCTGGGCCCTGATGCCGTGATCCTGTCGAACCGCCAGGCCGATGGCGTGGTGGAAATCCTCGCGCTGGCCAATGACGATGCCGCTTCGCTGGCCTCGCCGCCGGCCGCGTCCGAAATGGCCCAGCCCCGACCCCAGTTGCAGACCCAGTTCGCCACGCCGCAGCGTCAGGCACCCCCGGCCCAGCGCCCGGCTGCGCCACGCCCGGCCGCGCCGCGCCAGGCTTCTTCCGAGCCAGTGGACATGGCCCGCATGCAGCAGATGATGGCCAGCGCGCTGGCGCACGTCAAAGAGAACGCCGCCGCCGAGATGAGCGGCATGATGAATGAAATCCGCGCCATGCGTGGCATGATGGAAACCCAGCTGGCGGAAATCTCGTGGGGCTCGACGCAGCAGCGCGAGCCGCAAAAAGCCGTGGTGCTGCGCGAAATGCTGGCCGCCGGTTTTTCGGCCAGCCTGGCGCGCTACCTGATCGACAAGCTGCCCGCCGGCCTCGATGGCGCGCAAAGCATGCGCTGGATCAAGACCGTCCTCAGCCGTAACCTGAATACGGTGGCCAATGAAGACGCCATGCTGGAGCAGGGCGGCGTGTTTGCCCTGGTGGGCCCTACCGGTGTCGGCAAGACCACCAGCACGGCCAAGCTGGCGGCCCGCTGCGTGATGCGCCATGGCCCGGAAAAGCTGGCCCTGATCACCACCGATGCCTACCGTATCGGCGCGCATGAACAGCTGCGCATCTACGGCAAGATCCTCGGCGTGATGGTGCACTCGGTGAAGGATGAAGCGGACTTGCGCATCGCCCTGAAGGAATTGAAAAACAAGCATACGGTGCTGATCGATACGGTGGGCGTGAGCCAGCGCGACCAGATGGTGACGGAGCAGGTGGCCATGCTGTCGGGCGCCGGCGCCGATGTGAAACGCCTGCTGTGCCTGAATTCCACGGCGACGCAGGAAACCCTCAATGAAGTGGTGCGCGCCTACCAGGGCAGCGGCCTGGCCGGCTGCATCATGACCAAGCTCGATGAAGCGGCCTCGATCGGCAATGTGCTCGACGTGGTGATCCGCCAGAAGCTGAACCTGTTTTATGTGTCGAACGGCCAGCGCGTGCCGGAAGACCTGTACCTGGCCGACCGCGGCTACCTGATCGACCGCGCCTTCAAGCTCAAGCGCGATGCGGCGGCGACGCAGTTTTCCGATGACGAACTGCCGCTGCTGATGGCGCAGGCGGCCGCCCGCAACAATGAAGCGCGCGGGGTGCACCTTGGCTAATTTCGATTTCGACCAGGCCGAGGGCTTGCGCCGCATGCTGGCCGGCCCGCAGCCGCGCGTGATGACATTTCTATCGGCCACACCGCAAGATGACAAGGGCGCCATGCTGGTCAACCTGGGCGCCTCGCTGGCCTACGGCGGCAATGACGTGCTGCTGCTCGACGCCAGTGGCGGCGGCGATGGCGTGGCTGCCCGCCTGGGACTGGCGCACGGCGCCAGCCTGCGCGACGTGGCGCGCCAGCAGTGCGCCTTGAACCAGGTCGTCCACCAGGTGCCGCAAGGCTTTGGCGTGGCCAGCCTGGGCGCGCGCAACCACCTGATGGACAGCATGGACTATGCGGGCGAGGAAGAACTGCGCCGCCTGGGCAAGACTTTCGAAGTGCTGGCGCGCCAGAGCGGCATCGTGCTGGTCGACGGCGTCGTGGCCGACGCGGGCGATTGCTTCCCCGTGCCGCTCATGGCCTCGTCCGACATCGTGGTGCAAGTGTCGACCAGCGCCACCTCGATCAAGGCCGCGTACTGCCTGATCAAGCGCCTGAGCCAGGAACTGGGACGCCGTCCGTTTGGCATTCTGGTCACCGGCGCTTCCGAATCCGAGGCAAAAGTGGTATACGATAATATGGCGCAAGCGGCGAGCCGCTACCTGGCCGTGAAACTGACTTCGATGGGGTCGGTGCCTGCCGATGAGTATCTGCACCGCGCGGCGCGTCTGGGCCGCAGCGTGGTCGATGCCTTTCCGCTGGCGGGAGCCTCGGTGGCGTTTCGCGGACTGGCCGAGCGGCTGGTCCGTTCGGCGGCGCCGGTGCTCGGTGGCACCTTGTACCAGACGGGGAGCTTGCACCAATTCAGCGCCTGATTCCATCATCAGCACACGATAGCAGTTAAAACAATAAGCAGCCTATGTACACGGTCAAAGGGAAATCGAACAAGGACTATTTGCTGACGGAGCACATTCCGCTGGTGAAGCGTCTGGCGCACCATATGAAGGCGAAATTGCCGCCTTCGGTCGAGGTCGATGACCTGATCCAGGCCGGCATGATCGGCCTGCTCGACGCCATTACCCGCTATGAAGAGACGCATGGCGCGCAGTTCGAGACGTACGCCGTGCTGCGCATCCGCGGCGCCATGCTCGACGAATTGCGCACCAGCGACTGGCTGCCGCGCAGCATGCGCCAGAACATGCGCAAGATCGAAGAGGCGATGAGCACTCTGCAGCAGCGCCTGGGCCACCCGCCGACGGAGTCGGAAGTGGCGAAATTGCTGAAAATGTCGCTGCCCGACTACCAGGAAATGCTGGGCGACGGCGGCGGCCACCAGTTGCTGTACTACGAAGACTTTCATGACCCGGACGGCAATGACAGCTTCCTCGACCGCCATTGCGTGGACGAGGACAGCGACCCCTTGCGATCCCTGCTCGATACCGATTTCCGGCAATCCGTGATCGATGCCATCGACGCGCTGCCGCCACGCGAGAAAATACTCATGGGCCTGTATTACGAAGAAGAGCTGAACCTGAAGGAGATCGGCGCGGTGATGGGCGTCTCCGAATCGCGCGTCTCGCAGCTGCATACCCAGGCCGTCGCGCGCCTGCGCGCAACCTTGAGGGAGCAGGCGTGGACTGGTCCAGCGTAATCGGGCTGGCGCTGGCGCTGGCGGGCCTTCTGGTCGGCCAGGCACTGGAAGGCGGCAAGATGGCCTCCCTGCTGCAGCCGGCCGCCTTTGCCATCGTCATCGTCGGCACCTTCGGCGCCGTGCTGCTGCAAACGCGGCTGCGCACCTTCGTGCGCGGCCTGGAAATGCTGCGCTGGGTCTTCCTGCCGCCGGCCGACACGCGCGCCGCACTGGCGCGCGACATCGGACAATGGAGTTTGACGGCGCGCCGCGACGGCCCGCTGGCGCTGGAGCGCCTGATGGAAAACACGGCCGACCGCTTCAACGCCAAGGGCTTGCGCATGATCGTCGACGGCATCGCTCCCGACAAGCTGCGCCAGCTGCTCGACGTGGAAATCTCCGCCTATGAAATGGCCGAGCGCCAGGCCGTCAAGGTGTGGGAATCGGCGGCCGGCTATTCGCCCACCATCGGTATTTTGGGCGCCGTGCTGGGCCTGATCCACGTCATGGAAAACCTCACCGACCCGAGTAAATTAGGTAGCGGCATCGCCGTGGCCTTTGTCTCGACGATTTACGGCGTGGGCCTGGCCAATCTGTTGTTCCTGCCGGTGGCGAACAAACTCAAGGCCATCGTCTCGCGCCGCGTGCTGCAGTATGAAATCACGGCCGCCGTGCTGTACGACATCGCCACGGGCGACCACACGCGCATCATCGAAGAGCGCGTGGCCAGCTTGCTGCACGAGCACTGAGCATGATGCGGCGCGCGCGCAGGAAGTATGACGAGGAACCGGACAACCAGGACCGCTGGCTGATCTCGTATGCCGACTTCATCACTTTGCTGTTCGCCTTTTTCGTCGTCATGTATGCGATTTCGCAAGTCAACGAGGGCAAGTACCGCGTCTTCCAGAGCGCCATCGGCCAGGCCTTCAGCCTGGAAAAGGGCGCGCCACCCATCATCATGGAAGCGCCGCAGGCCATCCCGCTGCCCAATCCTGCCCTGAAACGCCGCACGGAAGCCATCCGCCGCGAGCGCGAACACATGACGCGCCTGGCGCAGGACCTGACGTCCACCCTGGCGCCGCTGGTCAAGGAAGGAAAAGTGCGGGTCACGCAGACGAGCCGCGGTGTGAGCGTGGAAATCAACGCCAGTGTGCTGTTCGACCCGGGCGCGGCAGGGCTGACGACGGAGTCGGACCAGGCCTTGCGCGCCGTGGCCGTGCTGCTCAAGGATGACACGCACGATGTGCAGGTGGAAGGGCATACGGATGTCCAGCCGATCAGCAATTCGACCTTTGCCTCGAACTGGGAATTGTCTGCCGCGCGCGCCAGCGCCGTGGTGCGCCTGTTCATCGCCAGCGGCGTGCAAGCGTCGCGTCTGACGGCCGTGGGCCATGCCGACAACATCCCCGTGGCGCCGAACGCCACGCCGGAAGGGCGCGCGCGCAACCGCAGGGTCGCTGTGACGATTTTGTCCGGCATCCCGGAAACGGTGACGGAAGTGCCGACGGCGCCTGTGGCGCCGGCACCTGCACCTGCCAACTGAACCCCGGCGCTTGGTACAATCGCGGCCTTCTCCCTTTTTATCTCTCGATCATGAAAAGCAGTTCCCTGGGCGGTCTTGTGTATTCCACCGAAACGGGCCGCATGTGTCCCGCATGCCGCCAGCCGCTGGCGCAATGCGCGTGCAAGGCGCAAGCCAAGGCGGCGCCTGCGGGCGACGGCGTGGTGCGCGTGTCGCGCCAGACCAAGGGGCGCGGCGGCAAGAGCGTCACCTTGGTCAAGGGCTTGCCCCTGGACGCCATCGCCCTGGCTTTGCTGGGCAAGCAACTGCGCACGCAGTGCGGCTCGGGCGGCACGGTCAAGGATGGCGTGATCGAAGTGCAGGGCGATCACGTGGACATCATCCTGGCCGCGCTGGCCAAGCTGGGTCACCAGCCTAAAAAGGCTGGCGGCTAGCCTGCTAGTCGGCCAGCGTGCGTGCGGGACTGTGCCGCGCGCCTGTGGTAACGTGCGTTTCCAGTCCACGCGCGCCACTTCATGATGAATATCAAACTTACCGGCATCGCCATCGCCGCTGCCATCGCGGCAGCGCTGGTGCTGGCGTACTGGCCCGCACCCGACGGCGGCGCGGCGCAATCTGTGGCTATCGCTGCCGCCAGTGCACCAGCGGGACGCAGCCTGGAAGCGTATTTTTCTGTCGACGCCTCCGTTCCTGCGGCCCAGCCGCCCGTTGTCGTGTCCCTGGCGCAGCGGCTCGAACGTCTGGGGGCCAGCGGCAGGCCGGAAGATGCGTATGCGGCCTACAACCTGATCGACGACTGCATCGTTTTCCAACGTGAAAGCCGCTTGCCGGGGCTGGAATTCGAGCTGGGCCGCGAGATGACGGTGGCAGAAAAAGCCGCCCTGCAACAGCTGTGTGCGGACCTGACGCAGCGCCAGCGCGACGACCGCCTCGGCTATCTGGCCACCGCCGCGAAGGCAGGCATGCCGGGCGCCGCCACCCTGTTCCTGTCGGAAGGGCCGTTCGGCGACCGCAGCGCGCTGCGCAACCGTCCCGACGATCCCCTGGTGCAGGCATGGAAGCGGCAAGCCATCGCCCAGCTGACGGCGCAGGCGGATGAAGCTGAACTGAGCAGTGTCTCGACCCTGATGATGGCCTACCTGCGCGATGGCGAGGTGGTGCAGAAAGATGCGCCGCAAGCGTATGGCTACCTGCTGGCCTTGCGCCTTGTCTACGACGATATCCTCGCGCCCGGCATCACCAATCCGTATCAGGATGAATACTGGCACTGGCTGCAGGATGAACTGACGCCGGCGCAGCAGGCTGCCGCCGCGGCGAAGGGGCAGGCCATCGCTGCGAAATTTCGCCAGCATACGGGGCGACCCGCGCACGGTTGAGCTGGCAAGGCCGCTGCGCCTTGCCGGGGGATCGCTGTTAAATGAGGGACTTAGCCGATGACGACGCGCCGGCTGGCCGTGTTGGTCATTGGTTGGCCGCTGGGGCCGTAGAAATTGCCGCTTTGGGCCGTGGGGCGCATGGCGTTCAGGGCGCCTTGCGTGTGCAGCATGTGCTTGTTGACCAGCAGGCTGTTCAACCGGTTTTGTTCCTTGGCTTCACGCGTGGTCTCAAGCAGGGCTTTCCACAGGGGCGCCGCTTCGGCTACACTGGCGCCGACCAGCCAGTCTTCCATGCCCGCCTCGGCGGCCGTGAAACCGGCTGCCGCCAGCGCCTGGTGGCGTTGCGCCGCCAGCTGGCTCAATTGTCCGACGAGTGCCGTCTTGCGCGCCGTGAGCTCCGTGATTGCATCGATGTCAGCGGCAACCAGATGCCGCTGTTCTTCTTTCATCAATGCCAGCAATGTGGTCATGAGCTGTTGCTCGTCGCGCAGGCTGGAAAACGGAGTCACTGATTGCATGAGGGAACCTATCTATTTCGTGAGTGCAGCAAGTCCTTGACTGTGTCGAGGAGACCGTCCGCTACTTTTTCAGAGTTGACCTGAAACTGGCCGTCGGCGATCGCCAGCTTGATGCGTTCGACTTTTTTCGTGTCGAACACGGCGCCGCTGCCGGCAGTTGCACTGGCCGCTAATGCCTGTCCTTGCGGCGACAGGCGTACATTGTCCGACGTCGTCGGTGTTGCCTGGGCTTTCTCGGCATTCCGGGCGCCGGAGGTATTCGCGGGCGCCACCGGCAGGCCGGGATTGCTTTTAATGGTGTTGTCGGTAATTTTCACAGCGTGATCCTCGTCTGGTCGAAGTCAAGAAACTCCGGGATATGTGTCATTATCGGCACCTTCTCCCGAAACTTTAGTGCGCCAGACCACAATATCGCTGTCCATCCGTGTTTAAAATGCGACCTCCACCATGCCGCCCGCGCGCGCCACGCCGCTGATCTGCTGGCCGCTCTGCGTGCGTACCTGTACCGTTTGGCCATCGCCGGCGCTGCCGATGGCGCGTCCTTCTGATGCTACCTGGAAACCGTTGCCACTGGAAACGACGCGCACCAGCTGGCCCTGCATCACCACCGGCTTGCGGCGCAGGGTGTCGAGGCGCATCGGCGTGCCCGGTGGCAAGGAAATATTCGTGCTGGCGCCCACGACCTGGGCCATGTCGGTGGCGATGCCTGCCGGCAATGCGGCCAGGTCGCCCTGCATCGTCACCAGCTGGCTGGCATCGATGGCTTGCCCTTGCGCCAGCGGTACGGCGCTGGCCACGTAGTCGCCCACGACAGCCACGTTGGCCTGCAAATAGATGGTCCAGTTGCTTGGCGCCGTGCAACGCACGCCCACGGTGGTCTTGCCCCAGGCGCGGGCGCCCGGCGCCATGAATGCTTGCGGTGCGGGGCAAGCCGCCAGGTTCAGGCGCGGATCGACGGCGCCGACGCTGATCGTCACCTTGCCCGGCAAACCGTTGCTTTGCACCTGCAGGAATTGTTCCACGCTGTTGCGCAGCGCTTCCGGCGTCTGCCGGCCGGCGTTTTGCGCCTGCGCCAGCAGTGGCAGGGCGGCAAGAGCGAGAAGGAGTGCGAGCGGTGTTTTCATGGTGATAGGCCTCTGGAATACTGCCATGATAGTGCGCGCCGCCCTGATCGAAGCGCCGATTAAGGGGTAAAAGTGCAGTCTGATCCGGCGATGGCCTTGCCGTTGGCCGCCGTACTATGTTTCCTGTCATCACTATACCGCCATCCTTCCGCCATCTCAGGCGCCAGTGGCAGATCTTTCCGGAGCCTGACATGATAGGGAAACTCGACGATTACATGCGCTTCAACGAGACGGCGCTGAGCCTGCGCTCGACGCGCCAGGAATTGCTCGCCTCGAATATCGCCAATGCCGATACGCCCAACTACAAGGCGCGCGATGTCGATTTCGCCAGTGCGCTGAAGGGGGCGATGGCGCGCAAGGATGGCGTGCAGCCGGCTCTGAAGGGCACGGCGCCCCAGCATATGCCGGGCAAGGGCGTCGCCGCCACCGGTGGCAGCACGGGCGGCAAGGTCGAGACCCTGGCCGATGGCACGCCGCTGCTGTACCGTGCCCCGGCCCAGGGCGCCGTCGATGGCAATACGGTGGACATGGATCTCGAACGCAACGCCTTTGCCGACAACGCCATCCGCTACGAGGCGGCCGTGACCTTCCTCAACTCGCAGATCAAGGGCATGCTGACGGCCATCCAGGGAGGACAGTAATCATGTCGCTATTTAATATCTTTAATGTCTCCGGTTCGGCCATGAGCGCCCAGGCGCAGCGCCTGAACACGGTGGCCAGCAACCTGGCCAATGCCGACAGCGCCACCAGCGCCACGGGTTTAGCCTACCGCGCCAAGCAGGTGGTGTTCGAAGCCGTGCCCATGGCCAACGGCGCCACTGCCGTCAAGGTGCAGAAGGTGATCGAAGACCCGTCGCCGATGAAGCTGGTCTACGACCCGAAGAACCCGCTGGCCGACGAGAAGGGCTACGTCACCATGCCCAACGTGAATACGGTCGACGAGATGGTCAACATGCTGTCGGCTTCGCGCTCCTACCAGACCAACGTGGAAACCATGAACGCGGCCAAGTCGCTGCTCCTGAAAACCCTTACGCTCGGCCAATAAGGCTGACTGACTATTATGGCAACCATCGATACCAGCACCAGCCCCGTCACCGACCTGATGGCGACGATGAATCCGAAGAAGACGACTGCCGCCGCTGGCAGTGTCGAGGAGGAAACGAACAAATTCCTGACCCTGCTGGTGACCCAGCTGCAAAACCAGGACCCGATGAACCCGCTGGACAATGCACAGCTGACCAGCCAGCTGGCCCAGCTGTCCACGGTGACGGGCGTCAACAAGCTCAATACCACCCTGGAAACGCTGAAGACCAGTTACCAGCAAGCCGAATCCATGCAGGCTGCCAATATCATCGGTCACGGCGTGCTGACGGCAGGCAAGAACATTACCCTGAGCAAGAGCGCGGCCCTGCTGGGCGTGGAGCTGGCGACGCCGGCCGACAGCGTCAAGGTCATCATCTACGACAGCACGGGCAAGCAAGTCCATTCCATCGATCTGGGCCCGCAGGATGCGGGTACCTTGCCGCTGGGCTGGAACGGCTCCACCGCCGACCTCGACAAGGATGGCAAGCCGATCGTGCTGGCCGACGGCGCCTACACTTTCTCGGTGGAAGCCACGCGCGGCGGGGCCAAGCTCACGGATGCGGCGGCGCTGATGTTCGGTTCGGTCGCCAGCGTGTCGACGGGCACAGCTGGCGTGAAATTGAATGTGCCGGGCGTGGGCAGCATCACCATGGCCGATGTGAAACAGATTTTGTAAGCCGCTCATTTGTAGCGTAGACCCTCTACCCCTAATTTCTACCAGGAGAACACAATGTCTTTCCAACAAGGCCTGAGCGGCTTGAATGGCGCCGCCAAATCGCTGGACGTCATCGGCAACAACATCGCCAACTCGGCCACCGTGGGTTTCAAGCAGTCGCAGGCGCAGTTCGCCGACATCTACGCCAATTCGCTGTATGGCGTGGGCGGCAACCAGCCCGGCATCGGCGTGGCCGTGTCGCAAGTCGCGCAGCTGTTCAACCAGGGTAACCTGGAGAGTTCGTCGAATCCGCTCGACATCGCCATCAATGGCGGCGGTTTCTTCCGCACCAGCGTGAACGGCGCCATCCAGTATTCGCGCAACGGCCAGTTCCAGGTTGACAAGAGCGGCTTCATCATCAATGCCCAGAAAGCCCAGCTGACGGGCTATCCGGCCGATGCGAACGGCAAGATCCTGGCCGGCGCCACCGTGCCCCTGCAGATCGACCCGTCCGACATGGCGCCGAAGGCGACTACCAAGGTCGATACCCAGGTCAACCTCGATTCCAACTCGGCCATGCCGACCGTGGTGCCGTTCACCGTGGGCGAGCAAAAGTCATGGACCAAGCAATTCCCCGTGCCGGTCTTCGATTCGCTGGGCAATTCGCACACCATGTCCAATTTCTACGTCAAGACGGGCACCAATACCTGGGATGTCTACTCGGCCACTGATGGCAAGGAAATTACCAGCGCGAAAGTGGCGGCGGCGGCGCAGACCGATGCCGCCTCGGTGGCCGCGCGCGCCGCCTACCAGGCCGCCGTCACGGCCGTGCCGCTGGTGCCCGCGAATATCACGACCGCCGCCGTCGCCTATGGCAATGCGGCCGGCGCCGCCGTGAGCGCCGCCGCCGCCGCGGCCGGCGCCAGCCCCGCCCAGCTGGCCGCCATCAGCGCCACGTATGGCAGCGCCGTGCCCAATGGCGTCAATTCCAGCCTGACGCCAGACCAGATCGACAAGAATATCGCCTCGGTGACGGAAGTGCCCGCCATAAGGTCGGCTTCGCTGGTGTTCAACAGCGTCGGCAGCCTGGACAAGGCAGCCATGCTGGCGCTGACGCCGCCGCAAACCTTGCCGGTGACGGTCAACCTGCCCGTCTTCCCCGCCACGGGCGCGAACGCGAACCTGGCGATCAAGGTCGACTTCACCAATTCCACCCAGCTCAGTTCATCCACCAGCGAAAAGCGCACCGTGGCCGATGGCTATGCGGCCGGTCAGCTGAGCCGTTTCGTCGTGGGTTCCGATGGCGTGATCCAGGGCCAGTACAACAATGGCCAGACGCGCGACTTGGGCCAGGTGGTATTGACCAAGTTTTCCAATCCGAATGGCCTCGAACCGCTGGGCAACAATGCCTGGGCGGAAAGCTCGGTCTCGGGCAGTCCCATGACTGGTTCGCCAAGCTCGGGCGGTCTGGGCGACTTGCGCGCCTCGGCCGTGGAAGTATCGAACGTCGACCTGACGGCCGAACTGGTCAACATGATCACCGCGCAGCGCGCCTACCAGGCGAATGCGCAGACCATCAAGACGCAGGATTCGGTCTTGCAGACCCTGGTCAACCTGCGCTAATAGTACCGGGGTCAGACCCGCCGGGTCTGACCCCAGCTTTTGTTTTGCACGGAGAAACACATGGACCGTCTCATCTACACCGCCGGCTCGGGCGCCAAGCACATCCTGGACAGGCAGGCGACCACGGCGAATAACCTGGCGAACGCCACCAGCACGGGTTTCCGTGCCCAGCTCGACTCGTTTCGCGCCGTGCCCGTGGTGGCCGATGGCATGATGCCGACGCGCGCCTTTGTCGTCGATTCGACGGTCGGTTCCGATTTCACGCAAGGTCCGATGCAGCACACGGGCCGCGCGCTCGACGTGGCCGTGGAAAACGGCGGCTGGATCGCGGTGCAGTCGGCTGACGGTTCCGAAGCCTATACGCGCAACGGCGCCTTCAAGCTCAATGAAAACGGCATGTTGCAGACGCAATCGGGCCTGATGGTGCAGGGCGACACGGGTCCGCTGGCCATTCCGCCGGGCGTGACGGTGGCCATCGCCAGCGATGGCACGGTGGGCACGATTTCCACTGATGTGCCGCCGGGGCCATCCACGGTGCTGGGACGCATCAAGCTGGTCAACCCGCCCGAGCAGCAGCTGGTGCGCGGCGACGACGGCCTGTTCCGCCTGAAGGATGGCTCGGTGGCGCAAGCCGACCAGGCCGTCAAACTGACCACAGGCGCGCTCGAAGGCAGCAATGTCAGCCCCGTCGACTCCATGGTCAGCATGATCGCCCTGGCGCGCCAGTTCGAAACACAAATGAGCTTGTTGAAGAATGCCGAGAATAACGCGGCGAAAGCCACCCAGATCCTCGCTTTGAATTGATAGAGCCGGTTGCATAATGGTCACATAGAAATAGTCTACAGGGCTGGCAAGCGCTGTTATTGGAGAAAAAACATGATTCGTTCCCTTTGGATAGCCAAGACCGGCCTGGAAGCGCAGCAGACGCAGATGGACGTGATCGCCAATAACCTGGCCAACGTCAGCACCACCGGCTTCAAGAAGTCGCGCGCCGTGTTTGAAGACTTGCTGTATCAAAATGTGCGCCAGCCGGGTGCGCAATCCTCGCAGCAAACCCAGCTGCCGTCGGGCTTGCAGATCGGCACGGGCGTGCGCACCGTGGCTACCGAACGCATCCATACCCAAGGCAATCCCCAGGCGTCGGGCAATTCGCGCGACGTGATGGTCAACGGCACCGGTTTTTTCCAGGTACTGCTGCCCGATGGCGCCACCGCCTACACGCGCGACGGCTCCTTCCAGACAGATGCAAACGGCCAGATGGTGACCTCCGAAGGCTTCGTCATCCAGCCCGCCATCACCGTGCCGACCAATGCGCTGAGCCTGACCGTGGCGCGCGACGGCACCGTCTCCGTTACCTTGCCCAATACCGTGGCGCCATCGCAGATCGGCTCCCTGCAGCTGACCACCTTCGTCAATCCGGCCGGCCTGGAATCGAAGGGCGAAAACCTGTACATGGAAACGGGCGCCTCCGGCGTGGCACAGACGAATACCCCGGGAACGAATGGCGCCGGCGTGCTCATGCAGGGCTATATCGAGACCTCGAACGTCAACGTGGCCGAGGAAATGGTCAACATGATCCAGACGCAGCGCGCCTACGAGATCAACAGCAAGGCCATCACCACATCCGATCAAATGCTGCAGAAATTGTCGCAACTTTAATTTTCATAGTCGTCATGCCATCCGCCGCCGGATGGCAGCGGAGGTTCGTCATGCAATACCCCATCATCGCCCTGTTGTCCGCAGTCCTGCTGTCCGGCTGCGCCATCACGCCCACCTCGATCGTGCAATATCCGACCACCACGCGCGCGCCGATGCCGGAACCGGTGGTCGTCAGCAACGGCTCCATCTACCAGCCGTCGACCTACCGTCCCGCCTTTGAAGACCGCCGCGCGCGCCACGTGGGCGACACCATGACGATCGCCATCACCGAGCGCACGAATGCCGTCAAGGCGGGCGCCAGTTCCGGCAACAAGTCCGGCAGCGTGGGCTTCAGCACGCCCGGCATCGCCCAAGGCCGCTTCGGCGGCACCGTGGCGGCGAATGGCGCCACCAAGTTTGCCGATGGCGACAACCAGTCCGCCAGCAATACTTTCAGCGGCACGATAGGCGTGACGGTGATCGAGGAATTGCCAAACGGAAATCTCATCGTCGCCGGCGAAAAACAGATCGCCATGAACAAGGGCACGGAATTCATCCGCTTCTCGGGCATGGTTAACCCTGACACCATCGGCATCGGCAACGTCGTGCCCTCGACCCAGGTGGCCGATGCGCGCGTCGAGTACCGCACCAACAGCCAGATCGACCGCGCCGAAATGGCGTCGATGGCGTCGCGCTTCTTCCTCAGCCTGCTGCCGTTCTGATCATGGCGACCTTGACTTTCCCCCGCCTGTTGCTCGCCTGCGGCCTGGCTTGCGCCATGCTGGCGCCCGTCGCCCAGGCCGAACGCCTGAAAGACCTGGCCAGCATCGCCGGCGTGCGCCAGAATCAGCTGATGGGCTATGGTCTCGTCGTCGGCCTCGACGGCAGCGGCGACCAGACCACGCAAACGCCATTTACCATCCAGAGCGTGGCGGCGATGCTGCAGCAGCAAGGCATTAACTTGCCGCAAGGCACCAGCTTGCAATTGAAGAACGTGGCCGCCGTGATGGTGACGACGTCCTTGCCCGCATTTGCCCAGCCGGGCCAGATGCTGGACGTGACGGTGTCGTCGATGGGCAATGCGAAAAGCTTGCGCGGCGGCACGTTATTGATGACGCCATTGAAGGGCGCCGATGGCCAGGTGTATGGCATGGCGCAGGGCAACGTGCTGGTGGGCGGCGTGGGCGCGCAGGCGGCCGGCAGCTCCGTCGTCATCAATCACTTGAGCGTGGGACGCATCTCGGGTGGCGCCACCGTCGAGCGCAGCGTCGCCTCGGTGCTGGGTGCCAACAATACGATACGCCTGGAGTTGAATGCCACCGATTTTTCCACCGCCAGCCGGGTGGTCGACGCCATCAACAGCCGCTACGGCGCCGGCACGGCCGCCGCGCTGGACGGGCGCGTGATCCAGGTGCAGTCGCCGGGCGGCAGCGACCAGCGCGTGACCTTCCTCGGTCAGCTGGAAAGCATCGAAGTCAATCCGGCCCGCCTGGCGGCCAAGGTCATCATGAATGCGCGTACTGGTTCCGTGGTGATGAACCAGTCCGTGACCCTGGAAACTTGCGCCATTTCGCACGGCAACCTGTCCGTCACCATCAATGTCGAGCCGCAGGTAAGCCAGCCGGCGCCCTTGTCGGGCGGGCGCACGGTGGTCACGCAGACGGCACAGATCGATATCAAGAAAGAGCCGGGTAAGGTCATGCTGGTCAAGGGTGGCGCTTCGCTGTCCGACGTGGTGAAAGCCTTGAATGCCATCGGCGCCTCGCCGCAAGACTTGCTGGCCATTCTGCAGGCGATGAAGGCGGCCGGTTCGCTGCGCGCCGAACTCGAAATCATTTGATGGGCACGCCATGATCAGCCAAACCGACCTCAGCAATACCGCCGCCTATGACGTCAAGGGCATGGATGGCTTGCGCCAGTCCGCCAAGGCGAAGGATCCTGCCGCCCTGAAAGAGGCGGCCACGCAATTTGAAGCCATGTTCATTAACATGATGATGAAAAGCATGCGCGACGCCACGCCGCAGGACGGCATCATGGATAGCCAGCAGAGCAAGATGTACACCTCGATGCTGGACCAGCAGACGAGCCAGAACCTGGCCAAGCGTGGCACGGGCCTGGCGGACATGCTGATACGCCAACTGTCGTCCTCGAACCAGGCGCTGGCTGCCGATGGCGCCGAAGCGTCGTCGCCCCGCTCGTCGAGCATGACGCAGGCGCTTGCCGCCTTCCGCCAGCAGCAGGGCGCGCTGACCGACGGCGCGGCCAGTGCCACCGGTACCGGCAAGACCCTGAGCGACAAGGCCAATGCCACGCAGGCGCCGCATGTGCGTGCCTTCCAGGAAAAGCTGGGCGTGCATGCGGAAGAAGCCAGCCGCGCCACCGGCATCCCGGCCAAGTTCATGCTGGGCCAGGCGGCGCTGGAAACGGGCTGGGGCAAGCGCGAAATCATCAGCCGTGACGGTAGCAGCAGCCACAACCTGTTCGGCATCAAGGCCTCGGCCGATTGGAAGGGCAAGGTCACCGAAGCCGTCACCACGGAATATGTGAATGGCAAGGCGCAGCGCAAGGTGGAGAAGTTCCGCGCCTACGACAGCTATGCGGACAGCTTCAAGGATTATGCGCAGTTGATTACCAACAACAAACGCTACGAGAAAGTGCTGGCCAGCGCAGGCGACGCCAGCACGTTCGCTCAGGGCTTGCAAAAGGCTGGCTACGCGACGGACCCGAATTACGCTGCCAAATTGACAAAAATCATCAAGAATTCGCTGGTCGGTTAATCCGCCTCCATACCCTTGTGCAGGCCGCGCACTTCAAGTTTTCGCCGCGGCTGCCGTAAATACATTTGACGGTAACCAATAAGACACCATGACTTCGAATCTACTCAGCATCGGTAAGAGCGGTTTGCTTGCAGCGCAGGTGGGCCTGTCGACGACCGGGCATAACATCACCAATGCGAATGTACCCGGGTACAATCGCCAGACGGTGCTGCAGCAGACTTCGCAGTCGAACTTTGCCGGCTATGGCTTCGTCGGCACGGGCACGGAAGTGTCGCAGATCAAGCGCCAGTACGACAGCTTCATGGCCACCCAGGTCAATTCCGCGCAAAGCGCCACCAGCGCGCTCGACAGTTATTACACGCAGATCAGCCAGATCGACAACTTGCTGGCCGATCCGACGGCGGGCTTGTCGCCCGCGATGCAGGATTTCTTCAAGGGCGTGCAGGACTTCAGCGCCAATCCGTCTTCGGTCGCCTCGCGCCAGGCGTTGCTGTCGAGCGCCGGCTCGCTCGCTTCCCGTTTCCAGGGCTTGAGCGCGCGCCTGACAGAGATTGGCGATGGCGTCAATTCGCAGATCACGTCGAATGTGACGGTGATCAATACCTATGCCAAGCAGCTCGCCGACCTGAATAAATCGATTTCCCAGTTATCGGTCGATGCCAGCAACCAGCCCAATGACTTGCTGGACCAGCGCGACCAGCTGATCACGGAATTGAACAAATATGTCAAGGCGACGGTGCAACCGGCTGCCAACAATACCGTGACCATTTCCATCGGCGCGGGCCAGCCGCTGGTGGTGGCGGACCGCAGCTTCGAGCTGGCGGCCACGCCTTCGCGGACGGACCCGAACCGCATCGAGGTCGGTTATGTCACGGGCAGTACCGTCACCGTGCTGCCGGACAGCTCCCTGACTGGCGGCTCGCTGGGCGGCTTGCTGGATTTCCGCAGCGGCACCCTGGACAATGTCCAGAACTCCCTGGGCAAGGTGGCCATCGCGCTGGCCAGCACCTTCAACGACCAGCACAAGCTGGGGCAGGACTTGAATGGCGCCATGGGCGGCGACTTCTTCAAGATACCCGACCCCGTGATCGGCGCCGACCGCGGCAACAACGCCAGCAGCACCACCGTGCTGTCGGCCAAGGTCAGTGACCCCACCAAGCTGACGGCCAGCGATTACAGCCTGAAATACGACGGCAGCAACTATGTGGTGACGCGCGAATCGGACGGCGCACACACCATCATCAATCCGTATCCGCAAACGGCGCCGCAAACCATCGACGGCGTCGATTTCTCGATTTCGGGCACGGCCGCCCAAGGCGATAATTACGTCATCAGGCCGACGGCGAATGGCGCGGCCGGCCTGGCCGTGCTGATCACCGACCGCAACAAGATCGCCGCCGCCGCCCCCATCGCCACCTCGGCGCCGGTGGCCAATACGGGCACGGGCAAGCTCAGTGCAGGCTCCGTCGACAAGGCCTACCTGACCCCGGGCAATGCCCTGACGGGTCCCCTGACCTTGACATATGACAAGGCGACCACCTCGCTGACGGGTTTTCCGGCCGGCCAGGCGGTGACGGTCAAGGGCTTGAATGGCGCCACCACGACTTATCCGGCCGGCACGGCGAACATTCCGTATACGGAAGGCGATAGCCTCAGCTTTGGCGGCATCAACGTCAGCATGACGGGCACGCCGGCGCAGGGCGATAAATTTACCATTGCGCCGAACTCGGGCGGCGTGGGCGACAACCGCAACGCCGCACTGCTGGCGGGCTTGCAGACGAAGAACATCCTCGATGGCGGCAATGCCACGTTCCAGGGTTCGTATGCGCAAACCGTCAGCTTCGTGGGCAACAAGACACGCGAAGTACAGGTCAGCGGCCTGGCCAGCCAAGCCTTGCTGCAGCAGACCAGTACCCAGCAGCAGGCCGTTTCCGGCGTCAACCTCGACGAAGAGGCGGCCAACCTGCTGCGTTACCAGCAGTCCTACCAGGCGTGCGGCAAGGTCATGCAGATCGCCAGCACCCTGTTCGACGTGGTCATCGGCCTGGGACGTTAATCAATTTTCGCCGCAGCGCAGCGCGCGGCGGCTTTCTGGAAGGGCAGCATCATGCGCATCAGCACACGAATGATTTATGACCAGGGCAGCTCGCAGCTGAACAATCTGCAGGGCGCCTTGAACCGTACGCAGATGCAGCTGTCGTCGAACCGTCGCAACCTGACGCCTGCCGACGATCCGATCGCTTCCGCGCGCGCGCTGGAAGTGACGCAGTCGCAATCGATCAATACCCAGTTCGTGACGAACCGCTCGAACGCCAAGAATTTCCTGTCGCAGGAAGAGCTGGCACTGGCCAGTACCACCTCGCTGATCGCCGACGTGAAAGACCTGGTCGTCAAGGCCGGCAATCCATCCATGACAGATGTCGACCGCGATACCCTGGCCAAAGAACTGGAAGGCCGGCTGACCGATCTGATGGGCATCGCCAACACGGCCGACGGTGCCGGCGGCTACCTGTTTTCCGGCTATAAATCCACCACCCAGCCATTCAGCCAGACGCCGACGGGCGCCACCTATGTAGGCGACCAGGGCCAGCGCGAGTTGCAGGTGGGTTCGGCGCGCTACCTGGCCACCAGCGATTCCGGCGCCGCCGTGTTCGAGAATAACCTGACCGGCAATGGCAAGTTCACCACTGCGGCCGCCACCGCCAACTTCACGCGCGGCGGCTCGGGCGTCGTCTCGGGCGGCACGGTGACGGACCCGTCGGCCTTGACGGGGCACAAGTATTCGATCGATTTCAAGGTCACGGGCACGGGTACCGCCGCCGTCACCACGTACACCGTCACCGACGCCACCTTGGGCCAGACGGTGCCGAATCCCGCCGTGCCCATCGCCTACAAGGCGGGCGACGCCATCACCTTCGATGGCCAGCAGGTGAATATCACGGGCAAGCCGGCCGACCTGGACAGCTTTACGCTGGAGCCGAGTGCCAAGGAATCGCTGTTTACCACCGTGAAAAACCTGATCGGCGTGCTGCGCCAGCCGGGCAGCGGCGATGCGGGCCAGGCACGCCTGACGAACGGCTTGAACGCCGCGCATAATATTCTCGATACGGCCTACGACAATGTGCTGTCCGTGCGCGCGGAAGTCGGCTCCCGCATGAAGGAACTCGACTATCTCGACAGTGCTGGCGACGACCTCGACATCCAGTACGCCACCACCCTGTCTGACCTGCAGGACCTGGACATGGTGAAAGCCATTTCCACTTTCAGCCAGCAGCAAGTCACGCTGCAGGCGGCGCAGAAAACGTTCACCTCGATCTCGGGCTTGTCGCTGTTCAATTACATCAGCTAAGCGTCCAGCACAGGCAGGATGACCGGCAAGCCGGGGCAGGGAGTGCATCTCCCGCCCCGGCTTTTTTGCGTCCGCAAGATGGTTGCCTTGATAATATATACAGTCTACCTGTGCAGTCTGCCTGCGCATCTGTTATAGTGGTGCCTGTTGATCCACTACCTGCCTACCATGCCTACCGCACAAGAACAGCACGAACACGCAATGCAACTGGCCGGCGACTTGCGCATTCTCATCGGCAAATTGCGCCGCCGCCTGCGTGAGGAAGCGCATCTGGGCGATGTCAGCATGTCGCAGGCGTCCGTGCTGAGCCGCCTTGAGCGCGACGGCCCGGCCACCGCCAGCAGCCTGGCGCGCGCCGAAGGCATGCGGCCCCAGTCGATGGCTGCCACGGTGCTGGCGCTGACCGAGGCGCAGCTGGTGACGGGCTCGCCCGATCCGGCTGACGGACGGCAAACGATATTGACCCTGACGGACAGTTGCCGTGCCTGGATCGCGGCCAGCCGCGCCGCACGCGAAGATTGGCTGGCGCGCACCATTGAAACCCGGCTCACGCCGGACGAAGTCACCGAACTGAATCATGCGGTGGCATTACTTAAACGCTTGGCGCAGTGATCCGCTGAACCATCCACCACGACGCCGGCAAGGAGCCCGTACGCCCAGATGAACAACACATTCCGTTCGCTACGCATTCCCAATTACCGTATCTGGGCCGGTGGCGCCCTGGTGTCGAATATCGGCACCTGGATGCAGCGCACGGCGCAGGATTGGCTGGTGCTGAGCGAATTGACGCAGCACAATGCCAGTGCCGTCGGCATCGTCATGGCCTTGCAATTCGGCCCGCAACTGCTGTTGCTGCCCCTGACGGGCATGGCTGCCGACTTGCTCGACCGCAGGAAATTGCTGCTGTGCACGCAGGCGGCCATGGGCTTGCTGGCGCTGGGCCTGGGTTTGCTGTGCATCAGCGGCCTGGTACAACTGTGGCACGTGTATGTGTTTGCTTTCCTGCTGGGCTGCGTGACGGCCTTCGATTCGCCCGTGCGCCAGACGTTTGTTTCCGAAATCGTCGGAGAGGAAGATTTGACGAATGCCGTGGCGCTTAATTCCACTTCATTCAATGCGGCGCGCATGCTGGGTCCGGCGGTGGCCGGCTTGCTTATCAGTAGCGTCGGCAGCGGCTGGGTCTTCATCATCAACGCCGTCTCTTTTGCGGCAGTGATCGGTTCGCTGTTGCTGCTGCGCGTGGCATTGCTGCGCCGCGCGCCGCGCCTGAAAGCCACGCGCGCCAGCCTGGGCGAGGGTTACCGCTACGTGCGCCAGCGGCCCGACCTGATGGCCATCCTGCTGATGCTGTTCCTGATCGGCACATTTGGCTTGAATTTCCCCATCTTCCTGTCGACCATGTCGGTCACGGCTTTCCATGCGGGTGCCGGCCAGTATGGCGTGCTCAGTTCCGTGATGGCCTGCGGCTCCGTGGCAGGTGCCCTGCTGGCGGCGGGGCGCGGCCAGCCCACCCTGGCCTTGCTGCTGGGGGCGGCCGCGCTGTTCGGCCTGGCGTGCGCGCTGGCCGCCGTGATGCCCAATTACTGGCTGTTCGGCATGATGCTGGTGGTGATCGGCATCGCCGCGCAAACCTTTACCACCAGCGTCAACAGCAGTGTGCAACTGTCGACGGCGCCCGCCATGCGGGGCCGCGTGATGGCGATACTCTTGGCGATCTCGGCGGGCGGCACGCCGCTGGGCGCTCCCATCGTGGGCTGGGTGGCCGATACCTTCGGTCCGCGCTGGGCGCTGGGCATAGCCGCCCTGTCGGGCCTGGCTGCCGCGCTCGTCGGCGTACGCTACCTGGTCAAGCATCATCAGTTGCGCCTGAACGTCGACATGCGGCGCTGGCGCTTCGCATTCAGCAGCGACCAGCCCTGACGCTACCTGTCAGGGCGGCAGCAGGCCCGTGCGGGCGGCGGCCAGGATGGTCCCGCTTAAGCCGTCGAGCAGGCCCGACGCGGCGCGCGCCGTATGCCAGTACAGGGGTACATCCAGGGGCGTATCGGGCAGCAGTTCGACCAGGCTGCCATTGTCGAGGCAGGGCTGGATCAGCGCTTGCGGATGCAAGCCCCAGCCCATGCCGGCCAGGCCGGCCGTGACGAAAGCATGCGACGAGGGCAGGGCATGGCGTGGCAACTCCACGTGCCGGTGGCACAGGCGCCGCACCCAGCGCGATTGCAGCTCGTCCTTGGTATTGAATACGAGGCTGGGTGCCAGCGCCAGGCTGGTGGCCCCCACGCCCTGGGGAAAATACCGCTGCATGAAGGCGGGACTGGCGGCCGCCAGGTAGCGCATGGCGCCCAGCGGACGGCTGTTGCAGCCCGATGCGGGCCGAGCCGTGGCGCTGACGGCCGCCAGCACGGCACCGCTGCGCAGCCATTCGGCGGTATGGTCCTGGTCGTCGACGGCCACTTGCAGCAGCACCGGGTGCCCGGCTGCGAAGGCGGCGATGGCGGGCGCCAGCCAGGTGGCCAGGCTGTCGGCATTCACGGCGATGGGCACGCTGGCGCGCGACTGGCCTTGCGCTGCCAGCGCCGGCAAGGTTCCCTGTAAATCCTGTTCGAGCAACTGCACCTGGTCCACGTGCTGGCACAAACGCCGTCCCGTTTCCGTGGCGCGGCAGGGCTGGTCGCGTATCACCAGCGCGCAACCGACATGCTCTTCCAGCAGGCGGATGCGTTGCGAAATGGCCGATGGCGTCACGTGCAAGGTGCGCGCCGCACGCTCGAAACTTCCTTCGCGGATGACGGCAGCCAGTGCAGCGAGGGCGGCATAATCGAGCATGAATGAAGTTTTCCTTATCTTATTGTAGAAAAGGTAGTTTGCCTTCATTTCATGCGGCTGGCAAGATTGCCGCATGACACTCTCGACCGCCGCCACACCACTCGTTTTTTCCGTCTTTCTCCAGGGCTTGACCCTGGGCCTGGGGCTCATCGTTGCCATCGGTTCGCAAAATGCCTTTGTCTTGCGGCAAGGCTTGCGCCGCGAACATGTGGGCGCCATCGTGCTGTTTTGCGCCCTGGCCGATGCTGCGCTGATTGCCGCCGGCGTCCTGGGCATGTCCCGGGCGCTGGGGCAGCGCCCCTTGCTGGCCAGTGCGCTGGCGCTGGGTGGTGCCGTGTTCCTCGCCGTATATGGCTGGCAAGCCCTGCGGCGCGCCCGTCGCCCGCAGCAACTGCGCGCCGCCGAAGGCGAGTCCGGACTCGGCCTGGGCGCCATCCTGGCCCAGGCGGCGGCATTTACCTTGCTCAACCCGCATGTATATCTGGATACGGTATTGTTGGTTGGAAGTATTGGCGCCCAGCAGCCGGGCGCGTTGCGCGGCAGCTTCATCGCAGGCGCCAGCGTGGCCAGCCTGCTGTGGTTTGCAGCGCTGGGATTTGGTGCGCGCTGGCTGGCGCCGTGGTTTGCGCGGCCCCGGGCCTGGCAAGTGCTCGATGGCTTGATTGGCGTGACCATGTTCGTGCTGTCCGCGTTGTTGCTGCGCCACGCCTTCGATGGCTGTTGAATGGCAAAGGAAACGTTAGCGCGCGGGCTGCAGCGGTGCCGGCGTTGCCGGGCGCAAGGGGTTTGGCGGCGCTGGCGGGGGCGGGCGGTCGCGCGTGGCAAAGCCGCGCGGCAGCAAGCGCGCCGTTTCTATGCCGCGCAGGAACATGTTCTGGAAGGGCGTGGCCAGGTAGGGCAGGACCATGCCGATCACCAGCAAGCCCACGCCCAGGGTGACGGGGAAGCCGATACCGAAAATGTTCAGCTGCGGCGCGGCGCGCGTCAAAATGCCCAGCGCCACGTTGGTCAGCAGCAAGGCGGCGATGATGGGCAGCGAAATCTGCAGGCCGGAACGGAAGATTTCCCCGCCCCAGGCCGCCAATTGCTGGAAACCGCCGCCGCTGATGGGACTCGATGAAATCGGCAGGCTGACAAAACTTTCCGCCAGCGCCGCCAGCAAGACCAGGTGGCCATTGACTGTCAAAAACATCAAGGTGGCCAGCATGACGAGGAACTGGCTGATGGCGGAAGACCTGCCCTTGGTTTGCGGGTCGAAGAAGGAGGCGAAGCCCAGGCCCATGGTGAGACTGCTGAGCTCGCCGGCCATTTCGATGGCGGAAAACACGATGCGGATGGAAAAGCCCATGGCCAGGCCCACCAGCATCTCTTGCGTCAGGATCAGCAAACCGGGCAAGGACATCGGGTTGACGGCAGGCAAGGCCGGCACGGTGGGGGCGATGATCATGGCCAGCAGCGCGCCCAGGGTCACCTTGACGGTGGCCGGCACGGCCGCGTTGCCGAACAGGGGCGCGGCCGCGATCAGGCCGAGGATGCGGCTAAGCGGCCACAGCAGTGCTGCGATCCAGGTATTCAGTTCGATGCTCGACAGGGTCAGCATGGCGTATGCCGTGGCCCCATGCCTAGCCCACCAGGTTCGGGATGCCGGTAAATACCTGGCGCATGTAGTCGAGCATGACGGACAGCATCCACGGACCCGCCACGACGAGGGCGACAAAGATGCCGACCAGCTTGGGGATGAAGGACAGGGTCGCCTCGTTGATCTGCGTGGCTGCCTGGAAGATGCTGACGATCAAGCCGATGATGAGGGCGACGAGCAGCATGGGCGCGGCCACCATCAGGGTGATTTCCATCGCATGGCGGCCCAGGGTCATGACGCTTTCGGGTGTCATTGTATTTCCCCTAGTAAAAACTCTGTGACAGGGAGCCCAGCAGCAGCTGCCAGCCATCGACCAGCACGAACAGCATCAGCTTGAACGGCAGCGAGATCGTGGCCGGCGACATCATCATCATCCCCATCGACATCAGCACGCTGGCGACCACCATGTCGATGATCAAAAACGGGATGAAGATGGCAAAGCCGATCTGGAACGCCGTCTTCAATTCACTGGTGACGAAGGCGGGCACAAGGATGCGCAGCGGCACGTCTTCCGGGCCTTGCAGGGCCGGCGAGCGCGACATCTTGGCAAACAGGGCCAGGTCGGCCTGGCGCGTCTGCTTGAGCATGAAGGTTTTCAGGGGATCGACGCCCTTGTCCATCGCTTGCTGCATGCTGATCTTGTTTTCCTGGTAAGGCAGATAGGCATCCGTATAAATCTTGTCGAACACGGGGCCCATGACGAACAGGGTCAAGAACAGGGCCAGTCCCACCAGCACCTGGTTGGGCGGCGCCGATTGCGTGCCGATGGCCTGACGCAGCAGCGATAGCACGATGATGATGCGCGTAAAGCAGGTCATCATCAAGAGGGCCGCTGGCAGGAAGGTGAGCGACGTCATCAGGATGAGCGTCTGCACCGGCAGCGAGTAATTCTGTCCGCCGCCTGGCGCCGGCGTGCTGTTGAAGGCCGGGATGCCCGGCTGGGCCATGGCCCACAGCGGCAAGGCCAGCGCGACGGCCGCCAGCAGCCAGGTCAGGGGAGTCTTCACGTTGGACCATGCCATCTGCTGCTTATTTCCCATTGCGTTTTTCGATGGTCTGTTTCAGCCACTCGGAAAAATTGGCGGCCGCGGGGCCGTTTTGCGCCGTGGCCAGTTGCGGCAATTCGCCTTCCTGGCGCGGCATGGTGGCCAGCGCATTGATGCGGCCGGGCGAGGCGCCGACGACAATCCATTGGTCAGCCACTTCGACGAGGACGATGCGTTCGCGTCCGCCCAGGTTGAGCGAGCTGACGACGCGCATCTTGTTGTTGCCGCCCATGACCTTGGGGCCATAGCGCTTCATGCACCAGGCCAGGCCGATCAACAGGGCCAGCACGAACACCAGCGCGAAGATGGTTTGCAGCAAGCTGCCGGCCGAACTGGTCGGCGCCATCGTCATGGGCGCGCCCGCCGGCATGGCGGGCAGGGCGGCAGCGGGTTTTTCAGTTGCCACTTCGGCAGGCGCGCTGGCGACGCTGGCCGCCGGCGCTTCTGCCGTCACCGCTGCGGCAGCCGGCGCCGGTGCTGGCGTTGGTGCAGCTTGGGCGATGCAGCAAGCTGCTGCCAGCGGCAGCAGGGTGGAAATCAACAGGCCAGGCTTCATTTATTCAATTTTCGGATGCGTTCGGAAGGCGTGATGATGTCGGTCAGGCGGATACCAAACTTGTCATTCACCACCACCACTTCGCCCTGGGCAATCAGGCAGCCGTTCACCAGCACGTCCATCGGTTCGCCCGCCAGACCGTCGAGCTCGACCACGGAACCTTGCGCCAGTTGCAGCAGATTCTTGATGGCGATCTTGGTACGGCCCAGCTCGACCGTCAGCTGCACGGGAATATCGAGGATGAAATCGATATCGTTGTGCGTTTCCGACTTCGATGCCTGCTTGGAAAAGTCCTTGAACACGGCGGCGCTGGCCGCGCTGGCCGTATTGGCAGCCTGGTTTTGCAGCGCGTCGGCTTCCGCCTTGGCCTGCTCGGCAATAGCCGCGCCCCAATCGTCTTCCGCGCTTTGGTCGTCTTGGTTGTCAGACATGTGTTTCTCCTGTTGTACAGATGCGGACCGCAGCGCGGCCCGAGTGTATTACTTAATGATTGTTCATGTTGTCGGCATTAGCCAGCAACTTTTCGACCTTCAGCGCATATTGTCCGTTCAACACGCCGTACGTGCAATCCATGACGGGCACGCCATCGACGGTGGCGGCGATCAGTTCGGGAATGTTCAGCGGGATAATGTCGCCCACCTTCATGTTCAGGATTTCGTCGAACGAGACGCGCGCCGTGCCCAGCGAGGCCACCAGTTCGACTTCGGCGATCTGGATCTGCTGCGTCATCAGGCGGATCCAGCGCTTGTCCACTTCCAGCGCTTCGCCCTGCAGGCTGGAGGTCAGCGAATCGCGGATCGGTTCTATCATCGAATACGGCATGCAGAAGTGGATTTGTCCGGAAACGGAGCCAAGTTCCACCGTAAACGTGGAGGCTACCACCACCTCGTTCGGCGTGGCGATGTTGGCGAACTGCGTGTTCATTTCCGAGCGGATATATTCGAATTCGACGGGAAAGACCGGCTCCCATGACTTGGTGTAGGCTTCAAAGACGATGTCGAGGATGCGCAAAATGATACGCTGTTCCGTCTGCGTAAAGTCGCGTCCTTCGACACGCGTATGAAAACGTCCGTCGCCGCCAAACAGATTGTCGACCAGCAGGAAGACCAGGCCCGGATCGAAGACCATCAGGGCCGTGCCGCGCAGCGGCTTCATGTGCACCAGGTTCAAATTGGTCGGCACCACCAGGTTGCGGATGAATTCGCTGTACTTCGACACGCGCACGGAACCCACCGACACTTCGGCGCTGCGGCGCAGGAAGTTGAACAGGCCCACGCGCAGCAGACGGGCGAAACGCTCGTTGATAATTTCCAACGTTGGCATCCGGCCGCGCACGATGCGCTCCTGGGTTGCCAGGTTGTAGGTACGAACTCCCGTGACATCTTCCGGCGCCTGCGCGTCGTCCTGGTCTCCGTTGACGCCCTTCAGAAGGGCATCGACTTCTTCCTGGGAGAGGAAATTATCGGCCATGGCTGCTTATTGAATGATGAATGCGGTAAATAATACGTCCGTCACGTCCTGCTCCGGCCCTTTGTCCTCGAACGGCTGGTTCACCTGATTGATGATTTCGGCCGCCAGTTGCTGCTTGCCTTCCACGGTATTGAGTTCGGATGCCTTCTTGCCGGACAGCAGCAGCAGCAAGCGGCTGCGCACTTTCGGCATGTTGACCTTGATCAAGTCCATTTCTTCCGGGCTGCTGGCCTGCAAGGTAAACGCGATTTGCAGGTATTGCTCGCCATTTTCCGGCTGCAAGTTGACGGTGAAGGCATCGATGGGCACGAAGACGGGCGGACCTGCCTTGGAAGCGGCATGTTTCTTCTTGCTGGGTACCGATTCTTCTTTATCGGCCTTGCCATGCAGGAAGTACCAAGCTGCACCGCCACCGATGCCGCCGGCCACCAGCACCGAGGCCAGCACTATGATCAGAAGCTTCTTTTTCGAGGCGCCGGCGGGGGCCAGGCCTGCATCTGCTTTCGGATCTGCTTTCATTTTTGGATTTGCTTTCAATGGTACTCGAGTGCATGGAAGTGGATCACGACGCCATTATGTCATTATCGGCAAATTCTGCGCAGAAGGATGCAGTGAAAAGAGGGCGGAAGCGCCCTCAACTCTCTGTTTTTATACGAAAAGTTACGCTGTGGGGCGCGCCTGTGGCCCGCGGACGACGAATTGGCCTCAGGCAAAGGTATCCACGGCACTCAGGCTGGGCCGGCTGCGTCCGCCTGCCGCTGGCGCGATGGCGATCTCGCCCCCCGATACGCCGCCGCCCTGCCCATTGCCGCGGCGTTCGCCCGAGGCGGCCCGTTCGCCATTATTTTGCTGTTCCGGCGTGCCGGCCGAGACGGTGGCGCTGCCGAAGGCGATGCCCGCTTCGCTCATCATCTCGCGCAGGCGCGGCATGGCCGCTTCCAGCGCCTGGCGCACTTCGGGCTGGGCCGACATGAAGGCGGCATCGGCCTGGTCATTGGTGACCGTCAAGACCACTTGCACGGGGCCCAGGTCGGGCGGATTCAGGGTCAGGGTGGCGCTCTGGTCGCCACCGGCCGCCATCCACACGACTTTCTGCCCCAGTTGCTGGTCCCAGGCCGGCGTGCCGACCCGGCCCGTCAGCTTGTCTGCCGGCACGGCCACGGCGGCGGCAGCCTGCTGCAGCGCGCCCGGCGGCAACTGGGCCGCCAGGCGGCTCAGGTCGGCTGGCGTTTCCTTGATGATCGGCTCGGCCACGGCGGTGCCAGCCCTGGCGGTCGCTGCCAACTGGGCGTCGATGGCCAGTTTTCCAGGCTCGGCCTTGCCGGTCGGCACGCTGGTGCCTGGCGTGGCTGTTGTCTTGCCTTGAGCCTGGCCCAGGCTGTCGGCAAAGTCGCCGCTGTCGGCTTGCGCGATGACAGTGGCGGTAGCCTTGCCGCTGCCCTGGACGGCTGCCAGCAATGGACCTGTGGCCAGGTTCTTGCCGTCGGCCTTGACGCTGGCGCGCGCGGGCAGTTCCGGCACGGCCTTGGCTGCTGCCGCTGGCGGCTGGATGGCCAATTGGATGCTGCCCACCAGGGCCAGCATCTCGGCGGCCGGATCGGCTGGCGGCGGTGCTGTCGCGGTGGTGATGGCGGGTGCGCTTGCCTCGGCCGCGGTGCTGGAACCATCGCCGGTGGCGGGCGCGGCCGCCTCGCTGGCCGGCGCGGATGGCTGTTCGCCGTTGGCGGCCTGTTCGGTGCCCGCTTGCGCCTGCTGCGTTTCCTTGGCCGGCGCCTGGGCGGGTGCCGGCGTGGCGGCAGGGCTGGCGGGGCGGGGTGCCGCCGGTGCTTGCACTTGCGCTTGCTCCATATTGCGGCTGGCCTGGCGTTGCTCGATCTGGCGGTTCAGGGTGCGCTGGAAGTCGCCCGCCGTGCCGCTGGTGGGCGGCTGGCTACGGTTGGCGGCGCCCGGCGTGGCGTTCGGCGAGACAATCTGGGAAATCGGGTTTTGCAGGGTTTGCATGATGCTGCCTCAGTGTTGCTTAGCGTTTGTAATAGGCTTGTCGCGCCGCGTGCTCATCCATTGCTTTCTGGTCGCGCTTGTTTTCCAGCTTCAGCGCCTGTTCCTGTGCCCGGTTGTTCAGGGTGGTGTACGACATGCGCTTGCGTTCGGCCAGCTGCCAGCGCATCTTTTCATTGTCGCTGCGTGCCTGTGCATGCTCGACCACCTGCTGCTGGCCCAGGATGGCGCTGTCGAGCTTGACCATGAAAGCCTGGAAATTGCGGTAGGCCATGGGCGTAATGCCATTGCTCATGCTCGCCTCAAAACGCTGGGCATAGTCATCGCGGTAGCCCGATAGCATGTCGAGCTTCTGGCGGCAATCGTCGAGCGCTTTCAGGGCCGCGCCCAGACGCTTGGCGCAATCATCCGTTTCGCGCTGGGCAAGGTCGATCAGGGTTGCAAGTTGGGAAGGAGAAGCCATGCTGGATTATATTCCCGCCATGCAAGCCCTAATCAGTCGAATAGAGCGGTAAGTTGCCCCAAGCTCTCGTCCATGCTGACCCGTTCCGTAATTTGCTGTTGCAAAAACGCCTCGATCTTTTCATGCAGGGCGATGGCCTGGTCCAGCACGGGATCGGTGCCGGCGCTGTAGGCGCCCACGCTGATCAGGTCGCGGCTGCGTTCATAGCGCGAATACAGTTGCTTGAGCTTGCGCGCCTGCTGCTGGTGTTCAGGCGTGGTGATCGAGTGGGCAGCGCGTGAAATCGATTGTTCGATGTCGATGGCGGGGTAGTGTCCCGCCTCGGCCAGGCGGCGGTTCAGAACGATATGGCCGTCGAGAATCGCGCGCGCCGAGTCGGCGATCGGGTCCTGCTGGTCGTCGCCCTCGGTCAGCACGGTGTAGAAGGCGGTGATCGAGCCGCCGCCTTCCTCGCCATTGCCGGCCCGTTCCACCAGCACGGGCAGCTTGGCGAAGACGGACGGCGGATAACCCTTGGTGGCGGGCGGTTCGCCGATGGCCAGGGCGATTTCGCGCTGCGCCATGGCGTAGCGGGTCAGCGAATCCATGATCAACAGCACGTTTTGCCCCTGGTCGCGGAAATACTCGGCAATGGCCGTCGCATACGCGGCGCCCTGCAGGCGCATCAGGGGCGGCGTGTCGGCCGGCGCCGCCACGACGACGGAGCGGGCCAGGCCTTCGGGACCGAGGATTTGCTCGATGAATTCCTTCACTTCGCGACCCCGTTCGCCGATCAGGCCGACGACGATCACGTCCGCCTCCGTGTAACGGGCCATCATGCCCAGCAGCACGCTCTTGCCCACGCCGGAACCGGCGAACAGGCCCATGCGCTGGCCCCGGCCCACGGTCAGCATGGCATTAATCGAGCGCACGCCCACGTCCAGCGTGGTCACGATGGGCGCGCGGCCCAGCGGATTGGCGGGGCGTACATTGATGGGGGCGCTGTCCGTCGTGAGCAGGGGGCCAAGCTGATCAAGCGGCCGTCCTGCGCCATCGAGCACGCGGCCCAGCAGTTGCGGGCCCACGGGCAGGTGGCGCGCGCGGTCGCTGGGACGGCGGCGCGGGTGCGCCACGCTGCCGGGGCGGGGAATGGCTGGTTCGACGGAAAACACGCGCGTGCCGGGCACGATGCCCTCGACGTCGCTTTGCGGCATCAAAAACAGGCGCTCGCCTTCAAAGCCCACCACTTCCGCCTCGACCCGCCCGCCATTGGGCAGCGGCACGGTGCAGGCGGCGCCCACAGCCAGGCGCAGTCCCACCGCTTCCATCACCAGGCCGGCCACGCGCGTGACCCGCCCCGAAATTTGCATCGGTTCGACAAAGCCGACCACGGCCGAACAGTCGCTCAGGTAGGCGCGCCAGCGCGCCGCATGGGCAGCCGGGCCTTTGAGGGATTCGCTCACGGCGCCAGCCAGTCCAGGTCCTTGCCCAGCGCATGCGTCAGGCGCTGCCAGCGGGTGGAGGTTTGCGCGTCGATCTGGTTGCTGGCCGTGTCGATCTTGCAACCGCCGCGTTCCACGCTCGGGTCTTCGATGACACGCCAGCCACCTTTGTCGAGCTCATCGCCGATGCCGTCGCGTACCACTTGCGCGTCTTCGGGATTGAGCATCAGCAAGGCCGGTTGTTGTAGCACGGGCAAGTATTCGATGGCTGCCCTTACCATCGGCAGCATCAGCTCGGGGCGCACGGGCAAGGCCGTTTTCAGCATGCCCTTGGCCAGTTGCAAGGCCAGTTCCATGACTTCGTTGGCGATCAGTTCATCGGCTTGGTGCACGGCCGTGCCGAAGTCGACGGCGATGCTTTGCAGATGCGCCAGTTCCACGCTGGAGGCGGCCTTGCCTTCGGCATACGATTTTGCATGGCCATCGGCATGCCCGGCCGCGTGGCCTTCCGCATAGCCGGCGGCGCGGCCCTCATCGAAGGCCGTGGCGCGCGCTTCCTCGCGGATGGCGTCAAGTTCTTCCTGCGTCGGATACTCGAGCGGTGGGGCCAGCTCTTCCTCGTGCAGCTCGGCAAATGGGTCGAATTCCGGTTCCGGCTCCGGTTCGAGCAGCTTGCGCGCCGCCACCACGCTGGGACGCTCGTCGCCAAACGAGGTCATTTCCCAGCGCTGGTAAGCGGTTTGTTGCTCTTTGGGTATTAAATTAGACAAACGAATCCTCGCCTTTTCCACCCAGTACTATCTGCCCTTCGTCCGCCAGGCGGCGCACGATTTGCAGGATCTGTTTCTGTTGCGATTCCACTTCCGACAGGCGCACGGGGCCTTTCGACTCCAGGTCTTCGCGCATCATCTCGCCGGCACGCTGCGACATGTTCTTGAAGATCTTGTCGCGCAGCTCTTGCGAGGCGCCTTTCAGGGCGATGATCAGCATTTCCGACTGCACTTCGCGCAGCAGCAATTGAATGCCGCGGTCGTCGATGTCGATGACGTTGTCGAACACGAACATTTCGTCCATGATCTTTTGCGCCATGTCGTTGTCGTAGTTCTTGATATTGTCCATGACGGAGCCTTCTTGCTCGCCGCTCATGAAGTTGAGAATCTCGGCCGCCGCGCGCACGCCGCCCAGCGACGATTTCTTGATGTTTTCGTTACCGGACAGCAGTTTCGTCAGCACATCGTTGAGTTCGCGCAAGGCGGCCGGCTGCACGCCGTCCAGGGTGGCGATGCGCAGCACCACGTCGTTGCGCAGGCGGTCCGTGAAATGGCCGAGGATTTCGCACGCCTGGTCGCGTTCCAGGTGGACCAGGATGGTGGCGATGATCTGCGGGTGTTCGTTGCGGATCAGCTCGGACACGGATTGCGAATCCATCCACTTCAGCGATTCGATGCCGGATGCATCCTTGCCGCCCAGGATGCGCGACAGCAGCACGGATGCCTTGTCGTCGCCCAGCGCCTTGGTGAGGACTTGGCGGATGTATTCGTCCGAATCGAGGCCGACGGTGGAGTTGAGTTCCGTCTGCGCGCGGAAGTCGTCGAGCACTTCGACCACCTGTTCGTGCGCAATGCCCTTCATGGTGGCCATGGCGGCGCCCAGTTTCAGCACTTCGCGCGGGCCGAGGAATTTCATGACCTCGGCCGCTTCGCTCTCGCCCAGTGCCAGCATCAGGATGGATGCTTTTTGCAGTCCCGTTGTCTCAGTCATTATTGCCTATCCATGCTTTGATTACGTTGGCCACCACGCGCGGGTCTTCCTGAGCCAGTTTCCTGGCCATCGCCAGGTTTTCGCGATAACCGCGGGCCGTATCTTCTTCCAGTTCTTCCAGCTCGGCTTCGCTGAGCAGGACTTCGTGTTCTGCGCCGTCCTTGGCGAGTTCCGGCTCGATGACGGGCGGCGGCGCGCCGAAATCGTCGATCTTGCGCATCACGGGGCGCAGCATCGGGCGCACGATCTTGATGAAGATATACAGCAGAATCAGGGCCGTGATGAGAAATTTCGCCAGTTCCTTGGCCAGCGGCAAGTTTGCCGGGTCGCGCCACCACTCCAGCTTGCTTTCCGGCGCGCGGTCGATGCCGTCGAAAGGCGAGTTGGCCACGCTGAAGCTGTCGCCGCGCTCCTTGTTGTAGCCCATCGCTTCCTTGACCAGGTTATTGATCTGGACCATTTCAGCAGGGGAAATCGGCTTGACCGTGACCTTGCCATCCTTGTCGAAGCTGCGGCGGTAGTTGACGACGACGGCCACCGACAGGCGGCGCAAGCCGCCCATGGATTTCTGCTCGTAGCGCACGGTCTTGTCAACTTCGTAATTTGTCGTCGATTCTTTCTGGGTCGGTGCCGTCGGTGCGCCCGGTGCCGCGCCCGGTGCCTCGGCCGTCAATGGTGCCGTGGCCACGCCAGGCGGCTGGTTCGACAGGGCGCCCGGCACGCCGGACGGGTTGACATTGCCGGCGCCCGTCGATTCGCTCGTTTGCTGGCTGCGGATGGTGGACGCTTCCGGTGGCGAGTTCGGCTTGTAGGTTTCTGCCGCCTGCTCGCTTTGCGAGAAATCCACGTCGGCCGTCGCTTCGGCGCGCACATTGCCTTCGCCGACGATGGGCAGCAGGATCGATTCGACTTGCTTGATCACGCTTTGCTGCAACTGCTGCACGTACTTTAATTGGTTCGGGTCCAGGCTCTTGATGCCGTTGGCGCGGTCCTTGTCCTTTTCCTGGTTCGACAGCAAGGTGCCGGCCTGGTCGACCACGGTGACATTGATTGGCAGCAATTCCGGCACGCTGGACGCCACCAGGTGCACGATGGCGCTTACCTGTAATTGGTCGAGGCCGCGGCCTGGATGCAGGTTCAGCAGCACGGAGGCCGTCGGTTTTTGCTGTTCGCGCACGAAGACGGACGGTTTTGGCAGGGCCAGGTGGACGCGCGCCGTGTCGACGGCGGACACCGATTCGATCGATTTGGCCAGTTCGCCTTCGAGCGCGCGCTGGAAATTGACCTGTTCCAGAAATTGCGAGACGCCCAGCTTCTGGTTTTCCATCAGCTCGAAGCCCACGTTGCCGCCTTTCGGCAAGCCTTGCGCGGCCAGTTTCAAACGCGCATCGTGGACTTGCTCGGACGGCACGAGAATGGCGCCGCCCCCTTCGGAAAACTTGTGCTTGATGCCCAGCTGGTCCAGCGACGCGGTGATGGCGCCGCCATCGCGGTCCGTATAGTTGGAAAACAGCACCTTGTACTCGGGCGGCTGGTTCCACATGTACAGGGCCACGCCGATGGCAATCAGTGCCGCCACGCCCAGGCCGCGCAGGAAATTCTTGCCCATCGGCGTCTTGGCGAAGGCTTGCACGGACTCAACGGGCGAGCGGGCAGGCGCCGGTTCCGGCGGTATGCGGTTCACATCGATTTCTTCGGCTACAGCCATGATTGCCTTCCGGGGCGCGTGTTATTGACGGGTATTGGGTGATGCGTGGGGGCCGCTTCCTCCGGAGGAGGGGGCGATATGCAGAATTATCCGCCACTGTCACGCGCTTCAATCGTCCAAACAGAAGGCGCTTTTGCCGCCTGCTCGGCCGAGCGGCTGGTGTTGGCACTGGTATTGTGGAACCTTGGCAACATGTGACGGAAGTTATTGTACCCGTCGTTGCCTTGCTGACTGGAGTTTTGTTCTCCGGAAGCAACAGGCAGGAATAGACGAGAATCGGGAGGCAAAGTGAAAACAGGCGGTATCGATAGCAGCAGGATCGAGGCGATGATCGCGCAACTGAAGTCGGCGGCCACGCGGCCGGAGGCGAAAATACCGGCGATCCAGACCGAGGCGCCGGCGGCGAAGGTGAATTTTGCCGATGCCTTCAAGAGCGCGCTCGACTCTGTGAGCAGCTCGCAAACGGCATCCTCGGACCTGGGCAAGCGCTTCACCATGGGCGATGACAAGGTCAGCCTGTCGGACGTGATGGTGTCGATGCAAAAGTCCAGCATCGAATTCCAGGCGACGGTGCAGGTGAGAAATAAGTTGGTTTCTGCATATCATGAAATCATGAACATGCAGGTGTAGGTGATGACAACCCCAAGAGCAAGGGCTGGGGTCGGACCTTAAGGTCCGACCCCAGTCTTCGTTTTGGGTTAACTATGATTAGCTCAACCCAGCCATGCGCGCATTCCTCTCGCGCTCCAGACGCGTGATATAGCGCTGCACGTGCGCCAGCATGCTGCGCGGCAGGTCGACGAATTGGCAGCCCAGGCGGCGGTTCAACTTGTTGTTCAGCAAGGTCATGTCCAGCGAATTGCGAATCTGCAAGGTGGCGGTGACGATGCCGACGTCGGGCAAGTCGATGCGACAGCCGGGATAGTCCCTGCCGATGGTTTCGCCCAATATCAGTTTATTGTCCAGGATGGCAATGCCGCCGCAGCTGATGTCGGCCAGCGGAAACAGGGTCTCGGCGCCGCCTAGCGAGGGCGGCAGGGGAATCGAGACGCGCACGGGATTGCTCACGGGCGTGGTCATGCGGTAATACTCGCGCCGCTGCAAGCGGATCAATGTTTCTGGAATGGCAATTTTCAGGGCGGGCGTGCCGCCGTACTGGCATTCTTCCACCAGAGAACTGGCAAACAGGATGCGGATCTTGTCGAGCGAGGTTTCAAACGAGATACCGGTGGCGGCCACCATGCGCCGGTTCTGGTCGGCGTTCACGGAACGGTCGAGGATGACGGTATTGCGTTCGGCATCGACTTCCAGGATGGAGGTGACGCACACATCGGATTCTCCGTGGATCAGCATGCGGATCAGCTGGTTCTTTTCGCTGATGCTGCGCAGCAAGGCGATGATTTCCCGCCGCGATTCCACTTCAAAGTCATGCCAGTTTTCGAGGCCGGAATCCATAATATGTGCTTGCATTGATGCCTGTCTATGTATCGGTGAGGTTGATGCTGGTGTCGGGCGGCGGCGGGATCGGGCCGCCATTCGCAGATTCAATATGATATAACCAGGCCAGCAGTTCCGCAATCGCCCGATACAGGCCGGGCGGAATCTGGCGGTCCAGGTCGACATCCATCAGCAGCGCCACCAATTCCTTCGATTCATGCACGAAGACGCCGTGTTCGCGCGCCGTGCTGATGATCTGGTCCGCGATCAGGCCGCTGCCCTTGGCCACCACCTTGGGCGCCGGCGTGCCGCTTTGGTAAGCCAGGGCGACAGCCGTTTGCGGCACCTTGCGCTTGGTGTCGTCAAGCATCGCCGTCTGCTCCTGGCGCTTCGGCCGCCTCCGGCTTGCCGGCGATCGTCAACGACGACAGGGGCCAGCCGGCGGCGGCTAGCGACGCTTCCAGCCGCGCCGCGTGCTGGCGCAAGGTATCGGCGCTGTCTTCGCTGCCCGCCTGCATCTGGATGGCCACCCGGCCGCCCTGCAAGACCACGTGCGCGGCCAAGTCGCCCAGCAGGGGGAACTGGAAGCGCACATTGCTGCGCCAGGCCGTCGCTTCCGCGTCGGCCTCCGTGCCAGCGTGCTGCTGGCCTTCCGGCGCATCCTGGCTGATATCCCACTGCATCTTTTGGCCGGGCCAGGCTTCGCCCTGCCACTGCACGCGCGCCTGTTCGTGCGTATGCAGCTGTAAATTGATCAGTTGCGCCGAGGCCAGGTCGGTGCCCGTCCTGGGCGTCTCGCCCGGCTGGGCCTTTTGCATTTGCGGTTCCAGCAGCAGCGAGGCCAGCGGCCGCTTGCCTTCGGCCCATTCGGCCACATGCGATTCATAGAACAAGCCGCTGCTGCCGACCGTGTCGCGCAGTTTTTGCGCCACTTGCGCCGGATCGGCTCCCGGCGAGGCCATCAGCGGCGTCTTGCCGACCAGCGCCAGGGGCGCGCCGGGCACGCTTTCCGCCTGGCTGAGCACGGTGCTGATGGCGCGCGCGGTGGTGCTCAGTTCCGGCGCCGGCGTGTCGCTTGCCAGGGCGGGCAGCAAATTGGCCGGCGTCAGGGGTGCGCGGCTGAGCAGGGTGGCGGCCGTGCTGTTGGCGCGCGTGCCCGCCTGGGCCGCACCGGCCTGGGGTGGGCGCGCTTCGGCGGCGTCGGGTTCTGCATCGGCGTCGGCGTAGGTCAGCAGCGGACTGGCGGCCTGATCGCGGTTAGTACCGATTTGAAAAGAGGGGCGGGGATTGATGCCGATCAAGGTCAGCGGAATGTCCGTGCCCGGCTGGGCGCCGGCAGGCAGCTGCATGCGGGCCGGCGTACCGGCAACGCGCACCAGGTAGCTGCCATCGCCCATACGGGCCAGTACCTGGCCCTGCATGGATTTGCCGATCAATCCCTGCAGCGAGCGCTGGAACTCGGCCTGACGCGGGTCGGCGACGGCATCGGCCGGGCGCGCGCCCTTGATGGGGGTCAAGGGCGTCATGCCGATAGTATCCATCTTCGGCAACATGGCGCCTCCTTGTGCGTTTAGACGCCGTAGGCGTTGGCCAGGCGCCGTTCGGTGCCGGTGCTGTTGATCAGCTTGGACAATTGCGCCATCCACGGCATGGTCAGGTCGCGGATCTTGCGGTCGTCTTCCAGGATCTGCTTGATCAGGGCGACCTTGCGCTGGCGGCCGGCGCTTTCCAGCACGACTTTTTCTTCATTCGCCTTCAGCGCTTCCACATGCGCGCTCACTTGCTGTTCCAGGGCTTCGAGCGCGTCCCAGTCGGCGTTGCTGGCGGCAGTCACCATCCGGCCCGTCAGGGACTGCATGGTTTCATAGGTGGTCAGGACTTCTTGATGGGTCATCATGGGTCAGGCGCTCGCAAGGCTGGGTCTACGTTTCAAATCGGCGCCGGGGATGGCGGCGGGCGTGGAACCGATGGCGTTCCAGGTTTCACGCAGGTCGGTCAACAGGCGCTGCACTTCTTCCAGCAGGGTAATATCGTTGTTCAGGTTAGCCGTCAGCAGGCGCGCGCCCATGTACTCGTACAGGGCATCCAGGCCTTCGGCAATCTGGCCGCCTGCTTCCTTGTCCAGGCTGGCACGCAAGCCATTGTCGATGATCTGGATGGCTTTCGAGATGGACTTGCCTTTTTCCGGGATATTGCCCGATTTCATGTGCACTTGCGCGCTGAGCACGGCCACCAGGGCGCCGTCGTACAGCATCACGATCAGCTTGTGCGGCGAGGCCGAGCCTATGCCCGTTTCCAGGCCGACTTTGGCGTAGGCGTTGACGCCGCGTTGTTGGGTTCCAAACATATATTCTCCTGATGATGGCGCTTAGCGGTTGGCGGCAATGGCGGCCAGCTGCTGGGTCAAATAGGTTTGCGTGCCCTGTAATTTGTTCAGGGATACGTCCAGACGCGAGTACTGGGCGCGGTAGCGCGCTTCGATGTCGGTCAACTTCGCGCTGAACTTGTCGCGCTGCGCCGCCACCGACTTCAGGGTTTCATTGATGCCGCTCGTGCGCCCGGTGATCACGCCTCCCGTACCCAGGAAGGAAGTGGCCAGGTTGTTCAACTGGTAGGCATAGCCTTGCGAGAAACTGACCGTGCCGCGCGAGCCGATGGTGCCGCCGGTAACTTCAATTTTCAAGCCTTCAGCCTGCGAGCCGGGCGCGCCCGTCAGTGTCTGGCCGGAGCCGACCACAGGTTGTCCGCCCAGGGTGCCAGCCACGTCGGCGCCCTTGACGGGCTTGGCCGCGCCAAACAGGACTTCCGTGCCGGTTCCCGTGCCGTTGCTCAGTGCCAGGTTCGATACGGAGCCATAGCGGCTCGATACCAGGACCAGTTTGCCGGTGCCATCGATCGACGCGGAGACTGTCGCGCCATTGTCTGAAAAAGCCTTCACGCCGTTGATCGACGATTGCATCAGCGATGCCATCTGCGCCGGCGTATAGGTGCCTGCCGGTATCGTCACCTGGGCCGTATTCTTGGCCGCCGACGGGTCCGTATCGTTGAGGGTGATATTCCAGGTGGTGTCGCTGGCAATCGTGGTACTGGCGGGCAGCACGCCATCGGACGTGAGCGAACCCTGGCTGGCCATGGTGGTGATGCTCAGGTCATAGGTGCCTGGCTTGGTGGCGGCCGTCGAGCTGGTGAAGGCGACGTTGCTGTCGGTGGCCTTGCCGATGGCCGAAAACAGGCCGGCGATATCGCCGAAGTTGGCGCTGATCGCTTTGTCGAGTTTGCTTGAATCCAGTGTCAGGCTGCCATCTTTCTGGAAGGAAATACCCACCTGGCTCAAGGTGTTCATGCCACTGCTCAAACCGGTAATCGGCGCGCCCAGTTGTCGGCGTAACTGGCTCTGGATCGATTGAACGGTCGAGTCGCCCATTAAAATGCCACCCTTCTTTGTGTCGGGATTGAAGGCCGTCATCTTGCCGATCGACGTGTTCAGATCGTTGTAGGCCTTGACGAAGGCGGTGATGCTGGTCTTGACCGTTGTTGTATCTTTGCTCACCGACAAACTGGAATTGCCTACCTTTGTAATGCTCAGCGTGACGCCTTCGATCGCCGAATCGACGCTATTCGAGCTGCTGGTGATGGCAATGCCGTTGACGCTGAAATTGGTGTTTTGCGCCGCGCTGTTCTGCTTCAGGTTTTGCGTGCCGGAAGCGTCGTAGGACAGCAGATTGCTCAGGGCGGTGTCGGCTGGTTGGCCATCGCTGCCGCTGAGCGAAATTTTCATGGCCGAATTGGCGCCTGTCTTGGACGAACTGAGCACCAGGTGATACGGTTTGTCCGTGCCGTCCGATACGATGCTGGCGGTGACGCCCAGGCCCGCGTTATTGATGGCGTCGCGTATGCCTTGCAAGCTGTTGTTGGTGGCGTCGATCACCACCGAACCTGTGGCCTGCGTTCCATCCTGGGTGAAGCCCGTATTCATGTAAGCGCCGCCCGTGCCAGCCGCCAGGCCGGCTGCAGCCGGATTGCTGCCGGCGACGGTGATGGGGCTGGCATTGCCCGAGGCCAAGGTGAGCGAGCTGGCAAGCGTGACATTCGAGCCATCGTTGGTGGCATTGGCGGCGTGTCCGATACCACCCATGACGCTGCCTGTGACCACTTCTTCGATGTTGAGGTTGGAGCCATCGGCGCGCGTAAACTGTAAGTTGCCGCCGGCTGCCGTGCCGGTGACGGTGATATTCGCCGCCGCCAGCGCGTTCGAGACGGCATTCGGGCCAGCCAGCGTTGTATCGAGCGACGCGGCCGTGATGCCGCTGCCTGCGGCGACGCCGTTACCCTGCGTGACGATCTCGATGCCGCCAACCGACAGCGTATAGGTGCCGTCTGCACCGGTGGCAATATTGCCGAAACCGCTGAACATGCTGGCGTTGCTGGCCGTTGGCTGGGCCGTGGCGGTCACGCCCGTGGTGCTGCTCTTGGCGTTGATGGCGTCGGCCAGCGCGCGCGCGCTCTTGGTGCTGGCATCCGTTGGAATGGCCGTGCCGTTGATGCTCAGCGAGCCGTTGCTCACACCGGTGAGCAGGGTGCTGCCGCCCAGTGCCGTGCCCGTTACACCAAAGGTGCCGCCAGCGAGTGAGCCCAGCTGGAACGACACCGTGGTCTTGGCGCCACTGCCGATGGTCGACAGCTTGCTGGCCATGCCGCCCGACGTCAGCGTCTGCGCCTGGGCCAGCTGGGAAATGTTGATGTTGTAGTTACCCGCGACGGCTTTGGCGCCGGCGCTGGCCGATAGCACCAGCGGATCGGACGGCATGGCGCTGACGGCCCGAAAGTTGTTTGAGTTGGTCAGCGCCGACAGCGAGCCCTGGAAGGTGCTGACGGCGCCGCTCAGCGTGCCCAAGGCGCTGAGCTTGGCCTGGTAGGAAGCCGTTTTTTTGTCAAAGGTATCCAGCGGCGCCGATTCCGCCGTCATCAGCTTGTCGATGATGGCGCCCACGTCCAGGCCGCTGGCGCCGGCGCCGATGCCAACGGATGAGATTGTAGGGGTAATGGCCACGGCATGCTCCTAGGAAAACACTAATATAAGCTGTTATCGGCAGAATCAATCAGGACTTGAGAGGGGGATTTACCGCGCTGTTTTCAGCGGGAGTGAAAAATCGGGAGAGGGAAGGGAGGATATTGCTTGAATTTCAATGAAAGACGGGGCCGGATAGTCAGGCTATCGGGCCCCGTGGTCACGCCAATGCATGTTGCTGTGATGCTGCACTTCCGTGGGCAACGCCATCGTCATGCGCTTTGACTGATCAAGGAGCCTTTGGCCGAGTCGAAAGTCTTGGCCAGTTCCAAGGCTTCCTTGGTGGGAATCTGGCGCAGTACTTCCTTGGTTTCCTGGTCGATGACCTTGACCACCGTGCGCTGGCTGTCCTCGTCGATGGAAAATTCAATGCCTTGCGTCTTTATTTGCGACGATTGGTTCAGCGCCGATACCGCCTTGTTCAACTGTTCCCGGCTCGGTTCCTTGTCGGCTTGCTGTGGCGCAACCGTGCCGTTTTCCGTGGCCGTGCGTGGCGCTGCAGGGCGTGCTGCCGACGTGTCCGCAGACACATAACTCTTGTCTATCCTGGCCGCGGAGGCGGCCGCTATCGTGTCGATAGTCATGGTGCTCTCCTAGTGAAAATTCCCCTGCCGAAAAAATCCGGCAGGGGAATCAGAGTCCTACGCTGTTGCCTGACTAATCGGAGATTAGCCGCGCAGCAGACTCAGGACGCCGTTTGGCAGCGAGTTCGCTTGCGCCAGCATGGCCGTACCAGCTTGTTGCAGGATCTGGCCGCGGGTCAGGTTGGCCGTTTCCGCAGCAAAGTCGGTATCGACGATGCGGCTGCGCGATGCGGACAGGTTTTCCGTGGTCGATTGCAAGTTGGAGATCGCCGAGCTGAAGCGCGATTGCAAAGCACCGTACTGGGCGCGTTGGCTGTTCACCGAAGCCAGCGCGGCGTCGGCGATTTTCAGGGCCAGTTGCGCGCCGTCGAAAGTTGTCACATCCAGCGATGCCACGTCTTTCAACACGGATGCGCCCTTGGTACCACCTGTACCTGCAGGCAACAGGCCCGACGTGGTGTCCGTGACTTGGTAGCTTTTTTCCGAGTCGAACGTAATGCGGCCGTTTGCTACCGCACTGGTGCCGGTTGCAGTCAAGCCCGTGAACGAGGTCGTCAGCGCATCTTTCACTGTTGGCGTGTCGACTTTATAGGTCGCCGTGGCGAAGACTGTGTTGCCAGCAGCTTTGCTATTGGTGAGGCTGATATCATTGCCAGAGGCATTGGTCAATTTGATGCCGCTATTCGTGGCGTCATATTGTGCCGTAACACCCGTTTTGGAGGTCTGGGCATTGATCGCATTGATGCCCGATGCATAATCGCTAGCCGTGGTGCCGGCGCCCATGGAGAAGGAGACGGTCGTGGCGTTTGCTGCCGTATTGTCCGAAGCGATCGTGAACGAATACGACTCCGAAGCGCCCAACTTGAGCGACATATCGGTTTTTGCCGTTGCCGTGACGCCGGTGGTCGCCGTTGCCTTGTTGACGTTGGCGGCGATCGATTTTGCCGTGTCGGTGGTTGCCGTGGTAATTGTTGCGCTGCCCAGCGAACCGTCCACTTTGACCGAACCAGCAGTCACGTTGGAGGTAGCGATAACTGCCACAGCATCGTTTTCTACGCGGTTATCGCCATAGGTGTTGGTCAGGAAGTTGGCGCCGCTGGCCGAAATCAACTGGTTGGCGTTTGCGCCGACCTGGAAGTTGGCCGTGCCCATGGTGCCGTCGAGCAAATTCTGACCATTGAACTGGGTGGTTTGGGCGACGCGGTTCAGTTCCGAACCGAGTTGGCCGACCTCTGTTTGCAAGGCTTGGCGGTCGCTGGCGGTGTTGGTCGAGTTCGACGATTGCACGGCCAGTTCGCGGATACGTTGCAGGATGTCGCCCGAAGTGGACAGTGCGCCCTCGGCCGTTTGCGCCAGCGAAACGCCGTCGTTGGCATTGCGGGTCGCTTGGGTCATACCGCGGATTTGCGACGTCATGCGGTCGGAAATCGCCAGACCAGCAGCATCATCCTTGGCGCTGTTGATGCGCAAGCCGGAGGACAGGCGTTGCAGCGAGGTGCTCAAGGCCGACTGCGAGGTCGACAAGTTGCGTTGCGAATTCAGGGACGAGATGTTGGTATTAATTACTGCAGCCATGATGTTTCTCCAGACAGGTACTACATTGCGCTATGTGCTAGTCACTTTGGCCTGCCTCGCTGTTCCGGGACAATCAAGCCGCTGTTATTTAGGGTAACGGTTGCTCTGCGGGAAAATTTATGGCGAAAGGAGCTTTAAATTTTAATTTTCAGCCCTTCAGTTTGTGACTGGCCGCGCGCTAGACGACATGATTTTGGGAAACTTTAGGGTAAAAATAGTTTTATTTTTACATTACGCGCATGCTGGCGAAGCGCTGGAGGGGGAGAAAATGTTGTTGTTTTAGAATGAAAAATGCCGTCCGGCCGGGTGGCGGGACGGCATGGCGTGAAGCGGGCCGGACTCAGTCCGCCACCACCACGCGGTTCTTGCCCGTCTGCTTGGCCTGGTACATGGCGCGGTCGGCGCGCTTGACCAGTTCGGCCTGGTCTTCGTTGGGTAGGCGCAGGGCCACGCCGGCGGAAAAGGTGATCAGCACTTTTTCGTTGTCGTGCAAGAAGAAATGGCGGGTCAGCTCGCGCTGCAATCGCGTCATGGTCGACGCGGCCGCTTCGACCGTGGTTTCCGGCAGCAGGATGAGGAATTCCTCGCCGCCGAAGCGGGCGATGACGTCCATCGAGCGCAGCGTTTCCTTGACGATTTTCACCAGGTGTTTCAGCGCGGCATCGCCGGCCAGATGGCCATACGTGTCGTTCAGGCGCTTGAAATCGTCCAGGTCCAGCATGGCGATGCACAGCGGCGTACCGCGGCGGTCGGAGCGGGCTGTCTCGCGCTCGAACACATCGTCCAGGCCACGCCGGTTCAGGCTGCCTGTCAGCTGGTCTTCCCGCACCAGTTCGCTCATATGCTGGAGCTTGGCTTCCAGGGTGTGGATGCGCTGTTCCGCATCCTGCACTTCCTGGCGCGCCAGCACCATCTTGTCGCGTGCGCGCAGGGCTTCGTTCTGCACCATGCGCGTTTCGCGCAAGACTTCGTCAAGAACGCTGTTCAATTCGCTGATATTTTCCGCCTGGCTGATCTTTTCCGAATAGCCGCCGATCTTTTCATGGAAGTCGCCCGTGCTGGCCGCCACTTGTCCCAGGCGGTCGATGAAGGTCATCATCATGTTCTTGACCGTCAGCTTGACGTCGGACAGGCTGTGCTTGAGCTGGCTCTGCTTGTAGATGACTTCCTTCAGGCTGCGCGTGGCGTCTTCCAGCGCGCGCTGGTCGAGCGGGCCGGCGATCAGGTTTTGCACGGCATCGACCTGGCCGCGCAGCCAACTGTCGTCGTCGAGCAATTGGCTGACGTTGTCCAGCAGCAATTTGAACAGGCGCAGCAGCAGTTCCTGCTGCTCGGCCGTATCGCCGCTTTTGAGTTCGATCTGGTAGCACAGCTGCTTCAGGCGCAGCGCCGCTTCGTTCAGCGCCTCTTCCGTGTGCGCCAGCTTGATGGCCGCGCCCAGCGATTCGGCTTCTTCCACCAGCGCGGGCGTGCCCGTCAGCAAGGTGGCGACGGCAAAGCCCAGGGTGCGGCTGAGCAATTCACGCAGGGTGCGCGTCTGTTCGCCGTCCGGCAGGGGCGGCAATTCGATGCCGCCGCCTTTCTTGACCTGTTTTTCCGCCAGTTGCGCCAAGGTGCGCGCATAGCTGTCCCAGTCGCGCGCTTTCAGCGCACGCTGGAAGCGCCGGCCAAAGTCGCCCAGTTCGCCCGCCGATTCGCTCATCTTGGCGGCAAATTGCGTCAGGACGTTTTCCGCGCCACTCTCAGTGGGAGCGCTGGCGGCCAGCACGGCTGCCGGCGCGGCAGGGCTGTCCGCCGCTTCGCTGATGCCGGCGATTTCATTGTAGATGTCGCGGTAGGCGCTGGGCGTCGGGGCGATGCGGCGCGTGGCCAGGCGACGAAACGCTTCGCGGGCGATATCGGCCGGATTCATGGCCGCACCTGCGGCGGTATTCGTGGTGCCAGCGGGAGCGCTTGCTGGTGAAGATGGCAATTTACTGGACATGTGGGCACAGCCTTTTCAGATATTTCTCATTATCCCCATGATATGCGCGTTGGCAAAGAACTTATTGTGCGAGAAGCAAGGAGAAGTCCTGTCAATTCGCCCGATGCCAGCGGGCATGCCGCTTTGCAGTCAATCCACCAGCTGGTTGCGGATGGCGTAATGCGTCAGTTCAGCGCTGTTCTTGAGTTTCATCTTGACCAGCAAGCGGGCGCGGTATTCGCTGACGGTTTTCACGGACAATTTGAGCTCTTCGGCGATGGCGCCCACTGCCTTGCCCGAGGCGATCATGACCAGGGTCTGGTATTCGCGGTCCGACAAGGTGTCGTGCAAGGCCGTTTCGTGGTCTTCGCCCACCGTGTTGGCCAGTTCCTGCGCCAGCGAGGCGCTGATGTATTTCAATCCTTGCGCCACCTGACGGATGGCCGTGACCAGTTCGCGCGGCGCACTCTGTTTCGTCAGGTAGCCGGCCGCGCCCGCCTTGAGCGATCGGATGGCGTACTGGTCCTCGCGGTGCATGGAGAGCATCAGCACGGCCAGTTCCGGCTTTTCCTTCTTGATCTGCTTGAGTACCTCGATGCCGCTGCGGTCGGGCAGGGAGATGTCGAGCAGCAACACCTGGCATTTCGAGCCGCGGAACAGTTTGATGGCGTCGTGGCCATTTTCAGCCTCGCCGGCAACGATGATGTCCTTCGTATCGGCGAGGATTTGTTTCAAGCCCTCGCGCACGATCGCGTGATCGTCGGCGATGAATACCCGGATGGTGGCTTTTTCTTTCATAACTGCGTTGTTTCCTATCTGAATCCCTGCGCCCGGCGGCGACCCTGTGGCCTTATGGCGCTCCGCTTTGCGCTGGTGCGCTGGCTGCAGCCGCTATTATCGCCTCTCGCGGCGTGGTCAGCCTGATTTTTATGCTCAGGATGGTGCCGCCATCCGGCCCATCCATCAGGCTCAGGGTACCGCCCAGCGCGCTGGCGCGTTCGGCCATGCCGCGGATGCCGAACGACTGCGGCTTGGCGCGGTCGGACAGGCGCATGCCGACGCCATTGTCGGCGATCGACAGGCTGATATGCTGGCGCTGCCGGGCCAGGCGCACGCTGACCTTGCTTGCCTGCGCATGTTTGGCGATATTCGTCAGCGCCTCCTGGGCGATGCGGAACAGGCTGGTCGCCAGGTCCAGCTCCAGTTCGATATGCTGGCGGTTCGAAATGAACTGGCATTCGATGCCGGCCTGGCGCGCGAATTCCTTGACCTGCCAGTCCAGTGCGGCAACCAGGCCCAGGTCCAGCATGGAAGGGCGCAAGTCCAGCGAAATACGGTGTACGGCGTCGATGCTGCGGTCGACCAGGGCATCGACATAGTCGGCCTTTTCCTGCAACTGCAGGTCGTCCGGGGGCAGGCGGCGCGCCAGCATGGCCAGCGCCATCTTGATCGCCGTCAAATTGCCGCCCAGGTCATCGTGCAGTTCGCGCGCCAGACGCGTGCGTTCGTGTTCCTTGACCTTGTCGATATGCGCCGTCAGCTCGGCCAGGCGGGCGCGCGACTGGCGCACTTCGATCTGTTCGAGCCGGCTTTCGGTGATATTCGTCATGATGCCTTCCCACTGCACCGTGCCGTCGGCCAGCGCGCGCGGCGTCGAGCGCAGGTTGATCCATTTGACGTCCTTCCAGGCATCGATCCAGATCCGGCCTTCCCAGTTCCAGCTCCACAAGGCCGTCTTCGAGGCCTGCATCGATTCGAGATACGAGGCGCGGTCGTCGGCCAGGATCAGCTGGTAGAACAGTTCCGGGCGCGCGTGCAGCTCTGCCGGCTCCAAGCCCAGCAAGGCCTGGCAGCCATCGCTCAGGTAGGCAAAGGACGCCCGTCCATCCGCATGCAGGCAGAACTGGTACACCAAGCCCGGCGTATTCGAGACGATGGCGTTGAAGCGCGACTGCACCTGCGCCAGGGCGGCCGCCGTCGCCTGCGGCGTGCGCAAGTCTTCGCCCTCGGCCAGGATCAGGGCGCGGCCCTGGCGGCTGGCGCGCGACAGGTGCAGGCTGAGCGAATACAGGCTGCCATCGCGGCGGCGCTGCTGCACATGCAGCAGGGCTTGTGCGCCTATGCTGTCGTCCAGGGCGGCCAGCACGCCGGCCAGCTGCTGCGCGTCGAGCTGCGGCGCCAGCGTGAAAGGCGTCATCGCCAGCAATTGCTTGTGTGCATACTGCAAGTTGTCGCAGGCGGCATCGTTGGCATCCAGCAATTGCAAGCTGGCCGCGTCGTACAGGTAGATTTCCGGCGCTGCCGCGCGCATGGCGGGAGCCAGCCGGGGAGTGTCGTACATGGAGTTGCCTTTCTTCATCAGCGGCGGGCGCGCCAGAAGGCGGCGAAGCGGCGCAGCACCCTGGCTGGGCGGGAGTTATGACGGCCTGGCGTGCCCTTGCGCCAGCGCTGCCACCAGGCGCTGCGGGCGCGGCCCAGCGCGGCCGACAGGCGGCTGACGCGGCGCCACGGCCGCGTGGCGCGCAGGCGGGCGATCCAGCGGTCCTTGGTTTCCATGAACAGGCCGTGCCAGCGCGCAAACCACGGCAAGCTGAGCAGGGTAGGGCGCGTCAGGCTGTACAGGCGGGCCACGGCGGCCGCGCCGCCCAGCTTGGCGATGATGATTACGCCGATACCGGAAAACGCATGTCCGCGCGCGATCGCCAGCAGGGCCAGCAGCTTGACGGGAAACAGCAGCACGGCCGGCAGCACGAAGACGGCCAGCGCCCAGTACGGCGGCAGCCGCTTGATCCACGCTTCCAGCGCATGCAGGGGCGGAAATTGCGCCACTACCTGCATGATGCGCGCGCCCGTCGCCCACAGCCATTCCTCGATCAGCAGGAAGATGGCGGCCAGGTAGACCAGCGGCGCGAACAGCCAGCGCCTGACTCTGTAGAATTTTTTCATCCGTCTCCGTGTGCGGCGCAGGTTTGCCGCGATTGCCCCGATGATACGTCAAAAAAGCCCGTTTGCCCCCGCATCCGGTGTGTCGGCGGCGCGCTGGCGGGGCTACAATAGGCAGATGAATAAAGCCTTTGTAAAAGAATCCGACAACGACGACGATGAAGAAGCGGCCGCGCTGGCGCTGGCCATTCCTGCCGGCGCCAAGAACTACATCACGCCGGCCGGCTACCAGCGCATCAAGGAAGAGTTGCTGCAGCTGATCGACGTCGACCGTCCGGAAGTGGTGCGTATCGTGCATTGGGCGGCGTCGAATGGCGACCGTTCGGAAAATGGCGACTATATCTATGGCAAGCGGCGGCTGCGCGAAATCGACCGCCGCATTCGCTTTCTCACCAAGCGCATGGATCTGGCCGCCATCGTCGACCCCAGCGTGCACCATGGCAACGACCAGGTGTTTTTCGGCGCCACGGTGACCTACCGCACCAGCGACGGCGAAACGCACACCATCACCATCGTCGGCATCGATGAATTCGACCCCCTGAACGGCAAGATCAGCTGGGTCTCGCCGATGGCCCGCACCATCACCAAGGCGCGCGAAGGCGACCTCATCACCCTCAACACGCCGCTGGGCGAGCAGGAACTGGAATTGCTGGAAGTGACGTATCCGGCGCCGGTGGAGGGGTAGTTTGCGGTGACGCAGGGTTAGTCTTGGTAAGCCTGTCACGCTGGGACTTTCCTTTACGGGAGTGCGACCATGGCACGTGTCCAGCGTTTGTTTATGCCTGGCATGCCCTTGCATGTGGTGCAGCGTGGGGCGGACAGGCAAATCTGCTTCTTTGAACCGGCTGATTTTCTTTGGTATTTGCAGCAACTGCAGCGGCACTCCAGTGCCCGGGGTTGCTTGCTGCATGCCTATGTCTTGATGACGAATCATGTGCATTTGTTGCTGTCCGCAGATAGTGTTTTATCCGTCTCGCGCATGATGAAGGCGGTGGGACAGGAGTACGCACATTACATTAACTGGCGTCGCCATCGCAGCGGACCGCTGTGGGACGGGCGCTACAAATCCTGTGTGGTACAGGACGTGACCTATCTGTTGGTATGCCAGCGTTACATTGAACTCAATCCCGTGCGTGCCGGCATGGTGCGCTATCCGGGACATTATCGGTGGTCCAGCTATCGTTGCAATTCGGAGGGGCGGGATGATGCCTTGGTAAATCCACACCCACTTTATTTAAGCATGGGTAACAACCAAGGTGAGCGGCAGCAGGCCTATGCTGCTTTATTTAATGTTGATGAGGAAGCTGCGCGCCAGGCTTTGCGTGTCGCCAGCCTTGGCAATGCGGCGGTTGGCAGTGCCGAATTCGTGAGGGAATTGCAAACCCGCAAAGCGTGAGGGCCGGGGTCGGACCCTGAGGGTCCGACCCCAGTCTTCGTTTTGGGGTTAGTTACGCTCGCGCAGGATGCGGTTCACCCCGGCCACGCGGCGCACATTGCGCAGCAGGGCGGCCAGGTGGACGCGATCCTTGACTTGCACGGTGAAGCGCAGCTGGTCGAGGACGTTGTCCTTGTCTTCGTCCATGCCCACATAGATGATGTTGGCGTCCGATTCGCCGATTTCGGCGGCCACGCGGGCCAGGATGCCCCGTTCGCTGTTGATCAGCACCTTGATGCGGCAGTCGAAGCGGCGGTTCAGTTCGGTTCCCCAGCGCACGGCGATCCAGCGGTCCGGTTCCTTGGCGCGCTGGCGCTTGGCTTGCGAGCAGTCGCTCGTGTGCACCAGCAAACCCTGGTCGCGGCGCAGCTGGCCGATGATCTGGTCGCCTGGAATCGGCAAACAGCATGGCGCCAGCTGCACGGAGACGCCTTCGCTGCCGCAGATGGTGACGGGGTCGAGTTCGCTGCCGCTGTTGTGTTCCACTGGCATGCTGGCCGCTTCGCCGCCGATCAGGCCAAAAATGTGGCGCGCCACCAGGGTTGCCATGCGCTTGCCGATGCCGATGTCCGCGTACAGCTCATCCATGGAATTGGCGCTCGATTCGTTGAGCAGGCGTTCCACCAGCGGCGCCGGCAGGTCGGAGTCGATGTTCAGCGTCTGCAGCGCCTGCGACAGCAATTGCTGGCCCAGGGCGATCGATTCGGGCAAGTTGATCGTGCGCAAATGGTGGCGGATGGCCGAACGGGCCTTGCCGGTGCGCACGAACGACAGCCAGGTGGGGCTGGGGCGCGACGAGGAATCGGTGATGATTTCGACGATGTCGCCATTGTGCAGCTCGGTGCGCAAAGGCGACGTTTCGTTGTTGATCTTGACGGCCACGGTCTGGTCGCCGATGCCCGTATGGATCGAATAGGCGAAGTCGATGGCCGTGGCGCCGCGCGGCAGGGCGATGATCTTCGACTTCGGCGTAAATACATAGACGGAATCGGGGAACAGGTCGACCTTGACGTGTTCGAGGAATTCGGCCGAATCGCCCGTCTGCTGCTGGATGTCGAGCAAGGATTGCAGCCACGCATGGGTGCGCTGCTGCAAGTCGGACGGGTTCGATTCGCCGCTCTTGTACAGCCAGTGCGCCGCCACGCCGGATTCGGCCGTGCGGTGCATTTCCTGGGTGCGGATCTGGAATTCGACGGGGGTGCCGTACGGGCCGATGACGGTCGTGTGCAGCGACTGGTAGCCGTTCAACTTGCGGATCGCGATGTAATCCTTGAACTTGCCCGGCATGGGCTTGTACAGGCTGTGCAGGGTGCCCAGGGTCACGTAACAGTCGGCAAAGCTGCCCACCACCACGCGGAAGCCGTACACGTCCAGCACTTGCGAGAACGACAAATGCTTGCTGCGCATCTTTTTATAGATGTCGTACAGGGTCTTTTCGCGGCCCGTGACGTCGGCCTCGAGTTCGGCCATGGACAGGGTGCTTTTCACCGCTTCCATGATCTTGTTGACCACTTCGCGCCGGTTGCCGCGCGCCGCCTTGACGGCTTTCGCCAGGGTGCGGTAGCGCATCGGGTACAGGTGCGAGAATGACAGGTCCTGCAGTTCGTGGTAAATGTTGTTCAGGCCGAGGCGGTGCGCGATCGGCACGTACACTTCCATGGTCTCGCTGGCGATGCGGCGTTTTTTTGCCGCTGTCATGAAGTCCAGCGTGCGCATATTGTGCAGGCGGTCGGCCAGCTTGATCAGGATCACGCGCACGTCGGATGCCATGGCCAGCAGCATCTTGCGGAAGTTTTCCGCCTGCGCTTCGATCTGGCTCTGGAATTCGATCTTTTCCAGCTTCGACAGGCCGTCGACCAGGTGCGCCACGGGCGCGCCGAAGCGCTCGATCAACTCTTCCTTCTTGACGTCCTGGTCTTCCATCACGTCGTGCAGCAGGGCGGCCATGATGGCTTGCGCGTCAAGTTTCCAGTCGGCGCAGATTTCGGCCACAGCGATCGGATGCGAGATATACGGCTCGCCTGAGCGGCGCATCTGGCCCAGGTGCATTTCGTCGGAGAAGCGGTAGGCTTCCTTGACTTTTTTCAGGTCGACGGGGGACAGGTATTCGGCCAGCTTGTCGGCCAGGTGGCTGACGGAGGCGACGCCCGGTGCAGGTGCTGCGGAGGTGCCGCTGCCGGACGTGCCAGCGCCGGGCGTGGAAGCACCTTGTGGTTTTGCCGCCTGGCGCGGGGCCAGGGGCGGCAGTGCTGCAGAAGTCGTGTCGGCTGGGGTCAGACTCATAAAACGTCGCGTTGCTTTACAGTGTGAATAAAGGATACGGTAGAACCAGGGGTCAGCACTGTTCCGGCACGCGGGTGCCCACTTACATCGGGACCTTTTTCAGCATTTCGATGCCGACTTTACCGGCAGCGATTTCACGCAGCGCGACAACGGTAGGCTTGTCCTTGGCTTCCACCTTAGGGGTGTGTCCTTGCAACAACTGACGTGCGCGGTAGGTTGCAGCCAGGGTCAGCTGAAAGCGGTTAGGGATCTGTTTCAGGCAATCTTCGATGGTGATACGGGCCATAGTAACTCCTAATAGTGGTGCGTGGCGCTGTGTGAACTGGCGTGCAGGGACGATTATTCTGCGTGCAGGCCCAGCTGGGCGAATAGCGATGCGTTGCGGGCCGCTTGTTGCGCAAACCGGCAACGGGCCGCTCTCACGATCGCGCTCAGTTCGGACAAAGCGACCGTAAACTCTTCATTGATAATAACATACTCGAACTCGGGAGCGTGTGCGATTTCGCCGCCGGCCGCCAGCAGGCGGCGCGTGATCACATGCGGTTCGTCCTGGCCGCGCTTGTTCAGGCGCTCTTCCAGCGCATCGATCGATGGCGGCAGGATGAAAATGCCGGCCGCGCGGGGGAATTGCTTGCGCACCTGGCGCGCGCCCTGCCAGTCGATTTCCAGCAAGATGTCGGTGCCAGCCAGCATTTGCTGTTCCACCATGATGCGCGAGGTGCCATAGTAATTGCCATGCACTTCCGCCCATTCCAGGAATTCGCCCTGGTCGGCGCGCGCGACAAAGTCTTCCGCTGTCGTGAAGTAGTACTCGCGGCCGTGCTGCTCGCCCGGACGGGGCGCGCGCGTGGTGGTCGAGATCGACAATTTGATGCCGGGCTCTTGCGCCAGCAATGCATTAACCAGTGTCGATTTGCCGGCGCCCGATGGCGCGGCGACCACGAACAGGCTGCCGGAGAAGGCGGTAGGGTGGCTCATGCGGCTCTTTCAATAATCGTGTTGTTGGCGCCGATGCCTGCGCAAGCGGCGCCCAATCCGGTATTTTACCAAGAGGCAAGGCAGTGAGCCAGTCCCTGCTTGGGACATGATAAAAAAACAAACTTGCCGCGCCTGCCTCAGCGGGGCAGTCGGCCCAGTGCGATTTCGCCCGCATTCAGCACGATGGCCCGTCCATTCACATCAGTGCAGTCGCGGTTGTTGAGACGCACGACGGCGCTGTCGACGGATATTTCCGCGCCCAGGCTGCTGCGCGAGCAGATACGGTAGGAGGCGGCATCGGCACCCGTGTAGATGGCTGCGCCGCGCTCCTTGAGCACGAAGCAGCCCGACGCACAGCCTTCGATCGCGTACGGCGATGGCTGCTGCGCCGTTTGTGCTTGCGCGCCTGCCGCCATCAGCACGAGGGCGGTGCCGGCGAGTCTCCATGTGTGTGCCGCGGCCATGATTTATTCCAGGTTCTGTACTTGTTCGCGCATTTGCTCGATCAGCAGCTTCAAGTCCATCGAGGCGTCGGCCAGTTCCTTGACGGAAGCCTTGGCGCCCAGCGTGTTGGCTTCGCGATTCAGTTCCTGCATCATGAAGTCGAGGCGCTTGCCCACTTGCCCGCCCTTGGTGAGGATGTGGCGCGTTTCACCCAGGTGGGCCGACAGGCGCGCGAGTTCTTCCGAGACGTCGATGCGGATGCCGTACAAAATGACTTCCTGGCGGATGCGCTCCATGGCGTCCTGGCGCGACAGGGCCGAATTCGACCCCTGGCTGGCCAGGCCCAGCGCATCCTGCATGCGCTCGATGGCTTTTTGCTGGAAGGCCGCCACTACCTGCGGAATCAATGGCGTGATGCGCTTGACGATGGCTTCCATCGCTTCGATGCGCGACACCAGCACGGCTTCGAGTGCCGCGCCTTCGCGCTTGCGGCTGTCGACGAAGGCCGCCACCGTGCGTTTGGTCAGCGCGCCCACGTCGGCCTGCAAGGACTCTTGCCCCACTTGCGCTTCTTCGATAATGCCCGGCCAGCGCAGCAGTTCGGCCACCGTCATGACGGGGGCGGAGACAAAATGCTGGCCCACTTCGTTTTGCAGGCGCGCCAGTTCGGCCAGCAGGGGCAGGTTCAGCGCTTGCGTGCCGGCTGTCGCGGCCTTGCGGCCAAAGCTCAGGCGTACCTCGACTTTGCCGCGTGTGATGGCGGACATGACGGCGGCGCGCAAGTCAGGCTCCAGCGCCCGCAGATCGTCGTTGATGCGGAATTGCAGGTCGAGAAAGCGCGAATTGACGCTCTTGATTTCAATTGTCAGTGTGCCTGCAGCACCTTCGCTGGTGGCAACCGCGTAGCCTGTCATGCTTGAAATGCTCAAAGGATTCCCCGATTTGATCTTGTATACAGTCACTTATACACTTAATCAGCCAGCGCAGGCAATACCGCCCGCGCCGCAAAACAGGACCGAAGCGCGCGATGGCCTGAAAATTGCTGAATAGTGTGCGTTTTACGGCATTGTAAAGAAAATTGTGTTTGGCGGGGCAGGATTGTAGGGATCTTGTGTGCAAGCCTCCCTGCGCCGTGTCATGGCGTCGCGGTGGTAAAATCTCGGCCGCAACCCCAATCACACAGGACACCCCCATGACATTTGAATCCCGCCCGAGCGGCCGCGCCGTCGACGCGCTGCGCGCCATCCGCATCACCCGCCAGTACACCAAGCATGCCGAAGGCTCGGTGCTGATCGAATGCGGCGACACCAAGGTCATTTGCACCGCCAGCATCGAAGACAAGGTGCCGGGTTTCCTGAAGGGCAAGGGCCAGGGCTGGTTGACGGCCGAATACGGCATGCTGCCCCGCTCGACGCACACGCGCATGGACCGCGAAGCGGCGCGCGGCAAGCAGTCCGGCCGCACGCAGGAAATCCAACGCCTGATCGGCCGCTCGCTGCGCGCCGCCTTTGATCTGCAAGCCTTCGGCGAACGCACCCTGCACCTCGATTGCGACGTGATCCAGGCCGATGGCGGCACGCGCACGGCCTCGATCACGGGCGCCATGGTGGCCGCGTATGACGCCTTTTCCCAGCTGCAGGCGCGCGGCGCCATCGCCGCCATCCCCGTGAAAAGCTTTGTCGCCGCCATCTCGGTGGGTGTCTACCAGGGCATGCCGGTGCTGGACCTGGACTATGTGGAAGATTCGGGCTGCGACACGGACATGAACGTGGTGATGACGGAAGCGGGTCACTTCATTGAAGTGCAGGGCACAGCCGAAGGCGCCGCCTTCGACCGCGCCGGCATGAACCGTTTGCTGGACCTGGCGCAGGGTGGCATTGCCGACCTGATCGTCATGCAGAAGCAGGCGCTCGGTCTGTAATCTTTACGTAGATTTACATCCTGACGCCCTCTGCGCCGGGCAAAAAGCCCACACCTGCCGCCGTTGAGCGCGGCAGTGGGCCAAGGTGAGGGGAGCGCAAACGGTTTACAATGTCGGCACTTCAACCGGACTACTGACATGACCCAACGCCTCATCCTCGCCTCCAACAACGCCGGCAAGCTCAAGGAATTCAACGAGCTGCTCTCGACCATCGGTTTTTCCGTCCACGCCCAGGGCGAGTACGCCGTGCCGGAAAGCGACGAACCGTTCCATACTTTCGTGGAAAACGCCCTGCAAAAGGCGCGCCATGCGTCTCGCCTGACGGGCTTGCCGGCGCTGGCCGACGATTCCGGCGTGTGCGTCAATGCGCTCGGCGGCGCGCCGGGCGTGTATTCGGCTCGCTATGCGGGCGAACCGAAATCGGACGCGGCCAACAGCGCCAGGCTGATCGCCGACCTGGAAGCGCATGCCGACAAGTCCGCGTATTACTACTGCGTGCTGGTGTACGTGCGCCATGCGGACGACCCGCAACCGGTGATCGCCGATGGCCGCTGGAATGGCGAAATGATCGCCGCGCCGCGCGGCCAGGGCGGTTTTGGCTACGATCCGCATTTCTACCTTCCTGCGCTGGGCAAGTGCGCGGCCGAACTGACGTCCGATGAAAAGAACGCGCTATCGCACCGTGGCCAGGCCCTGCGCGCGCTGGTCGACAAGCTGCGGACCCTGCGATGATCCCGATCAAACTGGTGGGCAGTGCCACCAAGCCGGCAGCCAGACCTGGCGTATCGCCCGCGCCGCAGGAAGGTATTTCCGGCGCGGCAGGAGCGGCTCTTAAGTACCTGCAGCCGGGTGCGTTGAACCTGACGGCCCTGCCGCCGCTGTCGCTGTACATCCATTTCCCGTGGTGCGTGAAAAAATGCCCGTATTGCGATTTCAATTCGCACGAGGTGCGCGGCAGCTTCCCGGAAGAGGAATATCTGGCCGCCCTGCGCCTGGATCTGGAGATGGCGCTGCCGCTGATCTGGGGCCGCAAGATCCACACCATCTTCATCGGCGGGGGCACGCCCAGCCTGATGTCGGCGGCGGGGCTGGACCGGCTGATGTCGGACGTGCGCACTTTGCTGCCCCTCGATGGCGATTGCGAAATCACCATGGAAGCCAATCCGGGCACCTTTGAAACGGAAAAATTCAAGTCTTACCGGGCCAGCGGCATCAACCGCCTGTCGATCGGCATCCAGAGCTTCAATGGCCGCCACCTGCAGGCGCTGGGGCGCATCCATGACGACAAGGAAGCGCGCCGCGCGGTGGACATCGCGCATGCGAATTTCGATAACTTCAATCTCGACCTGATGTACGCGCTGCCCACGCAAACCCTGGCCGAGGCGCAGCAGGACCTGGAAACGGCGCTGTCGTTCGCGCCGCCGCACCTGTCGCTGTACCACCTGACCCTGGAGCCGAACACCTTGTTCGCCAAGTATCCGCCCGTGCTGCCGGACGACGACGAGAGCGCCGACATCGCCGACATGGTGGCCGCGCGCGCGGCGCAGGCCGGCTATGGTCGCTACGAAGTGTCGGCTTATGCGCAGCCGGGCCGCCAGGCGCGCCACAACCGCAATTACTGGGAGTTCGGCGACTACCTGGGTATCGGCGCGGGCGCGCATTCAAAAATCTCGTTCCCGCACCGTGTCCTGCGCCAGGCCCGCTACAAGCAGCCGCGCGCCTATATGGACGCGGTACTGGCCGGTAAGCCCGTGCAGGAGGAGCGCGAACTGGCGCGCGAGGAAATGGGTTTTGAATTCATGCTCAATACCCTGCGCCTGACGCAGGGCTTTTCGCCCAACCTGTTCGCCGAACGCACTGGCCTGGCCATCAACGCCATCGAGCAGCCGCTGAATGCGGCCGAAGCGAAAGGCTTGCTGTACCGCGACCACCAGATCATCCGCCCGACGGAACTGGGATTGTGCTTCCTGAATGACCTGCAGCAGATGTTCCTGGAAGACTGACGCCGCTTAGTGCGCGGTGGCGCCGCGCAGCCTTAGCAGCTTGGCCGCATACAGCCCATGCTCGCTGCGCGTGGTGCTGTTGTCCATCGCCAGTTCCAGCTGCCTGTCCGCCTGCGCCAGTTGTCCCAGGCGGGCATACGCCTGCGCCAGCCAGAAGTGAAATTCATGATAGTAGGGATCGCGTGCGATCTCGCGCTTGAACAGGCGTGCCGCCTCCTGGTAGTCGGCATTTTCCATGGCGCGCTGGCCCAGGTTGAAAAAGTGGAACGGCGCCTCTGGCTGCAGGGCCAGCAATTTGCGCCGCAGCAGTTGCGCTTCGTCCGCGCGTCCCAGGCCGTCGAGTGCCTGCGCCAGATTGGACAACAGCACGGTGTTCGATGGCGAGCGTTCCAGTGCGTAAGCGAGCGTGCGCCGCGCCGGCTCGATGTCGCCGTGACGCAGCTGGATGATGCCCAGGGTATTGAATGCGCCCGCAAACGTGGGGTCTTGCAGGATGGCGGCGCGGGCATACCAGTAGGCTTGATCGAGCTCGCCGCTGGCCATGGTTTCGGCGGCGCGATTATTGAGATACATGGCCAGGATGGTGGTCTCGCCGATTTGCTGCGTGCGCTGGCCGGCGAGGTCTTCGCCTGGCAGGAAATCGATGAGCAGGACGGCGTCGGCGTCGTAGCCGAGCGCATTGCTGAGGGGGCGGCGTTCCAGTGCGAGATTGACGTGTCCGGCAACGAAATACATGCCGCTGCTGCGGCTCCAGCTTTCTTCTCCCAGGACCACCTGGTAGTGCACATCGAGTCCCATCTCCTTGGCCAGTGCGGCCGTCATCAGCACCAGGGACAGGCAATTGCCGCTGCGCGCGTCGAACGCCTGTGCCGCCGTGCGCGTCATGTCGGCATCATATTCCAGCTTCAGCCCCTCCCGGTTGCGCAGGGCATCGGCGAGGGCGCGGCGGGGATTCTTGCTGCGCGCCTCGCGCGCGATATCGACACGCACGTAGTGCCGCATGGCGTCGCTCATGGCAAACGCCTGTTGCGGGTCGACCGGCACGGTGGGCGCGGCAAAGCTGGCATCGTTGAACAGGTCGGGCGGAGGTGGGGGGGCGGGCGCCGTGGCGCAACCGGCAAGGGCTGCACACAGCAGCAAGGGGGACAGCAAGCCCAGGCGCAGCTGTTCTCTGATGGCGCTGATACATTTCATGTTCGTGCTCCCGCAGAACGATGTCAGGCGCAACACGTATTGCTGCACGGTGGCGCGCCATGCCACCTGAAGCAAGTATCCTCGCGCCCCACGGCGCTGTCAAACCCTTTTGACTGGCCCTGTTGCCAGCCTCAAAATTCTTCCCAGTCCTGCTCGCCAGCCACCTGCGCCTGGAGCTTGCGTGCAGGGATCGCGCTCCTGGCCGCAGTGCCTGGCTGTCTGGCCGGTGCGCTCCTGGCTGTCGGCTTGGCCAGCTTGGTTAGCTGGGTCGGCGCCGGTCGCGCGGTACGCACAGGTGGCGTGGTGGCTAGGTGTTCGAGCTGGAAGCCGGCCGCCACTTGCGCCAGGCGCGCCGCCTGGTCCTGCATGCTCTCGGCGGCGGCCGCCGCTTCTTCCACCAGGGCCGCATTTTGCTGCGTCACCTGGTCCATTTGCGCGATGGCCTGGTTGACCTGGTCGATGCCCATGCTTTGCTCGGCGCTGGCGGCAGTGATCTCGGCCATGATGTCGGTCACGCGGCGCACGCTGTCGACCACTTCGCCCATGGTGCTGCCGGCCTGTTGCACCAGCCGCGTGCCGTTGTTGACCTGTTCCACCGAGTCGCCGATCAGGGTTTTGATTTCGCGCGCCGCCGCCGCCGAGCGCTGCGCCAGGCTGCGTACTTCCGTGGCGACGACGGCAAAGCCGCGCCCCTGTTCGCCGGCGCGCGCCGCTTCGACGGCCGCGTTCAATGCCAGGATATTCGTCTGGAAGGCGATGCCGTCGATGACGCCGATGATGTCGACGATTTTCGTCGACGCCGTGTCGATGGCACCCATGGTGTCGACCACCTGGCTGACGATGCCGCCGCCCCGTTCGGCCACGCTTGACGTGGCGACCGCCATCTGGTTGGCCTGACGCGCATTGTCCGCATTCTGCTTCACGGTGCTGGTCAATTCTTCCATCGACGAAGCCGTCTCTTCCAGCGAACTGGCTTGCTGCTCCGTGCGCGCCGACAAATCCTGGTTGCCGGCGGCGATTTCGCCCGATGCCGTGGCGATGGCGTTGGTGCCCGTCTGCACTTCCGACACCACCTTGCGCAGTGCCTCGTTCATGCCGTGCAGGGCGCGCATCAAGTCGCCGATTTCATCGCCGGCAGGTGTGCCGAAATGCGTACGCAAGTCGCCATCAGCCACCGTTTCGGCCACTTTTACGGCGGCCTTCAATGGCTGCGTGATCGAGCGCGTGATCAGCCAGGCGCAGACGCTGCCCAGCGCCACCACCAGCGCGCACAAGGTCAGCAGCAGGGTGAAGCTGCGTTCATTGGCCGCTTCGATGGCTTGCGCCGTGGCGTCGATGGCCTTGCGCTGCTGAGACAGCAGGGCCTTGACGTTGTTCTGGTATGCGGTGGCGGCCGGCGCGAAGCTGTCGCGGTAGGTGCTTTCCGCCTGCGCCGCGTTGCCGGCCTTGCGTGCATTCATCACCAGGGTCTTGGCATCCTGGTATTTGACGCGTTCGGCGATGGAGGCCTTGAAGATGGTCTTTTCTTCGTCGCTGTCGAGCAACGCTTCGATCTTCTTCAGCAGTTCGCTGCCCTGCTTGGTGCTGTCGGCGATGGTCTCGGCAAACACGCTGGACAGGGTTTCATCCGTGCTCTTGGCGATCATCGAGGTGCGCGCGATGGCCGAGTAGATCAGCACATACCAGTCCGAAACCAGGCGTTCCTTGGCCAGCGGTTTTTCCATCATTTCCCGGGTCGCTTCCGCATTCACGCGGGCACTGTACAGCGCGTACGAGGTGGAGATCACGGATAGCAGCAGCACCAGCGCGAAGCCTGCAGCCAGGCGGGTGCCGATACGAAGGTGGGAGAGGGCGTGCATGGTCGGAGTCCTGTCGCAGAGGGGAATTAAATTGCCTGTGCGACATAGTATGCACTGATAAGTGACCAAGAGCTAAGCGAAAAAACGGCCTGTTTGGGTGACTGTTGCAGCCACGCCCGTGCTACAGGTCGAGCGCCTGGCGCAAGTCCGGCTGCTCTGCCCAGCGGGCGAAGGAGGCCGCCATGCGCTTGCTTTCCGCGATGGCGCGGCACCAGTTGCGCATGCGTAGCGCGTGGTCTTGCCCGTAATGGGGGAAGTCGCGCCGGTTGGGCAGTTTGCCGTTCGGCAGGCTGGCCACGAAGGCGGGCGAGGGCGAGACGAGGATCATGTTGTCAAGTGCGCTATCGTCGTTGGGCGCGCGGCGCCAGGGGATGGCCTTGTCCACCCAGTCCGGCATGATATGGCCGGCAAAATGCGGGTATAGCACCAGGTCCGGTTCGCGCTGGTACGGCAGGTGCAAATGGTAGTCGACCAGGCCGCCGTCCCAGTAGCGCCCGGGTGGATGGTGATCGGTGATTGCATGAGTAGTCGCTGGCGGCCTGTAGCCAGTTATTTTACCGCCAGCGCGGCACCACGACACAGTCGCGCTCGCCATACCCCACTGTTGGTATTAATAAAATTCTTTAAAGCAACCATTCTCCTGAGAAATGTTGCATAATATTGGACGTTGAATTTTTGGCATGTGCCAAGGATTCCTTATGTCCTGTTTTTTTTTATTGGAATCGTATGCAACTGAATCACGCTTTTGTTCTGACCCTCATCGCTGGCTCTCTCGTTGCCTGCGGCGGTGGCGGCTCGTCCTCCCCAACGGACCCGGTAGTCGCCGTGAATCCGCCCGTGACGCCCGTAGCGCCTGTTGCGCCGCCAGTCGTGCCCGTCACGCCGACCGCCACCGGAGAAAACACGGGCACCGTCAGCGCCCGTTTCGTCAATGGCGACAACAGCCGCTTCGTCTTTACGTCGATCGGCTTGCAGAGCAACGGCAAAGCCAGCACGCTGGTGCAGGATGCCTCCGGTGCCTTAAGCACTATCGGCAGCATCGTCCTGACGGGCAACCCGTCCGTGACGCGTGAAATCGGCGGCGACGCCACCTTTGTGCAGGGACGCTGGTTCAAGGGCTCATTCAGCAATAGCTCTGGCGCCACTACGTTGAGCGGCAACAATGCCAGTGCGCATTACGTCGCCTATAACGTGCTCGCCGCATTGCCAGCGACCGGCACGTTCACCTGCGATGCAGGCACGTTCACAGCGCCAAGCTATACGGGTGGCAGCAGCGTCTCGTCGACCGCTTACTTTGGTACCGTCAGCGGCACCGCCAGCATGTCCTTCGATGCCTCCGGCGCCAAAATAGCGCTGACCATCGACGCCAGCGCAGGCGGCAGCACGGGTAAAGTAACGGCTTCGACGACCATGGCTTCGGCGGCGTCGAGCAGCATCACCGGCGGCTATTTGTCGAATGGCACTGGCGCGCAGCTGATGCTGGGCGACGGCGGTGCTGGCCGCTATCTGCTGATCGCCGCTTACAAGGCGCAACTGGCAAATGGCGCCAATTACCAGGGCGTGGCCACATTCCGTTGTTCCTGATCACGCAGGCATGAAAAAAGCGGCGCCGTGCACTGCACGGACGCCGCTTTTTTTACGCACGTCGTGATTAGCGCAGTGCCGAGATCATCTGTTTCAGCTTGCCGGAATCGACGCAGAAGGCGCGGATGCCTTCGGCCAGTTTTTCCGTCGCCATCGCGTCTTCATTCATCATGAAGCGGAAGGCTTCTTCGTTGAGCGACATGTGCACGATATTGGTCGATGGCGCCGCTTCGGCGCTCAGCTTGCGCTCTACCGGCGCATCGCTGTCGGCCAGCTTTTGCAGCAGGTCGGGGCTGATGGTGAGCAGGTCGCAGCCGGCCAGTTCGAGGATTTGCGACGTATTGCGGAAGCTCGCGCCCATCACCTCGGTCTTGTAGCCGAACTTGCGGTAGTAATTGTAGATGCGCCGGACCGACTGCACGCCCGGGTCTTCCGCGCCCATGTAATCGATGCCCGTCGATTTTTTGTACCAGTCGTAGATGCGGCCGACGAACGGCGAAATGAGCTGGGCGCCCGCTTCGGCGCAGGCGATGGCCTGTGCCAGCGAGAACAGCAGGGTCATGTTGCAGCGGATGCCTTCCTTTTCCAGGATGGCGGCGGCACGGATGCCTTCCCAAGTGGAGGCGATCTTGATCAGCACGCGCTCGCGGGCAATGCCCGCGTTCGAATACAGGGCGATCAGGTCGCGGCCCTTGGCCACCGTGCCTTGCGTGTCGAACGACAGGCGCGCATCGACTTCGGTGGAGACGCGGCCGGGGATGGTTTGCAGGATTTCCACGCCAAACGCGATCAGCAGGCGGTCGATGATTTCGGCGGTGGAGGCGTTCGGATGGTCGCGCACGGCCTTTTCCAGCAGCGGCTTGTATTCTTCCTTCTGCACGGCCTTCAGGATCAGCGAAGGATTCGTCGTCGCGTCGCGCGGCGTGTAGGCCTGTATCGATTGGAAGTCGCCGGTGTCGGCCACCACGGTAGTAAATTGCTTCAGTTGTTCGAGTTGGTTCATGGCTGCACGGGAAAGAGTGAATGGGCTTGCCGGAGTATTGTACCGAATCCAATGCGTGTGGGACCCACTATTGTCTTCCCCGCGCACTACTTGCTCAATTGAATCTTGCTTTTTTGAGAACTCGCGCATAATTACCTGGACTTGTTTATTTTGCACATTGTTCTGATAAGCAATGTGCGATGCCACACTCCAGATGAAGAGCATCTTTTGACACAAGATATCGTTAGTGCGGTAGCCGCCTTCAATGGCGCGACACGCCTGTATGCATTGTCCATCGGCGACGATGATCAGGACAGCGGCTTGCTGGTCGAAGCCTTTGCCGCCGACGAGCTGCTGCAGGAAGTTGGCGCGCGCGACATCATTGCCTTGTCCACCAGCGCCCATGTTGCGCTGGCGTCCCTGCTGGGCCAGCCCGCCGCCTTGCAGATCAGCCTGGCCGACGGCACGCGCACGCAGTTTTCCGGCTATATCAGCGCCGCCGCCATGCTGGGCAGCAATGGCGGACTGGCGCGCTACCGCCTGCGCATCACGCCGTGGCTGTGGCTGCTGACGCAAGTGCGTAACAGCCGCGTCTGGCAAGATCGGAGTGTGGCGGCCATCGTTGACGAGGTATTGCAGGCGTATGCGCCGCGCGCGCTGTGGCGCTGGAGCGACGAGGTCGCGTCGTTCATGCAGGACGCGGGCGAACGCAGCTATTGTTGCCAGTACCGCGAATCGGATTTCGATTTCGTGCGCCGCTTGCTGACGGAAGAGGGGCTGGCCTGGCGGTTTGACGGTCAGACCCTGATCGTCTTTGCCGACAGCAGCCAGGTTTGCGCCACGCCCGAGGACGCCAGCAGCACGCGGGGCGGCGGCTTGCGCTTCCATGGCGCGCGTGTCGGCGAGCCGGGTGACAGCGTGCAAGCCTTGAGCGCGCGGCGCAGCCTGCACGTCGGGCTGAGTAGCGTGCTCAGCTACGATTACAAGGCCAAGAAGGCGGTCGCGGCCAGCGTGCCGACGAATATGGTTCTCGGCGGCAAGAACGCTCCGCTGCTGGAAAGCTACGATACGCCGGGTCAGTACTGGTACGCCAGCGCCGCCCAGGCACAGCGCTACGCCCAGTTGCAGATGCAGTCGCATGAGGCGCGTGCCCAGCTGTGGCAAGCGCGCTCGACTGTGCGTACCCTGCGCGCCGGCACGCGCTTTACCCTCACGCAGGGACCATTGCAGCCAGCCGATGGGGCCGCGCCCGAGTATGTCGTGCTGCGCGTGGCCAGCATCGGCGTCAACAACCTGCCCGCGCCGGCCTTGGAGGGATTGGCGGAACTGTTCGGCCCGATACCGGAATTGCTGGAAGAAACCGTGCAAGAGTGGGGTGCAGGGTTTCCCGATTTCGCCGCCGCGATCGCCCAGGCGCAAGCCAGCGGTTATGCCAACTGCATCGACATGATCAGTGCAGCGACCCCGTGGCGTCCGGTGCAAGTTGGCAACGATGCGCGCCAGCACGCCACGCCGACAGCCCTGGGCAGCCAGAGCGCCATCGTCGTGGGCGCCGATGGCAACGATGTGGCCAGCGGCGCCGATGAAGTCTATTGCGACAAGCTGGGGCGGGTGCGCATCCGCTTTCACTGGCAGCAAGAGACGGGCGCGACCTGCTGGGTGCGGGTGGCGCAGCGCGCGGCCGGCGGTGGCATGGGCGGCCAGTTCCTGCCGCGCATCGGCCAGGAAGTGCTGGTGCAATTCCTGGAAAACGATATCGACCGGCCCGTCATCATCGGCGCCCTGTACAACGGCCAGGGTGAGGGCGGTAGCAAACCGACGCCGGGCGGCATGGCGCGTGAGCAAAACGACGCTGGCGTGTTCCAGCCGGCGCATGACCACGCCGTCGCGGGCCAGGGCAATCTGGCCGGCGGCAACAGTCCGTTGTGGCATGGCGCCGCAGGGGCCAGCGCGGCACACCGCAATGGAGCAGCGCAATGGGGCATCCGCAGCAAGGAGTTCGGCAAGGCGGGCAGCGCGGCAGGCTATAACCAGCTGCTGTTCGACGACACCGACAGCCAGGGCCGCGTGCAACTGAAAAGCAGCCATGCGGCCAGCGAACTTAGCTTGGGGCATCTGATCCATGGCGCCGACAATTACCGCGGCAGCCTGCGCGGCGCCGGCGCCGAGTTGCGTACCGATGCGTATGGCGCGGTGCGCGCCAAGGCGGGCTTGCTGGTGAGCAGCTATGTGCTCAGGCACGATGCCGCGCAACGCGATCCGGCCGGCGACAACGCCGCCGGCATCGCCCTGCTGAAACAGGCGGTGATGCTGGGCGACACCTTCAGCCAGGCCGCCAAGACGCACCAGACGGTGGCCTATGCCAGCCATGTCGGCGCAGCGAAGCCGGACGTCAGCGCGCTCGACGACCAGGCCGCGCCGCTCAAGGCGATGCTGGCCAGCGTTTCCGGCATGCACGACCAGTTGCCGCACACCAAGGACGCCATCATCGCGATTGCCGCCAGGGCCGGACTGGGCGTTGTCGCGGGGCAAGACATGCAACTGGCCAGCGGCGAAACCGTCACCATGATGAGCGGCCAGGATACCCAGTTCATCGGTGGCGGCCAGTTGCGCGTGCACGCGGGCCAGGCCATCGGCGTGCTGGGCGGCTCGGTCAAGGCGGGCGAGAACAACATTGGCCTGCAGATGATCGCCGCCAAACAGGCCATCGACGTGCAGGCGCAGGCCGACGTGCTCAACGTACAGGCGCGCGAAGAGGTCAACGTCATCAGTGCCAACGCGCATATTGACTGGGCGGCGGCCAAAAGCATCCGCCTGTCGACGGCGGGTGGCGCCAACATCACCATTGAGGGCGGCAATATCACCATCCAATGCCCGGGCAAGATCACGGTGCATGCGGGCAGGAAGAGTTTTATCGGGCCGACACGGTTAGCTTATCCATTGCCGGCGCTGCCTGCCAGCGTTTGCAAGGCGTGCCTGCTGGCGGCACTGCGTAGCGGCAGCCCGTTTGTCGCACCCACGGCAGCCTAGAAAAGGAATTCTGATGTACTTTGCCATCGATGTTCCCGACCCAGAAGTTCCAGCGCTGATCGCACAGCAACTGCAGGCCTTGCGCGCGGAGGCGGCGGCGAACGGCAGCCAGCCCTTGCATTTGCTGGCGCTGCTGGACGGCGCCTGCGATGAGGAGTTTTTCACCCGCCGCTACCCGAGCCGCTTGCGGCGCCAGTCGCTGTATGCACACACCTCGCTGCAAAATTTCAAGAGTGCCGCACCGCATTTAATGGCGGCGCCATCGACAAGCAGCGAGCAGGCCGAGTGGCTGCAGCGCCTGTTTTCGCTGTGCGCAGGCAAGCCCATGCTCAGCATCATCGCCAGCACGCTCGATATCGACCTGCTGGAGCAGCATCTGCGCCCCTATTTGATTGCCATTACGCCAGATACCGTCGAATGGCCCGTGCGCTGGGCCGATAGCCGCACATTGCCGGCCTTGCTGGCAGCCTTGACTCCAACGCAGTCTGCGCATTTGCTGAGCCCCATCTACCGCTGGTGGTCGCTGCGGCGCGATGGCTCCCTGATCAGTTGGCAGGGCGAGGCGCAGCCCAGGCCAGTCCCGGCGGAGTTTGACAAATTCCCCCTTAGCGACGCCGCCTTTGCCGCCTTGGTGGATATCGCCGAGGCCGACGCCATCCTGGCCAATCTGCATGATGTGCAGCCGGACCTGTTTCATTCCGGCACCCCGGCCGAATGTCACGCGCGCGTGGCGCGTCATTTGCTTGTGGCAAACGCCAGCGGCATCGAGGCGGCGGGCCAGCGTCAGCATTTCAGCGCCCTGGCCTTGATGCTGGCTGACGATTTTACCTTGCATCCTGCGATGGCCAGCCTGTTGCGGCGGACGCGCCAGGGTGCGAATTACCTGTCCGAGCTCGACACGCTGCCCGACGATTTCTGGCAGGCGCGCTTGGCTGCCTAGCCTTGTTCCTTCAATTGCTTACTTTTATAAAGGGGAAATTATGAAATGGATTATTTATCTTGGTTGTGCCCTGTTTAGTGTCTTGCTGCTGAGCGGTTGCGCCCTCAAGGCCAGGCAGGTTGAGGAAGCCGGCCCAAGTCCTACCGCGACGGCGCAGGTGGGTATTGTGAACCATACGGGGAAGTATATTTACTCCGCATCGGTTGATGGGGCAGGAGGGGGGAATATGGCCAGATGGGGGGCGGGACTTGCCAATATTTGCTGCGCATCCATTCCTCGAGTGTGGTATCCGGGAATGAAAGTCCTGGTGCGGTGGGATATGCCAGAAGAACATACGCATATTGTCAAAGAAAAAATGGTGGAAGTGGAAAAATATGATAGACCAGGAGATATTTATATGCATTTTTTTGAGAATGACGAGGTGAGAGTGGTTGTGTCAAATGCTGGAGGGCCTAGCAAAATTCATCCTATTCTTCATTCCGGAAAACCTGCCAATATCCCTTGATATTATGATTAGCGAAACTCCCACCTCTGCGCCGTTTCCCGTCGATTTTTTTCTAAAACTATCGACGCGAGAGCAATCCAAAATTGCGAAGGAGGAATGTGATAATAAAGATAGCGCTCCATGCAATATTCCAGTGAGGGTTGGAATTTTCTTTGATGGAACCAATAATAACCTGGAGCGCGATAGGAATGGGGTTAGGACAGGCGTGCTCGATCCGAGAACGAAGAAGCCTACCCCTATAAATAATGTTGTGATAGACGCCAATGAAGCCAGTCATAGTAATGTGGCGCGTTTATTTTCGGCATATCCTGGTGATAAAACAAAAAATGGATATTTCTCATATTATATTCCTGGTGTGGGAACGCCATTTAAGGAAATAGGCGAATTAACTGAATCGGACGAGGGGAAGGCTTTTGCCAAAGGAGGGCAGTCGCGAATTATATGGGGATTGTTGCAGGTTTTAAATGCAATTCATCGAGTAATATATGGGAGTGACACGCCATTATATGAAACAGATAAGGCTGGCGAACTTTCCCGTACTTATGATAATGCCGTAGGCCACAAAAAGGTAGCGCATCCCTCAACTGGCAGAGAGCGCTTCATGACCCACTCGGATTGGTTCGCTGAGCATATTGAAAAACTAAGGGCGGCGATGGAGGCACGTTCGAAGCCGAATATTCCATCGTTGACCTTGTCGGTGTTCGGTTTTTCGCGTGGCGCCGCCGAAGCGGTGGCGTTTTGCCAGCTGTTTGCTGATTTGCTCACGCCACGCGAAGGTGAGGTGCAGGAGTTTGCCGGCATTCCGGCCCGCATCGATTTTCTTGGCGTCTTTGACACGGTGGCAACCGTGGGCAGCTCGGCGTCTGTCGCGAAAACCACGATCGCGCCTGGCGCGATGTTCGATGGCCATTGGGCCTGGGCTAATGAATTGCTCAAGCCACTGCCTCGATGCGTCAAGGCTGGCTTGCATTGTATCGCCGCGCATGAACAGCGCATGAATTTTCCCGTCACGCGCCTGACAGGGAAAATCGAGGAAGTGTATTTTCCTGGCGTGCACTCGGACGTGGGAGGCGGCTATGGTCCGGGCGAGCAGGGCAAGGGACGCGGCGGACAAGCGGCCTTGCTGTCGCAAATCCCGCTGGCGCATATGTTCAAGGAAGCGCGCCTCAAGGGCGTGCCCTTGATACCGTTTAGCGAACTGGAGGCAACGGACCGAGATGATTTTCAGGTCAGTCAAGAGCTTGCCAAGCAAGGCGACTTGCTGAGCAAGCATATGCAACTGTATTACCGCTGGCGCGCCGTGCGCGTCAAGACCCTGGAAGCCACGGTCAGCTTCAAGGCGGCCAGCGCGCAGGAGCGGGAGGATCTGGGTTCCTACAACCGCTTGCTGGCAGGCGATCTGGAAGCGCTGCGCGCGCGCAAAACGCCAGCGGCATCGAGGCGGCGGGCCAGCGTCAGCATTTCAGCGCCCTGGCCTTGATGCTGGCCGACGATTTTACCTTGCATCCTGCGATGGCCAGCCTGTTGCGGCGCACGCGCCAGGGTGCGAATTACCTGTCCGAACTCGACACGCTGCCCGACGATTTCTGGCAGGCGCGCTCGGCTGCCTAGCCTTGTTCCTTCAACTGCTTACTTTTATAAAAGGAAAATCATGAAATGGATTATTTATCTTGGCGCCGTCTTGCTGCTGAGCGGTTGCGCCCTCAAGGCCAGGCAGGTTGAGGAAGCTGGCCCAAGTCCTACCGCGACGGCGCAGGTGGGTATTGTCAATCATACGGGGAAGTATATTTATTCCGCATCGGTGGATGGGGCAGGAGGGGGGAATATGGCCAGATGGGGGGCGGGCGGGGCAAATATTTGCTGTACATCGATTCCCCGCGTATGGCATCCAGGAATGAATGTCTTGGTGCGGTGGAATATGCCTGAAGGGCACACTGATGTCATTAAGGAAAAAATGGTCGAAATTGAAAAATATGATAGGCCAGGCGATATTTATATGCACTTTTTTGAGAATGATGAGGTGAGAGTTGTCGTGTCGAATGATGCAGGATATGGAAAAGATCACCCGATTCAACACACGGGTAAACCATCACTTAAAAAATAATTCATTATGATTAATGTTCCGCCTCCCAAAGCTCCGGTTCCTGTCGATGTATTCTTAAATCCAGGGACGAGTGAACAGTCAAAAATCGCTCAAGTTGCATGCAGCGCGGCATCAGACACACCGTGCAGCATAGCTGTACATGTGGGACTATTTTTTGACGGCACGAACAATAATTTGGAACGGGATCGCAACGGCTTGCGTACAGGTGTAATTGATGCAAAAACGAAAGTCCCCATTGCCATTGCGAAAATTCCACTCAAGCCGGAAGATGCCAGTCACAGTAATGTGGCGCGCCTTTTTTTAACATATCCAAATGACAAGCAGCAGAGCGGATATTATTCAAACTATATTCCAGGCGTAGGTACTCCGTTCAAAGAAATCGGAGAGCTAACCGAATCGGATGAAGGCAAGGCATTTGCCAAAGGCGGGCAAGCCCGGATTATATGGGGCTTGCTGCAAGTCGTGAACGCCGTTCATCGGACTATTAGCGGCAAGTTATTGTACGAATCAGATGAAGCTGGCCGACTTGCCCGCATCTATGATAATGCCGTAGGCCACGATAAAGCACCTCACCCCCTAACCGGACGAGAGCGTTTCATGACCCACTCTGACTGGTTCGCTGAGCATATTGAAAAACTAAGGGGGGCGATGGTGGCACAACCGAAGCCACATATTCCATTGCTGACCCTGTCCGTGTTCGGTTTTTCGCGTGGCGCCGCCGAGGCGGTGGCGTTTTGCCAGCTGTTTGCCGATTTGCTCACGCCACGCGAAGGTGAGGTGCAGAAGTTTGCCGGCATCCCTGCTAGCATCAATTTTCTTGGCGTCTTCGACACGGTGGCAACCGTGGGTAGTTCGGGGTCGGTGGCGAAAACCACGATCGCGCCTGGCGCGATGTTCGATGGTCATTGGGCATGGGCCAATGAATTGCTCAAGCCGCTGCCTCGCTGCGTCAAGGCCGGCCTGCATTGCATTGCCACGCATGAGCAGCGCATGAATTTCCCCGTCACGCGCTTGGAAGGGAATATCAAGGAAATATACTTTCCTGGCGTGCACTCCGACGTGGGAGGCGGCTATGGTCCGGGAGAGCAAGGAAAGGGACGCGGCGGACAAGCAGCCTTGCTGTCGCAAATTCCGTTGGCGCACATGTTCAAGGAGGCGCGCCTCAAGGGTGTGCCCCTGATACCGTTCAGCGAACTGGAACTTCGCGATCAGGATGACTTTCAGATCAATCAGCAGCTTGCCAGCGCCTGGGAAGCATACACCGCCGAGCTGGGTGAGCAAGGCGCTTTGCTGAGCAAGCATATGCAACTGTATTACCGCTGGCGCGCCGTGCGCGTCAAGACACTGGAAGCCACGGCCAGTTTCAATGCGGCCAGCGCGCAGGAGCGGGAGGATCTGGGGTCCTACAACCGTTTGCTGGCAGGCGATCTGGAAGCGCTGCGCGCCCGCAAAGCCTTCCGCCATGGCGATGAGGAGAAACCGTTCAGCGCCCAGGATAGCAAGCGCATCAACCACTGGCAATATTATCGGGCCCAAAATCACACGCCCTTGGACAAATGGGAAGAATTTGCGCTCGACATATTCGATCACCCCAAACCGCTGCCGCCCGAAGTGGTGCGTTTTTTTGACGACTATGTACATGATTCCTTGGCCGGCTTTTATATGGCGGGCGAAGTGACGGAATACGACAAGCGCGCCAAGATCGCCTCGTTCGCCAATAAACCGCCTGAAGAAGGCTTTTATAAACGCGCGTATGAGCTCAGCCGGAAGACGGAAGCCGCGCAACTGAAGCAAAAGAATGGCGAAGCGTTGACGCCGGAAGAGGATGCACTGCTCAAGGAAGCACAGTATGGCACGCCCTACCCGATCCGGACGGATGCCGACAGTGCCGACATGCGCAGTAAGGCGATCACTACGCAAACCTATACGCGGCGCGAGGGTGGCGGTTATATCCTGCGCCGTGGCTATTACCCGCAAAGCGGCTTCTTCCGGAAAAGCGTGCACGAAAACGAGTTGCAGCGCATGCCGACGGCCGGCATCAAGGCGAAAGAAGCACCCGAAGAATTCGTGTGGAGTGAAAACTTGGTACAGGATATTGCGCAAGCAAAAGTCGATGAAGAGATTTACCTGGCGCAGCGGCGCTCTGCAACGCGGATCGAGGCGCTCGCATAGGGCGTGACTTCAGCGCGGCTGGAACCGAAAGGAAAATCATGAAATGGATTATTTATCTTGGCGCTGCCTTGCTGCTGAGCGGCTGTGCGTTCAAGGCCAGGCAGGTTGAGGAAGCCGGCCCAAGTCCTACCGCGACAGCACAGGTGGGTATTGTGAACCATACGGGCAAATATATTTATTCCGCATCGGTGGATGGGGCGGGCGGGGGAAATATGGACAAATGGGGGGCGGGAGGTGCAAATATCTGCTGTACATCTATCCCGAGAGTATGGCATTCAGGAATGAACGTCTTGGTGCGGTGGGATATGCCTGAAGGGCATACGCATATTGTTAAAGAAAAAGTAGTGGAAATTGAAAGATATGATAGGCCTGGAGATATTTATATGCACTTTTTTGAGAATGACGAGGTGAGAGTTGTTGTATCGAATGATGCAGGATATGGAAAAGATCATCCGATTCAACACACGGGTAAGCCATCGCCTAAAAAATAAACCGTCAAGATTAATGCTTCATCTTCCAAGGCTCCGGTTCCTGTCGATGTCTTCTTAAAGCCAGGTGCGCGTGAATAGTCAAAAATTGCTCAAGTTGCATGCAGCGCGGCATCAGATACCCCATGCAGCATAGCTGTAAAAGTGGGTCTGTTAAATGCCAGCGATATCGAGGCAGTGGGCCAGCGTCAGCATTTCAGCACCCTGGCCTTGATGTTGGCCGATGATTTTACCTTGCATCCTGCGATGGCCAGCCTGTTGCGGCGCACGCGCCAGGGTGCGAATTACCTGTCCGAGCTCGACACGCTGCCCGACGATTTCTGGCAGGCGCGCTCGGCTGCCTAGCCTTGTTTCTTCAACTGCTTACTTTTATAAAAGGAAAAATGATGAAATGGATTATTTATCTTGGCACCGTCTTGCTGCTGAGCGGTTGCGCGTTTAAGGCCCGGCAGGCTGAGCAAGCTGGCCCAAGTCCTACCGCGACAGCGCAGGTGGGTATCGTGAACCATACGGGGGAGTATATTTACTCCGCATCGGTGGATGGGGCGGGAGGAGCCAATATGGCCAGATGGGGAGCAGGGGGAGCCGATGTTTGTTGTACTTCTATCCCGCGAGTGTGGTACCCGGGAATGATGGTTCTGGTGCGGTGGGACATGCCGGATGGACTAAAGCATATTGTTAAAGAAAAAATGGTGGAAGTGGAAAAATACGATGAGCCGGGTGATATCTATATGCATTTTTTTCCCAATGACGAGGTGAGAGTGGTTGTATCAAATGCAGGTGGGGGGGGCTAAAACTCATCCTATTCTTCATTCCGGAAAACCTGCCGATATGCCTTGATGTCCGTCGCGGAAAGGAGCGGCTCCAGCAAGGCTGGAGCCGGCAGGGGATCAGCCGATGAAGGAATCGAACTGCATGTCGAATTCCTGCAGCGCCTTCTGCGCGTTCTGCATTTTCTTGCGGAACTCCGGTCCCCGTTGCAGGGCCAGGCCCACGGCCAGCACGTCGATCACCACCAGGTAGGCCAGGCGGGCTGAAATCGGGGTGTAGGGGTCGGTGTTGAAGACCAGGTCGATCGGGATCAGCACGGTCGCCAGGTCGGCCAGCGGCGTGCCCGAGGGGGCCAGCACGACGACGTCGGCACCGCCGCGGCGCGCCAGTTTTACGGAGCGCACGAGGGCAGGGCTGTTGCCGCGCTGCGAGATGGCCACCAGGCAGTCGCCGCTGCGCAGCAGGGCTGCGGCGATGCTGTGGATGTTTGGATCGCTGTAGGCCACCGTCGGCACGCCGGAGCGGAAGAACTTGTGCTGTGCATCGGCCGCCACGATGCCGGACGTGCCCTGGCCATAGAATTCGATCTTGCTGGCGCGCGACAGGATGTCGAGCGCGCGCTGGATCGCTTCCGGGTTCAGGTTGTTGCGCAGGTCGAGCAAGGTATTGATCGAGCGGCTGCAGATTTTATTCACCAGGTCCGCCGCCAGGTCGTCCTGCGCCGGCTGCTCGTTCGCGCCCGGCATGGCCAGGGCCAGGCCCTGCGCCAGCTTCAGCTTGAATTCATGCCAGCCGTCATAGCCCAGGGTGCGGCAAAAGCGCACCACGGTCGGTTCCGACACCTGCGCGCTTTTCGCCAGCGCCGTGATGTTCTGGCTGACCGTCTGGTTAGGCTGGTCAAGCACGGCCAGCGCGACCTTCTTCTCCGACTTGGAGAGCGAATCGAGCTGGGTGCGGATGGAGTCAAGCAGCATCAGGGTAGTCTTATGGGTAGAGTTTCAGGAGTGGGGAAATGGGCGATTGGCCTGCCCATGCATGGGCAGGCCCTTGCGTTGCCTGTTAATCCTCGGGTAAGGCCTCTTCACGCCACTGCAAGCCATCGCGCCCGATCAGGGCACTGGCGGCCGCAGGGCCCCAGGTGCCGGCCGTGTACGGAATCGGCGCGCTGTCGTTCTGTTCCCAGTTGTCGAGTATCGGTTCGACCCATTCCCAGGCCGCTTCCAGTTCGTCGCCGCGCATGAACAGGGTCAGCTGGCCGCGCAGGACGTCGAGCAGCAGGCGCTCGTAGGCATCCATGCGTGGCGTCTTGAACGATTCGCGGAAATCGAGTTCCAGTTCCGCCGGTTTCAAGCGCATGCCGTCGCCCGGGGTTTTCGCCATCAAATTCATGCGCAAGCCTTCGTCTGGCTGCAAACGGATCACCAGGCAGTTCGGCTGGAAGCTGGACGTGGGCTGGTTGAAGATCGAGTGCGGAATCTGCTTGAAGCGCACGACGATCTCGGCCAGGCTGTCAGCCATGCGTTTGCCCGTGCGCAGGTAGAACGGCACGCCGGCCCAGCGCCAGGTATCGATTTCCGCCTTCAGCGCGACGAAGGTCTCGGTGCGCGAATGCTCGGGCGCGTCCGGCTCGTCGCGGTAGCTCGGCACGGTGACGCCGTCGACGTGGCCGGCGCGGTACTGACCGCGCACGATGTTTTGCGCCAGGGTGGTGGGCGTGAATTTTTTCAGCGAGCGCAGCACTTGCAGTTTCTCATCGCGCACGGCATCCGGCGCGATCGAGGTCGGCGGTTCCATGGCGACGATGCACAGCAGTTGCAGCAGATGGTTTTGCAACATGTCGCGCAGCGCGCCCGAGGTGTCGTAGTAACCCATGCGGTTGCCCACGCCCAGTTTCTCGGCGATGGTGATCTGCACGTCGGAAATCCATTCGCGGCGCCACAGCGGTTCGAACAGAATGTTGCCGAAGCGCAGAGCCAGCAAGTTCTGCACGGTTTCCTTGCCCAGGTAATGGTCGATACGGTAGATCTGCGATTCCTGGAAGACCTTGCCCACTTCTGCGTTGATCTGCTTGGCGCTGGCCAGGTCGCGGCCCAGCGGTTTTTCCAGGACCACGCGCGAATTCGGCGTCACCAGGCCATTGTCTTCCAGGTTGTCGCAGATGAGGGCGAACAAATGCGGCGGCGTCGCCAGGTAGTACACGCGCGTCAGGTCGGCATCGCCGCGCAGCGCTTCGACCAGCGGCGCGTACGTGGCCGCATCGCTGGCGTTGAGCGACACATACACGATGCGGGCGCAGAATTTGCTCCAGGTGGCGGCATTCAGGGTGCTGGCCTTGATGTGAGGGCGCGAGTTGGTCTCGACCATCTTCAGGAAGGCATCCTGGCCGCTGTCCTGGCGGCCTACACAGATGATGCGCGCCGTCGGCGGCAAATCGTTCGCGACGTCGCGCGCATACATTGCAGGCAGCAACTTGCGCATTGCTAAATCGCCGCTGCCGCCAAACAGGACCAGGTCAAAATCGGTAAGTGCCATAAGTGAGTGTCGTCGCAAAAGTAAAAGAGCCGGAGCGGGGAGGAGGCCGACCGGAAGTGCCAGTCTGTCGCTACTATATTCGGTGGTGTAAATTTACTACGTAGAACAGGCAATTGCAAGAAATTTTACTACATTCCATTCCCTGGCGTCGCAGTTTTGCCCGCTATGCTTGCCAGCGGCGCAGGCAGGACCATTATATGCCGTTCGCTGGCGCGGCTACGCCGTCACGCTTTGCACGGGGCTTTTCAAAGCAACCATGGTTGCCAGGGAAATTTTCGATTCTCTCCATCATCATTTGCGCTGTAGCAACAAGCAAATCAAGAAATGCTGTCAGGATCGCCGTTGGCAGCGTAAAGTAGCTTTGAAGAAAGTAAAAAACCGTATAATTCAGGCTCGAATCGATAGCAACTATTGGTTGTAAGAAATTGTACGATATACACTGCACCGCTAGCGCCGGCCATGCCCCGAACCCGCCATCCGACGTCCATGCGACGTGCAGTCCGCACTGCCCGCAGCATCACGGGTAGGCAGACTTAACTTTACAAGACGGCTCAAGGGGACACAATGAATTCAATGCAGCAAGATGTCGATGAACGCACCAGCCTGACAGGCAATAACAAATTCGAACTGTTCCTGTTCAAGCTGGGCACCAGTGATCACTCGACCAGCCGCGAACTCTTCGGCATCAATGTGTTCAAAGTCCGTGAAATCATGGAAATGCCGGCCATCACGGCGGTGGCCGGGTCGCATCCCCACATGCTGGGCGTGGTCAATATCCGTGGCCAGATCGTGCCCGTGATCGACTTGCCGATGGCCGTCGGTTGCAAAAGCAATGGCTTGAAGATTTTGATGGTGACGGAATTTGCCCGCTCGACCCAGGCGTTCGCCGTGGAAGAGGTCGATGAAATCGTGCGCCTGGAATGGAATCAGGTCCTGTCGGCCGAATCGAGCGTCGGTGGCGGCCTCGTCACGAGTATCGCGCGCCTCGATGGCGACACGGACAAGACGCGCCTGGCGCAAGTGCTGGACGTGGAGCAAATCCTGCGCAACGTGCTGCCGTCGGGCGATCCCGATGTGGATCAGAACAGCATCGGCCCGCAAGTGCGCCTGCCGGCCGGCGCCGTGATCCTCGCGGCCGACGATTCCTCGCTGGCCCGCTCGCTGATTGAAAAAGGCCTCGAAGCGATGGGCGTGCCCTTCATCATGACCAAGACGGGCAAGGAAGCGTGGGAACGCCTGCAGGCGATCTCGGCTCAGGCGGCGACCGAAGGCAAGACGGCGAAAGACAAGGTTGCGCTGGTGCTGACCGACCTGGAAATGCCGGAAATGGATGGCTTCACCCTGACGCGCAACATCAAGAACGATGGCCGCTTCTCCAACATCCCCGTGGTGATCCACTCGTCGCTGACGGGCTCGACCAACGAAGACCACGTCAAGGGCGTGGGCGCCGATGGTTATGTGGCCAAGTTTGTGGCGGCGGAACTGGCCGAGACGATACGCAAGGTGCTGGCCCGCTAATCTGCGCGGCCGCAGGTGAAAAAGCGCCGGCACCCGCGAGGGTCCGGCGCTTTTTCATGCCTTGCCGTCTTTATGCCTGGTAAGGCGTTTCCGGCTGGCCCGCCACGTCTACGCGTACGGACAGCACGTGGCCCGTCAGCGGGTAGTTGGCGATCTCGGCGTTTGATCGGTTGTGGCTGGCGCTGGTGATGTACAGGGTGCGCAGGTCGGGACCGCCAAACGTCACCATGGTGGGGCAGCGCACGGGCACGGTAATTTCGCCCAGCACATGGCCATCGGGGGCGAGGCGTAAAATCTTGCCGCCTTCAAACATGGCCGACCAGTAATTGCCTTCGCTGTCGACGGCCGCGCCATCCGGGCGTCCGCCGTAGTCCGCCGATTTTTTATCGGTGGAAAAGCGCTGGAATGGTTGCGGCTCGGAAATGGCACCCGTGGCCGCGTCGAAGTGGTAGCGGTCGATGCGGTGCGTGGTGGTATCTGCGTGGTACATGGTGCGCCCGTCGGGGCTGAAGCCCAGGCCGTTCGACACCGTCATGCCACCGGACCAGACCTTGCGCACCTGTCCTTTTTCCAGCACGAACATTTCCGCCGCATCGGCGCTGCGCGGCTCGAAAATGGTGCCGACCCAGAAGCGGCCTGCAGGGTCGACCTTGCCATCGTTGAAACGCGTGGTGGCCGTGTCGAACGGCGCCGGGGCGATTTCCGCCAGGCTGCCCGTCCTCGTGTCGAGGTGGGCAAAGCCGCTGCGCAAGGCCACGATCAGGCCGCCGCCAGCGTTGATGGCCAGTGCCGACGGCTCCGTCGGCATGCTCCACTGCTCATGCTTGCCGCTGGCAGGGTGCAAGCGGTGCACGGCGCAGCCATCGATATCGACCCAGTACAGGGCCGCTTCCTTGCCATGCCACAGCGGGCATTCGCCCACTTGCATGGGCTTGTCGCTGACTACCTTGATTTCGTAAATATTCATTTATCTCTTTTAATATGCGGCTTTTGCTGCTTTAGCCAGGGCAATCAAGCCATTGGTCGAGCTGTCGTGGTGGTCGGGACGGGCTTCGCCCGTCAGTTCGGCCTGGATTTTCTTGGCCAGCACCTTGCCCAGTTCCACGCCCCACTGGTCGAAACTGTTGACGTTCCACAAGACGCCTTGCACGAAGGTCTTGTGTTCGTACAGTGCGATCAGGGCGCCCAGGGTGGTCGGGGTCAGCTGGTCCATCAAGATGGTGTTGCTGGGGCGGTTGCCGGGGAAAGTCTTGTGCGGCACCAGCGCTTCGATCTCGCTTTCCGGCAAGCCTTGCGCCTGCAGGTCAAGGCGCACTTCCTCACCCGTCTTGCCCGTCATGAAGGCTTCCGACTGGGCAAAGCAGTTGGCCAGCAGGGCGTCGTGGTGGCCAGGCAAATCGTGCGTGGCGCGCAGGGCGGCGATGAAATCGATGGGAGTGATGTCGGTGCCCTGGTGCAGCAGCTGGAAATACGCATGCTGCGCATTCGTGCCGCAATCGCCCCAGATGACGGGACCGGTCGGCACGTCGACGGGCACGCCATCCTTGGTGACGCGCTTGCCGTTGCTTTCCATGTCCAGCTGTTGCAAATAGGCGGCAAAGCGGCTCAGGTCCTGGTGATACGGCGCGATGGAAACGGAGCCGCAATCGAGGAACTGGCGGTTCCAGAAGCCGACCATGGCCAGTACCACTGGCATGTTCTGTTCCAGTGGCGCCTGGCGGAAGTGCTGGTCCATCGCATGCGCGCCGGCGAGGAAATCGCTGAAGTATTCAAAGCCCACGGACAGCGCCACGGCCAGGCCGATCGAGGACCAGACGGAATAGCGTCCGCCGACCCAGTCCCAGAACGGGAACATGTTTTCCGGCGCGATGCCGAAGTCGACGATGGCTTGCGTGTTGGTCGAAACGGCCACAAAATGTTGGGCCAGGTCCTTTTCTTCGCCTTCGAGCAGGAACCAGGCGCGCGCCGTGTTGGCGTTGAGCATGGTTTCGGCCGTGACGAAGGTTTTCGAGGCCACGATGAACAGGGTGGTTTCCGGATCGACCTTGGACAGGGTCGCTTCCATGTCGTGCCCGTCGACGTTGGAAACAAAGTGCATTTCCAGGCCCGGGTTGGCGTAGGAGCGCAGGGCCAGGCAAGCCATTTTCGGTCCCAGGTCCGAGCCGCCGATGCCGATGTTGACGATGTCGCAAATCGGCTTGCCCGTGTGGCCGAGCCAGCTGCCATTGCGCACCTTGTCCGTAAACGCCTTCACGCGTTGCAGCACATCTTGCACGTCGGCATCGATATCCTGGCCATCGACCACCAGCTTGGTGCCGCGTGGCGCGCGCAAGGCAGTATGCAGAACGGCCCGATGTTCGGTAAGATTGATTTTCTCGCCCGTAAACATCGCTTCGCGCTGCGCTTCCACGCCGCGCTCGCGGGCCAGGTCCATCAGCAGGGCCATGGCGCTGGCGTCGACGCGGTTCTTCGAGTAATCGAGCAACAGTCCTGCCGCATCGACTGTCATGCTGGAAAAACGCGCGGGGTCGGCGGCGAACAGCTGGCGCAGATGCACTTCGCGCAGGCTGGCGCTATGCGCTTGCAGGGACTGGAAACTGGCGGTGGCGGTGATGGCAGGAGTAGGTGCTGGCTGGCGCATGGCGGTCGGCTTGGGTGCTTGTCTCGGTTGAAAGGAGCGCGGCGCGTTCATCGTGGCGAACGTGGGTGCCGGCGTTGGTATGAGAATAATACATCAGAAAAACGTAATTTCACTACAGTTTGTGCAGGCGCATAGCATTTTCAGCGTTTTTTCAGGCGTTTTATCCTTACTGCAATAGATAGGCAAGCAAGACGAGTGGACGTCGAACGCTGTCGTTTTGCCTTGAAAGGTCGTGAAAAAATGGATTATTTCTGCCACTGGCCACTGCAAGAGTGCTTCTGCTCGACCATTTTGTAGTAAAATTTCACAAAATACTCATTTTTAAGGAAATCCATATGGCGCTGCATCCAGTAGTCGAATCCGTAACAGCGCGCATCATCGCGCGCAGCCGGCCATCGCGCGGCGCCTATCTGGCGCATCTGGATGCGGCCCGCATCCAGGGCGTGCAGCGCGGCGCCCTGTCGTGCACCAACCTGGCGCACGGCTTTGCCGCCTTTCCCGCCAACGACAAGCTGTCGCTGAAGGAATACAAGAAGCCTTCCGTGGCCATCGTGTCCTCGTACAACGACATGCTGTCGGCGCACCAGCCCTTCGACGGCTTCCCGCAGATCATCAAGCAAGCCGTGCGCGAAGTGGGCGCCGTGGCCCAGTTCGCCGGTGGCGTGCCTGCCATGTGCGATGGCGTGACGCAAGGCCAGCCGGGCATGGAACTGTCGCTGTTTTCGCGCGACACCATCGCCATGTCGACGGCCGTGGCGCTGTCGCATAATATGTTCGATGCGGCCCTGTACCTGGGCGTGTGCGACAAGATCGTGCCGGGCCTGCTGATCGGCGCGCTGCACTTCGGCCATTTGCCGGCCGTCTTCGTGCCGGCCGGTCCGATGACGTCGGGCCTGTCGAACCAGGAAAAAGCCAAGGTGCGCCAGCTGTATGCGCAAGGCAAGGCCACGCGCGAAGACTTGCTCGAAGGCGAGTCGAAAGCCTACCACGGCGCCGGCACCTGTACTTTCTATGGCACCGCGAACAGCAACCAGATGCTGATGGAAGTGATGGGCCTGCACTTGCCGGGCGCCGCCTTCATCACGCCGAACACGCCGCTGCGCGATGCGCTGACGGCCGCCGCCGCCCAGCGCGCCGCTGTCATCACGGCGCAAAGCGCCAATTACTTGCCAGTCGGTCATATCGTCGACGAGAAATGTATCGTTAACGCCGTCGTGGGCTTGCTGGCCACGGGCGGTTCGACCAACCACACGCTGCACCTGGTGGCGATCGCCAAGGCAGCCGGCATCGTCATCGACTGGAACGATTTCAACGAACTGTCGGCCATCGTGCCGATGCTCACGCGCATCTATCCGAACGGCGACGCCGACGTGAACCATTTCCACGCGGCCGGCGGCACCGGTTATCTGATCCGCGAACTGCTCGATGCGGGCTTGCTGCACGAAGACGTCAACACCATCCTGGGCCGCGGCTTGCGCGCGCACTGCATGGAGCCGTTCCTCGGTGAAGACGGCAAGGTCTTCTGGAAAGATGCACCGGCCGCCAGCGCCGACGAAAACGTGCTGCGCCCGGCCTCGAACCCGTTCGCGCCGGACGGCGGCATGGTTCTCGTCGCGGGTAACCTGGGCCGCGCCGTGATGAAGGTCTCGGCCGTCAAGCCGCAGCACCGCACGGTGGAAGCGCCGGCATTGGTGTTCAATTCGCAGGAAGAGTTCATGAACGCCTACAAGGCCGGCACGCTGGACCGCGACTTCGTCGCCGTGCTTCGCTTCCAGGGCCCGCGCGCCAACGGCATGCCGGAACTGCATGCGCTGACGCCGGCGCTGGCCAACCTGCAGGATGCTGGCCGCCACGTGGCGCTGGTCACCGATGGCCGCATGTCGGGCGCATCGGGCAAGGTGCCGGCCGCCATCCACGTATCGCCTGAGATCCTCGCCGGCGGCCCGCTGGGTCTGGTGCGCGACGGCGACATCATCCGCCTCGACGCCTTCACCGGCGTGCTCGAGGCGCTGGTGCCGGCCGACGTCTGGCACGCCCGTTCGCTGGTCACGGCCGACCTGTCGCCGAACCACGTCGGCATGGGCCGCGAGCTGTTTTCCATGTTCCGTTCCACCGTCAGCGCGGCGGAAGAGGGTGCCACCACCTTCGGCCTGCCGTCGCCGATTCCCACCACCGTCGCCTTGCACGACGCCGACAATGTCGGTGATACCGTACCGGGTTCCGATGAAGACTTTTTGGCTAGGAAATAAGAGATGACCATGACACTACTGGAAATTATGCGCACCTCGAGCGTGATCCCCGTGATTGCGATCGACGATCCTGAACACGCCGTACCGCTGGCGCGCGCGCTGGTGGCGGGCGGCATCCGCGTGCTGGAAGTAACCTTGCGCACCAAGCATGGCCTGGAAGCGATCCGCGCCATGTCGGCCGTGCCGGGCGCCATCGTCGGCGTCGGTACGCTCACGCGTCCCGAGGAATTCGCCCAGGCGCGCGATGCAGGCGCTGTCTTCGGCGTCTCGCCTGGCCTGACGTCGGCCCTGGTGGCGGCGGCGAAAAGCAGCGGCCTGCCCTTGCTGCCTGGCGTGATGACACCCGGTGAAGTGATGGCGGCGCGCGAAAACGGCTTCCAGCAGCTGAAACTGTTCCCGGCCGTGCCAGCGGGCGGCATCGGCATGCTCAACGCCATCTACGGCCCGCTGCCGGACATCACGTTCTGCCCGACGGGCGGCATCTCGCAAGAGACGGCGTCGCAGTTCCTGGCGTGCAAGAACGTCGCCTGCGTGGGCGGCTCGTGGCTGACGCCAAAAGACGCGATCGCGGCCGGCAACTGGGACCGCATCACGGAAATTGCGAAAGCTGCCAGCGGCCTTCGCTCCGCCTAGTCGTACCTGACATAAGCTACTGCGCGCCGCACTTTGCGGCCTGCGATGCTCACCGTACTAGAGTACGGTTGCGCTTTTTGGCCACAAATCACTGCCGCTCGCTACGCTTCTGTCAGGTACTTGCAGTTGTAGTACTCGGCAAGCTTTTGTGCTTGCCGCTTCTTTTTTCTGACGGAGTGCCATGCGCGTGCTGCGCCGTCCCCTGACCATCGGCGAAACCGCCATGGCCCGCAGCGTCTTTCAGGGCGCCGTCGACTACGCGCGCGTGCGCGTGGTGCGCGGCTCCTTTCTACCGTTAGGCTTGCAGGACCAGAACACGGCCATGACGCCGCGCGGCAGCCTGCATTTCATGCCGGCCCAGTACCGCGACGATTTTTCCCGCGAAGGCAACAGCGGCAAGCTGTTCTTCATCCACGAAATGGTGCACGTGTGGCAGTACCAGCTCGGCTACTGCGTGCTGCTGCATGGCATGTTGCTGGCGCTGTGCGGCGGCTATATCGGGCAGCGCGCCTACCGCTACGACGCGCAGGCCGGCGGCATCCTGTCCGACTTCAACATGGAGCAGCAGGGCGACATCATCGCCCACTACTTCGGTGCGCGCCAGCTGGGCATTCCCGCCCACGTGGCCAAGCTGCCGCAGCTGCAGGAGATCCTGCAGGGCTTCCTGCTCGATCCCGCCGACCGTCGCTTGCTTCCGCGCTAATTTCGTTTCCTATCGTTATTTTGTGTACGCGTGAATTTGTATGTAATTTGCATGTATTCAGACCTTGACTTTCGTCTCAGCATTACCTAAATTAAATTATACAAAGAACAATTTATTTGGTTTTATTGCAACCTCGGCGCGAGACCGAGAGCAACCTGTCCAAGCGAGTAAATCATGCAGACTAGAAACAGCTGTAGGGGAAAGTTGTGCCTGAAAAATCGCCCACGTGGCGCTGCGTTGGTGGAATTTGCCTTGATCGCCCCTATCCTCTTTTTCCTCATCGCCATGATCATGGAACTGGGGGTCATGTTCTGGGTCAACCTGACGATGCAGTACGCCGTGCGCGAAGGGGCCCGCTACTCCATCACGGGGCAAAACAACCTCGATCCCGCCAGCGCCAACAAGCAGCGCTACGAAGCGGTGCTGCAAAAGATCAACGACAGCTCGCTGGGCCTGTATGCGATGGTCAGTCCCGTGGTGGTGGTCAATGGCGTATCGCAAGCGCCTTCGGCGTACAACAATAATATGTTCGGCGCGGCCGGCGATATTGTCGTCTTGCAGGTGAACTGTACCTGGCCCGTCATCACCCCCGCTTGGCGCTTGATGGCCTTGCTCAATCCCAAAACTTCCACGAGTGCGCCCGGCCAGTATGCCTTCAGCGTCGCGGCCACCATGCGCAACGAGGCCTTCTGATGACGCCATCCCAACAACGGACATTGACGCGCGCGCGCCGCCAGCAAGGCGTGGCCGCCGTGGAGTTCGCCCTGGTGCTGCCCTTTCTGCTGATGATGGCCGTCCCCGTCTTCGACTTGGCGCGCATCGTGCAGGGGGACATGATATTGACCAACCTGAGCCGCGAAGGCGCCAACCTGGCGTCGCGCTCGTCGCAGGATCCGCAGACCATCATGACGGCGCTGGCGATGACGACGCCGCCGCTGGACATGGCCAGCAATGGCAGCATGTACATCAGCAAGATCATGGGGAATGGCCCCGGCAAGCAGAACGTCATTCTCGAACATTACCGCTGGACCAACGGACCGCAGCAGGCCAGCAAGGTGTGGAGCTGCGGCAGTTGGGCCAGCGACGGCACGGGCAAGTGCACCAGCATCCCCAGCGCGGGTTCGCCCATCAACGATGCCATGAGCAACCAGTTGGCCAACGGCGAAGTCATTTATGTCGTCGAGGGACTGTATCGCGCCAACATCCTGTTTGCCGGCATGAGCCTGGGCTTTGGTGCGCAAACACCCCAGCTGAGCGGCAATCTGTATGCCAAGACCATTTTTTAGACACGCTGTCATCATTGCGCAGGCGCCCGTGCAGGCGCGGGGAGAACATCATGAAAAGCATACGCAGGCGGACTGGAAAACAGAAGGGGCAGGTTCTGATTGTCATCGGCCTGTCGATGGTGGTGCTGATCGGCGCGGTGGGCCTGGCCATCGATTCCGGCCTGGGTTTTATCATCCGCTCCAAGCTCAATGCGGCCGTTGATTCGGCCAGCATCGCCGCCGCGCGCGCCGTCACGCAAGGCGTGGGCGAGGCAGCGCAGCGGGCCAGCGCCCAGGCGGCGGCGCAAAAGTTTTTTGCCGTGAATTTCCCCACGGGCTACCTGGGGGCCACGCCCACCTTCAACGATCCCACGGTGACGTTTGACGCGGGCAAGGTGACGATCGATGCGGCGGCCACGGCCGCCGTGCCCGTGACCCTGATGCGCGTGCTGGGTTTTAATTTGCTGACGGTCAGCGCCGCGGCGCAGACCATCCGCAAGGACCTGGACCTGGCCTTCGTGATGGATACCTCTGGCTCGATGGCGCCCGTCGGTGCCACCGTCATCAGCAGTGCGCAGCTGTTTCTCAGCAAGTTCAACCCCGCGCTGGACCGTATGGCCCTGATCCATTTTTCCTACGGCGCCGAAGTCGATACTCCGATCAACACGGTGGCGCGCGGTTTTGACCAGGCAGGCATGAGCAAGGCCATCGGCAAGTACTCGTTTGACGGCTTGACGAATTCGGCCGAAGGGGTGTGGAACGGGCGCGACCAGCTCAACAGCATCGCCCTGGCCAACCGCTCCAGCCTGCGCGTGATCGTATTTTTTTCCGACGGTTCGCCCAATACCATTTCCTCCGTCTTCAAGTTCAAGACACCGGCCGACTGCACCACGCCAGGCTCGCTGGTGACGGGCGACGGCACCAGCACCGGGACGCCGGCTGGCCTGTGGCTGATCAACAAACAGGGCACGACGGCGGCGGGCAAGTGCAACCAGGGTTCGAACATCGTCAAGAACCTCGATGCGGCCGCCTTGCCGCAATGGTATAACGCGCACAATCCCACGAATTTGCCGGCCTTGCAGGAGTTCCCCGTCATCACGGCCACGCCGCGTGCCGTCACCAACGACACCAGCAGCAATGCGGCCACCTGGATCAATGTCAATCGCGCCTCGCGCAACCTGCTTGAAGCGATGGCCACCAAGGCCCGCGCCGAAGGCATATATGTGTTTAGCCTGGGTCTGGGCAGCGAGCTGACGGCAGCCAACGGCCCTGCACCCAGCGACAAGGGCGAAGACATCCTCAAGTGCATGGCCAATACGCCGGATGCCTTGTCGCGCTGCGTGACGGCTGGCGCTGGCCAGCCGGTGGGCATCTATTGCCACGCGGCCAATTCCGACGAATTGAAGCCTTGCTTTGAAAAACTCGCCTCGGCTATTTTGCGCATCAGTATGTAAGGGGAGCAGGATAGTTGGCAAGGGCCGGACGGCGAGTCCGGCCTTTTTCATGCCTGCCTGCCGCATGCTGGAGTTACTGAGCAATGCTGAGAAGGCAGCTTGGGCCGGCGGCGCAGTGCAGTGCAGTGCAGTGCAGTGCAGGGAGGAAGGCTTGTAGGCATGGTTTCCGGCAGCGCAGGCCGCCGGGAACAGCTTGGGAATGTTTAATTGCCGCCGGCCATGCCAGGCAGCAGCACGCGGTAGATCTGCAGGAAGGCTGGTCCCATGAGGACCACCAGCAGGGAAGGGAAGATGAAGAAGATCAGCGGGAACAGCAGTTTCAGGGCAATTTTTGCCGCCTGCTCTTCTGCCAGCTGGCGCCGCTTGGTGCGCAGCTGATCCGATTGCACGCGCAGCGAGGCGGCGATGCTGGTGCCGAAGCGTTCGGCCTGGATCAGCATGGCGACGAGGGCATCGACATCTTCCACGCCCGTGCGCAGGGCCAAGTTGCGCAAGGCCCGTTCCTTCGAGTTGCCGGCGCGCAGCTCCAGTGTCAGCAAGTGCAGTTCTTCGGCCAACACGGCGCTTTTCAGCGTGATTTCGGATGCCACCCGCGCCAGCGCCGCATCCATGGCCAGGCCCGCTTCCACGCAGACCGTCATCAGGTCCAGCGCATCGGGAAAACTTTCAAAGATGTCGCGCTGGCGCAGGCGGATGCGGCGGTTCAGCCAGGCGTTTGGCAGGTAGTAGCCGAAAGCGGCGGCCAGTAGCAGCCACAGCAGCAAGGCTGTGCTGCTGTAATGCACGCCGGCCACGCTCAGGCCCAGGAACACCAGCACGGGCAGGCCCACGGCGAGGGCCGTCTTGGCGCCAAAATACAGCAGCGGCGCCGATGGGTGACGCAGTCCCGCATGCATGAAACGCAAGCGTATTTTCGATGTCTCCCAGCCGTCTTCGGGCAGGGACAGGCGCGCCAGTGGTCCGCTCAGCTTGACGAAGTGCGCCAGCCAGTGGCGGGCGCTGCCCGGTGCTGCTGCGCCCACGCTGTCGAGGCGGTGCCGCAGCGGGTCGGGCACGGCCAGCAGCAGCACGAACATGGCGCCGGCGAAAACGGCGACAAACAGCAAGCCGAGAAAGGCCATTTGCAAGGTAGTCATGATGTCGTTCCCCTCAAAAAATCACACCCGGATATGGATCACCTTGCGCATGATGATGACGCCGACCAGCATCAGCAGCAGGGCGCCGACCAGCATCTTCTGTCCGCCGGGATCGCGATACAGCAGTTCCAGGAAGGTGGGGTTGGTCAGCTGGATCATGGCCGCCGCGCCGAACGGCAGCAGCGCCAGGATCCAGGCCGACAGGCGTGCCTCGGCCGACAGCACGCATACCTGACCCAGCAGCTTGAAGCGTTCGCGGATGATGTGACTGATGCTATCGAGCAATTCCGACAGGTTGCCGCCCGTCTCGCGCTGGATCAGCACGGCGATGACGAAATAGCGCACGTCCGTGCTGGGCACGCGCGTGGTCAGGTTCATCAGCGCGTCCGGCATGGCGATGCCGAAGTTGACTTCGTCGAAGGCGATGCGAAATTCGTCGGCCAGCGGCGCGTTCATTTCCTCGCCAACCATTTTCAGGGCCGTGGGAAAGGCATGGCCGGCGCGCAGGGCGCGGCTCATGAGTTCCAGTGCGTCCGGCAACTGCTGGCCGATGCGTTGCAGGCGGTGCGCCTTGGCGCGTTCGATGTAGTACAGGGGCAGCAGCGCGCAGGCGGCTGCTACCAGCAGGCGCAGCAGCCAGGGCAGGTCGATCAGGCTGGCGCCGACCAGGCCGACGAGGAAGGCCAGCAGTACCAGCATGGCCCACTGCGCCACGCTCCACGTCAGCCCTGACTGTTCCAGCAAGCGGTCGAGCGCATGCACGCGCGGTACTTCCAGCAACAGCTTCTGCAGCGCCGGGGTTTCACTGAGCAGGCGCTGCTTGATCATCGACGTGTTCTGCTCGCCCGCGTGGGCGCCAGCCGACATCACGCGCAGGCGCCGCGCCACCCGTTCCGATTCCGGCCCGCGCACAGTGTTCCAGCTCTGGTACAGGCCCATGACGAGCAGCAGCACGGCGATGAAGATCAGGGCCCCGAAGACGTAATAACTGGTGTCCATGGCGTGGCTCCTCAATGGTATTGGCGGTTGGGATCGAACAGGCTTTCCGGCACGACCACGCCGAAGGCGCGCAGACGGTCGAGGAAGCGGGGACGCACGCCGCTGGCCTGGAAGTGGCCGCTGACGGCGCCATCCTGGGCCACACCCGTCTGGCGGAACGTGAAGATTTCCTGCATGGTGATCATCTCGCCTTCCATGCCCGTGATTTCCTGGATCGACACCACCTTGCGCTTGCCGTCCGTCAGGCGCGCCACCTGCACCACCACGCCGATGGCGGCGCTGATCTGCTGGCGCATGGCCTTGCCCGGCAACATGGAGGCGGCCATGCTGATCATGTTTTCCAGCCGCGTCAGGGCATCGCGCGGCGTGTTGGCGTGGATGGTGGCCATCGACCCTTCATGGCCCGTATTCATCGCCTGCAGCATGTCGAGCGCCTCGGCGCCGCGCACCTCGCCCAGGATGATGCGGTCGGGCCGCATGCGCAGGGCATTGCGCACCAGTGCGCGTTGCGTCACTTCGCCCTTGCCTTCGATGTTCGCTGGCCGGGTTTCCAGGCGTATCACGTGCGGCTGCTGCATTTGCAGCTCCGCCGCATCCTCGATGGTGACGATGCGTTCGGTGCCGCTGATGAAGCCCGATATCGCGTTGAGCATGGTGGTCTTGCCGCTGCCCGTGCCGCCCGAGATCAGGATATTGATCTTGGCCTTGCCCAGGCCCTGCAGGATTTGTGCCATTTCGGCCGTCAGGCTGTGATGCTCGACCAGGTCGGAAAGCCGCAGCGGCTGGGCCGAAAAGCGCCGTATCGACATCACGGGTCCATCGATGGCCAGCGGCGGGATGATGGCGTTCACGCGCGAGCCGTCCGGCAGGCGCGCATCGACCATGGGGCTCGATTCATCGATGCGCCGTCCCACGCGCGAGACGATCTTGTCGATGATCTTCATCAGGTGCGCATCGTCGTTGAAGCGGATGTCGCTCAGCTCGAGCTGGCCATGGCGTTCGACATACACCTGGCGGTGCGTGTTGACGAGGATGTCCGAGACGGTGGGATCGTTGAGCAGCGGTTCGAGCGGGCCGAAGCCCAGCACTTCGTCCTGGATGTCGCGCACCAGGGTGCGCCGTTCCAGGTCGTTGATGACGACGCTGTCTTCATCCAGCAGGCGCCCCACCAGGACCTTCAGGTCGTCGCGTATCTGTTCCTGTGACAGGCGCTGCATGCCTTCCAGGTCGATGCGGTCGAGCAGGGACTGGTGCACGTGCTGCTTCAGTTCCTGGTAGGCGGGATTGTCGATGCTGCCGCCGCGCACGGCGCCGAAGGCCGTATTGCCGTTCGCGGCCGGGGCGCTGCCGAGCCGTTCGCGCAGGCTGGGGCCGGCGCCATTGATGTCGATGCTCATGCTGTTTCCCCTCGAAGATGGATGGGCCTGTTACGCTGGAACAGGCGTGAAAACAGGCCAGGCGCGCTGGCCGCGCGCGTGCCGCCCAGCTTGCGCGCACACTCCTGCAGTGATTTGGCCAGCGGGCTGCCGGGCGCCAGCTTCAGTACGGGCACACCCTGGTTGACCGAGGCTGCCGCCACCGCGTAGTGATTCGGCATGGCGTGGAAAATGTTGTGGCCATAGGCTGCTTCCAGGTCGCGCCCGCGGATTTCATCGGCGCCCGCTTGGCGGTTCAGGATCAGGTGAATCTTGCTGGCCGGGTATTCCAGCGACTGGAACACTTGCAGCAGCCGCTTGCCATCGCGGATGTAGGGCAGGGTTGCCTGCACCACGGGGCAGATCATGTCGGCGTGGTCCAGCGCGCGCACGCTGACGGCATCGAGGCCGCGGCCCGTGTCTAGCACGATGAAGTCATATTCGTGGCGCGCCAGGTGCAGCAGCTGGTCAATGTGCTCGGGCTTGATGTCGTTCGCGTGTCCCGGATCTTCGGGGGCGGCCAGGATGCTGAAGTTCGGCGTCACCTGCACCATGCTGGCGGCGAGGAAGGAGGGGTCGAGGCGGTGGATCTGCTGCGCCACGTGCGACAGCGTGGCGGCCGGCTTCTGGTCCGAGACAAACAGCGCCGCGTCGCCAAACTGCAGGTTCAGGTCGAACAGCGCCACGCGCTGCTTGTCCTGCGCCAGCGCATACGCCAGGTTGGCGGCGAGGAACGTGGCGCCGCTGCCGCCCTTGCACGAGACGAAGGCGATGATCTTGCCGTCGTGCCGCACGTGGCGCGTGCTCTTGTCCTCGATGCGTTGCAGCGCCGTATTCAGGGCGGCGCCGTTGTCGGCTTGCGGCAGCACTTCGCGCACGCCCGCGCGCATGGCTTGCAGCAGGAAGTCGCTGCCCTGGTGCTGGCACTGCAGGATGATGGCCATGGCGGGCTGGCGGCTGGCCAGGCGTTCGATGCGTACAAGGTCGGCATCGTCGATGACGGGCTGCGCCAGCAGCAGCGCGTCCGGCGCGGCCATTTCAGCCGTGCCGGCCAGCCGTTCCAGGCTGCCGACGGCGCTGTCGATATCGTCGTCCGCGTGGCGCTCGCGCAACAGCGCCGTCATTGCGGCCAGTTGTTTTTCGTTACTGGAGATAATGAAGATTTTCACGGCAAGCTCCGGCAGTGGCTGGGTGGATGGGGCACGCTTCAGCGTTTGCTGACGCCGATCGTCAGCACGTCGGGAATCGGATCGGGCGCGCTATAGGATTTCTGGTACAGCTTGTAGCCGCTGACGGCGGTCTTGCCATCGAGGCCCAGCACGGGATTGCGGTTGTTGGCCGCGTCCGGATACAGGATTTGCTGCTGCTTGAGCAAGGTCACCGACTCGCCGAAATGGCTGTCGAGCACCGGGGTGGTGGTGGCGGCACAGCCGGCCAGCGCGCCGATCACCGCAGCGCACAGCAGGTTGCGGGGCAGGGTGGTTGCGAAGGTTTTCATGGGGATGCTCCTATTTGAGATCGTCGATGACGCTGAGCGACGGCGAGGCCGCATCGGCTTTCGGCACGGCGCGGTATTGCGGCAGGTCGTTGCTGCTCGCTGTCGGCGTGGCGACTGGCATGGCCACCGGCATGGCAGGCGGTACGGGCGCGGCCATGGCGGCAGGCGGCGGCGCGGAGGCAGGTAGCGGCATCGGCGCTGGCTGCTGCAGTGGTGCCGGCGCTGGTGCGGGCGCCGTGCCTTCCATCTTGCCTTGGATAAACATGTCGCCGCGCGTAGGCTCTACGTACGGATCGGTCGGCAGTTTGTAGTCGGGCGGTAGCGGCTTGACCAGGTGCGGCGTGATGATGAAGACCAGTTCCGTGCGGTCCGTCTGGAAGTCCGTGCTGCGGAACAGGGCGCCCAGCACGGGCACTTCGCCCAGGCCCGGCAAGGCCTTGATGTTGCTGGTCACATTGTTCTTGATCAAGCCGCCGATGGCGAAGCTCTGGCCATCGAACAGCTGCACCGTGGTAGTGGCGCGCCGCGTGGTAAACGAGGGCAGGATGGCGGTGGTCGTTATGCCGGTAGCCGTGATGCCGATGCCTTCCTTGTTCAGGTCGGATACCTCCGGCGATACTTTCAGGTTGATGCGTCCCCCTTCGAGCACGGTGGGGGTGAACTTCACGGCCACGCCAAACTCTTTTTCTTCCAGCGTGATGGTGGGCGTGCCACCATTGTTGGTCTGGCTGACGGGGATGAAGATCTTGCCGCCAGCCAGGAAGCTGGCTTCCTGGCCGCTGATGGCCATGATGTTAGGTTCAGCCAGCACCTTGATCAAGCCATCGCGCTTCTGCGCATCGAGGCCCAGGAAGTTGCCGTTACGGCTGTTGCTGGCGCCGATGCTGCTGGGATTGTTGCTGAGCAAGTTCGACAGCAGCGAATAGGTCCAGCCGCCTATGGTCTTGCTCAGGCCCAGGTTGGCGCCCAGTTGATCGACCAGGGTTTTCGACACTTCCGCCACCTTCACTTCCAGCATCACCTGCTGTGGCGCGGCGATCGCCATCAGGTTGATCACGCGTGGCGAGGCCGATGGTCCGCCTGACGGGTCGGGTGCGGCGCCGGCCGCGGCGGGCGCCGCACCGGCAGCGGCGGCGCCCGCCGCAGGGCGCGAACCGCGCTGCGCATAGGCGTTGGCCAGCGACATCGCCTGGTCGGCCTTGACGGTGTCGCTGACGACGCCCGACAGGATCAGGGTGTCGCCGGCCACCGTCACGCGCAGGTCTTTTTCATTCGGCAGCAGTTCGGCCAGGCGCGCTTGCAGCAGGCTGGCGTCGATGCTGACGGACAGGTCGATGATGCTCGCTTCATTATTGCGGTTCCACACGATCAGGTTGGTCGTGCCCACGGATTTTCCCAGCAAATAGACATCGGTGGTGTTGAGCAGGATCACGTCGGCGATGCGCGGGTCGCCCACCGAGACGCGGGCGACAGGAAACGGCAGGTGCATCAGGGTGGACTTGCCTTCGGCCAGGGCCATGTTGCGCGACAGTTCGGCGTGTCCGCCCATCTGGTCCGGCATGGCTTGCTGCGCTGACGGCTTCATGCGCGGCGCGCGGCGCACGACCTTCGGTGGCGGCGTGCTGACACTTGCCGCTGCGGCAGGGGCCGCCGTGGCGCCGGGCGGCGTGGTTGACAGGCCTGGCGACGTGGCCGGTGCGCCCGCTTCGCCATGGGCGGCCGGGGTCAGGACGCCGATGGCGGCGATGGCGAGGGCCATGCGCAGGATGCGGCTCCCGTTTGCTGTGCTCAGTTTGCTCATGGTGCTCATGGCATGCTCCTCGTGGTGCGGATCGGATGATGATCGGCGTGGCGTTGTTCAGAATTGTTGGGAGCTGCGTTCCAGCCCCTTGATGACATCGACTTGCGGCCCGGCTGGCCCTTGCGCCACGCGGCGGCGCACGACTGGCCGGGGGGCGGGTGGGGCCACCTGGGCGGCGACCTTGGCGTCCAGCAGGCTGGTCTTGGTGGCGCCATCCGTGTTGACGGGCTTGTCTTCGATCTGGTTGCGCAGCACCAGCGACAGGGTGCCCACGCTGCGCGCCAGGTCGAGTTTTTCCGTCTGGTCGGGCGTCAGTTCCAGGGTCACGGCATTGACCACCTTGGGCTTGGTGTCGTCGCGGTTCGATTCCTGCGCGATGGCCAGCACGAGTATGCGTTCAAGCACGATTTTGGAGATGCTGGGGTCGCGCCCGGTGCCCGTCTTGGCCGCGTCGTCCTGCGTGTTGACGAGGATATCGACGTAATTGCCGGGCAGGGCGAAGCCCGCCACGCCGACCACGTCATTGACGCGCACCGTCATGGCGCGCTTGCCTTCGCCCACCACGGCCGACAGGCCGCCCTGGGTGCCGGGGGGCGCCAGCTTGCTTTCCATGATCGGTTCGCCGTGCTGGATGCTGGTGCGCGTGACGCGCGCATCGAGCAGTTTCGGGTCATTGATGGCGCCCGGCGGCAGCGCGCTGCTGGGCCAGTCGACCATACGCACCATTTCCGGCGCGATGCGGGCGCCCAGGCTGATGTCGACCAGGGCGACAGCGACCTTGTTGGTATTGCCCGAAGCCTGGGCATTGATCCAGCGCGCGGCCACGATGACCGCCACGAACGCCAGGATGACCGCGAAGGCCATCATCGTCAGAGCGCGTGCGTTTCTCATTTTGATACTCCTTTTTGCAGGACCTCAGCCGGTCCGTTCTGTATGCCGGCGGAGCCGTCGGCGGCGCCGAAATAATTGTTCCAGGCCCAGTGCAGCGCGTCGGCTTCGAGCCGTGGCGGGCGGCCTTCATAGCGGGCCACGTCGCACAGCTGGGCCAGGATGTCGCGCGGATAGCAGGCCAGCAGGGGGCGCGCGTGCTGGCCATGCAGCTGCAGCAGGTAGTGGTAGGCGGCATGGTTGAAGGGCATGCCGAATTGTTCGCAGACGTGGCGGAACACGGCTTCGTAGTGGTAGCCGCTCAATTCGCCGATATGGATCTTGTAGCCGATGCGGCGCAAAAAGGAGTCGTCGGCCAGCTGCTGCGGCGCCAGGTTCGAGGAGAAGACCACAATGACGTCGAAGGGCACGGGGAATTTGTAGCCCGTGTGCAGCGACAGATAATCTACGCGGCGCGCCATCGGCACTATCCAGCGGTTCATCAGTTCCACGGGTGAGCAGCGCTGGCGGCCCAAGTCATCGATGATGAAGATGCCGTTGTTTGCCTTCAGGTGCGGCGGCGCCTGGTACAGGCGGGCGCCGGGATCGAATTGCAGGTCGAGCATGTCGAGCGTCAGTTCGCCGCCCGTCAGCACGGTGGGGCGGGATGCGCGTACCCAGCGCGGGTCGGCTGGCGGCGCCACGTCGGCGGCCAGCGTGTGCAGCATGGGGTCGAGGAAGGGCAGCACCTCGCCATCGACCATCACCGCGTGCGGCAGGGCGATGGTGCCGCTGAGTAAACCGTGCAGGCGCTCGGCCAGATACGTCTTGCCACTGCCGGCGGGGCCGTGCAGGAACAGTGCGCGGCCCGAATTCATGGCCGCGCCCAGCTGGTCGAGCACCGACGTGCAGGCCACCACGTCGTGAAACTGCTGCATCATGGCTTCCCGCGTAACGTGCATGTGCGCCACGCTTTGCGCCAGCACCTGCGCGCTGTAGTGGGCCAGGGTGACGGGGGCGGGGCCGCTGTAGGCGTTGCGCCGCAGATAGTCGGCGGCGCGCAGGCGTCCCTGGTCGACCAGGTGGTAGTGCTGGTCGGCGTCCGTGCCGCTGTAACCGTTGCGCTGCACCTCGCACAGTTTTTCGGCGCGCATGAAGGTCAGCAGTGGTTCGAGCACGCCAGCGCCCAATTTCACGTGCGAGGACAGGGCCGGCAAGCCGATCTGGCCGCGCAGGAACATGACCTTCACCAGCAGTTCCACCAGGAACAGGAAGGGCAGGCCTGTTTCGGCCACGTTGCGCGGTGCGCGCTGCATGGCCGGCATGATGCTGCCGTCGGCAGGCGCTTCTGGGTAAGTATCGGGCATGATGATCGCTCCTTTCGCCGGATGGTGAGGTCAGAAGATGAAGGGCAGCAGCCGGTATTTCACTTGCCGCATGTACACGCGGTAGCGCACGTCGGTGGACAGGAAGCGCTCTTCGCGCAGCAGGCGCAGCACCAGCAGCAGCATGGCGGCCGCATACACGGCCGTGTTGCCGGGCGAGACATTGCTGAGCAGATACGCGCTCGACGACACTACATAGCTGGCGTACACGGGATGGCGCACGAAGCGGTACATGCCGTGCGTCTTGATGCTGCGCTGCGCCACCACCAGGCCGAAGCTGCGGTTCAGCGACAGCAGGCCGGCGATCTGCAGGGCGCAGCCGAATGCCAGCAGGTAGCGCGCAGCGGGCCAGATGGTCATCTCTGAGGGAGAGAAAAAGAACGGCGCGAAGGTGGCGCCGACGGCCAGCAGCCAGTCGCCCGCATCGGTCGAGACGCTGACGGGAGCCGTGCGCACGATGAACAGCAGGGCCGAGACGGTTTCGGCACCACAGAACAGCAGGTAGCTCCAGTCGCCGCTGTGCTGGTAGGCCAGCACATGCGCCCAGGCAAACACGCTCCACAGGCAGGCCATGAAGATGCTGCAAGCCTGGCTGGCGCGGCGCGAACTGAACAGAGTGGCGATGTTTTCCATGGTGGTAGTCCTGGTTGGGTGGCGCGCCGTTCAGCGCAAGCTCCACAGTTGTGTGTAATGGAGGAAGAGTTGCAATCCCGTACCGCTGGCGATGGCGAAGGCATACGCCAGCCTGCCGCTGGCGGCTGGCGGTTCGGCGATGCTGCCAACGCCGCCGGCAAGGCTGTGCAGCAGGGCGCCCAGCAGCATGTCGTAGGTGTTTTTCAGGACCCTGCGCAAGCGCCGTCCTGCCAGCGCGGCGGCCAAGGCCAGCACGCCGCCGGCCAGGCAGGTCAACAGTACGGCCTCGAGCACGCCGAGCGGCCCCAGGAAGGCGCCGCACATGGCCATCAGCTTGACGTCGCCGGCGCCCAGCGCGCGCAGCAGATACATGGGCAGCAGCAGGACCAGTCCGGCGCCGGCGCCGGCCAGTGCCGGCAGCAGGCCCAGGCCGCCGAATGCAGGGTCGAACAGGCCGCTGCCAGCGGGCATGATAGTGTTCAGCAGCAGTCCTGCCAGCGTGCCGCACAGCACCAGGCGGTTGGGGATGCGGCGGCTGCGCAGGTCGTGCCACAGGGCGGCGGCCAGCAGTGCAGCCAGGGTGGCCAGGCACAGCAGCATGGCAAGGCGGGCGTTCATGGCGACAGCCCTTCCCTGCTGATGCAGGGGGCGATGCCCAGCGGCTGGCTGGTAGGCGCGGCGTTCCTGCGCAGGGCCAGGCCCACCGCTTGCCAAATGACGACGGCGCCGATGGCCCCCACATAGCCGTCCAGCGCGTAATGCCAGCCCAGGTGGACCGAGCCGAGCATGATCAGCACGGCAAAGGCGGCCAGGGCGATGCCGGCGGTACGGCGGATGGGCCAGGCGACCAGGGCCATCAGTACGGAGGTGGCCACGTGCATGCTGGGCATGGCAGAAATGCCCAGTTCGCCAACGCTGCCACCGCTCTGGTAGCCCTGCCACAGCATGTCCTGCACCTTCAGGGCCCAGACGGGAACGCGGTGGTTGCTTTCTTGCAGGTAGGCCATCAGCGGCGCATACGGATCGCTGGCATGGAAGTGGCCGTAATAGCAGGGGCCGGCGGAGGAAAACAGGACGGCCACCACGTTGCCCAGGACGATCCAGGCGATGGTAAAGCTGAGCAGGAACTGCATGCGCAGCAGGGGCCGCCGGGTATCGAGGATGAGCCAGTACAACAGGGCGTAAAACAGCAGGAACCAGAAATGGTAAGCCACGTTCAGCAGGCCCGTCAGCAGAGGATGGCCCAGCAGCGGCTGCAGCCAGGCCCACGGGGCCGTGCCGCCATGCAGGGCGATGTCGATGGCCGACAGGCGGGCATCCCAGTCATACGGATGCAGGCGGGGAATGGCGGCTTTGAACGAGGTAAAGCTGAGAGCGAACAAGGGCACCAGCAGCAGCGCAGGCAGTGCATGCAGCAGGCGCTCGCGGCGCAGGTGGCGGCGCAATTCCTGGTACAGAAAATGGCACAGGCGCGCGGGGCGCAGCATGCACATCACGTAGCCTGTCCAGGCGCACAGCAGGAAGACGGGGCCGGTCAGCACGGCCAGGGCGAAGCTGGCCAGCAGGGGGGCGATATCGTGGCGTGTCGGCCTGCTGCCGGTCAGCAGCAGGACCACGGCCGTGTAGGCCAATACCAGCAGCAGCAGCGCACGGTGGCTGTGCAGCGAGGCGCGCAGGGTCGATGGGATAGTCATGACAGCGCCAGGACGACCTGGTCCTTGATGGTAGTAAATAGCAGGGCCAGGCTGTCACCGGTCAGGCTCACGGCAGCCACGATGACCACGGCCAGCAGTCCGGCCAGCAGCGCGTATTCCAGCGCGGTGACGGCAGTTTCCTCGTACAGGCAGGACAGCAGAGAATTCACGATGGACCTCGCAGTCGATGGATGGCAATGCGGGTGGGCGGTCAGGGCGGCGTGCCGACTGGTGCACTCCGGACAAGGCGGCTGCCTTGGCCGGAGTGCCGTGCTTAGGTATTGGCAGTGGTCAGGGCCGTACCGATCTTCGTGAACGTGGTTTTCAATTGCGTGCCGACGATGGTGACGGAGGCGATGATGACGACGGCGATCAGGGCGGCGATCAGGCCATATTCAATCGCGGTCACGCCATCTTCTTCGCGGATGAAATTTTTGATGAAGTTCATGATGACTCCTAGAGTAAAAGAGAACTGCAGGGAACGACAAAGGTTGGACAACATGGTTGCCGTGAACGGCGGCATCATGGACTTTGCCCCAATGCCAGCAGTCCGATGATGCAGACCACCACCACCAGCGCCGCCGTCAGCGCATAGCGGTAAAACGCCGCTTTTTCCTTGCCTTGCAGATACGTGGCCAGGCGCGAGGGGAGGTACTTGTCAAAACGCATGCTGTACTCCGTCTCGGTGGACTGCGACTGGTGGCGGAATGGACACTGGTACAGTCACTATAGAAGTCGAGGTATTGATCTACATCAGAAGAACCTCCCGTTTATGGTAGGAGGATTTGCTCGATTTTTTCGTGACAATTGTCCTGCCCGAGGCCGCCACGGGCAGGGCGTGGCCAGCCGCTGGCGGCAGGGCCAGGGAGACGCGGGAATGGCAGGAAATTGCGCGAGCGGCTACGCTCAGGCGGGGGAGGTCAGGCGGCGGGCGGCAGTTCGCCCAGGCGGTGCTTGGTGGCGTAGGCGTACAGTTCCAGGCGGTTGTAGACGCCCAGCTTGCGGTAGATCGAGGTCAGGTGGTTGCGCAAGGTGTGTTCGGAGATGAACAATTGGTCGGCCAGCAACTTGGCCGGCGTGCCGCTGCCGTGCACCAGGGCGGCAATGATCTTTCTTTCCTTGAGGGTCAGGCTGGCGACGGCGATCGCTTGCGCCGAGCCACCGCCGGGCTGGGTCAGCTGCGTCATCATGCGGCCCAGCATGGCTTGCTCCAGCCACAGCTCGCCATGGCTGACCTTTTCGATGGCTTTGAGCACCAGTTCCGGTGGCGCATCCTTGCTGATGATGCCGCGCGCGCCATGGAGCATGGCTTGCTCCATGACGGCCTGGTCGTGGCTGCCTGTCAGCACGAGGATGCGCGTATTGCCGTTTTGTAGCAACTGCGGAATGATGGCCAGCGAGCTGACGCCGCCCAGGTCCAGGTCCAGCACGATCACGTCGGGACAGGTGATGGCCGCCTGCGCCAGCGTGCTGGCGCTGTCGCACGCCGTGGCGACCACCTGCATGCCGGAATGTTCGCCGCCGATCAGCCGTTCCAGGCCCCACAGCATGGTCTTGTGGTCATCTACCAGCATGACGCGGATGGCGGTATGGGATGGGGGTTGGCGGTCATTCATATCGGAATCTCGATCTGGACGGAGGTGTTGCCCAAGGTGTTGTGCGTGACTCTGGCACTGCCGCCCAGCGCGGCGGCGCGTTCGGCCAGGGAGTCGGGCAGGAAATCGGGCACGTGCGCGGCCGCGCATTCATTGTCGATGCTGATGTGCAGAGCGCCTTGCACGCAGGTCAGCTTGACGGCGCCGTGGCGCGCCGACGTATGCTTGCGGATATTGCTCATGCCCTCGTTGACGATCTGGAACACTTCGGCCGCCAGGCGGTCGTTGATATGCAGGTCGCCCTCGATATGCAGGGTGATGTCGATGCCATAGAATTCGTGAATTTGCGCCGCCTGACGCCGTAGCGCCACCAGCAGTTCCGGCTCGCTTTGCACCTGGCCGTTCTTGAAGGTGCGCGCATAGCTGCGCAGGTCGGCGATCACCTGGCCCGACATGAGGATCAGTTTTTCCAGTTCCGGCAGCAGTGGGTTGCCGGGCAGGGCCTCGTTGCGCAGGGCGGCCAGAGCGTGGCGCAGGCCGATATACGGCTGGATGGCCGTGTCGTGCAGGTCGCGTGCGATCTTTTCTCGCTCGCGCGAGGCGGCCTGCGATGCCAGGCGGTCGAGCAGCTCGATGTTTTCAATGACGGGAAACGCCTGCGCGCCGATATGGCTGAGGAAAAGAGCGTCGGTCTTGCTCAGGCTGGCAGTGGAAACGATGTAGAGGCGGCCCGTTCCATTGCGCAAAGGCAAGGGCGCGCTGATGAAGGAGTGCGCTTCGAGCAGCTCGGCCAGGCTGGCGCCTGCCGTATCGTCATGCCGCAGCCAGCGTCCGCTGTCCGCGTCCAGCGTACGCACGCCGCCGGTCCACGGCAGCCAGCTGGACAGGGGACGGTTGTAAAGCACGATCTTTTCGGGCGGGAAGGCCAGCAAGGGGCTGGCCGCCTCATCGCTGAGGACGGCGCTGGTCGTGGCCAGCTCCGTGCCCGTATGCACGGCACTGCGCAGTGACCAGTGCGGCGCCCCCTTGTCCTGCATCGCCAGCAGGCAACTGCGGGCATGGAAATAGCTGCGGGTTTTTTCCAGTACCGAGGAGATGGTCTGGTCGACGCCGAAGCGGGGATTCGACAGCTGGCTGACATCGCGCAGCAGGGCCAGGTGGCTGCGCTGCGTGATGGCCGAGCCGCCCCAGTAAGCGATCATGTAGCCGAGTGCCAGCAAGAAGGTGGTGCGCAGTAGCAGGCGCGACAGTTCCGCATCCGTTTCGCCGAACAGGGCGGTGGCGGCGAACAGGCCGGCCGAGGCCAAGGTGATGCGCGCGCCTTCCTCGAAGCCCCGTTGGAACGACGAGGTCAGGATGGCAAAGAAGAAAAACAGGAAAAACAGGTTGTTGTGGTTGCTGCTGGAAAAGACGATCAGCGCATACCAGGCCACGTCCAGCCAGTACAACAAGATGTCCTGGGGCAGGCTGAAGCCCAGCAGTGCCAGCACGTAGAGCAGCAGGCTGTGCACGGTGTAGGCGGAAAAGATCAGCCAGGTGATATTGCTCAGTTTGCCGGCGCTTTCGGGATCGATGAACAGGGTCAGCAAGGTGGCGCTGGACAACAGCAGGCGCATGCCATTGACCATGGTCGTATCCAGGCCGGTGCCCGGCAGGCGGGATTTGAGGGGCAGGTCGAGATTCACAAGCACTCCTGGCCGTATCCGCGCATGCATGGAGCATGCGCATGAAGGATGCCGCTGATAAATCCTTGTTGTTTTTGCTGCAATGATGAACGAGTCTACGCATCCGCCGCAGGGATGTCTACAGGAATTGCGTGCCGGGCGTTGCTTTCCTACAGCGGCTGTACCATCACACGGTTGCGCCCGGCGCCCTTGGCCAGATACAGGGCGCGGTCGGCGGCGCCGATCAGGGCGGAGATGGCCAGCGGCTGCTGCGGGTGCTGCGTGGCGATGCCGATGCTGACCGTGATGTGCTTGACGTCATTGCCCGTCTTGGCATGCGGAATGCGCAGTTCGGCCGCCCGCTGGCGGATCGCCTCGGCCATGCGCAGCGCCTGTGCCGCGTCCGTGTCGGGCAGGATGGCGGCAAATTCCTCGCCGCCATAGCGCGCCAGCAGGTCGGTGGGGCGCTGCAGCATGGCGGCCAGTTCGGCTGCCACGCGGATCAGGCAGTCGTCGCCCTGCTGGTGGCCGTAATGGTCGTTGTAATCCTTGAAATGGTCAATGTCGATCATCAGCAGCGACAGGGGGCTGCCCGTGCGCATGGCGCGCCGCATTTCCTTCTCGATCGCCACGTCGAAGTGGCGGCGGTTGGCGATGCCCGTCAAGCCGTCGGAAAAGGTTTGCGAGCGCAAGACCATGGTCTGTTCGCGCAGCAGCTTTTCGCGCCCCACGGCGATGGTGACATCATTGATCTGGATCAGGCAGTGGCGCGGCGAACCGGGCAGATTGATCGGCGTGACGGCGATCGCCTGCTGCATGCGTTCCTGGCCTTCCGCCGCACCAGCAGCGGCGCCATGCGTGTACAGGGCAAACGGCGCCTTGTGCAAGGTTTGCGACAGCAGCGACTGGAAATTGTCGCGCAGGGCCTGGGTGATGGCCGAATCGATGCGCTTGTGTTGCAGTTCCGGATAGACGGCAAAGAAGTCCTGGCCCAGCACGGCGTCGGCCTGGCACGCCGAGTGGCGCGCCATCCAGTGGTTCCACAGCACGATGCGGTGCTGCTCGTCGAGCACGATGGCGCCCAGGTTGATGGCACCGAGTATGCTTTCGAGCAGGCCGAGTCGGTGTAAGGCCTCCGGCATGATCGTCACGCCGGTCCCAGGACCTTGGCCAGATAGTGGCTGACCTGCTGTTTCAGGTCGTGCAAGGCGGACAGGTCGAGCACGAATGCCACATAACCATGGATCTGGTGCTTGGACAGCACGAAGTCGATATGCAGCATCAGCACGACGGCGTCGTCATCGTGGCCGCCGAACGAGGACAGGATTTCCGCGCTGGTGCCCACGTGGTACAGGGGCAGAGAGCCATGCAGTTCGCTGTCGAACAGGTTGGCCAGCGTGCCCACGCAGGAGTTGAGGATGATGTTGCCGATTTCGCTCATCGCCTCCTGTTCCATCTCCGTCAGTTCCTGCAGCGGCATGGCGTCGCCCACCATCAGGCGCACGATTTCCAGGCTCTTGTCTTCCGGGAACATCAGGATGGCTTCGGTGGCGAAGGCGCCATCGTAATGCTGGCTGACGCCGCAGATGCGTTCGCCATCCTTCTTGCTACCCAGCAGGGCGGCCGCGTCGGCACGGTTCAGGAACGTGATCGACGGCACCGACATGGTCACTTCTTCATTGACGATCTCGCTCATCGCGGCAGCGGCATGGCCCACCCCGATGTTGAATATCTCTACCAGGGCATCGTTTTCGAGTTCGGTGAGATTGATCATGCTCACAATCCCAGTGATTCGATCAGCTGATGGATGCGGGTTTCCGTGATGGGTTTTTCCATGAAGCCCACGCCTAGTTCGCTGGCACGGTTACGGATGGCGTTTTGCACATTCGCCGTGACGAGAATGATGTGCGTTTGCGGGTACAGCGCGCGCAATTGTTCCGCTGCCGCCACGCCGCCCATGCCGGGCATGTTGACATCCAGTAATATCAGGACAGGGCTCACTGTCTTGACTTTTTCCAGGGCTTCTTCACCTGTCGCCGCCTCAATCACTTGCCAGTCGGGATGTTTGCTGAGGATGAACTGATGCGACATCAAACGTGAAACCCGGCTGTCATCGACAACAAGTACCTGTTTACTGTGATTCATTTGCTATTCCTGAAACGTCATATTGGGCTATCGTTCCATTTTCGCATATTTTAAAGGGCATAGAGAGTAATTGAATGGGAAATTGCCCTAGAGCAAAGTTTCCCCACTTGCCTGTTGTATCAAATCGAATCGGCGGTCATCATGGCCGGCTGGCCGGGCTGGCAATCCGTTAAAATAGCGCCATTCCCCACTTTAGCCTGAATGTCATGACCCAAGACGAATTAAAGCAAGCCGTAGCCCGTGCCGCCATTGATTACGTAGTCGATGGTGAAATCATCGGTGTCGGCACCGGTTCCACCGCCAATTTTTTCATCGATGAACTGGCCAAGATCAAGGACCGCATCAAAGGCACGGTCGCATCGTCCGAAGCGACGGCCGCGCGCCTGGCAGGCCATGGCATTGCCGTCTTCGACTTGAACGACGTCGAGTCGATCGCCGTCTACATCGACGGCGCCGATGAAATCACGGCCAGCGGCGCCATGATCAAGGGCGGCGGCGCGGCATTGACGCGTGAAAAGATTGTTGCTTCTGTAGCGAAACAGTTCGTCTGCATCGCGGACGGCTCCAAGCTGGTTGGCACTTTGGGCGCCTTCCCGCTGCCGGTGGAAGTGGTGCCGATGGCCCGCGCCGCCGTATCGCGCCAGCTGGCCGCGCTGGGCGGCACGCCCCGCTTGCGCCTGAAGGCTGGCAGCAGCGAAGCGTTTATTACCGACAACGGTGGCGAAATCATCGACGTGCTGGGCTTGCAGATCGCCGATCCGGTGGCGCTGGAACAGCAGATCAACCAGATCGTCGGCGTCATCGCCGTCGGCCTGTTCGCCGTGCGCGGCGCCAATGTTTGCCTGCTGGGCATGCCGGAAGGCGTGCGTACCCTGGCATACTAAGACGTTCGCCGGCAGTTGCCGGCGTCCGCACTTGACTTACACGGCGGCCCCTTGCGGGCCGCTTGTCATGTGTGCCTGGCGATACACGGCCACGGTGCGCAGCAAGCCGCCCAAAAAGATGCCGCTGAAGCCACCGTAGGCGAGGCAGACGGGCACGATGAAGCCGGTTGCATGGGCAGTCGCCGGGGTGATGGCCAGGGTCACGGCCACCGCATATTTCATGCAGAAGATGCTCATCATCAAGATCAATGGCACCCAGCTGCCAGGGCGCTGCACGCTGCTCCGCTCGGGGATGGCGGCTATCTTGCGCGGATCGACCAGCGTCCAGGCCAGCGCCGCACCGGCCAGGGCGCCGGCTGCCCAGGCGAACGGCGCCATGCCGTCGAAACCGAAACTGCCATGCACGCCGCTCAGGGACAGGGCCAGCATGACCAGGGGAATGATGCACAGCTTGCGCAAGCTCACTTCGCGTGCGCGGCTGGCCAGCACGCCGCGGTACACGAGAAAGCCCAGGATGGCCCAGACGTAGAGGGGAGTGTGGCTGAAGATTTGCTGCAACATGGTGTCCGTCCTGGAATGAAGTTGTCGATGGACGTACTGTGCCAGCCGGCGGCGTGGTCGGCGAGCGGTGTGCGACGAAACGGGGAGGCGGTGCCGTGAATCGGCGGGGGAGGGCGTGAAACGAAGGTAAAACTGCCCGTGACGTGGTCACGGGCAAGCGATAAACTTATTCCGTTGGCGGAACGTAACCCATGGCCGCATCGGCGCCATCGCCGAAGAAATGCTTTTCCATCTGCGTGGCCAGGTATTTGCGGGCGCGCGCGTCGGCCAGGTTCAAACGGTTTTCATTGACCAGCATAGTCTGGTGCTTGAGCCAGGCGGCCCACGCTTCTTTCGACACCGATTCGTAAATCTTCTTGCCCAGTTCGCCCGGGTACGGTGGGAAATCCAGTCCTTCGGCTTCCTTGTTGAGTTTGATGCAGTGGATCGTGCGGGCCATCTGTGCTCCTGAATCAGTGTAGAGATAAAGCGTGATTATAAGGCACTTTGCGCCTGCCCTCGCGGGGCCGTCGCGGCCAGCTTGCCTGCCGTTTGCCACGCCCTTGCGCTGGATCAAATTTGATCTGCGCCGCCCTAGCTAGTAAGATGCTTTATCGCGCCAGCCGCTGGCTGCGCCTCGTCCAAGCAAGTAGTAGCAATTAACCAATATGGAATCCCTATGACCTCAGTGAAAGTCCATGGCATCGACGTCAGCAATGAAGGCAGCTTCGTGCTGTTTGGTGGCATCAACGTGCTCGAATCGCGCGATCTCGCCATGCGCGCCTGCGAAGAATATGTGCGCGTGACGCAAAAGCTGGGCATTCCTTATGTGTTCAAGGCCAGTTTCGACAAGGCCAACCGTTCTTCGATCCATTCCTACCGCGGCCCTGGCCTGGAAGAGGGCATGCGTATCTTCCAGGATGTCAAGGCGGCGTTCGGCGTGTCCGTGATTACCGACGTGCATGAGCCATGGCAGGCGCAGCAGGTGGCCGAAGTGGTCGACGTGCTGCAACTGCCCGCCTTCCTGGCGCGCCAGACGGACCTGGTCGTGGCCCTGGCGAAAACGGGTAAAGTCATCAACATCAAGAAGCCGCAATTTTTGAGCCCTGGCCAGATGGCCAATATCGTCGAGAAATTCAAGGAAGCAGGCAACGAGCAATTGATCCTGTGCGACCGTGGCACCTGCCTCGGCTACGATAACCTGGTGGTCGACATGCTGGGCTTTGGCGTCATGAAGAAGACGTGTGACGACTTGCCGATCATCTTCGATGTCACGCATGCGCTGCAGCAGCGCGATCCCGGTGGCGCCGCCTCGGGTGGCCGCCGCCAGCAAGTGGCGGACCTGGCCCGCGCCGGCCTGGCCGTAGGCATCGCCGGCCTGTTCCTGGAAGCCCATCCAGACCCGGACAACGCCCGCTGCGACGGCCCCAGCGCCCTGCCGCTGGACCAGCTGGAGCCATTCCTGGCGCAATTGAAGGCGCTCGATGACCTGGTGAAATCGTTCGCCCCGCTGAATATCAAGTAATTGTATTTACGCAAAGAAAAAGCCCGGCATGCCGGGCTTTTTTTACAAGGTTTTAATTAACACCTGTGATTTGCGTTGCCAGTTATACATATGCTGGCGGTCCTTCGGCAAATCGTCGACGGTGGCGGGCACGAAGCCCCGCTTCTTGAACCAGTGCGAGGTGCGCGTGGTCAGCACGAACAGTTTGTTCAGGCCGGCGGCGCGGGCGCGGTTTTCCATGTGTTTCAGGATGCGCTCGCCATCGCCCTGGGCTTGCACTTCCGGGTTGACGGTCAAACATGCCATTTCCGCCATCTTTTGCGCGGGGAAGGGGTACAGGGCGGCGCAGCCGAAGATCACGCCATCATGCTCGATGACGGAGAAATAATCGATTTCGCGCTCGATCAGCTCGCGGCCCCGCTTCACTAAAGTGCCGTCCGCTTCCAGCGGTTCGATCAGTTTAATAATCCCGCCCACGTCTTCGATGGTGGCCTGGCGCAGGCTTTCCAGGTTTTCATGGCTGATCATGGTGCCCACGCCATCATGGGTAAACAATTCCAGCAGGGCGGAACCGTCCATCGAGAAGGGCACGATGTGCGAGCGCTCGACGCCGTTGTGGCATGCCTTGACGCAATGTTTCAGGTAGAACGCCGTGGCGTCCGGCAAGAAACCGGCCATCAGCACGGCTTCGGCCTGGTGCGACGACAGTTCGCGGATTTCCACGCCCGTGGCGTCTTCCATCATCGGCGTTTCCGTGATGAAAATCAGCTTATCCGCGTGCAGGGCGATGGCGGCGCTGCACGCCACGTCTTCCATGGTCAGGTTGAACGCTTCGCCGGTCGGCGAGAAGCCCAGCGGCGACAGCAGCACCAGGCCGTCCGAACCGAGGATGGAGTGGATGGTTTCGGCGTCGACCTTGCGCGTGATGCCCGTCAGTTCCAGGTCCACGCCATCGATCACGCCCAGCGGGCGCGCCGTGATGAAGTTGCCGGAAATGATACGGATGGCCGCATGCGACATGGGCGTGTTCGGCAAGCCCTGGCTGAACGCGGCCTCGATATCGAGGCGCAGCTCGCCGGCAGCTTCTTTTGCGCATTCCAGCGCGGCGATATCCGTGATGCGCACGCCGTTGTGAAAGCGGCCTTCGACGTTACGCAAGGCCAGTTGTTCCGCCACTTGCGGCCGCGAGCCGTAGACGACGGTGACATTGATGTCCAGCGCATGCAGCAGGGACAAATCATGGGCCAGCACCTGCAGCGCCCCGGCGCTGACGAGTTCACCGGGGAAGGCGACCACGAAGGTCTTGCCGCGAAAGGCGTGGATGTAGGGCGCGACGGAGCGCAGCCATTGGACGAATTGGGTAGGGTTTTCCATTAAGCGCATTATAATTCGCTGCGCGATGTGCGCGCTTAAAATACCTGTAAAAAAACAATGTCTTCAGCCAGCAATAAGTCTTCCCCTCCTTCCACCGTTGCAAATGTGCCCGCCAGCGGGGATGTTTTCACGCCTGCCGCCACGCCTGCGCAGGGCCGCCAGCGCCCGCCCGTGAGCCAGCAAAGGCCGCAGGCGCCGCGCACGGAACAGCAGAAACAGCAACAGCAGCAGCGCGCGCCGCGCCCGCCGCGCGAGGGGCAGGCGCCGCGCAATGGCCAGGCTAGCCGCGAAGAGCGCGAGAGTCGCGAGAGCCGTGACGCAGCCCGTGCCGCGCGCGAGGCGGAAAAGGCCTTCCGCAATCCGCTGCCACCGATTACCTATCCGGAAGACTTGCCCGTCTCGGGCCGGCGCGAGGAGATCGCCAAGGCCCTGGTGGAAAACCAGGTCATCATCGTGTGCGGCGAGACGGGTTCCGGCAAGACGACCCAATTGCCGAAGATTTGCCTGGAACTGGGACGGGGCCAGAAGGGCATGATCGGCCACACGCAGCCGCGGCGTATCGCCGCCTCGTCGACGGCCAAGCGCATCGCGCAGGAACTCGGTACGCCTCTGGGCGAAACCGTGGGTTTCAAGGTGCGCTTTACCGACACTCTGAGCCGTGGCGCGTCCGTCAAGCTGATGACGGACGGTATCTTGCTGGCCGAGACGCAGACCGACCCGTTGTTGAAAAATTACGACACCATCATCATCGATGAGGCGCATGAACGCAGCCTGAACATCGATTTCCTGCTCGGTTATCTGAAACAGCTGCTGCCGCGCCGGCCCGATTTAAAAATCATCATCACCTCGGCCACCATCGATGCGGAACGCTTTGCGCGCCATTTCGGCACGCCGGAAAAGCCCGCGCCCGTGATCGAAGTGTCGGGCCGTCTGTACCAGGTGGAAGTGCGCTACCGTCCCGTGGAGCGCGAACAGGTGGCCATGCCAGGTTCGGGTGCAAATGTCGACAAGCCGGGCCAGCGCACCGCCGCCGCGCGCGAAAAGCGCGACCTGATGGATGCCGTCGTCGATGGCGTGGAAGAACTGTGCCGCATCGGCTCGGGCGATGTGCTGGTATTTTTGCCCGGCGAGCGCGAAATCCGCGACTGCGCCGAAGCGCTGCGCAAGCACCATCCGCCGCATGTGGAGATTTTGCCCCTGTTCGCACGCCTGTCGGCCGAGGAGCAGGAACGCGTCTTCAAGACCAGCAATGCGCGCCGCATCGTGCTGGCCACCAACGTGGCGGAAACCTCGCTGACCGTGCCCGGCATCCGCTACGTGGTCGACGCGGGCCTGGCGCGGGTCAAGCGCTACAGCTACCGCAACAAGGTGGAGCAGCTGCAGGTCGAGCCGATCGCCCAGTCGGCCGCCAACCAGCGCGCCGGCCGTTGCGGCCGCGTGGCCGATGGCGTCTGCATCCGTTTGTACGAAGAGCAGGATTACCTGCTGCGGCCGAAGTTTACCGAGCCGGAAATCCTGCGCTCCTCGCTGGCCGCCGTCATCCTGCGCATGAAATCCTTGCACCTGGCGGACGTGGAAACCTTCCCCTTCATCGAGCCGCCACTGGCGCGCGCGGTGGCCGATGGCTACCAGCTGCTGCAGGAATTGGGCGCCGTCGACGAGGTCAACCAGCTCACGCCGCTGGGCAACAAGCTGGCCAAGCTGCCGCTCGACCCGCGCGTGGGCCGCATGATCCTGGCCGCGCTCGACAACGCCTGCCTGACGGAAGTGCTGATCGTCGCCTCGGCCTTGTCCGTGCAAGACCCGCGCGACCGCCCGATGGAGCACCAGCAGGCGGCTGACGAGGCGCACAAGAAGTTTGCCGATGAAAAGTCGGAATTCTTGAGCTACCTGAAAATCTGGCGCTGGTTCGAGTCCGCCATCGAGCACAAGAAAACCAACCGCCAACTGCAGGACAATTGCCGTACGAATTTCCTGTCGCAGATGCGCTTGCGCGAATGGCGCGACGTGCATTCGCAGTTGCTGACCATCGTCAAGGAACAGGGCTGGCGATTGAATGAGGCACCGGCCACCTATGACAACCTGCACATGGCCTTGCTGACTGGCTTGCTGGGCAATATCGGTTTCAAGGGCGAAGACGAGCCGGGCGCCGGGTACCTGGGCGCGCGCGGCATCAAGTTCCATATCTGGCCCGGTTCCTCGCTGCTGAAAAAGCCGGGCAAGTGGATCATGGCGGCCGAACTGGTCGACACCACGCGATTGTATGCGCGCTGCGTGGCGCAGATCCAGCCCGAATGGCTGGAAAAAGTGGGCGAGCACCTGCTGAAGAAATCGTGGGGCGAGCCGCGCTGGGAAAAACGTTCGGCGCAGGTGACGGCGTCGGAACGGGCGACTTTGTATGGCCTGGTGGTGTACAGCCAGCGCCGCATCAACTATGGCAATTTCAACCTGCCGGAAGCGCGCGAAATCTTCATCCGCGACGCCCTCGTCGGCGGCGACTTCGACACGCGCGCGCCGTTCTTTGCGCACAACCACAAGCTGATCAAGGATATCGAAAACCTCGAACACAAATCGCGCCGCCTGGACGTTCTGGTCGACGATGAATTGATCGCCGCCTTCTACGACAAGCTGCTGCCGGCGGATGTGTGCAATGGCGCCGGCTTCGAAAAATGGCATAAGGACGTCACGCGCGAGAACCCGAAGCTGCTGTATCTGAACCGTGAAGAGCTGATGCGCCACGAGGCGGCCGGCGTGACGACGGATTTGTTCCCGAAAACCATGTCCGTGACGGGCCTGGAAATGGGACTCACGTACCATTTCGAGCCGGGCAGCGTGCGCGATGGCGTGACGTTATCGGTGCCGCTGTATGCGCTGAACCAGTTGCCGCGCGAGCGCTGCGAATGGCTGGTGCCGGGCATGCTGAAGGAAAAAGTGCATCTGCTGCTGAAATCCCTGCCGCAAAAGCTGCGCCGCCACTGCGTGCCGCTGCCCGATTACGCGGCGAAATTCTGCGAGCGCGTGCACGAGGCGGGCGTGTTTGGCCGCGGTGACCTGATCGACGCCATCATCTTGGACATCCGCACGCAGATCACGATCAATGTGCTGACGACGGACTTCAAGCCAGAAACCCTGCCTGCCCATCACTTCATGAATTTCAAGGTGATCGACGAACATGGCCGCCAGCTGGACATGGGCCGCAACCTGGCCACCCTGCAGGCGGAATTCGGCGGCCAGGCGCGCCAGAGTTTCCAGAAGCTGGCCGAAGTGTCGGGCGTCTCCGGCACGGGCACGCCGGGTGCCAAGGTGGCGGGCGCGCAAGTGGCGTCGCGGCTGCAGGCGCAGAGCGCCACAGTCGCAGCAGGCAAGGGCGCATCCGCCCCTGTGGCACCGGCATCGGCAAATGCCACCGTCTCGCAACACATGGGCTTGACGGGCTGGACCTTCGGCGAATTGCCGGAATTGCTGGAAATCGTGCAGGGCAAGCTGACACTGATCGGTTTCCCCGCCCTGGTTGACAAGGGCACGCATTGCGACCTCGAAGTGTTTGACGACCCGACCGTGGCTGCCCGCACGCACAAGGTCGGTTTGCGCCGCCTGTTCGCGCTGCAAATGAAGGAGCAGATCAAGTACGTCGAGAAAAGCATCCCTGGTTTGCAGCAGATGGGCATGCAATTCATGGCCCTGGGGTCTCAGGAAGAACTGCGCGAGCAAATCATCAACAAGGCGCTCGATATTGCTTGCTTGCAAGATCCGCTGCCGCTGGACGCCGCCTCGTTCGCCAAGCGCCAGGCGGAGGGCAAGTCGCGCCTTGTGTTGCTGGTCAATGAAATCGCCCGCCTGCTGTCGCAAGTGCTGACGGAATTTCACGGTTTGCCGAAGCGTTTGCAGAATATTCCTGCAGCGGCCGCATCCGACATTCAGTCGCAACTGCAGGGACTCGTGCATAAACGCTTCCTGACGGAAAACGAGTACACGCAGCTGGCGCACTTCCCCCGCTATTTGAAGGCGATCAATGTGCGCCTGGAAAAACTGCGCGCCGACCCCGCGCGCGACACCAAGTTGATGGCCGAATGGCAATCGGCCGCCGCGCCGTATCTGCGCCAGAGCAAGGACCGCCAGGCCGGCAAGAACACGGACCCGAAACTGGTCGAGTTCCGCTGGATGCTGGAAGAGCTGCGCGTGTCCCTGTTTGCGCAGGAATTGCGCACGCCGATGCCTGTTTCTGCCAAAAGGTTGCAGAAAGTATGGGAATCCATGCAGCGGTGATGCCGCCTCTATAAACCTCGCTTGGCTCACTATCGCGTCGGCTTTGCTCACCGGCTCGGCGCCCCCGGCTCGGCGCCCCCGTACATAGTACGGTTGCGCTACTCAACGCGATATTGTACTTGCTCGCTACGGTTTCTAGAGGCGCCGTGACGCTAACGATGGTCAGCAATGTAGGTCGGATTACGCACAGCTAATCCGACCTACGTTTATCGAGTCCATTATCGCTGAGCGAGGAACGCGAACCCACGTCGCCCTGGCTGCTGCCCGTGCCGGCGCGGCTGCCGCTCATGGAGGTGCCGGACATGCTGCTGTCGCTGCCCGATTGACGGCTGGCGCCACCGTGCAGCTCGCTGCCGGACTGCATGCGGCTGGCCGCCATGGCGCCGCTGCCGTAGCGCGTGCCGCTGCCATAGAACGCTTCCATCTGCTGGTTCCACGCATCGCTGCCCATGTCGGGCCAGTTGTTCTTGTCGAAGCCGGGTGCGTCTTTCAGCTGGTTTTTTTCCACGTCGAGCAGGAAGCGCTTGTTGACGGGGTCCAGGGTCAGGCGTTCCCAAGGGACGGCAAACAGCTTGTCGCCCATGCTCAGGATGCCGCCGAAGGACAGCACGGCATAGGCGATCTGGCCGGTGCGCATGTCGAGCATGATTTCCTTGATGTCGCCCAGTTCCTCGTCGCTGTGATTGTAGACATCGTCGCCGAGCAGGGTGTCGGCCCCCATCAGGGCCGGCCCCGGGCCGTCGTGGTTACGGTACATGCCCAGGATGTCGCGGTCCAGATAGCTCATGGTGTTCTCTCCTCGTGAAGTGCTGATCGAGTCCCCAGATTACGCATGCGCACAAGGTCGCGTTTGATCTGCCTCAATGGTGTCTGCTGCACTTTTATCCGTGTGCAAACGCACGGTGTTGTCAGCCAATTGCGGTACTCTATGCGTTCTACGGAGGAGGCCGCACATGCTGACGATGCAACGATGCAGTGGGATGAACTGGCGGTACGCTCCACAACGACACGCGTGCCGCCTGCCATGGTGAAGCCTGCCACCAAATGGCTGAGCGGGCTATTGCGCGCCGGTAAGGCGCAGCAGCGCACGGCGACCAGGCTGGCCAAGGTGCTGTTCGGGCCCGTGCCAGCCAAACCCAGGGTCCGCAAGGCGGTGGCCAAGGCCGGGGTCAAGACCGTGGTCAAGACCACGAAGGCGAGTCCCAAGCCGCGCGCCAGGTCTGCCAGCGACGCTGTGCCCTCGCTGGCGCCCTTCGCCACGCCCTTGTCGCCCCCGCGCGTGCGCAAGCGAACGGCGCCCCCGCCAGGCAAGTGGCTGGCCGCCCACTATGCGCCGTTGCCGGAACTGGGGCAGTTGCCGGGCCGGCGCCTGCCGTATTTCCTGTACCTGCCCGAGAAGGCGCCGAGCGTCGCCATGCGCAGCCGGGGCCGGCCGCTGCTGGTGATGCTGCACGGCTGCGAGCAGAGCGCCACGCAGTTTGCCGAAGGCACGCGCATGAACCGCCTGGCCGAACGCAAGGGCTATGCCGTGCTGTATCCGCAGCAATCGTTGCGTTCGCATGCGCGCCGCTGCTGGAAGTGGTACGACAAGCTGACGCAGGAGGGCGGCGGCGACGTACGCCTGATCGTCGGCGCCATCGAGCAGGTGGCGGCCCGCTACGCGATCGACCGGGCGCGCATCTATATCTGCGGTATTTCCGCCGGTGCCGGCATGGCGCATATCGTGGCCCTGAACCATCCTCATTTGTTTGCCGCGCTGGGCCTGCATTCGGGGCCCGTGTTTGGCGCCGGCCATAATCTGATCGGCGCGCTGCAGGTGATGCAGCATGGCGCTGCCGCCCGTGCCGATGCGGCCATCGATGAAGTGCTGGCGCGCCAGCCCGCGTTTCCCCGCCTGCCCACCATCCTGCTGCAAGGGCTGGCGGACAAAGTGGTGCGGCCCATCAACCAGACGCAGCTGGTGCGCCAGAGCGTGCGCGTCAACCGCCTGCCCGCCGACACGCTGGTGACGGCGCAGCGCCTGCCAGGCGGTGCGGCGGGCGGGCGCAACCCGGCTCATGCGTATGCCTTGCACGATTATCAGGTGGGCCAGGAGGTGCTGCTGCGCGTGGCGCAGGTCGAGCACCTCGAGCACGCGTGGAGCGGCGGCGACGCCAGCCTGCCGTTCAATGACAAGGCAAAACCCGACGCCAGCAAGATGCTGCTCGATTTCTTCGCCGGCCACCGCCGCCGATAGGCTGCCGTGCCGCGCGCCGCAACGGCGCTGCAGGCACTGGTACGCATCGTTCTTCCTTTCCCCGCATCGCCGGCCGTGCCGCCGCACGGCCGCACCAGCGCGCCTGTCGCGCCCTTTTCATCCCCGGTAGCGCATGCCCTCATGCCCTCAATTTTTTTGATTGGTATTAATCCGGTATGTAAAAATCACAAAAAAAGGCGCTAAAAATAGTAACTGGTATACAATTGGTACACGTTTTCAGTGTGAAACGTGTCGGCCGTCCCATACCCTGACGGCCGACATGCACTGACGGCAGCCACCCACGTTACGGAACGCGCCATGTCCATCAAGTCCAGGCAGTTGTTGTGGTTTTTTGTGTTTTTCCTCGTCTTTGAACTGAATATCTATCTGTCGAACGACATGATCATGCCGGCGATGCTGGGCATTGTCGACGAGTTCCAGGTAGAGAAAAATTTCGTCCCGCTGTCCCTGAGCCTGTATCTGCTGGGCGGCAGCTCGCTGCAGATTTTCCTGGGTCCGCTGGCCGACACCATCGGCAAGCGCAAGCTCGTGCTGACTGGCAATACCTTGTTCTTGCTTGCCACGCTGGCGGTGCCGTTTGCCGCTTCGATCGAGCAATTTCTCGCCCTGCGCTTCATCCAGGGCATGGGCTGCTGCTTCATCTTCGTCGGCTATGCCATGATCCATGAACTGTTCGACGACATGGCGGCCGTCAAGCTGAGCAGCATTCTGTCGAGCACCACCATCCTCGCGCCCCTGGCCGGCCCCATCCTCGGCAGCGCCATCATCAGCCGGCTGGACTGGCGCTACGTGTTTTTCCTTTCCGGCCTGCTGGCGCTGCTGTCCTTGCTGGGCCTGTTCAAGACCATGCCGCGCGCGGCGCCGACACAGCCGCGCCTGGATGGCCGCGCCATCGTGCGCAGCTATGTCGCCATTTTCAGCAACGGGCGCTTCATGTTCGGTATGTTCACGGCCGGGCTTGCCACCGTGCCCCTGACGGCCTGGATCGGCTTTTCGCCCATCTTCGTGCTGCAGGAGATGGGCGCCTCCTACGCCACCTATATCGCGCTGCAATGCGTGATTTTGTCCGGCTTTGTGCTCAGCAGCATCGCCATCCAGCGCCTGCGGCAGGATTTCCCGCTCGTGCATCTGCTGCGCCTGGGCGGGCTGATCGCGGCCGCCGGCATGCTGGGCGCCGGCGCGGGCCGCCACCATGTCGATGTGTTTGCCGCGTGCATGTTTGTCTATTCCATCGGCTTCGGCCTGTTCAACGGCGCCCTGATCCGCAGCGCGATTACGGCCAGCAAGGAATCGATGACATTGACGACGGCCGCCATGAGCTTGCTGTACTGCATTTATTTGTCTGCCTGGCTGCAGTTGTACAACGTGCTGTGCCAGCGCTTCGGCTATGCGCTGGAAACGTATGCGCTGCTCAATATCCCCGTCATCGTGGTCATCGCCGCCTGCCTGCTGCTGTTTACGCGGGGCATGGCGGGGCGCCGGGAAGGCGAGGTGAGGCTGGCCCGGCACTGATGGCGCCACGCTGCGCATGTTTCCGACCTTGTTTTACCTCCTGCGACGTTGATTGACACTCTCCTGTGGAAAATGGTGCGCCCATGAAAATAGATGACCTGGCCTCAAAACACGATCAAGCAAAGATTTTCAACCTGGAGTACGAGTTTCGCATCCACCGGCTGAAACTCGATTACATCACCCTGGCCGATATCCGGCCGGCCAGCAGCGACCTGGAACAACTGGCCGGCGAGCACCAGGCGGGAATCGCCGCCCTGCGCAGCTTCGTCGCCGCCAATTTTACGCACTTCAATGCGGCAAGCTGTTCCTCGCTGAGCTGCATCCCCACGCGGGCGTTGGGCGATGACGAGCGCTATTTGCACCGCATCTGGATGGGCGGGCCGTTGCCGGCCATCGCCTGTGAGGCGATCCAGCAGTGGGGCGCGGCGCTGGAAGAGGTCCGGCGCAACGGCGGCGCGCCGTATGTCTCCATCCTGTGGGCCTGGGATGCGGAGCAATTGCGCAATGATGCGCGTTTCAGCCCCACGGGGGGCGCCGGGCGCTACACGATAGGCCGCTATGCCATCGGCGGCACGACCCTGCATATCAACTCGCTGCGCGCACTGGCGCTGGACTTTGCGCCGGCCCGCTTCGACATACTCGATACCCTGCATACGCAGCGCTACTTCGCCACCTTGTCCGATTATTTCCGCATCCTCATCATGTGCGAATACGGCGGCATGTATATGGATGTCGATACGATCCCGCATAATCCGGCGACGATTTTCCTGATGAAGCCGGAAGTGCCCGACTATTTTCAGCGCAGCGAAGGGGAGGGCGAAGAGCGCCAGCATGTCAGCTGGATGAATTTGTTTCTCGATGAAACAGGCATGCTGATCGCCAAGAAGAACGATGCCGCGCTGCGTGTGATCCAGCGCAATGTGAACCTCGCCTATGCGCGCATCGATACAGCGATGCCCCGTTCATGCCCGCAATTCGAGGCGCAACTGTTCGGCCAGTTCTATGCCGAATGGAAGAAAAACCTGGGCGTGACCGTGCTCAGCCATGCCGAGTTCTACCAGCGCTATTGCGTGTTGTATGACGGCGCGCGGGAAGCGGTGGTGGGCGGCATCCGCGGCATGCGGCTGCTGGACGATATCATTACCGACATGCATATCCCCTTGAGCGACGAGGAGCGGCGCGCGTACGCCCGCTGCGTGGCCAGGCTAGCCGAGATCGACTGGCAACTCGACGATCCTTTGCGCCTGGTCAATATCGTCGATGTGTTCGACATCGAGGAAGTGCCGCGCATGGCGTATGCGGCCCAGTTGCGGGCGGACATCGATCATTTTCACTATTACTCGGTGCTGTCGGACGACCCGCAGCTGGACCGCGTGAATGACGTCTTTTGCCGCTACCTGCTGGCTCACCGTTCGCAGCATATTGCCGCCGGCAATTTCTGGCGTCCCACCGTGGGCCGCCACGGCAGCCGCATGCCGGCCGTCGGCGATGCCGCTCCGCTAGGTGACGAGGTTTCGGCGGGCCTGCTGTCGCATGCGCCGCTCAAGCTGGTGGCGGGCGGACTGCTGGACGACGAGACGAAGAACCGCATGGCGAAGCTGCTGTTTGCCACCAGTTACCTCGAGTACTGCTCGTTTGGTAACAAGTTGAATTTGCAGTTCGTCGAATTGCAGCGGCGGCAGAATATCGACCCCTACCTGGCGCACATCCACGGCCTGCATGACGAGGAAGAGCGCTTCATCGGTTTCTTCACGGCCGCGACGATGGACGAGTTCCAGGCTTGCGGCGCCGTCTCGTATTACCGCGATGACATGAAGCCGCTCGACGATGCGTATGATGCATTCGTGCTCGCGCATGCGCGCGCCGACGACTGTTTTGTCAGCAGCCTGGCTATCGACGAGAAATACCGGGGGCAGGGCCTGTTCCGGCAGATGTTCCATGAAATCCGCGACCTGGCCGGCCGCAAGGGCTGTGCGCGCATCACCCTGACGGTGTGGGAAAAGAGCGAAGCGCTGCAAGTGTATCTGCACAAGGGTTTTCGCAGCGTGGGCACGTTCGACTATGCCTACAGCCTGTTCTATGATCGCCTGCACTTCCTCGTCTACGAGGTAACTGAGGAAGGCAACTGAAGAGGGAACTGAGGGAGAGCAGGGGCGGCCGGCAGCCGCCCCATGAAGTTGCTTACAGGGCCAGGAAGGCCAGGGCCGCCACGGTCGTCGGCAGCAGGGCGCCGGCCAGCAGGCCGACGGCGCCGATCGATTCATCCTTGAAGCCGCGGCGCAGCAGGGCCACCCCGGCCGGATTCGGCGCGTTGGCGATGACGGTCAGGCCGCCGCCGGCCACGGCGCCGGCCACCAGCATGTATTTCGCTTCGTCCGTCATGCCTGCGATCAGCGAACCCAGATAAGTCAGGGCCGCATTGTCGGTGATCGCCGTCAAGCCCAGGGCGCCGAAGAACAGGGCCAGCGGCTTCAGGCTGGAGACGATGGGTTGCAGCCACCATTGCTGCATGCCGCCCAGCACCACCAGGCCGCCGAGGAAGAAGCCGACCAGCAAGCCCTCTTTCAGGATCAGCGGGCTTTGATAGCGCTCATATGCCTGCACGAAGCCGAGGAAGAACAGGAACAGGCCGATGAACAGCACGGGATGATGCGCCAGGGTGACCACGCCGGCCAGCACGATCATGTGCACGAGGCTGACGGCCAGCGGCACTTTTGGCGCTTCCACCTCGCCCGCTTTCGGCTTGATGTCGGAGGTGTTGCTGTGCAGGTATTTGCGCAGCAATATGCTCACGCCAGTGGCGTTGACCAGCACGGCGATGGCCGCTTTCCAGCCGAAATGGCTGGCCATGAAGGCGCTGTCCCAGTTCCACGTGGTGGCCACCATCAGCACGGGCGGCGCCGCGTACGAGGTCAGGGTGCCGCCGATGGAGACGTTGACGAAGAGCACGCCCAGCGCGCCGTATTTCAGCCATTCAGGAATGCCCGGGCGGAAGATCTGCGGCGCCAGCATCAGCGCGGCCAGGGTCATGGCGGCCGGTTCCGTGATCAACGAGCCCGTCAGGGGCACGAGCGCCAGTCCCAGCCAGACGAGGGCCAGTTCCGTGCGCAGCGGCATCACGTGCGCCACGCCCTTGAGCAGGCGCTGCACGGCGTCGAGCACGGGGCGTGAGGCGGCCACGACCATGACGACAAAGACGAACAGCGGTTCCGTGTACTGGCGCGATTCGGCATACTCGATGGCCGCATCGCCGCCCGAGACAAAGGCCATGATGATGATCAAAATGAAGGCCCAGAAGCCGAATACGACTTCCACTTCGCCCAGCAAATGCAGCAAGCCCGCATGGCGGGGATGGCGCCGCGATAATGTTTCAAACGACTTGGCGGCGAAGGTATGGATGAGCGCAAGGCCGAAGACGATGGCGCTGATGATTTGGATGGTGGTCAAATGCGTTTCCTTATGGACGGAGGGAGCCACCCGGTGCATTGCCGAGCGGTAAGGAGAGTGCTTATGGTACAGCAATCGATGTCAGAAACGGGGTTTTTCGGACATGGCGGGACGGCCCCCGGCGAGGTGCTGCGCAGATAAGCCTTGCCAAAATGGAGGCTGGATAGTACTGTATATGCATACAGTATTTATCTTCATATTCAATTATGCAACATTCCGAATTGATGGCGTCGCCGGAAGCCTTGCACCCGTCCCTGTGGCGCGCATCGCAGCTGGGCCAGGGTGCCGCACGCTGCCTGGACACGGGCTTTGCCGCCTTGTCCGCGCAACTGCCCGGCGGCGGCTGGCCCAGCGGCAGCCTCATCGATCTGCTGGTGCAGCAGCCGGGCAGCGGCGAATTGCGGTTGCTGGCGCCCGCGCTGGCGCAGCTGCCGGGCTTGCCCATCGTGCTGCTGCAGCCGCCCCATCCGCCGCAGGCGCTGGCCCTGGCCGCGCAGGGTCTGGCGCCGTCGCAGCTGCTGTGGATAAAGAGCGCCGGCAGCAAGGATGCCTTGTGGGCGGCGGAAAATATCTTGCGCAGCGGCAGTTGCGGCGCCTTGCTGTTCTGGCAGTCACACGTGCGCGGCGACAGCCTGCGCCGCCTGCACCTGGCTGCGCAAAGCGGCAATACCCTGTTCTGCATGCTGCGCCCCTTGCACGGCGCGCAGGATGCGTCACCGGCGCCGCTGCGCCTGTCCGTGCGCCCGGCCGCCGGCGGCATCGAGATCGGCTTCATCAAGCGCCGGGGACCGCAGCGCGACGCGCCCCTGTTCCTGCCCCTGCAACCTCCTTCTTTACTGCTGCGCCATGCGACTCTGGATCGGCCTGTGCCTGCCCCGGCTCCCGCTCGAAGTGTTTTGCCCGCGCTGGTCGGCTGACCACCTGGGCGTGGTGCTGGAGCAGGAGCAAGTGATGGCCCTGTCGCCGCTGGCGCGGGCGGCCGGCATCCGGCTGGGCATGCGCCGCGCGGGCGCGCTGATGCTGGCGCCGCAGGCGCGCCTGCACGAGCGCTCGCTGGAACTGGAAGCGCAAGCCCTGCAAGCGGTGGCGCTGGCGCTGCTGCAATACTCGCCGCTGGTGGCGCAGGGCGAGGAGGCAACTTTGCTGGTCGATGCGGGCGCCAGCCTGCGCCTGTTTGGCGGCGTGCGCGCCCTGTGCCGGCAGATTGCGGCCAGTTTGCGCGCGTTGGGCTATACGGCCCAGCTGTCGTGCGCGCCCACGGCGCGCGGCGCCTGGCTGCTGGCGCGCGCCGGTACGCGCGGGGGCCGGGTGCTGGGCATGGCCAGTCTCGTGCGCCGCCTCGACCGCCTGCCGTGCGCCTTGCTGCCGCCCGCGCGCCCTTACCAGGACTGGCTGGAGGGCATCGGTTGCCGTACCCTGGGGCAACTGCGTCAGTTGCCCCGGCCCGGCCTGCAGCGCCGTTGCGGCGGGGCCTTGCTGGACATGCTAGACGATGCGCATGGCCACAGCACGGAACTGTACCTGTGGCTCGAAGCGCCGCCCACGTTCCGCGCCAGCCTGGAATTGTTCGACCGCGTGGAGCATGCGGATGCCTTACTGTTCGGCGCGCGCCGCCTGTTGCAGCAAATGACGGGCTGGCTGTGCGCGCGACAATTCGCCGTCGAGCGCATACAACTGCTGCTGGCGCACGAGCGGGGCAGGGTGGCGCGCCCGCCCACCGTCATCGACCTGGCGCTGGGCGAGGCCGTCTGGCGCGACGAGCATTTATTGCGTTTGCTGAAGGAGCGCCTGGCGCAGCTGGTGCTGGACGCACCCGTGATCGGCCTGACCCTAGAAGCGCTGCAGGTGCAAGCCATGGCGCCACCCAGCGAGAGCCTGTTTCCCGAGCCGGGCGGCACGCCGCAGGAGCGCCAGCGCCTGATGGAATTGCTGGTGGCGCGCCTGGGCGCCGAGAATGTCTTGCAGGCAGTGCCGCGCGCCGATTACCGCCCCGAAGCGGCCAACCAGTGGCTGCCGCTGCCGGCCAAGCCCGTTTCAAGAAGCGCGCTACCCGACTTGCCGCCCGGTTTGCCCGGCATGCCCCGCCCCGGCTGGCTGCTGGCGCAACCGGTGGCCCTGCTGATGCGCGAGCACCGGCCCTTCTATGGCTCGCCTCTAAAAATGGTGTCTGTCGCCGAGCGCATCGAGGCGGGCTGGTGGGGCCAGTCGCAGGCGCGCGATTATTTTATTGCGGAAGGACGCGACCACGCCCATTACTGGGTCTACCGCGAACGCATCGCCGGCAGCGGAGAAGACGCTGCGCCGCGCTGGTTCCTGCATGGTTTGTTTGGCTGAGTGGCGGCCAGAGCGTTTCAAGCGGCGCGCAACGCACATTGCCATGCTTGGCTATACTTGCCTTCTTGCGCCGCGTCATTACTTCAATAAGGATTTCCATGTCCCAACTTTCCGACTTTCCCATCACCGAGAAATGGCCTGCCCGGCATCCCGAGCGCCTGCAACTGTACTCGCTGCCCACGCCGAACGGCATCAAGGTCTCCATCCTGCTGGAAGAGCTGGGCCTGGCGTACGAGCCGCACCTGGTCAGCTTCGAGCAGAACGACCAGCTGTCGCCCGCATTCCTGTCGCTCAATCCCAACAACAAGATTCCCGCCATCCTCGACCCGCACGGTCCCGATGGCAAGCCGCTGGCGCTGTTCGAATCGGGCGCTATCCTGCTGTATCTGGCCGAGAAAACGGGCAAGTTCATCCCCCAGGATGCGGGCCTGCGCTATGAAACCATCCAGTGGCTGATGTTCCAGATGGGCGGTATCGGCCCCATGTTTGGCCAGGTGGGCTTCTTCCACAAATTCGCCGGCAAGGATTACGAAGACAAGCGTCCGCTGGAACGCTATATCGGCGAAGCGAAGCGCTTGCTGGGCGTGCTGGAGCAGCGCCTGCAGGGCCGCGACTGGATCATGGGCGGGCAGTACACGATTGCCGACATCGCCATCTTCCCGTGGGTGCGCTGCCTGGTGGGGTTCTATGGCGCTGGCGAGCTGGTCGGCTTCGACCATTTCCCGAATGTGCAGCGCGCGCTGGACGCGTTTCTGGCCCGCCCTGCCGTCATGAAAGGCATCGACATACCGAAGCGTGCTTAAAACAGCTGACGGCCGGGCGGCGCTACAATGCGCCATCGGCCGCGCTGCGCGGCAGCTTTGATCTGAGACTATGAAATCCACCCGGCAAGATTTTCCCGGCGCGCATGGCCATGTGCTGGCGGCGCGCCTCGATGCGCCCGACGGCGCCATCCGCGCCTACGCGCTGTTCGCCCACTGTTTTACCTGCGGCAAGGACGTGCTGGCCGCGCGGCGCATCGCGCAAGGATTGACGGAGCATGGCATCGCCGTGCTGCGTTTCGACTTCACGGGCCTGGGCGCCAGCGAGGGCGAGTTTGCCGCCACCAATTTCTCGTCGAATGTCGAAGATTTGCTTGCCGCCGCCGATTTCCTGCGGGCCAGACACTCTGCACCGCAATTGCTGATCGGCCACAGCCTGGGCGGCGCCGCCGTGCTGGCCGTTGCCGCGCATGTGCCGGAAGCAACGGCCGTGGTAACGCTGGCCGCACCCAGCACGCCCGCGTATGTGACGCGCATGTTCAGCGAGCACCTGGAGCAGATCGCCGCCGAGGGCGAGGCGCTGGTGCAGCTGGAAGGACGGCCATTTCGCATCCGCCAGCAATTCGTCGACGATGCGGGCAGCCACAGCCTGAAGGCGCACATCGCCGGCCTGCGCCGCGCCCTGCTGGTGATGCACGCGCCGAACGACACGACGGTGAGCCTGTCGAACGCGATGGATATCTTTACGGCGGCCAAGCACCCGAAAAGTTTTGTTTCGCTCGACGACGCCGACCACTTATTGACGGGGCGCAATGATGCGGCTTATGTCGCCAACGTCATCGCCGCCTGGAGCGCGCGCTATCTTTCCTAAACTATTGCCCATGAAAAACGCCGCGGCAGCAGAAGCTGACGCGGCGCAGATACTATTGATACTTCACAACACCTGACAAAATCGTAGCGAGCGGCAGTGATTTGTGGCCGAGAAGCGCAGCCGTGCTAAAGCACGGTGAGCATCGCCGGCCGCAAAGCGCGACGCGCAGTAGATTTGGTCAGGTGTTCTCAGTCTTCGTCAAATTCGGCGGATAGATCCTTCCAGCCCTTGCTCACGGCAAAGGCGGAAAATTCTTCGGGCGCTTCCAGAACGATCAGTTTCTTGTCTTGCAAGCCCAGGTCGCCATGGCCGAAGTCGGGGCCTACATAGCCGAGGCTGCGCAAGCGGGCCAGGATGTGGCCGACCAGGGTCTTGTCCTTGTAAGCGCCCGCTTCGAGCGGGGCGGCGAAATCGACGTAGACGTCGATGATGCCGTAGCCTTCGTCGAAGATGCGGATGGCCTTGATGTCGTGGGCACGGCCGGAGCCGTCGGTGGCCTTGAAGGGGCCGCTGAGCTGGATGTCGGTGTCATTGTTCATGCCGCCAGCATACACCAAAAGCCGGCCCCGCATAGGGGACGCCATGCAAAATCCCCTAGGCCTGGCCGTGTAAAAATTTCTTACAAATTTAGCGCCGTCTGGGGCGCTTTTCGCCAATTTCAAGGCCTTGAAGGCCGCTTGATCGTCCTTAGATTGGGTAGCAAGCGGATGCTCACGGTGAGGTCCGCCCCTCTTATCGCTTCATTTGAAAAGGATATTTATCATGCGTACTTTTGACCTTGCTCCCCTGTATCGTTCCGCCATTGGCTTTGACCGCCTGGCACAGCTGCTCAACGAACAGCGCGCCGATGCACAGCCCAGCTATCCCCCTTACAACATCGAACTGGTGTCGGAAGACAAATACCGCATCGTGATGGCATTGGCCGGTTTCTCGCGCGAAGAGATCGACATCATCACCGAACGCGACTCGCTGCATGTCACGGGCCGCAAGCAGAAAGATGGCGTCGAGCGCACGTTCTTGCACCGCGGCATCGCTGCCCGCGATTTCGAACAGCGTTTCCAGTTGGCCAACCATGTGAAAGTCACGGGCGCCACGTTTGAAAACGGCATGCTGACCATCGACCTGGTGCGTGAAGTGCCGGAAGCGCTGAAACCGCGCAAGATCGAGATCGGCACCGGCAGCGACATCCACGCCACCGCCGCTAACGTGAATGCGCTGGAACAGCGCCAGGCAGCCTGAGCTGATTTGAGCTGATGTCGGCGCCACGCGCTGGCATGGGCGGGAGGGGGGAGCCCCTCCCCATGCAGTAAAATACTGGCCGGTTGATCCGGCCAGTGTCACGTCCGGAGCCCGTTCCGGCCGTTCGTCGCCCGCCATGCGCGCGGTGCGCGGCACGCAAGATTAAACCCTGCTTAAAGGCGCCAATGCCTGTTTCCAAATGGAAAAATGTTAAGCACCGCCTAAGACTCGTGGCCCACTATTGCATACATCAAAATCTCATTGAATGAGGAGCAATTCATGGAACAGCAAACGAACACCGCATCGCTGAAAATCAAACGCACCGTAGCCGCGCTGGCCGCGATCGGTGTGCTGGGCGCCGGCGGCGCCATGGTGATGCATCAGAACAATGCCGGCGCGAATGCCGCCGCCGCCGGCGCGCCCGCCGCCCCCGTGGCTGCCGCCGTGGCGCCTGCCGCTGCCGCGCCGTTGGTGGCCTTGCCCGACTTTAGCCAGATCGCTGCGCGCAACAGCCCGGCTGTCGTCAATATCAGCGTGACGGGCAGCACCAAGGTGGCGTACGACCCATCGGCCCAGGCCGGCAGCGATGACTTCGGCAACGATCCGTTCTTCGAATTCTTCCGGCGCTTCCAGGGGCCGCAAGGCGGGCAGCGCGGTGGCCGCGACGTGCCCACGCATGGCCTCGGTTCCGGCTTCATCGTCAGCCCGGACGGCGTCATCATGACGAATGCCCATGTGGTGCGCGATGCGCGCGAAGTGACCGTCAAGCTGAACGACCGCCGCGAATTCCGCGCCAAGGTGCTGGGCACCGATCCGAAGACCGATATCGCCGTGCTGAAAATCGACGCCAACAACCTGCCCGTCGTGCCGCTCGGCCATTCGAGCGAGCTGAAAGTGGGCGAGTGGGTGCTGGCCATCGGTTCGCCGTACGGTTTCGACAGCACGGTGACGGCGGGCGTGGTCAGCGCCAAGGGCCGTTCCCTGCCCGACGACAGCAATGTGCCGTTCATCCAGACCGACGTGGCGGTAAACCCCGGCAACTCGGGCGGTCCCCTGTTCAATACGCGCGGCGAAGTGGTGGGCATCAATTCACAGATTTACAGCCAGACGGGCGGCTTCCAGGGCTTGTCGTTTGCCATCCCGATCGACCTGGCCGGCCGCATCAAGGACCAGATCGTCGCTACGGGCAAGGCCAGCCACGCAAAGCTGGGCGTGACGGTGCAGGAAGTCAACCAGGGCTTTGCCGACTCGTTCAAGCTGGCCACGCCGGAAGGCGCGCTGGTGGCCAACGTGGAGCGGGGCAGCCCGGCCGACAAGGCGGGCCTGAAGTCGGGCGACGTGGTGCGCAAGGTGAATGGCCAGCGCATCATCGCTTCGGCCGACTTGCCTGCACTGGTGGGCACGTCTTTGCCAGGCGACAAGATCAGCCTGGATGTCTGGCGTGACGGCAAGATCGTCAGCCTGACGGCGACGCTGGGCAATGCTGCCGACAAGGTGGCCGAGGTGGCGAAAAGCGACAGCGCGGCCGGCAAGGTAAAGCTGGGCCTGGCCCTGCGTCCCTTACAATCGGATGAAAAACGCGAGGCGGGCATCAGCGCCGGCCTGCTGGTGGAAGACGCCGGCGGCGCGGCGGCGAATGCCGGGGTGCAGCCGGGCGACGTGCTATTGTCGGTGAATGGCCGTCCCGTCAACACGGTCGAGCAGGTGCGCGACGTGGTGGAGAAATCCGCCAAGTCTGTGGCCTTGCTGATACAGCGCGGCCCCGATAAGATATTCATCCCCGTGCGTTTGGGTTGATTACTTAGTACGGGGGTCAGACCCGCCGGGTCTGACCCCAGCCTTCCGCTGTGGGGTTAAAGAATAGAACAAGGAGCAGCCATGCGCTTATTGCTGGTAGAAGACGACACGATGATCGGCGAGGTGGTGCTCGATTTGCTGCGCGCCGAGCATTACGCGGTGGACTGGGTCAAGGATGGCGACATGGCCGACACGGCCCTGCAGACGCAAACCTATGACCTGGTGCTGCTGGACCTGGGCTTGCCGCGCAAGGATGGTCTCGACGTGCTGCGCTCGATGCGCCTGCGCAAGCTCGATACCCCGGTGCTGGTGGCCACGGCGCGCGACGCCGTCGAACAGCGCATCGCGGGCCTCGACGCGGGCGCCGACGATTACGTCTTGAAACCGTATGATCTCGACGAACTGCTGGCGCGCATCCGCGCCCTGCTGCGACGCGCCTCCGGGCGGCCGGAACCGATCTTCGAACACCAGGGCGTCTCCATCAACCCGCTGACGCGCGAAGTGATCGCCGAGGGCCATCCCGTCAACCTGTCGGCGCGCGAATGGGCCGTACTGGAAGCCTTGATCGCGCGTCCCGGCATCGTGCTGTCGCGCGCGCAGCTGGAAGAAAAACTGTATAGCTGGAAGGATGAAGTCAACAGCAATGCCGTGGAAGTGTATATCCATGGCTTGCGCAAGAAGCTGGGCAGCGATTTGATCCAGAACGTGCGCGGCCTCGGCTACATGGTGCCCAAGGCATGAGGATGAAGGTCACGGTGACGCATTCGCTGCGCGGCCGCCTGCTGTGGTTTTTGCTGGCGGCCATCATCATGGCGGCCCTGGCGCAGGCGTCGATCGCCTACCGCAGCGCCCTGTACGACGCCGACCAGATCTTTGACTATCACATGCAGCAGATGGCCCTGTCGCTGCGCTCCGGCGCGCCGCTGGCCAATCACGCGCAAGCCTTGCCGGCCGACCCCGTCAACAACGACATGGTGGTGCAGGTGTGGACGCCGGACGGCGTGCAAGTCTTCCGCTCGATCACGCGCGCGGAATTGCCGCAGCGCGCCGTGCTGGGTTTTTCGAATGTGAAAGCGAACGGCACTACCTACCGCATCTTTTCCGTGCAAACCAGTTCCCAGACCGTGCAGATCGCCCAGGACATGGCCGTGCGCAAGCGCATGGCCGGCAGCCTGGCGCTGCGCACAGTCGGCCCCATTGCCCTGATGGCGCCGATATTGATGCTGGTCGTGTGGTGGGTCGTCAGCGGTTCGCTGGCGCCCGTTGCGCGCGTGCGCAAGCAGGTGGCGGCGCGCCAGGCGGACGATCTGTCGCCCGTCTCGGAAGCGGGCTTGCCCGACGAAGTGCGCCCGCTCGTACATGAATTGAATTTGCTGTTCGGCCGCGTCAAGACGGCGTTCGACGCGCAGCAGCATTTTGTCGCCGACGCCGCGCATGAATTGCGCACGCCGCTGGCGGCCCTGAAATTGCAGGTACTCAGCCTGGAGCGGGCCGAATCGGAAGAAAAACGCAGCCTGGCCATTTCCCGCGTCAGCGCCGGCATCGAGCGGGCCACGCGCCTGGTCGAGCAGCTGCTGGTGCTGGCGCGCCAGGAAGCGAGCGCCGCCAGCGGCGACCAGCTGCAGGCGGTGGACTTGAACGATGTCGTCAAGCGCGCGCTGGGCGACATGGCCGGTATTGCGCAGGCGCGCAAGATCGACCTGGGTCTGCACCACATGGACCCGGCCAAGGTGGCGGGCCAGGCCGATGCGCTCAACATCATGCTGCGCAACCTGGTCGACAACGCCATCAAGTACACGCCGCAGGGCGGCACGGTCGATATCGACCTGCGCGCCAGCCCCGTCGGCGTGACCTTATCGGTGGAAGACAGCGGCCCCGGCATCCCGCCCGAGGAGCGCGAGCGCGTCTTCAGCCGCTTTTACCGCGTGCCCGGCACGGATGCCAATGGCAGCGGCCTGGGGCTGGCCATCATCAAGGCCATCGCCGAACGCCATGGCGCGCGCCTGGTGCTGGATAAATCCGAGCGCCTGGGCGGCCTGTGCGTGCGCGTGGAATTCCCCCAGCCGACGAAAAAATGAAGCAGATTTCCCTCCGGATCGAGGCGGGATGAGGTGGATCTTTAAGCGGGTGCATTGACGTGCGCGCCGTGGCCCTATATTGTCTGCGAAACAAGCAGAACCAGACCACGGAGCGCACATGCAGAGAATCGGATTTTCAGGAACCCTCGACCCCATCACCAATGGCCATATGTGGGTGATCGGCGAAGCGCGGTCGCTCGCTGACGAGGTGATCGTCTTCCTGTCGCAAAACCCCGCCAAAAAGCCGCAATTTCCCGCCGAAGACCGCAAGCGCATCATCGAGCAGAGCGCGCGCGAGTGCGGCTGGGACAATGTGCAGGTGGTCATCGTCAAGGGCGACTACACGGCGCGCGCGGCGAAAAAGCATGGCTGCGACTACCTGATCCGTGGCATCCGCACGACGGCCGATTTCGACTATGAAAACCTGATCCAGCAAACGAATGTGGACGTGCTGCAGGGCGCCAAGACGATTTTCGTCATGCCGCCGCGCGACCTCGGCTCCGTCAGTTCCAGCTTCGTCAAGGCGCTGGAAGGGCCTGTCGGCTGGAACTGGACCATGAAGAAATTCGTCCCCGGCCCGGCCTACCAGGCGTGGATACTCGACTGCCTGCGCAAGGAGTGGGAAGCGCTGTGGAATTACGCCACCGCCTCGCAAGCGGACATCGCGCTGGAGGATCACTGGTTCGCGCACCTGACGGGGCCGCAGGCGTATGGCGGTGCGGACCGCCATTATCACAACCTCGACCACCTGGTGCACGGCCTGTCGGAAATCCGCGTGTGGGCCGACAATACCTATGCGCCCAAACGCGACAGCGCGCTGGTCAGGAAAGCCTTCTGGTTCCACGACGCCGTCTACAGCCACGACGAAGACGCCCTGTATTCCAGCGAAGAAGCGAGCGCCCAGCTGTGGCTGGCCAGCGGCCTCGATGCGGGGGACAACCTTGATGTGGCGCAATTGATACGCGCCACCGACCATTTCCAGGGACCGGGCATCAGCCATGTGCTGAAGGACGCCATGCTCAGCGCCGACCTGGCCATCCTAGGGCAAGATGAAGAGGTTTACCACGCCTATACGCAAGCCATAGGCCGCGAATACGCGCATGTGGACCCCGTGCGCTTCAACCAACAGCGGGGCCTGGCCCTGCAGCATTTATGCAGCAAGGCGCAGGCGGGCCAGTTGTTTGGCGATGCGTATTTCGCCGACCAGTACAACGAGCGGGCGATAGCGAACATGCAGAAAGAGATTGCGGCGCTGGCGGGTGGCTGATTGTCGTCAGGCGCTGGCGGCGGCATGCGCCAGCGCATCGTCCAGCCGGTCGTTGCCCCAGAATAGTTCACCGTCACTGATGAAGCTGGGGGCGCCGAACAGGTTTAGCGCTTGTGCCTGCTCAGTCTGACGGCGCAGCCGCAGCTTGTTGTCCGGTGTCAAAGCCAGCGCCAGGATGACGCGTGCATCGAGCCCCAGCCCCTCCAGGGCCTCGCTGACGGCCTCAATGTTGTCGATGTCGCGGTCCGCGGCAAAATTCATCGCCATCATGCGGCGCGTAAATGGCGCAATCCAGCCTTGGTCCGCGCCGATCAGCGCCACGCGCATGGGCAGCAGGGCCGTGCGGGGGAAGGCGGCCGGTTGCTGCCACGGCAATGCATACTTTTCACACTGGCGCGCCATATCGCGCCACGTGTAGTCGCCCTTGAGTTTTTGCAAGATGAAGGGCGATGTCTCCCAGCCCAGTGCCTTGAAGACGACGCCCAGCAGGAAGGGTTTCCAGATCAGATGCACCTTCTTTTCACGCGCCAGCGCTTCGATGCGCATGGCGCTCAGGTAGCTGTAGTTGCTGCCGAAATCGAACCAGAATTCCAGTGTGGCCATGGCATTTCATTCCATGTGGTGATGCCGCCTTCATCTTGCGCCAGGGCTCGGTGGCATGACTGCAACGCCTGCCCTGGCCCGTCGCCCTAGCGGGCCGCAGCCTTGGCGCGCGCCGCGTGCAATTTCTTGAAGCTGTCGATCAGGCGCTGGTGCCTGTCCAGGCCTTCCAACTGCAGGCTGGTCGGGGTCAGGCCGAAGAAGCGCACGCTGCCGTCTACCGAGCCCAGCACCGCGTCCATGCGGGCGTCGCCAAACATGCGGCGGAAATTGAGCACGTAATCGTCCAGCTCCAGCTCGTCATCGAGTTCCACTTCCAGCACCACGTTCAAGGCTTGATAAAACAGTTTGCGCTCGAGTGTGTTGTCGTTGTACTGCAGGAAGGTTTCCACCAGCTCTTTCGCCTCTTCGAACTGTTGCAGGACGAGCTGAATCAGCAGCTTCAATTCCAGGGTCGTCAGCTGGCCCCACACGGTATTTTCGTCAAACTCGATGCCGATCAGGGTGGCGATGTCGCCGTATTCGTCGAGCTCGCTGTTTTCCAGGCGCTCCAGCAGGTCTTCCAGGCTGGCATCGTCCAGGCGGTGCAAGTTCAGGATGTCGGCGCGGAACAGCAGCGCCTTGTTGGTGTTGTCCCAGATCAAATCCTCGACTGGATACACTTCCGAATAGCCTGGCACGAGGATACGGCAGGCGGTGGCGCCCAGCTGGTCGTACTCGGCCGTGTAGACTTCCTTGCCCATGGCGGCGAGGATGCCGAACAGGGTGGCCGCTTCCTCGGCATTCGAGTTGTCGCCGTGGCCTGAAAAATCCCACTCGACAAAATCGTAATCGGCCCTGGCGCTGAAGAAGCGCCACGAGACGATGCCGCTGGAATCGATGAAGTGTTCGACGAAGTTATTCGGCTCGGTGACGGCTTCGCTGGCAAACGTGGGCTGCGGCAAGTCGTTTAAGCCTTCAAAACTGCGCCCCTGCAGCAATTCCGTCAGGCTGCGCTCGAGAGCCACTTCCAGGCTCGGGTGCGCGCCGAACGAGGCAAACACGCCGCCCGTGCGCGGATTCATCAGGGTGACGCACATCACCGGGTACACGCCGCCCAGCGACGCATCTTTCACCAGCACGGGGAAACCCTGTTCTTCCAGCCCCTGGATGCCGGCCAGGATGCCTGGATACTTCACCAGCACTTCCTGCGGCACGTCGGGCAGGGCGATTTCGCCTTCGAGGATTTCGCGTTTGACGGCCCGTTCGAAAATTTCCGACAGGCATTGCACCTGCGCTTCGACCAAGGTATTGCCGGCGCTCATGCCATTGCTGACGTACAAGTTTTCAATCAGGTTGGACGGGAAATACACGACTTCGCCATCGGACTGGCGCACATACGGCAGCGAGCAGATGCCGCGCTCGGCATTGCCGGAATTGGTGTCGACCAGGTGCGAGCCGCGCAGTTCGCCATCGGGGTTGTAGATATCGAGGCAGTAGGCATCGAGAATCTCTTTCGGCAGCGCATCCTTGCGGCCCGGCTTGAACCAGCGCTCGTTCGGGTAATGCACGAATGGCGCGTTGGCGATGTCCTCGCCCCAGAACGAACCGGCGTAGAAATGGTTGTTGCTGAGCCGTTCGATATACTCGCCCAGGGCCGACGCCAGCGCGCTTTCCTTGGTCGCGCCCTTGCCGTTGGTGAAGCACATGGGCGAGTGCGCGTCGCGGATGTGCAGCGACCACACGTTGGGAATGATGTTGCGCCACGAGGCGATTTCAATCTTGATGCCCAGGCCCGCCAGCAGACCGGACATATTGGCGATGGTTTGCTCCAGCGGCAAGTCCTTGCCTGCAATATAGGTGCTCGCACCGGGGGCCGGATTCAAGGTCAGCAAGGCCTGGGCATCGGCATCCAGGTTCTCTACCTCTTCAATGACGAACTCGGGCCCCGCCTGCACCACTTTTTTTACTGTGCAACGGTCGATCGAGCGCAGGATGCCCTGGCGGTCCTTGGCCGAGATATCGGCCGGCAACTCGACCTGGATCTTGAAAATCTGCTGGTAACGGTTTTCCGGATCGACGATATTGTTTTGCGACAGGCGGATATTTTCGGTGGAAATATTGCGCGTATCGCAATACAATTTCACGAAGTACGCGGCACACAGTGCCGATGATGCCAAAAAGTAATCGAACGGGCCAGGCGCCGAACCATCGCCCTTGTAGCGGATGGGCTGGTCGGCGATGACGGTGAAATCGTCGAACTTGGCTTCAAGACGCAGCTTATCGAGAAAGTTGACTTTAATTTCCATGAGGTAATCCAATACTGTGCTTATGAGTTAGCCGCTATTATCCGTTCTTTCCGCCGCAGGGCAAAGGTTGTTCACTGCGGCCACGCCTACCGGCAGCCGTTGGGGCAATGAAACAGACTGATAAATGTTGACTACATGCAAATAACACTGATGCGTCACGGCGAGCCCCGACTCGCCAGGGGGCGCTGGATAGCGCCGATGCACATGGGACAGTGGATTGATCGCTACAATCAATCGCTGATCAAAGATAATGACATACCGGCAGAGTGCGCCATGGCAGCGCTCTCCGCATCGACCATCGTGGCAAGCACTGCGCCGAGGGCATGCTCATCGGCCAGGGCATTGGGTGACTTGCCGTTCATGCAAGAGGAGATGTTCACTGAAGCCGAGCTGCCCTTTGCACTCTGGAGTGCACCCTGGCTGCCGCCCGAAGCCTGGGCAGTGATTTTTCGCCTGCTCTGGTTGTTCGGTTATGCGCGCGGAGCGGACTCGCTGACGATTACCCGACAGCGCGCCAGGGCTGCCGCCGAGCGGCTTGTTGCGCTTGCCGCCAAGGGGCCAGTGCTACTGGTCGGGCATGGCATCATGAATCGTTTGATCGGCAAGGAACTGCAGGCATTGGGTTGGCTTGCCCGCAACAGGCAGGGCAGTCGCTACTGGAGCATGGGAATGTATGAGTTGTGAAAGTGAACTGTGAAAACTTGTGACGAATGTGGCAGCCGATACCGTGATGACGCCGAGGGCATGGCCAGTTTGTGTCCCGAATGCGCATCGGTCATTTATGGCTTGCCAAGGTGTGAGCATGTGTTCGAGGCAGGCAGATGCCGGAAATGCCTGTGGGATGGGCGGAAAAGTGAATTCGTGCGCAAACTGGAGAAACAGGGGCCTTGATCGATACAATAGATGGTGATGTTGTCGAAACGACCAGTCCTTCCCATTGCGAAGGTCAGCGTTGTCAATAAGAGAAAGGTTATGCCGATGCAGATTTCCATGAATGATGTGATCACTGAGCAAGAAGTGATAGCCATCTACAAGGCCAATCACTGGTCGTCCGCAGAAAAACCCAAAGAACTGATGGCCGCGCTGCGCAATTCCCACAGCCTGGTGACGGCCCGCGCAGATGGAAAATTGATTGGTATCGGCAATGCCATTTCCGATGGATATCTGGTTGTCTACTTCCCGCATATGCTCGTGGACCCGATGTCGCAAGGACTAGGCGTCGGCAGAAGGATGATGGCGACAATGCTGGAAAAATACGCGGGGTTTCACCAACAAATGCTGACAGCAGACGGCAAGGCCATCGAGTTCTACCAATCCGTGGGCTTCGTGCGCGCGGGGAAAACAGAACCCATGTGGATCTATGCAGGCGATGAGCATTGAATTGTGATGCCGACTTAAAAAAACAGCGGCTGCCCATGCTGGCGCAGCCGCTGTTTTTTCAGGCGGACAGGGCGGTTAGAACTTCACCCACAGCCGTCCGAAATACGAGGCGCCGTTCAGGCCGAACTGCACGCTGTCGTACTTGAAACCATTGTCCGTTTCATCCGGATTCTGCGTGGTGGGCTTGACGTTGAAGATATTGTTGCCGCCAAAAGTGAGCTTGGTATTTTTATTGATGCTGTAGGTGAAGCTCAGGTCGGCCGAGGTCTTGGCCGCATAATGGGCGTTGGGTACGCCTGCGGCCGTGCCGCTGAAGGTGCCCAGGGTTTGCGGGCCAAAATAAATGATGCGCAGATCCGATTCCAGCTTGCCCGTGATGTAGTCGAAGCCCAGCGTGGCTTTCGCGCGCGGGCCGCCCTGTTCGATGAACAGGCGTTCGCGCTCGGACAGCAAGACATCTTCGAAACCCGTCAGCGAGGCGGGCGTCTTGACTTTCGTCACTTCCGTTTTGCTCAAATTCAAGGCCAGGAAGGTATTCAGGCGGTTGCCGGCCAGCTCACCCTTGTGCGAGGCCGTCAGGTCCAGCCCGCGCGTGCGCGTGTCGATGGAGTTGACGAAGAATTGCGCCTCGCCCACGCCCAACAGGGCCAGGCGCGCGGCCAGGTCCGGGTAGTTGTCGGCATTGAAGCGGCCCGACAGCACGATGCGGTCCTTGATCTTGATATTGTACAAGTCGGCCGTCACGGAAATGGCTTGCGTGGGCGTCCAGGTGGTGCCAAACGTAAAGCTGGTGGATTTTTCTTCCTTCAATTTCGGGATGCCGGCTGCGTTGGCGACGGCGCCGCCATTCGGCGCCAGCACCACGTCGGTGGGCACGCCGCCGATGAAGTCGGTGAAGGTGGACGAGAAATACACTTGCTGCAAGGATGGCGCGCGGAAGCCCGTGCTGGCCGAGCCGCGCAGCAGCACGTTGGGCGCCACTTTATAGCTGGCAGCCAGCTTGCCCGTCACGGTGGAGCCGAAATCGCTGAATTTTTCATAGCGCAGGGCCGCCTGGGTTTTCAGGCGTTCCGTCCAGTCCAGTTCCACGTCGCCATACGCGGCGATGCTGTGGCGTTTGGCCTTGGTGGCGTCGCCGGGCTGGAAGCCGGGAAAGCCCTGGCTGCCCGCATTGCCGCCCACGCCCACGCCATCGGCGTCGCTGTAGGAGCCCGGTTCGCCGGCCATGATCTTGTATTCCTCGCTGCGATATTCGGCGCCGAAGGCCACGTTCATGCCGCTCATCACCGTGTCGTAAAAGCGGCTGAAATCGGCGTTGCTGGTCAGCTGCTGGAACGAGAAGCCGCCCGCGTCGTAGCTGCTGGCGCTGACGCCCTTGCCGCCGTTCATCAGGTCGAGGTTGGCAATCGAGGCGTTCAAGGTATGGCTGATGTCGTAGCGCATCTTGTTATAGCCATAGGTTTGCGAAAAGTCAGCATGCCATTCGCCGATCTGGCTGCGGTGGCCGATGGTGGCGTACTGGTCGTCGATCTTGCCGTTAATGAACGGTACGAAACCATTCGGATACATGGCGGCGGAATTGCGCGACGGAATGTCGTCGCTGCCGATGCCGCCCCGGCCAAACGCGGCGCTCGATGCATCGCGCGTCTGCGCGCCGGCCGTGAAGTACAGCTTGCCCGTGGCGCTGGTGGCGTAGTCGCCATTGATGTACAGGGTTTTGTTCTTGGCCTTGGTATCGCCGATGATGCGCATGCTGTCCGCGTCGGCCCGGTTCGAGCGGCCCCGGTCCAGGTATTCGCCCGTGATGGCGATGACGCCCTTGTCGCCCAGCGCGATGCCGCAATAGGCGGAGGTCATGTAGTTCTTGCCGTCGCCAGCCGAATACTGGCTGTAGCCGGCCACCGCTTCGCAACCCAGGCTCTTCTTCAGTTCAATGTCGATCACGCCGGCAATGGCGTCTGAGCCGTACTGGGCGGCGGCGCCGTCGCGCAGCACTTGCACGTTCTTGATCGCCAATAAAGGAATCGCATTCATGTCCGTGCCCGTGTTGCCGCGGTTGCGCGCGCCGAACAGGTTGACCAGGGCCGTCGTGTGGCGCCGCTTGCCGTTCACCAGCACCAGGGTCTGATCGGAGCCGAGGCCGCGCAGGGCGGCCGAATCGACGAGGTCGGCCCCGTCGGCGCCCGTCTGGCGCGTGGAATTGAATGAGGGCGAGATGTATTGCAGCGATTGCGCCAGGTCAAACTGACCACCTTGCTCAGCCACCCTGGAAATCGGAATGATATCGACCGGCACCATGGTATCGGTGGCGGAACTGGTGACCCGGCGCGAGCCGACCACGCTGACCGTTTGCACGGGACCGTCCGTGGCGCCCGCTTCCGTAGTCTGGGCCATGGCGGCGGGACTGAACGCGGCCAGGGCGGTGCTGCCGTACAGGCTGATGAGGATGGCTTTACGCAAGGTGGTGAGGGTCGGCACGCAGTATCTCCAAGTGGTATTGTGACTTGATTTTAGTGCCATCATTTCAGCATTCACCAGCGATACTTTGTTTTGTTATTACAAATTTGCTGTAACTGTTGTTTCCTGGTTGATTATCTTTTGGCCGCTGCCTGGCTTGCCACGTACTGGTGCAGCATGCCCCGTTCAGGTGCTGCGTTGCACCATGCCGCCCACCCAGATTGCCTGCGCGCTGTATTGCACCTCGATCAAACACGGCTGCTGCGTCACGTGGCCCTGCTGCAGGCGCAGCGACTGTTGCAGATGCGCTGCCAGCGCGCCCGCCGCCACGCCCGTGGCGCTATCTTCCAGTGCCGGGTCGAGGTGGTTGAAGTTGCGCCCCTCGTATTCGCTCTCGCCCGTGCGGCAATACGCATAGCAGCCATTGACCTGATGCAAGGCGCTCCAGTCGGCGATCAGTTCCAGGTTCGGCTGCAGCGCGCGCAGGGTGGTGCAGTCGGCCACTTCCAGCAGCAGCTTCGGGCTGCCGACCGAGGCGATGACGGGTGGCGAGGCCAGGTGCATGTGCTGGCCCATCAGTTCCGACGGCACATATTTTTCCACCATGACGGCAGGCGCCGGTTGTGGCGCCAGGCCGATGAACAGACCGGCTGCGCTGCGCAGCAGTTGCAAGGCTTGCCCGCGCATGGCCGTGCTCACCGTCAAGGTTGCCGGGGCGTCAGGCGCTGTCAGCAGCACATGCGCGGCCGCCAAAGTAGCGTGCAGGCACAGGGGGCTGCGCGTGTGCGGATAAAAATAGTCGAGCACGATGCCGCCGTCCGCTTGCCGATCGATGAAGACGCAGGCGCTGACCTGGCGTTCGCGGGCGAAGGCCTGGCGCGCCGTGACGCTGCCGTGCTCGTTTTCCACGACCAGCGCCGCATTGCCGCCACCGGGTGCGGCGCCGAAACATTTCAAGAGATGGACGATCATGGCGGTCGAGGGATAAGGTAAAACACCAGCATAAACGATAAGCCCGATTCCAGATAAGTATAATATACTGTGTTTATATACAGTATTGAGGTAGATCATGTGGGGTGCAGTCTTACCCGAGTATGCTGAGTTGTACTGTCTGAGCAATTTCAGCTTCCTGCATGGGGCCTCGCATGCGGAAGAGCTGGTGGCGCGCGCAGTCCAGCTCGGTTACAAGGGGCTGGCCATTACCGACGAGTGTACACTGGCGGGTGTCGTGCGCGCCCATGCGGTGGCCAAGCGGGCCGGTTTTCCTTTGATTATCGGCGCGCATTTTCATTTGACGCAGGCCGACGGCAGCGCGGCGCTGTCCCTGCTGGCGCTGGTGCAAGACCCCGAAGGGTATGGCAACTTGTCGGAACTGATCACCATGGCGCGCACGCGGGCGGCCAAGGGGCGTTATTTGCTGACGCCAGACGATTTCGCCGCGCCTTCGTCCGGGTTTGCCCATTTGCAGGGCTTGCCCGGTTGTCTGATGATCTTGCTGCCCAGCTATCCGGCCCGGCCCGAAACGCTGCGCGCGCAGGGCGCGTGGATGGTGTCCACCTTTGGTAGCGAGCGCAGCTGGATCGGCCTGAACCTGCTGCAGCGGGCGCAGGATGACGCGCACCGCAGCGCCGTGCAGGACGCCGCGCAGGCGCTGGGCTTGCCCGTGGTGGCCGTCGGCCATGTGTGCATGCATGTGCGTTCGCGCAAGCCCTTGCTCGATACCCTGTGCGCGATACGCGTGGGCAAGCCCGTGGGCGAGTGCGGCTATGCGCTGGCGCAAAATGCGGAGCAGCATCTGCGCGCGCGCTTGCGCCTGGCCAATGTGTATCCGCCGCAAGCGCTGGCGGAAACCGTGCGCATCGCGGGCCGGTGCAAATTTTCCCTCGACAGCCTGTGCTATGACTATCCCGACGAACTGGTGCCGGAGCATCACACGCCGGCGACGTATCTGCGCGAGGAAACGTATGCGGGCGCGCGCATCCGCTTTCCGTTGGGCATTCCAGCGAATGTGCAGGAGCAGATCGAGCAGGAACTGGAGCTGATCGCGGAGCTGTCGTATGAAGCGTACTTTTTGACCGTGTATGACATCGTGCGCTTTGCGCGGTCGCAAAACATCCTGTGCCAGGGCCGGGGCTCGGCCGCCAATTCGGCCGTCTGCTATTGCCTGCACATCACGGAAGTGGACCCGGCGCGCGGCAATTCGCTGGTCGGGCGCTTCATGTCGCGCGAGCGCAACGAGCCGCCCGACATCGACGTCGATTTCGAGCACCAGCGGCGCGAAGAGGTCATTCAATATATCTACGGCAAATATGGCCGCGAGCGGGCCGCGCTGGCTGCCGTAGTAATCAGCTACCGGCCGAAAAGCGCCTTGCGCGACAGCGGCCGGGCGCTGGGGATCGACCTGGCCATCGTGGAAAAGGTGGCCAAGGCGCATCGCTGGTTCGACGGCAAGCACGATCTGCTGGAGCGCCTGGCCGAATGCGGGCTCGACCCGGAAGCGGAGTTGTCGCAGCAGTGGGCCGGCCTGGCGCAGCAGCTGCTGGGCTTTCCCCGCCATTTGTCGCAACATCCGGGCGGCTTTGTCATCGCTCAGGGAAAATTATCGCGCCTGGTGCCGATTGAAAACGCCAGCATGGCCGAGCGCAGCGTCATCGAGTGGGACAAGAACGACCTGGAGGAACTGGGCTTAATGAAGGTCGACGTGCTGGCGCTGGGCATGTTGTCGGCCCTGCGCCGCGCCCTGGAGTTGCTCAGTGCGCGGCGCGGCGAACAATTCCGCCTGCAGGATATTCCCGCCGAAGACCCCGCCACCTACGACATGATGTGCCAGGCCGACACCATCGGCGTGTTCCAGATCGAGTCGCGCGCGCAGATGAGCATGTTGCCCCGGCTGCGCCCCCGTGAATTCTACGACCTCGTCATCGAGGTGGCGCTGGTGCGCCCCGGTCCCATCCAGGGCGGCATGGTGCATCCGTATTTGCAGCGGCGCCAGCAGAAGGAACCCGTGGTGTTTCCGAAGGGCTTGCAAAAGGCGCTGGGACGCACGCTGGGCATCCCCATCTTCCAGGAACAGGTGATGCAGGTGGCCATCATTGCGGCCGATTTCACGCCCGGCGAGGCGGACCAGTTGCGGCGCGCCATGGCGGCTTGGAAGCGCAAGGGTGGCATGAACAATTACAAGGAACGTATCGTCGAAACGATGGTCAAAAATGCATATGAACGGGAGTTTGCGGAAGCCATCTTCAGCCAGATCGAGGGCTTTGGCGAATACGGTTTTCCCGAGTCGCACGCGGCCAGTTTCGCCCTGCTGACCTACGCCAGTTCCTGGCTGAAATGCCATGAACCGGCCGTCTTCCTGTGCGCTTTGCTCAACAGCCAGCCCATGGGCTTTTACAGCCCCTCGCAACTGGTGCAGGATGGTCGCCGGCATGGCGTGCAAGTGCTGCCCGTCGATGTGGCCGTCAGCGGCTGGGAAGCGGCATTGGAAGAAGGGCAGGGCACCTCACCCGCCGTGCGCCTGGGCTTGAACAGCCTGTTTGGCATGCGCGCCGAGGCCGCCCGGCGCATTGAGGATGCGCGCGCCATCGCCGCCTTTGTCGACGTGGCCGACCTGGCCCTGCGTGGCGGCCTGGACCGTCATGACTTGCAGGTGCTCGCTGCCGGCAACGCCCTGCACGCGCTGGCAGGCCACCGGCGCGAGGCGCTGTGGCAGGCGGCTGGCGCCGTGCCCGACAAGGATTTGCTGCGCTCCACCACACCAGAGGAGGACTTGCCCGTGCTGGCCGCCCCGACGGAAGGCGAGAGCATCGTCAGCGATTACCGCGCGCAAGGCCTGACCCTGGGCCGCCACCCGCTGGCGCTGCTGCGCAAGTCATTGCTGGAACAGCGTTTCCTGCCCGCGTCCACCTTGATGACCTACACGAGCGGACAACTGGCGCGCGCTTGCGGCATCGTCACCGTGCGCCAGCGTCCGGGCACGGCCAAGGGCGTGATCTTCATGACACTGGAAGACGAAACGGGCACGGTCAACGTCATCGTCTGGCCGGACCTGGTGGAAAGCCAGCGGCGCGAAGTGCTGAGCGCGCCCCTGCTGGGCGTGTATGGCGTGTGGCAGCGCGAAGGGCAGGTATGCAACCTGGTGGCCAAGCGCCTGGTCGACATGTCGCATTTGCTGGGGCGTTTGAGGACCAGCAGCCGCGATTTCTGTTGAAACCTTGATGCTCGTGGAGTTTGAATAGATACAAGCTTGCATTTTGTTAAGGCTCACTGCAAGCGAGTGATTAAGCTGGAGTCACCCATTCATCCACTTCCAGGAGCCGTGCATGCACGCCTTTTTCCGCTGCTGCTACCTTGTTATGATTTGCCTTTATTGCAACGTGGCGCTTGCCGCCGCGCCCGATTTCACCAGCGCGGCAGGCATGGCGCGCAGCTGCGCCGGCAACTTGCAGGTGCAGCCAATCACGACGCCACAGGCGCAGCAAGCCTGGGTGCTCTGCCGCGACATTGCCACCGCCAAACGATTGCTGCGCCTGGCCGACCATTATCCGCCGGAGCAGCAAGGACAATTATCGCTGCAGCAGCTGGATCAGGAAGGCTTGCGCGTCGCCTTTGCCGCCTTGCGCGATGAATTGCGGACGACGCGGCGCGTGCTGGAGAAAATCGTGTTGCGTAGCAAGGACGACGGCTTGCTGCTGGTGCCCGCCACCTGGGGCAGCGACTTGAATGGCGACGGTACGCTGACGCCGGAAGAGCAATATATGTTTGCTATTCCCAAGCGACCGGTGATCGGCACGCGGGATGGGGAAGACAGCGGGGCGGACAGTCGAACGGAGCAATATTACCAGCAGCATTACCAGCTGGAAGCGCGCTTTCGCGTCGACCAGAGCGATGTGCAGTGGCTGCTCGGCTATCATTATTTTCTGGAGGCCTCCGCCGAGCTGAGTGCCGCATTCGACAACGGGCCCGGCACGCCAGCATTGCGTGTGCGCGATCCAGCCGCGCTGCGGCGCGCCCATGGTTTGCTGCTGGCGGGTGTTAACAGCAGCGAAAAGCTGCGCCAACTGGTGCTGGCGGAAACGGATGACGAGGACGAGTGGATTGGCCATCCGGGCCAACTCAGCAGTGTTTTCCCCGAAACCTTGAGCGAACGGGACTTCGATGCCTGGAAAACGCTGGTCGGGCATATTCTGCCGGTGCTGGAAGGCAAACAGCTGCTGGCCGCGCCTGCCAATGCCAGCTTGTTCGAATCGCTCTTCAGCAGCATTTGCGCGGACAAGCAAGGCTTGAATGTTGCGAGCCTGTTTCACCGTCAGCGCAACGAAGTGCTGGTGCCGAAAACCGGGCCGGTCAGGCTGGCCGGCTGCCAGCCCGTCACGGCGCGCCACCTCGTGTCTCCCTTGCTGCGCTACCTGTCAGGACCAGTACAGAGAGGCATGGACCATGCGCCCACAGGCATGGCCATGCTGCGTAAATTGTTTTGGGTAAATTGATCTGCTGAATTGAAGCGCTGAATTGCCGCGCAGTGGCGGGATATGGCAAAATTACTGGATGAATCAATCCTTGCCCACCATCACCCTGCGTCCCGCCCTGGTCGCCGACGCGCCCGCCATCGTCGCCCTGATCGACGACCTGATGCCCTTCTTGACCTTGCACCCCGATGGCACGGGGGCGGAAAAGTTCATCGAGCACTGCCGCCAGCCGGCCATCGAAGGCTATCTGTCGCAATCGCGCTATGCCTACCAGCTGGCGCATCTCGACGGCGAACTGGCCGGCGTGGTGGCCATGCGCGACAACACGCACCTGTTCCACATGTTTGTGCCGCGCGCCCTGCACCGGCGCGGCATGGCGCGCCGCCTGTGGCAGGCCGCCCGCGAGGCGTCGCTGGCCAGGGGCGGCGTGACGGCCTTTACCGTCAACTCTTCAGCCTACGCCTTGCCCTTGTACGCCAGCCTGGGTTTTGTCGCCACGGGGCCGAGGGTGGAAATGGATGGCATCGCCTTCGTGCCGATGCGCATGGAGTTGACGGCCTGATTACCAGCGCACAATCTTGCCCGGATTCATGATGTTCTTCGGGTCCAGCGCGTGCTTGAGGGCGCGCATGGTGTCGATGGCGCCTTCGCCATGCTCTTCCACCAGGAAAGCCATCTTGTGCATGCCTACGCCGTGCTCGCCCGTGCAGGTGCCGTCCATGCCGATGGCACGCGTGACCATGTCGCTGTTGACCTTTTCCGCGCGGGCGATGTCGGCGGGATCATCGGGGTCGACCAGCATCTGCACGTGGAAATTGCCGTCGCCCACGTGGCCGATGATGGCGTAGACCAGGCCCTGCGCCTCGCAATCGGCCTTGGTGGCCAGGATGCATTCGGCCAGGCGCGAAATGGGCACGCAGCAATCGGTGGAAATGGCGCGGCTGCCGGGGCGCATCTGCAGCAGGGCGAAATACGCGTTGTGGCGCGCGGCCCACAGGCGCGAGCGGTCTTCGGGGCGGCTGGCCCACGCGAAATCGCTGGCGCCGTGCTCCGCCGTGATGGCTTGCACCAGCTGCGCCTGCTCGGCCACGCTGGCCGGCGTGCCGTGGAATTCAAACAGCAGCAGCGGTTTCTCTGGCAAAGCCATCTTGTCGTAGGTGTTGATGGCTTTGACGCCGTTTTCATCGAGAAATTCGACCCGCGCTACAGGAATACCCATCTGGATGGTCTGGATCACGGCGTTAACGGCTTCGCCCGTGCCGGGGAACGAGCACACGGCGGCCGAGATCGCTTCGGGCAGCGGATACAGTTTGACCGTCACTTCCGTGATGATGCCCAAGGTGCCCTCGCTGCCGACAAACAAGCGCGTCAGGTCGTAGCCGGCCGAGGATTTTTTCGCCCGCGTGCCCGTCTTGATGATGCGCCCATCGGCCGTTACCACCGTCAGGGCCAGCACGTTTTCGCGCATGGTGCCGTAGCGCACGGCATTCGTGCCCGAGGCGCGCGTGGCGGCCATGCCGCCGAGGGATGCGTTGGCGCCAGGGTCGATGGGGAAGAACAGGCCCGTGTCGCGGATTTCTTCATTGAGTTGCTTGCGCGTCACGCCCGCCTGCACGGTGGCCGTCAAGTCTTCATGATGCACGGCGACCATGGCGTTCATTTGCGACAGATCAATCGTGACGCCACCATGCAGGGCCAGCACGTGGCCTTCGAGCGAGGTGCCACTGCCATAGGCGATGACGGGCACATCATGTGCGCTGCACAGCTTGACGGCGGCCGCTACTTCCTCGGTGGAATGGGTGAAGATGACGGCGTCCGGTAACATGGGGGGATAGCTCGACTCGTCGCGGCCATGGTGTTCGCGCATGGCTTGCGTCATGGAAAAGCGGTCGGCAAAGATCAGGGAAAGTACGGCAGCAAGGGATGCGGGCAGCGGTTTTTTCAGTACCGCCAACTGGTCAGTTTGATTCACGCGAGTCCTCCGTTTTTTTTATTCTACTCCGCGCCCGGGGATTTCACCGAAGCACCATATTGATTTTTTGCCAGTTGTAAAAAAATCTGCATGGTTCGCCTTACATTGGTTGTAAATGAGAATCATTTCCATTAAAATGCCCGCCTGAGTGTTTTTACAACAGCGTTGACCCGAAAGGCCATGCCATGAAATTCCCCCTGTCCCTCACCGCCGTCCTGCCCGCCTGCGTGCTGGCGCTGAGCGCCTGCAGCAGTGTCGCACCCGTGAGCGGCGCGGCCACTGGCGCCGCCGCGATCTCCGCTGCGCAGGACGTGCGCCAGTTGGGCGAGATCGTCGACCTGCGCAGCGGCCAGCGCCTGAGCGCCGAGCAATTGCTGGCCCAGCTGGCCGCCGCCCCGCGCGTGATCATCGGCGAGCAGCATGACCAGCTCAGCCATCACCAGATCGAGCAATGGCTGCTGCAGCAATTGCAGGGCCAGCGTCCGCAAGGCAGCGTACTGCTGGAAATGCTGAATCCGGACCAGCAAGCCAAGGTGGACAAGGTCAAGCCGTGGCTGCAGACGGACCCCGTCGTGCGCCCCGAACACGTGGCCGAGCTGCTGGCCTGGCAGCCAAGCTGGAAGTGGGAGCAATATGGCGACCTGGTCATGACCGTGATGCGCGCGCCATACCCCGTCTGGTCGGCCAACCTGGATCGCAGCGAAATCAAGCAACTGTTTATCGACAAGCCGGCCGTGCAGGGCAAGTATTCCAACCTGGCCAACGATGCCAAGGTGCATGATAAATTGAAAGACATCATCCGCGTCATGCACGACAACCAGATCGACGCGCCGCGCCTGGCCGCCATGCTGTCGGTGCAGCAGCAGCGCGACCGCCGCATGGCCGAGCGCCTGCTGGCCGCGCCCGCGCCGGCCATGCTGATCGCCGGCGCCTACCATGCGCACAAGGACCTGGGCGTGCCACTGCACGTGCAGGACTTGACGGGCGGCCCGTCGCCGCTGGTGCTGGTGCTGGCGCAGCGCGGCGCCACGGTGCTGGCGCCGCAGGCGGACTTTGTGTGGTTTACGCCGGTTGTGGCGCCCGCCACCGCCAGCGCCAAATAATTCCTTGTATCTCCGCCGGGCGTTCTGCCCGGCACTCTCCCCCAGCAAGCTTCTTCGCAGCAGCCAGGTAGTCCGTCCGATTTTTTTGCATGCGCGTGCGCGCCGTTGGCGCAGCCATGCCTGTTACCTGTTGAAGCTTCCATGCGACTCTCTTTGTTGTGTATCAAGGCCGCCACCTGCGGTGTCATTCTTTCCCTCTTTCATGTCACGGCGCAAGCGTCCGCGCTGCCGCACGACATGTCGCCGCTGGGCATGTTTTTCGCCGCCGACCAGGTGGTGAAAAGCGTGCTCATCGGCTTGTTGATCGCCGCGCTGGCTACCTGGGTGGTCTTGCTGGTGAAGGGGGCCAGCTTGCTGCAAGCCCGGCGCTCGGCGGCGCTGGCCGTCGCCATGCTGAAGTCGGCCACGTCCTTGCCGGACGCGGCAGTAAAGGGCGGAGCGTCTTTGTTGGCGCAACAGTTGCTCGATGATGTGCAGCAGGAACTGAGCTTGTCGCACGTCAATGCGACGGCGGCAGCGTTGAAAGAACGGGCCGGCTTTCGCCAGGAGCAATTGATCGCGCAGCAGGTGCGCGCGATGACGCAGGGCATCGGCCTGCTGGCCAGCATCGGCGCCGTGGCGCCCTTCGTCGGCCTGTTCGGCACCGTGTGGGGCATCATGAACAGTTTTATCGGCATCGCCGTCAGCCAGAGCACGAATCTGGCCACCGTGGCGCCGGGCATCGCGGAAGCCTTGCTGGCGACGGCACTGGGCCTGGTGGCGGCGATTCCCGCCGTCGTCATTTATAACGTGCTCAGCCTTGGCATCAACCAGTACAAGGCGCAGCTGCGCGCCGCCTCGGCGCAAGTGCTGCTGATGCTGAGCCGCGACCTCGACACGCGCAAGCAGGCTTGAGCCATGGCTTCCCTGTTTCCGTCACCGGACGACGATACGGCCGACATGCCGGAGCTCTGCGAGATCAATGTCACGCCCTTCATCGACGTGATGCTGGTGCTACTGATCATTTTCATGGTGGTCTCGCCGCTGGCCACCGTCGACTTGAAAATCGACTTGCCGGCCGCCACGGCCAAGCCCGAGCCGCGCCCCGACAAGCCCCTGTTCGTTTCCCTGAAAGCGGACCACAGCCTGTACCTGGGGGAATCTCCCGTGGCGCGCGAGCAGCTGGGCCGCTTGCTCGACGCCGAGACGGGCGGCGACCGCCAGCGCACGCTGTTTTTCCAGGCCGACAAGCAAGCCGCGTATGAAGACGTGCTGGGCGTGATGGATGCCTTGCGCCAGGCCGGCTATTTGAAAGTGGGCCTGGTCGGCCGGGAGGGCGGGTGAAAGGGGCGACCACGCTGGCGCTGCGTCCCGTCTTGAGCTGGGGCATCGCCACGTCGCTGGTGGTGGCCACAGCGCTGGCGCTGCTGCTGTGGGCGGTCTGGCAGCCTGCGGCCCTGGCGCCCGTCCAGCCGCCCGCCAGCGTGATGCTGGTGTTTGCCGCGCAAGCGATGTCGGCGGAAACGCGGCCGACGGTGGCCGTGGGCGCGCGCCAGTCGGCCGCCTCCAGCGCCGCCCGGCCGCCAAAGAGTCCGACCAGGCAGGCAGCGCTGCCGGTGCTGGCGCGCGCCGCCACGCCGGAGATCGTCGCCGCGGAAAAGGAAGCGAAGGCGGCCGCCAGTCCCGTGACGGATCCGGGCAAGGATGCCGCCAAGGATGCGTCATTGCCTGCGCAGGCCAGCAGCAGCGCCACGCCGGGACCGGCCGCCGTGCGCGGTCCGCAGGCGGCGCCGTTCAACAGCGACACGCCGCCCGCCAGCGCGGCGCCGGCCAGCTGGCAAAGCCAGGTGCTCAGCCACCTGGCCCATTTCAAGCGCTATCCGGGGGACGCGCGCCAGCGCAAGCGGGCCGGCGCCGCCTGGGTGCGCTTCCAGGTGGACCGCGACGGCAAGCTGCTGGCCAGCGAATTGATCACGTCATCGGGCACGGTGCTGCTCGACCGCGAAGCGCTGCAAGTGCTGCAGCGCGCACAACCGCTGCCGGCGCCACCCGCCACGGTCTTGCACCAGGGCACGGTGACGGTCACCTTGCCCGTGTCGTTCAAGCTGGAGCCAGGACAGGACAAGGCATGAGGATGCCGATTGTATTCATTAAAAATCTAACCATAACAAATCGAGGGTGTATGACTATCAAGAGAATGGCGCATGCCGTGGGCGTGTGCATGGCCGTGCTCGCGCAACAGGCGTGGGCGCAAGAAAATACCGGCGGCAAGGTCGAGCTTTCGCCGCTGAATGTGTCGGGCGAGGCGATCCCTGCGGAACGCCAGGCGCTGGAAAAACCGGGCGCCGTCAGCGCGCGCGGGCCGGACACCCGCTTGCAGCCGGTCGACCAGATCGTGCGCAGCATGCCGGGCACGTTTACCCAGATCGATCCGGCACAGGGCGCCGTCAGCGTCAACATCCGCGGCTTGTCGGGCCTGGGGCGCGTCAACATGATGGTCGATGGCGTGAGCCAGAATTATTATGGCAGCGCGCCATCGTCGGTCTCGCATGGCGGCGTGCCCAGCAGCCAGTTCGACACCCTGATAGACCCGAATTTCATCATCGGCGTGGACGTGTCGCGCGGCAATGTCATCGGCGGCGACGGCGTCAATGCGCTGGCCGGCAGCGCCAATTTCCGCACCATCGGCGTCGATGACGTGGTCTTCGCCGGTGAAAAAACGGGGGCGCGCACGAAGATGTCGACAGGAAATAATGGCGTGGGGCGCAGCGCCATGCTGGCCGTGGCCATGAAAAACCCTGCCTTCGATGGCGGCAGCGTGGGCTTCATGGCCGCCACCAGCGCGAGCGTGATCGGCAACAACTACAAGAATGCCAAGGGCGTCAACAGCGAAGAATTCGGTTTCGGCTATAACCGCTATTACAAGCAAAAGCCCAAGTCGCAGCTGCTCAAGCTGGACCTGAAGCTGAGCGACTTTCACGCGCTGGAATTGTCGGCGCGCGATTACCGCAGCACCTTTACGCGCCGCGACATCCAGAGCGACGATTACTACATAAAATATCACTACACGCCGTTTTCGGAATTGATCGACCTCAATGTGGTCGCCAGCAGCAGCCGTGGAAACCAGAAATACATGCCCGAGGCGCTGACCAATTTCATCAACACGAATGCGGCCAACCGCGCCGATGCCTTCGATATCAATAACACCAGCAGCTTCAGGCTGGCCGGCGGGGATGCTTTGGTGACATTGGGCGGCAAGCTGATGCGCAACAGATACAGCAAACACGTGGAAAGCCTGGTCGACGATCCCGACAACCCCGAGGCGAACCAGCAATCGATTGAAAACAATACTTTCGGGCCGGAAGGACGGCAAAAGATCGACAGCGTGTATGCCGGCCTGCAATACAACCGTGGCATCTATCAAGTCAATGCCGGCCTCAACTATACGAGCTTCGAGCTGACGGGCTACAAGCCTGCCTGCGATCTGCGCGTGCAGTGCTTCCCGCAAGGCGCGTCCCGCATTGCGCTGAAAGAACACGGCGTGAATCCTTCGCTGATGCTGTCGGCCCAGGTGGCGCCGTGGTTCCAGCCGTTTGCCAGCGCCGAGCGCACCATGCGCGGCCCGAATCCGCAGGAAGTGTTTTTCTCCAACGATGGCGGCGCTTCCATGAACCCCTTCCTGAAAGGGGAGAAGGCGACGACTTACCAGTTGGGCTTCAATTCCAGCCTGCATGGCTTGCTGAGCGCGAGTGACGCGCTGAACTTCAAGGCCCTGTATTTCAAGAGCAAGATCGACGGCTATATCACCAGCCAGTCCTTCCTCGTGTGCGACAGCGGCCGCAAGTGCAATATCGCGGAAGTGATCGCCAAGGATTGGCAGAATGTGGATGAGTACGTGACCAATATGTATATCTACATCAACTCGGCCACGCCCGTGTACTCGCGGGGATGGGAGCTGGAAGCGCAATATCAGCTGGGGCCGGCCTATGCGCGCCTGTCGTACACGCGTGAGACGACGCGCCAGCCCACCTCGATCGCCAGCGCCTGGTTTGGCGCCGCCGACATCAGCGAGCTGCCCAGCGTGTACTACAACCTCGACGTGGGCACGCGCTTGCTGGACAATAAACTGGAAGTGGGTGCCATCCTCAAGCACACGGGTTCGAACCGCCGCCTGTCGCCGGAGAATGAAGCCGATGAGGCGACGGGCGAAGTGCTCAAAGCCGACAATCCGAAGATCCCCGCCGTGATCGACCTGTATGCCAGCTACCAGGTCAGCAAGAATCTGTTCCTGCGCCTGTCCGTACAGAACGCCATGAACAAGGATTTTTCGGAAGCGCTGAACCGCCTGAACTCGATGCCGTCGCAGTCGCAAGAGAATACGCCGCTGAGCACGGCACGGGGCAGGACGTATGTGGCGGGGCTGGAGTACCGGTTCTAGTCAAACCCCAGCCCTGCGCTTGGGGCGAATTAATACTCGCGCGGCGTCGTTCCATAATAGCTGTGGATCGACGTCGCCCAGGCGCTGTCCGCCATGTCCGGCCAGTTATCCGTGTCGAAGCCGGGGGCGTTTTCGATGCGCTCCTTGTCGACGTTGAGCGTGAAGCGTTTGTTGACGGTGTCGAGCAGCAGCGCTTCCCAGGGCACGGCGAACAGCTTTTCGCCGATGGTGAAGACACCGCCGTGCGACATGACGGCATAGGCAATCTTGCCGCTGCGCATGTCGATCATGATTTCCTTGATTTCGCCCAGGTGTTCATCCTTGGCGTTGTGCACATGGTCGCCGATCAGGGTATCGGCACCCATCAGTTCAGGGCCGGGACCTTTGTGGCCGCGGTTGACATACATGCCGTAGGCGTCGCGTTCTTCGTAGCTCATGATGGACCTCCGTTGAAAAATTCCAGTCTGCCGCCAGGACGCGGCAGGGTCTGTTCGCTCGCCCACACAAATTAAGGAATTAAAAATATTGCAATTATTACTATTGAGTAATTTTGTTGTGTGTAGACCGCAGGAGCGGGGGCGATCGTCGACATTTGGCGCAAATTTCCACGTGTGGAGAGCGCCGCAGGCGGGCTTTAGTGTATAATTTCAATTTCCCGCACGTGCCGTTCGGCACCATCTGCAATGACCAAATTTGTCTTCGTCACTGGTGGCGTTGTGTCTTCCCTTGGAAAAGGGATTGCCGCCGCCTCCCTCGCCGCGATCCTCGAATCGCGCGGCCTTAAAGTCACCATGCTCAAGCTCGACCCGTATATCAACGTCGATCCTGGCACGATGAGCCCTATGCAACACGGTGAAGTATTTGTCACCGATGACGGGGCCGAAACCGACCTCGACCTCGGTCACTACGAGCGCTTCATCTCCACCCGCATGAAAAAGGTGAATAACTTCACCACTGGCCAGATCTATGAATCGGTGATCCGCAAGGAACGCCGGGGCGAATATCTGGGCAAGACCGTGCAGGTGATTCCGCATATCACCAATGAAATCCAGGATTACATCCGCCGTGGCGCCGAAGGTTACGACGTGGCCCTGTGCGAAATCGGCGGCACCGTCGGCGATATCGAATCGTTGCCATTCCTGGAAGCGGCACGCCAGCTGAGCCTGCGCGCCGGCCGCAAGAACACGGCGTTCATCCACCTGACCCTGGTGCCTTACATCGCCTCGGCCGGTGAACTGAAAACCAAGCCGACGCAGCACTCGGTGCAAAAGCTGCGCGAAATCGGCATCATGCCGAACGCGTTGCTGTGCCGTGCCGACCGCGCCATTCCGGAAGACGAGCGCGCGAAAATCTCGCTGTTCTCGAACATCGAAGAGCACGCCGTCATTTCCGTGTGGGATGTCGACACCATCTATAAAGTGCCGCAAATGCTGCACGACCAGGGCCTCGACGCCATCATCTGCGAAGCGCTGGACCTCGATCCTGCGCCGGCCGACCTGTCGATCTGGAGCAAGCTGATCTACACGATGGAACACCCGAAGGCGGAAGTGACCGTCGGCATGGTTGGCAAGTATGTCGAGCTGACCGAGTCGTACAAGTCGCTGATCGAAGCGCTGCGCCACGCCGGCATCCACACGGAAAGCCGCGTCAACATCGAGTACATCGATTCGGAAGAAATCGAAACGACGGGCTGCGAGAACCTGGCCAAGTACGATGCCATCCTGGTGCCGGGCGGCTTCGGCAAGCGCGGCGTGGAAGGCAAGATCATGGCGGCCCAGTTCGCCCGTGAGCACAAGATCCCTTACCTGGGCATCTGCCTGGGCATGCAAGTGGCCCTGATCGAATACGCGCGCAACAAGGCAGGCATGCCGAACGCGAATTCGACCGAGTTCGACCTTGATACGGATCAACCTGTCGTTGCACTGATCAATGAGTGGCAAAACCACGATGGTAAAGTCGAGTTGCGCGATGAAAACTCGGACCTGGGCGGTACCATGCGCCTGGGCGCGCAAACCTGCGCCGTCAATCCGGGCACCCTCGCCGCCGAGATCTACGGCAGCGTGGTGACCGAGCGTCACCGCCATCGCTACGAAGCCAACAATCACTACCTGGCCCGTGTCGAAGCGGCTGGCCTGATCGTCTCGGCCCGCACGCCGAGCGAAGATTTGTGCGAAATCATGGAATTGCCACGCACGGGTGAAAATTCCCACCCATGGTATATGGGCGTGCAATACCATCCCGAGTTCAAGTCGACGCCACGCACCGGCCATCCCTTGTTTACCTCGTTCATCAAGGCAGCGCTGGCGCACAAAGAAGCCAACGCCGCTGCGCAATAACGCGGTCGATTGCGACAGTATTACCCGTAAGACAGCTCCCGGCCAGATGGTTACCGCCGGGAGTTTCTTTGCCCCCTTTGTGCAATTGCGCATCAGAACGCAGTGTGCAGCCCCTGTTACGCTTAACTTTGGAGAATGACATGAGTGCTATTGTTGATATTATCGGTCGCGAGATCCTGGACTCGCGCGGCAATCCGACCGTCGAATGCGATGTGTTGCTGGAATCGGGCGTGATGGGCCGTGCCGCCGTGCCGTCGGGTGCCTCGACCGGTTCGCGCGAAGCCGTGGAATTGCGCGATGGCGACGCCAAGCGCTACTTCGGCAAGGGCGTGCTGCAAGCATGCGAAAACATCAATACCGAAATCTCCGAAGCCATCATGGGCCTGGACGCCAATGAACAGGCGTTCCTGGACCGTACCCTGATCGACCTGGACGGCACGGAAAACAAATCGCGCCTGGGCGCCAACGCCATCCTGGCCGTCTCCATGGCTGTCGCCAAGGCTGCCGCTGAAGAAGCGGGCTTGCCGCTGTACCGCTATTTCGGCGGTTCGGGCGCCATGCAGATGCCAGTGCCGATGATGAACGTCATCAATGGCGGCGCACACGCCGACAACAACCTGGACATCCAGGAATTCATGATCATTCCCGTGGGCGCCCCGTCGTTCAAGGAAGCCGTCCGCTACGGCGCGGAAGTGTTCCACACGCTGAAAAAGATCCTGCACAAGAAGGGCCTGAACACCAACGTGGGCGACGAAGGCGGTTTCGCGCCATCGCTGGCCAACCATGAAGAAGCCATCAAGCTGATCATCCAGGCCATCGAAGAAGCCGGTTACGAGCCAGGCACGCAGATCGCCATCGGCCTCGATTGCGCCGCGTCCGAGTTCTACAAGAACGGCAAATACGAAATGGAAGGCGAAGGCCTGAGCCTGACGGCTACCGAGTTCACCAACCTGCTGGCGACCTGGTGCGACAAGTACCCGATCATCTCGATCGAAGACGCGATGCATGAAGGCGACTGGGACGGCTGGGCGATCCTGACGGCGGAACTGGGCAAGAAAGTGCAACTGGTCGGCGACGATCTGTATGTCACCAACACCAAGATCCTGAAAGAAGGCATCCAGAAGGGCATCGCCAATTCGATCCTGATCAAGATCAACCAGATCGGCACCCTGACGGAAACCTTCGCCGCCATCGAAATGGCCAAGCGCGCCGGTTACACGGCCGTCATTTCGCACCGCTCGGGCGAAACGGAAGATTCGACCATCGCCGATATCGCCGTTGCCACGAACGCCCTGCAGATCAAGACCGGCTCGATGTCGCGTTCGGACCGCATGGCCAAGTACAACCAGCTGCTGCGTATCGAAGAAGACCTGGGCGACATCGCCAGCTACCCTGGCCGCGATGCGTTCTATAATCTGAAGTAAGCTGATGTAAAACCCACTGGCCGGCCGGAGATATCCGGCCGGTTTGTTAACTGAATGCCCCATGCGCCTGATTACGCTCGCCCTGGCAGCTCTGCTGCTGTTGATCCAATTTCCCCTCTGGCTGGGTAAAGGCGGCTGGCTGCGTGTTGCCGACATGGAAGCCCAAGTGGCGCTGGCCAACAAGAAGAATGTGGAATTGAAGGCGCGCAACGCCAAGCTCGAATCCGAAGTGCGCGACCTGAAAGATGGTACGGGCGCCGTCGAGGAGCGTGCCCGCTATGAGCTGGGCATGGTCAAACAGAATGAGATTTTCGTGCAGATCGTGCGCAAGGGCCAGACCCCGCCGCTGCTGGAAACGCCGGTGGACGCTGCTGCGCCACACTGAGTACTGACGACTTCCCGCTTGTCAGCCTGGACCGATTGCCAGGCTGACATATCATATATTGCCTTTGTTGCTACCTTGTACTGCTACACACGACTACCGCATGGCGCGGCTGGTGGATGCTGATTGCTGCTGGATCAGAAACGGGCTTTGCCGGTCGAGATCAGGTAAAAATGGATGCCGGTGACCACGACGGCTACAGCGACCAGTACGGTTTCGAGAAACATCATAAAATTTCCTTTTTAATTAGTAGTGCCTGGATAGCTTAAAAAACATCCAGGGCGAGGCGCAGGCAATGCCGCCATGAACGTTTTTTAGCCGCGCGACGCCAGGAAGCGCAGTTCTGAGGCCAGATTCGGCATCAGGTTTTCATAACGGGCCGCTTCCGAGTTCAGCAGGGCGATGTCGCGCTTGCTTGGGCGCACATAGCGCTGTTCTTCGGCGCTGCTGGCGCTGGTGTTCGTGACGATGACATTCTTCTGTGCCAGTTCGCTGTACGGCTTGGAAGCGAGCAGGGCGCCCAGGAAGGCGCGCGTGGCGCGGCCCAGGTTGCTGAAATAGTTGTCGTCATTGCTGTAGGTGTTGGTAAAAGTGGACATATGCCCTCCATGAATGGTCTGTTGTTGCATTGCACAATAATGGAGTTGGCGATATATGTCTAATTTCAAATTCCAATTTCAGTAATTCAAGAAACGAATAATAAGGGCGTAGCCGCCGGCCACGCCCTGAAAATGAATTTGTTACGAAATGTTTATCCGGCGGCGATGCGTCCCAGGCCCGGATCGTCGCTGAAAAAGCCGTCCAGTCCCGTTTCGATATAGCGCCGCATTTCCGCCACGGAGCCGGCTTCGTTGCGCGCATTTTCGCCATTGCCATCGCGGAAGTCAGCTGCCAGGAAACGGTTTTCCGGGCGGAAGGTCCAGGTATGCAACAGCAAGCCCGCCTGGTGCGCATCGTCGACGATGGTCGTGGGCTTGGCCAGGCGCTGGTCGGCGCCCAGCGGGATGACGCCACGCGTGGGCGGCGCCACCACGTCTGCGTAGGCGGCGATGTCGCGCAAGCCGGCCGGCGTCGTCATTTGTCCGAAGGTCAGCTTGCCGCCCGCCTTGGCCACATCCATCGGGCGCACATCGCCGCCCACCACCAGTTGCATCAGGCGCACGTTGGCGCGCCGTCCCAGCTTCTCGCGCACGTACTTCAAATTCGCCACTTCGAAGGACTGGATCTCGATGGGCGCGCGGCGCGTGTACTCGTGCGCCAACATGGTCGACAGGAAGCGGTCTTCCAGCGCCAGGCCCGCATCGCGGAAATACGTGGAGCTTTTCAGCTCCGGCACGAGGCCGATGATGCGTCCGCTGGCGGCAGATTGCGCTGCAACAAAATCGATGATTTCTTCCCAGGTCGGTATCTGGAATTGTCCATCGTACAAGGTGTTGCCGGCGCGTACTTTCGGCAACCGTTCGATGGCGCGCAGGGTTTTCAGTTCCGCCAGGGTGAAGTCGTCGACGAACCAGCCTTCGTGCCATTCGCCGTCGACCATCTTCTTGCCGCGCCGGCTGGCAAATTCAGGCCGGCGCGCCACGTCGGTGGTGTCGATCAGATTGCTTTCGTGGCGCGCCACGAGGATGCCGTCGCGCGTGGCGACCAGGTCGGGCTCCACGTAGTCGGCGCCGTCGAGGATGGCCTTGGCATACGACGCCAAGGTGTGCTCGGGGCGCAGGGCGCTGGCGCCGCGGTGGGCGAACACCAGCGGACGCGCGGGAGGCGGGGCCAGCAGGCCGGCGGCAAAGCCGGGCGCGCTGGCCAGGGCCAGGCCGCCCACGGCCGCCTGGACGAAGCTGCGGCGCGAAAAATGCCGTTGCGGGAGGATAGGCTCGCGCATCAGAAATCCGCCGTCAGGGTCAGGAAGCCCTGGCGCGGGGCGATCGGGAAGGTGTTGTAGGTCTTGTCGGCCGCGCCCACCACCACGTTCAGCGAACCTTCGCGGTTGGCCAGGTTGCTGACGTTCAAGCGCCAGCGGGGGTTTTTCAGCCAGCTGGCCATGGCCGGCAGCTTGCCCGACACGCCCAGGCCCATCAGGAAATAGCTGGGCACGGACAAATCGTTGGTGTACGTCGCGTAGCGCTTGCCCACATAGTCACCCGTCAGTTGCACTTCGATATCGCCAAAGGTGGCCGAGGCCACGAACTTGTTCAGCCATTCCGGCGAACCGGGCACGTTCTTCCCGGCCGTCAACACCAGCGCGGCGCCATTGTTGTAATTGTCCGCATACTGCGAGCGGTTGTACGACAGGGCATTGTAGAACGAAAAATTGTTGCCGAAGTGCACAGTGCCGGCGATGTCGATGCCATCCGTGCGCACGCTGCCCACGTTGGCCAGCACGGGGTTGCCACCGATGATGGAGGAAATCACGGGCGTCGGGCTGATCTGCAGCAAACGGTTGCTGAAATCGACGTGGTAGACATTGACTTGTCCATCGATGGCCGTGATGGCGCCCAGATTCAAGGGGTGACTGCCGCGCACGCCCACTTCATACGTGAGGGCCGTTTCCGGCTTGGCGTCGCGCTTGAACAGGTCGAACGCAGCCTGGCTCGACAAGCTCCATGGCGAAGCGCCGCCGCCGCCGTAGGTGACGAACTGGCGCATGTTTTTCTGGATATTGAAGTACAGCTGGTCTTGCGGCGTGAAGTCCCAGCGCGCGCCCACTTGCGGCAAGAACCATTTTTTCGTGTTGATGGTGCCGACCGGCAAGGCCGTCGAGCCGCCGGCAATGGCGCCCTTGGCCGGCTGCACGGGGAATTGGCCATCGGCAAACTGCAGGCTGGACTTGAAGCCGGCCTGCAGGGCGATATCGGGACGGATGCGCCATTCATCCTGCAAGTGCAGCTGCACTACCTTGTTGTCGATCTCGCTGCCATATTGCGTGATCAAAGGATTGCTGGGGCGGTCATACGGCGAGGTGGGGTTGTTGACGTCCAGCGCATACCAGCGGCGGTAGGCGGACGAGCGGTTCTGTTCCAGCCACAGGCCCGCTTCCAGCTGATGCTCGCCGATTTCCTTGCGCAGCGTGGAAATGAAGCCGCCCCGCTTGATGTCGTATTCCGTGGTGCGCACGGCGTAGCCCGAGTTGCCAAACACCTGTTTCAGGTTCTGTTTCGGGTAGTACACGCTGAACAGGCCCGGCAAGCCGGCCACGCCGATGGGGCCGGCCACCACGCCCGCGCCGTCATCCTTGTGGTAATACACCTGGTTGGACCAGGTCGTGCCTTCGCCCAGGTTGGCGTCGAACTTGGCGTAGGCCAGGTAATCGGTGCGCTGCGCATCGCTGTAGTAATTGCGGTAATTGTTGCCGTCTGCGGCAGGCGTGGCGCCCGTGGGCGACAAATAATTCAGGGTCGCCTTGAAGTCCGGGTACAGGAAGGGGCGCGTGTACGGTGCGTTCGTCTCGCCGGCCACATGCACGGTGCTGTCTTCGTTCGGCTCGATCTTGTCCGAGTAATTGAAGAACAGGGTCAGCTTGCCCGCTTCGCTGCGGTTGACGTACTTGGCGTTGAACTGGTCGCCGCCCTGGCGCGCATCGAAATCCCAGGCGCGCGCTTCATGGTGCAGGATGGAAAAATAGGCGCTGCTGCCGTCGCCGAAGGCGCCCGTGTCGTAGCGGGCAAACGTGCGCGAAGTGCGGTGGCTGCCCACCGTTTGCTGCACGCTGGCGCCTTGCGTGGCCAGCGGGTCGCTGGAATAGGTTTCGATGGTGCCGCCCAGGTTGCTGGTCGAGGCTGTCGCCAGGTCCCCGGCGCCCGAGGACAGCACGACGCTGCGCACGTTTTCGCTGATCACGGCGCGCTGCGGCGACAGGCCGTTGTAGTTGCCGTACTGCTGGTCGCCCAGCGGCACGCCATCCATGGTGTAGCCGAGTTGCTGACCGGAAAAACCATGCACGAACAGCGACAGGTTTTGCTCGTTGTTGCCCCATGGATCGGCCGTCTGGAAGCTGACGCCGGGCAGGGTTTGCAGGGCTTTCAGGGGATTCGTGCCGGGCAGGATTTTCTGGATTTCATTCTTGCTCAGGGCGACCGAAGAACGCGTCTTGCGCGAGGAAATCTCCACGGTGGTCATCGGGGTATTGTCGTCGGCAGCCGGGGCAGCAGCGGCGGCCATGTCGGTGGCGGCGGATGCCACGGCGGCGGCCACGGCCGTTTGCGCCAGCGCCGGCAGGGAGAGGCCCGCGGCGCACGCGCCCAGCAAAACATGAAAGGAATGGCGGCGCAGGGCCAGCGTCAAGTGGGAGTTCATCATCAGCCTGTGGAAAGTGGGAAGTAATACAAGCTGCGCAGCGTAACGGCGGCGCGTGACGGGCTGATGACGAACTGATGACGGGATGATGACAGTGGAAACAATTGCGCCGCCTGAGGGGCGGCGCGGGGATTATGGCGAAACTGTAATGCTTAGTTAATGCTCGCTGCAGGCGGAATCAAGACTTCGGCCGGCGCATCCGTGATGAACAGCTGCGCGCAATCGACCTTGTCGAATTCATAGTGCTGGCCGCAGAAATCGCAGTTCACGCCCACTTGCCCCACTTCGTCGAGCGTGCCGTTGACTTCTTCCTCGCCCAGCATCTTGAGCATATTGCCCACTTTTTCGCGCGTGCAGCTGCAATGGAAGCTCGGATGCAGCGGGTCGAAGACGCGGATCGTTTCTTCCCAGAACAAGCGTTGCATCAGGGTCTCGATGTCGGTGGCGAGGATTTCTTCCTCTTTCAGGGTCGACGCCAGCATCACGGCGCGGTGCCACGTGTCCAGTGCGTCCTCTTCCGACACGGGCGTCGCTTCGGCCTTGCCGCCATGGTGCGGCAGCTTTTGCAGCAACAGGCCGCGCGAGACGCTGTCGTCCGTGGCCAGCCACAAGCGCGTGTCGAGTTGTTCCGAACGCAACATGTAGTTTTCGATTACGGTGGACATGTCGTCACCGTCCAGCGGCACGATGCCCTGGTACGGTTGCTGGCCTGGCACCTTGTCGGCCGGGTCCAGGGTGATGATGAAGCGGCCCTTGCCCGTGGCGTTGAGCAATTGCGGCACGGTGGCAACCTCGGGAACGATGGCGTCCGGGTCCAGCTTGGCCGTGGCGCGCAGGCGCAGGTCCGAATCGCACTCGACCACCATCAGGCGCACGGGACCGTCACCATGGATTTGCATGATGATGGAACCGTTGAATTTCAGGTTGGCCGACAGCAGGGCGGCGGCGGCGACCATTTCACCCAGCACTTTTTTCACGGCCGTCGGGTAGGCGTGGCGCGACAGCACTTCCTGCCAGGTGCCGGAGACGTCGATGAACTGGCCGCGCACGGCGGCGTTGTCGAAAATAAATTTTTGCAGGGTATCCTGGCCGGTAAGGGCTGCGCTGACGGCGCCCGTGGTTTCAGTCGTCATTCTCTTATCCAATCTTCTTGAGTTGCGTATTAAATAGCTGGCCGCGTTGCACATAGTTCACGGCGTTGCCTTGTAGCCTGGTGATATCGTCTGCCGTCAGGGCCCGCACGGCTTTCGCCGGTGAGCCGATGATCAACATATTGTCGGGAAATTCCTTGCCTTCCGTGACCAGCGCGCCTGCACCGACCAGACAGCCCTTGCCGATCTTCGCGCCATTCAGGATCACGGCCTGGATGCCGATCAGGGCGCCATCGCCAATCGTGCATCCATGCAACATCGCCTGGTGGCCGATGGTCACGTTCTGGCCGATGTCGAGCGGGTAGCCCGGGTCCGTGTGCAGCACGGCGCCTTCCTGCACATTGCTGTTGGCGCCCACGGTGATGCGTTCATTGTCGCCGCGGATGGTTGCGCCGAACCATACGGACGTATTCGCTTCCAGGGTCACTTTGCCGATCACGTTGGCCGTGTCGGCAACAAAAGCGGAAGCGTCAATCTGTGGCGCATCGGCGCCCAATTGGTAGAGTGTCATCGTTAGCCTATGGCGGTGGTGGAAGCGCCGGGCTGGGCCGGACGCGGAAATGTTGCTTGGCTTACCTGCTATGTACGCTATTTTACGCTGTTGCAGGGCAAGTCCTGGCGCCGACCACCAATCCGGTATAATTATCGAACGGTCGTACTTTTATATCCGCACTATCCTACAGACACAGCATGTGGCGCCATCCGCGCCACTTTCAAGGCAGGCAATCAGATGAAACCCATGAAACTTTCCCGTTCCGAATTCATCAACATCCGTGGCGCCCGCACGCATGTGCGTCATTGGGGCCGCGAAGGCGCGCCCATCCTGTTCATGGTGCATGGCTGGATGGACGTGGCCGCCTCGTTCCAGTTCGTCGTCGACGAGTTGCAAGGCGACTGGCATGTGATCGCGCCCGACTGGCGCGGTTTTGGCCTCAGCGACTACACGCAGTCCGATACTTACTGGTTCCCCGACTACCTGGCCGACCTGGATGCCATGCTGCTGCACTATTCGCCGGACGCACCCGTCAAGTTGCTCGGTCACAGCATGGGCGCCAACGTGGCCGGCCTGTACGCGGGCGTGCGGCCCGAGCGCATCAGCCGCTTCATCAACCTGGAAGGCTTCGGCATGATGGCGACGAAGCCGGAGCAGGCGCCGGGCCGCTATGCCAAGTGGCTGGACGAATTGCGCGAGCCGCCCGTCATGCGCAGCTATCCGAGTCAACAGGCCGTGGCCGAACGCCTGCAAAAGACCAATCCGCGCCTGCCGGATGAGCGCGCGGCGTTTTTGGCCGAACACTGGTCGGCGCAGAACGAGGCGGGCGAGTGGGATATCATGGGCGACCCGCGGCACAAGCGCGTCAATCCCATCCTGTACCAGGTGGAAGAAGTGATGGCGTGCTGGCGCCGCATCACGGCGCCCGTGCTGTGGGTGGAGGCGATGGAGACGAATATGTGGCAATGGATGGGACCAAAGGACGAGGCGCGCATCGAAATCGACCGGCGTTTGGCCTGCATCAAGGATGTGCGCTGCGAGATGATGGCGGACGCGGGCCACATGCTGCACCATGACCAGCCGGCGGAGCTGGCGCGCCTGGTGGAAACCTTCCTGGCGCAGTAATGCGCTGGCACAACTGTGTCGCTAACGCGACTTCCTTATCGGGCAAGCAGCGTACAATGAAAACTTCTTTCATGCTGAGCCCGTGCAGGGTATTGTTTTCACATGCTTAAAGTCGACCTGCATTGTCATTCGAATATTTCCGACGGCGTGCTCGCGCCCGCTGCCGTGGCCGCGTACGCTTGCCGCGCGGGCGTCGATGTGTGGGCGCTGACGGACCACGATGAAGTGTCCGGCGTCGCCGCCGCGCGCACGGCTGCGCTGGACCTGGGCATGCGCTTCGTGGCCGGCGTGGAAATATCCATCACCTGGGCCGGCCAGACCGTGCACATCGTGGGCTTGCAAGTCGATGAAAACAACCCGGGCCTCGTGCAGGGCTTGCACCAGACACGTTCGGGGCGCGACGCGCGGGGCCGCGAAATTGCCCGGCAGTTGGACCTGGCCGGCATCCCCGATGCCTATGAAGGGGCCTTGAAATTTGTCGGCAACCCGGACCTGATGTCGCGCACGCACTTTGCCCGCTACATCGTGGAAACGGGGAAATGCGCGAATATTCCCGACGTGTTCAAGAAATATCTGTCGGAAGGCAAGCCGGGTTATGTCGAGCACCGCTGGGCCACCCTGGCCGAGGCGGTGGGCTGGATACGCGGCGCGGGCGGCGTGGCCGTCATCGCCCATCCGGGCCGCTACCGCTTCAGCGACATGGCGCAAGGCGTGCTGTTCGATGAATTCAAGCAGCTCGGCGGCGTGGCCATCGAAGTCGTCACGGGCAGCCACAGTCCGGACCAGTATCCGGAATACGCGCAACTGGCCAACGCCTACGGCTTCCTTGCTTCGCGCGGCACGGATTTCCATGCGCCGGGCGAATCGCGCGTGGATTTTGCCAAGCTGCCGCCGCTGCCTGCCAACGTCACGCCCATCTGGCACGACTGGTTTTAATGCCGTCGAAAATCTACTGCGCGGCGCGACTTGCGGCCGGCGATGCTCACTGTGCTCAAGCACAGTTGCGCTTCTCGGCCACAATTCACTGCCGCTCGCGACGATTTTCTTAGGCATTAAGTGCAGGATGTGCGTGGGCTTGAAAAGTCGCGACCGCATACTTATCTTTTAGTTATTATTGTTTTTCGGAGCCATTGCCCATGAAACGTATCGTCCTTTTCATTGCAACCAACCTGGCCGTGATGCTGGTGCTGTCGCTCGTTCTCAGCTTGCTGGGCGTGGGCAATCCGGCGCGGGGCAGCACCCTGAACCTGGGCAGCCTGCTGGTGTTTTCGCTGGTGGTGGGCTTCACGGGCTCGATCTTTTCCTTGTTGATCAGTAAACCCATGGCCAAGTGGAGCACGGGCGCGCGCGTGATCGACAACCCGACTTCGTCGACCGAATTGTGGCTGGTCAATACCGTGCGTGCCCTGTCCGAGCGGGCCGGCATCGGCATGCCGGAAGTGGCCGTGTATGAAGGCGATGCAAATGCGTTTGCCACGGGCGCCTTCAAAAATTCGGCGTTGGTGGCTGTCTCGACGGGGCTGCTGCAAAGCATGAATCGCGATGAAGTCGAAGCCGTGCTGGGCCACGAGATCGCCCACGTCGCCAATGGCGACATGGTGACGCTCACCCTGATCCAGGGCGTGGTGAATACTTTTGTCGTCTTCATGGCCCGCGTGGTGGGTTTCTTTGTCGACAATGTACTGTTGAAAAATAACAACCGCGAAGGCGGCGGACGCGGCATCGGCTATTTCGTCACCGTCATGGTGTGCGAAGTGATCTTCGGCTTGCTCGCTTCCATCATCGTGGCCTGGTTTTCGCGCCAGCGCGAATTCCGCGCCGATGCGGGTTCTGCCAAGCTCCTCGGCAGCCCCACGCCGATGATGCATGCGCTGGCCCGCCTGGGCGGCGTACCGCCGGGCGAACTGCCCCAATCGATGCAGGCGCTGGGCATCAGCGGCGGCAATGGCGGCTGGGGCGCGCTGTTTGCCACCCATCCGCCGCTCGAACAACGTATTGCGGCGCTGCGCGGCGTACAATAATGCTAACTTAACAAGCTGGTTCGCCAGAACGCTTAAACATGAGTCAATTTTTTCATATTCACCCTGAAAACCCGCAATTGCGCCTGATCAAGCAGGCGGCGCAAATCATCCAGTCCGGTGGCGTCGTGGCCTTGCCCACCGATTCCTGCTACGCGCTGGTGTGCCAGCTCGACGACAAGGGCGCCGTCGAGCGCCTGCGTCGCATCCGTGGCGTGGATGAAAAGCACCACTTGACCTTGCTGTGCCGCGACTTGAGCGAGCTGGGCGTGTATGCCCGCGTCGACAACCGCCAGTTCCGCCTGCTCAAGGCGGCCACGCCGGGCGCTTACACCTTCATCCTCGAAGCGACCAAGGAAGTGCCGCGCCGCCTCAGCCATCCTTCGCGCAAGACCATCGGCCTGCGCGTGCCGCAGCACCGCATCGTGCAAAGCCTGCTGGAAGAGCTGGGCCAGCCGCTGCTGGGCGCCACCCTGACCCTGCCCGGCGATGAAGACAGCCTGACGGATGCCGACACCATCCGCGAACGCCTGGAAAAACTGGTCGACCTGATCATCGATGGCGGCGTTTGCGCGCATGGCCCCAGTACCGTGATCGACCTGACGGGTGCGGAGCCGGAAGTGGTGCGCGTGGGACGCGGCGACCCGGCCGTGCTGGGCTTGTAGAGGTTGGCGCAGGGCGCGGGATTTACCTATCTTTAATGGCAACATAAGAAAGTGCCTGGGACGCCTCTGGTAGAATCGCGGTCATGAGCGATTTCAATACGATAGTCCAGACCGTTGCGGTGTACCTGGTGCCGGTGCTGTTTGCCATTTCCCTGCATGAGGCGGCGCACGGCTACGCCGCCCGCTATTTCGGCGACCCCACGGCCTCGAACGAGGGCCGGCTGAGCCTCAATCCCATCCGGCATATCGATCCTTTTGGCACGATATTGCTGCCCTTGATACTGTATTTCACGATCCAGGTGCCGTTTGGCTATGCCAAGCCGGTGCCCGTCGACTTCAGCCGCCTGCGCAATCCGAAGAAGCAGATGGCCTGGGTGGCGTTTGCAGGGCCTGGCGCCAATTTCGTCATGGGCCTGGGCTGGATGATCGCCTTTGTCGTGCTCAGCATCTTGCCGCCGACGGAAATGGGCATGTTTTTCCGCAAGATGGCCGGTGCCGGCGTCAGCGTCAACGCGGCCATGTTTGTCTTTAACCTGATTCCCGTGCCGCCCCTCGACGGCGGACGCATCATGACTGGCTTGCTGCCGATGCAGCTGGCGCGTCCTTACGCCAGCATCGAGCGCTACAGCCTGTATGTGTTCGGCGCCCTGGTGCTGCTGATGTACACGGGCATATTGAACCGCGCCTTGCTGGCGGCGATCGAATTTGTCATTGGCATTTTTGTCACCCTGGTCACGCCCCTGACGGCGATATTGACTTGATGCACGCAACTGAATGGTCGCAAATAATTGATGGAAGTACCGATGCAAGTAATTGAACCAACAATAGAAACTGAAGCGATTTCGGGCTGGGTACGCCGCTGGGCGCCCCTGATCCCGGGCGGCGAAGTGCTGGACCTGGCCTGCGGTAGCGGCCGCCATGCGCGTCACATGGTGAGCCTGGGTCACCCCGTCATCGCGCTCGACCATGATCCGGAAATGCTGGAAAAGGCGGCCGGCACGGGCATCACCACCTCGCTGGTGGACCTGGAAGCGCCAGGCGCCGTGTGGCCCTTCGCCCCCGGCCGCTTTGCCGGCATCGTCGTCACCAATTATCTGCACCGGCCTTTGCTGGAAGCCATGGTGGCCAGCCTGGCGCCCGATGGCGTGCTGCTGTATGAAACGTTTGCGGAAGGCAATGAGCAGTTCGGCAAGCCGTCGAATCCGAAATTCCTGCTGAAGGAAGGCGAAATGCTGAGCTGGGCGGTGCAGCAGGGCTTGCGTGTGGTAGCGTACGAGGATGGGCGCGTGGAGCAGCCAAAAGCTGCTCTGGTGCAACGAATTTGTGCCGTCCGGCCGGATTTTCCACGGTTGGCAGCCCTGCTGCCGACGTTTTGAGCGGCCATACTATGTCAGAATGCACCACAGGCGCGGGCTATCCGCTACAATCGTTGTTTTATTTATCGGCGCTATAAACTTACTATGATCAAGGGCAGCATTGTAGCAATCGTCACCCCGATGCACGCAGACGGCAGTCTGGACTTTCCAGGTCTGCGCAAGCTGATCGACTGGCATATCGCCGAGGGTACGGACGGCATCGTCATCGTTGGCACGACGGGCGAATCGGCAACAGTCAGCGTGGAAGAACACTGCGAACTGATCCAGTTGACCGTCGAACATGCCAAGGGACGCATTCCTATCATCGCCGGCGCCGGTGGCAACTCCACGGCCGAAGCCATCAAACTGACGCGCTACGCGAAAGAAGCGGGCGCCGATGCTGTCTTGCAAGTGGTGCCGTACTACAACCGTCCTACGCAGGAAGGCATGTACCAGCACTTCAAGGCCATTGCCGAAGCCGTCGACATTCCCGTCATCCTGTACAACGTGCCGGGCCGCACGGTTGCCGACATGAGCAACGAGACCATCGTGCGCCTGTCCGCCATCCCGAATATCGTCGGCGTGAAAGATGCGACCGGCAATATCGGCCGCGGCATCGACCTGCTGCGCCTCGTGCCGGCCGACTTTGCCGTGTACTCGGGCGACGATCCGACCGCCATGGCGCTGATGTTCTGCGGCGGCCACGGCAACATCTCCGTGACGGCCAACGTGGCGCCGCGCGCCATGCATGAACTGTGCGTCGCGGCCATGGCGGGCGAACGTGCCACGGCCATCGCCATCAATAACAAAGTTTTTCCTCTGCACCAGAAATTGTTTGTCGAGCCCAACCCGGTGCCCGTCAAATGGGCGCTGGCCGAAATGGGCCTGATGCCGGCTGGCATACGCTTGCCACTGGTACCATTGGCTGAAAATTGCCATGCTACCGTGCGCGATGCCTTGCGTGACGCCGGCATCCTGTCTTAAGGCCGAACTTCAAGCCCGGACTTGACCAGTCCGGAACTTCCCTGACTCCAGCTGCTACTTAGCTTCTTATCCAGTTACGACATGACTAATTGCAAGAAAAACCAATCGGCGCCTGCCACCATCGCCGTCCGCGGCATCGTCATCGGCGCCATCGCAGCCAGCCTCGCGGGCTGCGGCATGATCAGTTCGGTAGTCGGCGGCGACAAGGTCGACTACAAGTCGGTCAAGAAAGCCGGCACCCTGGACGTGCCGCCTGACCTGACGCAATTGCAGCAGGACAACCGCTACTCCCTGCCGGATGCGAAAAACGGCGTGGCCACGGCTTCCGGCTACAACGCACAGCGCAATGCCACGGCTGGTACGCCAGTCGTCATGGGCGCCGATGGCGTGGTGGGTGTCGTGCCTGTCACGGCCGGTGGCGTGAAGGTCGAGCGCGCGGGCAACCAGCGCTGGCTGGTCGTCAAGCAGTCGCCTGAGGTGCTGTGGCCGCAACTCAAGCAGTTCTGGGAAGATTCCGGCTTTACCGTCGCCATCGACCAGCCGACGGCTGGCATCATGGAAACCGAGTGGAACGAAAACCGCGCCAAGCTGCCGCAGGACTTTATCCGCAACACCATCGGCAAGGCCTTCGATTCGCTGTACTCGACGGGTGAAAAAGACAAGTTCCGCACCCGCGTGGAGCGCCTGGCCGACGGTTCGACCGAGATCTACATCAGCCACCGTGGCGTGGAAGAGGTCGTCACGGGCCGCGACAAGGAAACCACCACCTGGACCGCGCGTCCCAACGATCCGGGCCTGGAAGCGCAATTCCTGGCCAAGTTGATGACGCGCCTGGGCGCGGCCAGCGACGATGCGCAAGCGAAGACGGCTGTCGACGCCGCCATCGTGCAGCCGCTGCACGCCAAGCTGGTGGGCGACGCCGCCACGCCGACGCGCGGCATCGAAGTCGATGAAGGCTTTGACCGCGCCTGGCGCCGTGTCGGCCTGGCGCTGGACCGCGTCGGCTTTACGGTGGAAGACCGCGACCGCACGCAAGGCACGTATTTCGTGCGTTACGTCGATCCAGATGCTGTCAAGAAAGATGGTTTCTTCTCGAAGCTGTTCAGCTGGGGTTCGTCGTCCGACAAGGACAAGGAAGCGCAGCGCTACCGCGTCCTGGTCAAGGCCGGCAATGGATCGAGCAGCCTGGTCAGCATCCTCAGCAACGAAGGCCAGCCCGATACATCGCCCGTGGCCGAGAAAATTCTGGGTCTGCTGAACGAGCAGTTGAAATAAGCAGCAAGTCAGCGGCAGGTTTCAAAACTTGCCGTGCAATAAAAAAGCTGGCCCGGGAAACCGGGTCAGCTTTTTTATTGCCTGCGTCCACAGTTATATCCTGCGGATAAAACTGCGGACGCAAAAAAGCCGGCCCAAGGGCCGGCTTTCTCTAGTGCAGGGTGCTAAATTACTTAGCAGCCGATGCAGCAGCCGAAGCAGCCGAAGCAGCGTCGGTAGCGGCCGAAGCGGCAGCCGAAGCAGCAGCAGCAGCGTCGGTAGCGGCCGAAGCAGCAGCGTCAGCAGCAGCAGCTGGAGCAGCTTCAACAACTGGTGCTGCTGCTGGGGTTTCAACTACTGGTGCTGGTGCAGGAGCTTCTTCTTTTTTGCTGCAAGCAGCCAGAGCAACAACCATCAGGGAGGCGATCAGCAGGGATTTTTTCATTTGTTTTCCTTAATTATTTCAAAAAATAAATCAATATTGTTGCGATGAATAATTACCGGTAATTATCGCTCGTTAGGTCGTCTTCGAAGGCTTTTCGTACCAGGTGGTGCCTGCCAGACAACGGAAACTTCCTAACCGAATATTATAGCGATTTTTGGTGCGTCGCAATAGGAGCAAGAGGCAAATTCGCAACTATTTTGTGATATCGCAATATTTGCCGAAGCAAATTGCAAGCAAGTGTAAGCGATTTGCGAAAGCGCGACAAAACGATATAAAAATAATATGTTTCATTGCGCTAACGCAGATGCTGTTATTTCATCTACTGTAATACCACTTTGCTACGCCACGATCATTCAGGTCAGTTCGATCCAGCCATCCTGATACCAAGTATATAACGCATCCATCACGTCATCGGAAGCCTGGGCCACGGCGGCGCCATCGAGCGCGCGTTCGTTGGCCAGGGTTTCCAGGGCCGTTTTATCGGCCTTGCCAATGGCAAACGATTCGCCATTGATGAAGACATTCTTGCCACGATACAGCATCAGCGTCTTGCGCGACAACACAACGCCCTTTTTCTGTGCAGCATCCGCGAAGCGGCCCACCGTCAGCGGCTTGGACAGCGGCGTGAAAAACACATTGTGCTTCGGTTCCGACAGGTGTTCGCCCAGGAAGATGGTCACGTCTTCTTCCGTGAAGCGCACCTTGTTGATTTCTTCCGTGATGGTGCTGAGCATTTCACGGGGGATTTCCGCCGGTTTGCCTGACGCTTTCAAATCGGGATCGTTGTAGATGCCCGGCAAGTCGATCGAGTCGGCCATGAATTGCAGGAAGGCTTCGCCCAGTTCCTGGAACGTGGGTGAGCGGAAGCCGATCGAATACGTCTGGCAGTCGCCGATGGCCACGCCGTCGTGCGCGTAGTGGGGCGGCAGGTACAGCATGTCGCCCGGTTCCAACGTGAATTCTTCGTTGGGCGTGAAGTTGCTGAGGATTTTCAGCGGCAAGCCGTCGATCAGGCTCAGATCCTTCTGCGCGCCGATGCGCCAGTGGCGCTTGCCCTGGCCTTGCAGCAGGAACACGTCGTAGGAATCGAAATGCGGGCCCACGCCGCCGCCATCGGTGGCGAAGCTGACCATCAGGTCGTCCAGGCGCGCATCCGGCAGAAAGCGGAACTGGCGCAGCAGGGCATCGGCCTTGGCGCTTTGCAGGTTGGCGCCCTGCACCAGCAGGGTCCATTCCTTCTGTTTCAGCGAAGGCAGGCTGGTCAGTGGGCCTTGCTGCATGTTCCAGTGGCCATCCGCATGGCTGACCAGGCGCGATTCGACGTGGTCAAGGGTGGCCAGTTCGGCCAGGGCCTTGATATCGAACAGTGCCTTGAAGCCAGGCACGGCTTGACGGATCAACAAGGGTTTTTTATGCCAGTAGTCGCGCAGGAATTGCGCCGGCGTGATATCGCCGAGGAGAGTTAATTTTTTCATGCGCCCATTATAACAACCGGAAATGCAGGAATGCGCCTGCCGTTGGCGGCGTGAAGGTATAATTTGCCAGCTTATACAATGAAAGGAAGCATAATGAAGATTGCCAAAAATACGGTCGTGACTGTCAACTACAAACTGTCAGACGCGCAAGACAATCTGATCGAAGACGGCCGTCAGCCGATGGTCTACCTGCACGGTGATTATGAAAACACCCTGCCGAAGATCGAAGAAGAGCTCGACGGCAAGGAAGTGGGCTATTCCAACACGATCCAGATCGAACCGGATGATGCTTTCGGTGAATACGATCCAGCTCTGGTGAAGGTCGAGCCGCGCAATCGCCTGCCTGAGCCGCTGGAAGTGGGCATGCAGTTCGAAGGCATGCCGGAAAGCGATTCGCCGGACGAAGAAGCGATGATCTTCACGGTGACCGATATCGCCGACGACAAAGTCGTGCTGGACGGCAATCACCCATTGGCCGGCATCGCGCTGCGCTTCTCGCTGACCGTCGCTGACGTACGCGAAGCCACCGACGAAGAAATCGCCCATGGCCACGTGCATGGCGCACACGGCCATGACCATGGCGATGAAGATGATGATGAAGGCGACGAGGGCGATCACTTCCGCACCCACCCTATCCACTAATCTGGAGACGCCTGACCAAACCTACTGCGCGCAGCGGGGCGCGGCCGGCGATGCTCACCGTACTTCAGTACGGTTGCGCTTCTCGGCCACGCCGCGCAGCTGCTCGCGACGGTTTTGTCAGGCGTCGTGACGTTTGTTGGTCGTGACGTCTGTTGTTGGAGAGATAAAGGCTGGCTTTGCGTCGGCCTTTATCTATTGCGGCGCACGTTTATCTGCGCACGGTCGACGCCTTGGCCCGCGCTTGCGCCGATGGCCGCGTGGCCCGTTGACGTACCTCAAAGAATGGCGTCTTGCCTGGTCGTACGGCGATGGCGGACCAGTCGTTGTCGATGCTGACATGGCCCAGGTTGCCTTTCCAGCTGATTTTCGGCCCGCCTGACCTTGCTGCGGCCTTTCTATTCTTGCCTTCCTTGCCGTCCGCGTCGCCATCGCGCTGCGTATCGACCAATAAGACCTTGCCGCTGAATTTCTTCGCCAGGGTGCGGATCTGCTTGCGTGGTCCGGCAAAACCATCCTGTTTCGAGCTGAAGCTGGGCAGCAGCGAATTGTCGTCTTCGTCCAGCACGCCCACGTCGCCATCGGAAAACAGCACGATGCCGTCGAGCTGCTTGCGCTGCGCCATGGCGAACAGGCGCTGCAGCCAGGAGCGGTTGGCGACCAGCCGGTCTTCGAATTCGCTGTTGCGTCCCGCTTCTGGCAGGAAATGGTTGTTATTCGCGGGCAGGTTGATGGTGGCGAACAGCACGCCGCCGTATTCCCAGTGGGCATTTTCCGCATAGCTGCGGAACTTCGCCGTCGATGACAGCCTCGACAGGGTCAGCTTGCGCTGGCCCAGGCTCTGGTCGTCGGCGAAATACACATCGCGCAGGCGGTTCAGGCGCTCGATGGCGTTGCCCCTGCCGCGCGAATTGCGGCAGTTGGCCCAGTCGCTGGCCGACAGCGAGACGATCAGCGGCGGCCCGCTGGCGTCCAGCACGTCCTTGCGCTGGCTGTACAGCTTGTCGCTGCAGGACTCGCTGGCGGCCTTGATGCCGGTGGCCACCACGAAGGAGGCATTGAAGGCGCTGGTATCGGCGATGGCCTTTTTCAGGGGGCCATCGTCCGGCCCTGCGTTGAAGGAATGGCCCAGCACGGCAAACTCGAAGCCGGCCTGGTCGCCCGGGGCGGCCAGCGCCACTTGCCATGGCAGGCTGGCGACCAGCAGGCCGGCAGCCAGCAGGCGCAGGCTGGCGATGCTGCGCCGTATGGTCATGCGGCGGCCAGCCGTTTCAACTGATACAACTGTTCCAGCGCGTCGCGCGGCGTGAGCGCATCGGGATCGAGGTCGGCGATGGCGTCGAGCAGGGCTTGCTGCGCCGCGTTCAGCGCGGCCAGCGGCGCTGCGTCCTCTTCTTCCTCTTGCGCATACGGATCGGCTGCCGGCGCGGCGAACAGGTCGCGCTGCGGCGTGGCGTCCAGCGCCTGCGCTTCCAGGCGCGCCAGGTGCTTGCGCGCGGCCTTGATCACCGGCTGCGGCACGCCGGCCAGTTGCGCCACCTGCAAGCCGTAGCTTTGCGAGGCGGGACCGGCCTGCACGGCGTGCAGGAAGACGATGCTGTCCTTGTGTTCGACGGCCGACAAGTGTACGTTGGCGGCGCTCGGGTGACTGTCCGGCAGTTGCGTCAGCTCAAAGTAGTGCGTGGCAAACAGGGTGAAACTACGGCTGGTATCGATCAGATGGCGCGCGATGGCCCACGCCAGGGCCAGGCCGTCGAAGGTTGAGGTGCCGCGGCCCACTTCATCCATCAACACCAGCGAATGCTCGGTGGCGCCGTTCAAAATGGCGGCCGATTCCGTCATTTCCACCATGAAGGTCGAGCGTCCGCCCGCCAGGTCGTCGGTGGCGCCGATGCGCGTGAAGATGCGGTCGATGGGGCCGATGGTGGCGGAAGCGGCCGGCACGTAGCTGCCCACGTAAGCCAGCAGGGTGATCAGGGCCACCTGGCGCATGAAGGTCGATTTACCGCCCATGTTCGGACCGGTAATCAGCAGCAAACGGCGTTCGTTGACGAGGCGGCAATCGTTGGCGATGAAGCGTTCGATTTGCTTTTCCACCACGGGGTGGCGGCCTTCGATGATGTTGATGCACGGCTCGTCGACCAGTCGCGGCGCGGCCCAGTTGTGCTGCTGCGCATGTTCCGTCAGCGCGTTCAGGGTGTCGAGCTGGGCCAGGCCCTGCGAAATGGTCTGCAAAGTCCCAATGTGCGGCGCCAGTTCGGCCAGCAGCAGGTCGTACAGCATTTTTTCGCGCACCAGGGCCTTGCCCTGCGCCGACAGGGCCTTGTCTTCGAACACTTTGAGTTCGGGCGTGATATAGCGTTCGGCGTTTTTCAGGGTTTGGCGGCGGCGGTAGTCGTCCGGCACCTTGTCCGTCTGGCCGTGCGTGACTTCAATATAGAAGCCGTGCACCTTGTTGTATTCGACGCGCAGGTTGGCGATGCCCGTGCGGGCGCGTTCGCGCGTTTCCAGGTCGAGCAGGAACTGGCCCGCGTTTTCCGACAGGGCGCGCAATTCGTCGAGTTCGGCGTCGAAGCCGATGGCAAACACGCCGCCGTCGCGCACCATCGCAGCCGGTTCCTGCGCTACGGCGCGTACCAGCAAGTCCAGGCAGGAGGTCGGTGTCGCCAGTGCCGCGTGGATGGCGGCCAGCAAACCTTTTTCGCCACCCTGGCCAGGACCATAACAGCGGACCACGTCGCTGCGCAGGGCCGGCAGTTGCAGCAAGCCGTCGCGCAGTGCGGCCAGGTCGCGCGGACGCGCCGACAGCAGGGCTATGCGCGTGGTGATGCGTTCGATGTCGGGCACTTGCGCCAGAGTGGAGGCGAGCGGACCGGCCGCTTCGCTTTGCGCCAGCGCGGCGATGGCTTCATGGCGCGCGCGCGCCACGTTCTGGTCGCGCCGCGCATGGTGCAGCCAGTGGCGCAGCATGCGCGAACCCATGGCCGTGCGGCAATGATCGAGCAGGGAAAACAAGGTTGGCGATTCCTGGCCGCGGATAGTTTCCGTCAATTCCAGGTTGCGCCGCGTGGCTGCGTCCAGGCCGATGAATTCGCTTTCCGTTTCCGTCGTCAGGGAGCGCACGTGCTGCAAGCCCCGTCCCTGCGTCGATTGCGCATAGCGCAGCAGCGCGCCGGCCGCGCCAAACGCGGCGCCGAGGCCATCGGCGCCAAAACCGGTGAGTGTCGCTACGCCCAATTGGTCGAGCAGGGCCTTGTGTCCGCCCACTACATCGAAATGCCAGTCCGGCACGCGGTTGATGTGCGTGCCCGCGTAGTCGTCAAACAAGTTGCCATTGTCGCCGCTCAAGATTTCAGCCGGCACGATGCGCTCCAGCTCCTGCTGCAAGCGCGCCGCCACGGTGCTGCTGTCACCGGAAAACTCCATCAGTTTCAAGGCACCGCTGGCCAGCGACAGCCAGGCCAGGCCCGTCGTCACCGTCTTGCGCTGCGTGATGCTGCACATAGCCAGCAGCGGGCGCTCGGCCTTCTCTGGCAGCAAGTCCGCATCCGTCAGGGTGCCGGGCGTGACCACGCGCATGACCTTGCGCTCGACGGGACCTTTGCTGGTGGCCGGGTCGCCGATCTGTTCGCAAATGGCCACCGACTCGCCCAGCTTGACCAGCTTGGCCAGATAGCCATCGAGCGAATGAAACGGCACGCCGCACATCTTGATCGGGTTGCCGCTGGCCACGCCGCGCGCCGTCAGGGTAATGCCCAGCAGGCGCGAGGCTTTTTCCGCATCCTCGAAAAACAGCTCGTAGAAATCGCCCATGCGGTAGAAGACCAACATCGTCGGGTGATTTTCCTTGATGCCTAAATATTGCTGCATCATGGGAGTAAGCTTTTCAGCCGAATTTTTCTTTGCCGCGGCGGCGTTGATTTCTTTTGGGACGGTGGTCATGTGTTCTTTGTCGTTGGTCCGGCGGCAGGAAAACGCATGCCTGCCGGGCTGTGGGTGGTGCTGGGTGCGTTCAAGGCCGCGCTGCTAGGCGAGGCTTGAGTCCAAGGCCGTCATTTTACCGCTTTCGGCAGGCGGGGCGGCGTATTGCGTGCGGATGTGAAAAAGCCGCGCTGACCGGAAGTACACTGCTTCCTATCTAGAGTGCTGGTGTTGGCGCAAGCGATAGGGCAATGGGTGAGGGCTTGGAGCAATATCTGCCATGGTGCAGCTGCTCATGATCAACAAAGGGACTGTGGTGCGGGCATTGTGCCGGGACGGTAGAGTACCTTCCATTGCCTGTCTTAGGAAGCACGCAGCGGCAATGGAAGGAGGAAGTGCGCGCCGGATTTGCGCACCAATGTTCTTACATGCCAGAAGAGCCGCCGACCGAGCTTTCTGGATCGAAGGAGAAGACGCGTAGTTCCGGTTGGACGTCCTCGCCGCGCATGATGCGTACCGTCATGACGAACGACAATTCCCAACGGCCTGCTGCATAGCCTACGTCCAAATTGTGTTTCCACTCCTGGCGGATGCGGTGCAGAGGTGTCTGATCGGGTTCGCCCAACAATTGCTGGATCTCGAAGTCCAGCGGCAAATGATAAGTAGCGCCTATAGCTTGCAAAAATGGCGATGGTGGCGAATAAATGGTTGGTACTTTCGGGCCGATCTGCGTCAGTTGCGGTACGGTGATAATGCAGCAGTCGACAATTTGGAATGAGGTGAAGCCGCTCTCGCTGGAGCCGCAGCAAGTGACATCCAGGTACACATGCTGGCCTTTCTGGAAGTGCACGCCGCCCATGTAAGGGCCGTGGCGTGGGTCTGCTGTGCCGTCACAGGATGTGAAACTGTAGTCGAGCTGATTGGTGATCTGGTCTGCATCAAAATGCACGGATAACTTCATCCAAGGGCTTACAGGCGTCATTTTTTACTATCTCTTTCAGTTAGGAAGTTGAAGTACTGAGGATCTCGTCGCAGGTTTAATAGTTCCGGTTCTGATTCAATCAGATTGAGTGGATAGCCTCGCTTGTCGGCAAGACGTAGCGCAGCTAAGGCCTGTTCACGGTTTCCAAGGAGTTCGTGTGTCATGGCGGCACGAAACTGCACATCGGCTGTATCAGGAGCCAACGCGATCGCCTTTCGCATGATCGCCAGTGCTTGTTCACGTGCTCCGGTATACGCGCTGTATAGCGCCATGCGCGAGTTATAGGTGATTTCGTCCGGGGCTGCCTCTAATAGAGGTGCTAGCAAATCAATTGCACGTTGATAGGAGCGCCGCGATTTTTCCTTTTGGGCTGGAATCCACCTTTGTGCATCTGCCAAGTTAGCCCAGAGCAGATAATTTCCAGGGCTGCCTTTGCTGCTGGAAACGGCATCTTCAAACGCATTGGCGGCTCCGATATAGTCCCCACGGGCAAACAGCGAAGTGCCCAAGTTGGTGTAAAGCTCCCAGTGCGGTTGGATTTGCAAACCCTGCTGCAATACACGCAGCGCCTCATCGCCGCGATCCTGGCGGAGCAAGGCCGCATTTAGGTAGGCATACGAATTTGCCGCCTGCGGATCTAGTTGAATGCTGTATCGGAACGACTGTTCAGCTTTTTTGTAGTTACCCTGCTGGAACTGCATGATGCCTCGCTGCAAACTGAATAATCTTTCCCGAGGATAAATACTAGTAGCGTTGTCGAGCAGTGGAAGTGCTTGTTCGAACTGCTTCATATAAATTAAATTGCGTATCTTGCCGTACAGTCCCAGCAAGTTTTGCGGATCCAGATTCAATGCCGTCGTCGCGGCCTGTAATGCCGTAACGCGTTTGCCTTGGAATTCCAAGACCCATGCCTGGGCCACATGCGCCAAGGCTAGTTGGCCATCCACAGCTAAGGCTTGCTGTGCACTAGCGTCGGCGCGTTGCAACCAAGTCGGATCCCGGCCATCACCGACATAACGTAGGCTGTAAGCCAACGATAGTCCGGCCGCAGCCGCCGCATTGCGTGGATTGTGTTCTAGCACTTTGTTGAACAGGTCAATCGCCTGTTGTTGACTGGCCTGGTGATCGAATAGACGCAGTTTTTCCATGCCATTCTGCATGGCCTGGATTTCTGAATATGCGGCATCCCGAGGTTCCGTGGATAGCGACCTGGGTAGTTGCCATGCCGCAAGTGCCAGCAGCATAGCCCCGGCGGCCAGTTTTAATGTGCGTTTTCTAGGCAGGGGCAGGCGGATGGAGACGCTGGCGGGTGGTTCTTCCTTCGCGGGCGTCTCGTCAGCAAGGGGCGTGGCCAAGGTGAGCGGTTCGCCGCGCTGCGTCCCTATCGCCTCGCGCACGTCGCGCATGGTGCGTGGCCGTTCGGCCGGGTCGTGCGCCGTCATTGCGCGCACGAGGGCGTTGATGGTGGGCGGCACCGTTTCAGGCAGGTCGGGCCATGGCTCCGTCGCCTGCATGTGGGCGGCGGCCAGGGCCAGGCCGTTCAGGTGGGCGAAGTGGCGCTGGCCGGCCAGCATTTCGTACAGCATGGCACCCAAGGCATACACGTCGCCGCGCGTGTCGGGCAGGCGGCCCATCAGGCGCTCGGGCGCCATGTAGGCGATGGTGCCCTGCAAGTCGCACAGGGTGGTCGTTTGCGTCGCTTGCGGGTCGATGTGGCGCGCCAGGCCGAAGTCGAGGATGCGCACCTTGCCGCTTGCCTCCAGCATCAGGTTCGACGGTTTCAGGTCGCCGTGGACGAGGTCCATGGCGTGCGCCTCGTCCATGGCGTCGGCGATCTGGTAGGCGATGTCGAGCGCGGCCTGCAGGTCAGCCTTGCCGCTGTGCATGAACTGGCCCAAGGTCTGGCCTTCGACCAGTTCCATGACGATGGACTGGCCCGTACCTTGGCCCTCGATGGCGAAGATGCGCACGAAGGCCGCATGCTTGAGCGAGGCGGCCAGGCGCGCTTCATTGATGAGTTTTTCGGGATGCAGCACGTCGGCTTGCGGTTTCAGCCGCTTCAGCGCCACGCTGCGGCACAGCTTGGCATCCCAGGCTTCGAATACATGGCCGAAACCGCCTTCGCCCAGCAAGCGGCGCACTTCGTAGTGCCCGCTGATAGTGTCGTCTTGCGACGGGGTCTGACGCAGGGAGTCGAGCAGTTCCATATACCTTGGCTTCAGAGTACATCAGCGTGGACGTCCAGCATCGAAAGGGTCAATGCGATGTTTGAATGTCCAAGATGATTGATTTTGAGTAACTTCCTGATTTAAAACGATTGTTTCGAATAAGTCAATTAATATTGGCAAGGAGTGAACAAAAGTTGCCATGCCAGCGCCGGAATGGCATTCCTTGCTGATGCATGCAATCTTGTTCAAACTCAATTTTCTTCCTTCCCGCTTCCTCAATAATGCAGATGGGGCTATACCGGCATGTGCCGATCAGGCGATGGGAGCGGGCATGGATGAGTTGCTGCAATATTACGAGCGCGAACTGGGCACCTTGCATGCGCACAATCAGGCGTTTGCCCGGCGCTATCCTGCCATCGCCGGCGCGTTGGGCATCGTGGGCGGTGACCTGGGGACCACCCACGATCCGCACCTGGCGCGCATGCTGCAGGCGTTTGCCATGTTCAATGCGCGCACGGCCAAGCGGCTGGCCGATGGCTTCGGCACTTTCAGCGAAACTTTGCTGGAAGTCAATTTTCCCCATTATTTGCGCCCGTTTCCTGCCTGCGCCATTGCCCGCATCGATAACGATGCTGCTACGGTGAACGAGCTGGCCACCATTGCGCGCGGCACGCTCATGTATGCTGCGGAACATCAGGGCGTTGCCTGCAAGTTCACCACCGCCTACGATGTCGCCGTGGCGCCGCTGCGCCTGTCTGATGTGCGCTTCCAGTCCATCTTGGCGGCGCCGCCCGCAGTGCGCCTGCCGCCGGATCTGGGGGCGGCGATCAGCATCACGCTCGAAGCGACGGGCGCCACGTCCACGCTGGACGGGCTCCCGTTGCCGGCGCTGCGCCTGTTCCTGGACGGCGAGCCTTCCTTTTGCGCCACCTTGCGCGACAGCCTGTTCCTGCGTACGCGTAGTGCCTATGTGGAAGTCGATGGCATATGGCATGCCTTGGACGCAGTGCCCTTGCATCCGGTCGGCTTTGCCGCCGAGGATGCATTGATGCCGGCCATGGCCGCCTCGCATCCCGCTTACCGCCTGCTGGGCGAATGGTTTGCCTTTCCGGATAAATTCAATTTCGTCGACCTGGACCTGGCCGCGCTGCAACGGCGCCTGCCTCCGGCCTGCCGGCGCTGCACCATACACCTGCTGCTGGCCGACGTGCAGGCCGATGCGGATATCGCGCGCATTTTGCGGCCCCTGTCCGCAAGGCATCTGGTGCCGGGATGCACGCCCGTCGTCAACCTGTTTCGCCAGGCGGCCAATCCCATTCGCCTGACGCACGCGAGCGCCGAGCATGTGCTGCTGCCATCGGTGCGGCAGGCGCATTGCTACGATATTTACAACGTCGATAGCGTGCATGTCCTCAGTGAAACGCAGAGCGGTGGCGCACTCGATGCGTTTCACCCGTTCTATTCGATGCGCCATGGCGAAGCTGGCGGGCGCCAGGGGCGCTACTGGGTGACGCGGCGCGACGAAGACATGGCGCTGAGCAATCCCGGCTACGACATGCGCATCGCCTTTGTCGACGGCACCATGCAGCCGCTGCACGACGCGACGCAGACGGTGTCCATCATGCTGACCTGCAGCAACCGCGACTTGCCAAGCCGCCTGGTGTTTGGCAATGCCGTGGGCGACCTGCACCATGACGGCGTGGCCAGCGCCTTGCCGGTGCGCCTGCTGCGCAAACCCAGTGCGCCGTGCCGCTTCCCTGCGGGTGCGGCGTCGCACTGGCGGTTGATCGCGCACTTGTCCTTGAACCATCAGTCGCTGAATGAACAGGGCTTGCCGCTCTTCAAGCAAATACTCGAGTTGTACAACTTGGCCGGTTCGGCCAGCGTCGCGCGCCAGATCGCGGGCGTGACCGGATTGCGCCAGCGCGCCGCCAGTACCTGGCTGCACGATGAGGCGGGCGGCAGCCTGGTCTTCGGCATCGACGTCCTGCTGTCCGTCGATGAGGAAGCCTTTGTCGGCAGCGGCTTGCATGCCTTTGCCCAAGTGATCGAACGCTTTCTCGGGCTGTACGTGCACCTGGCCTCGTTTACCCGCCTGATCGTCTTGTCGCAGAAGACTGGAAAGGAGTTGCTGTGCTGCCTGCCACGCAATGGAAACCAGACGCTGGTGTAGTCGCGCGCCTGCTGGCCGATCCGTCCGGCACAGGCTTCTTTCAGGCGGTGCGCCTGTTGTCTGCCTGGCTGATGCAGCAGGGCATTTCGCAGGAGCAGGTGTTTGAGGATTGCCTGCGCCTGCATGGCAGCGCGTCGCTGTCGTTTGCGCCGGGCGAAATCGAACAGCTGTGGCTGGAGCAGGAAGCAGATGGCGATATGCAGGTGCATGTGCAGGCGGCCGTGCTGGGTTTTTTAGGCGTGCATGGCAGCTTGCCGCTGCATTACACGGTAACGCTCGCCGGCCACGAGCGGCAGACGGGCGATGGCGGTCCCCGTGCCTGGCTCGATACGCTCTCGCACCGCGCGCTGGCCTTGTTTTATCAAGCCTGGGCCCGCTACCGCATCGAGTGCCAGCAGGACGCCGACGGCGGCGATTTCCTGCCCTTGCAACTGGCCCTCGCGGGCGCCTGGCCTGCCGAGGTGGCCAAGCTGACGGATGGCTTGCCAGCGCATGTGCTGGCCCATTATGCGGCCTTGCTGCGGCATCGGCCCGTGGCGGCCGATGTGATGCAGGCGCTGCTGGCCGGATATTTCGGCGTGCCCGTGCGCTTGCAGCGTTTTGTTGGCGCCTGGTTCCGGCGCGCGCCGCGAGAGCGTACCTTGCTGGCCACCGCGCATGCCCGGCTAGGGCAGGGCGCCATGCTGGGCGAGCGCTGCCGGCGCGCCGACTTGCGCGTGCGCCTGGTACTGGGGCCGCTGGCGCGTCGCGCCTACGAGGATTTCTTGCCCGGCCGGCCTGGTGCGCTGGCCCTGCGTCAGATGCTGGGCCTGTTTGGTTTGCCTGGCATGAGTTTTGAAATACGCCTGGTGCTGCGCCGGGAAGACGTGCGCACCTGCGTCCTGGGCATGGGCGCCCGCCTGGCGGAGGATGCCTTCCTGGCCGGCAAGTTGCCTGCCCGTGAGCGTGACGACATGCATTACGACATGCGATTCGATGGCTCCGCCTGAGACCGCCGTGAGTGCTGTGCCCCGATGAATGCTGGAAGGAAGAAAATCATGGAAGACTTCGCGCAATGGCTGGCCGTGGACAAGGCCTTGACCGCCGGCAACCGTGCCTTGCGGCTGCGCCTCGCTTATCCGGAAGGCATCAATGAGGATGTCTTGCTGCCGCAGCGCATCAGCGGCAGCGAGGCCATCTGCAGCGGGATTGAGTACCGCATCCTGTGCGTGGCCACCGAGGCGCAACTGGCGCTGAAACAGTTCATCGCCGTGCCCGCCGAATTGCAGATCGTTACCGACCGCGGGCAGCTGCGCAGGATCTGCGGCATCGTCGCCGAAGCGAGCGCGGGGCAAAGCGATGGCGGCCTGGCCACCTATCAGCTGGTGCTGCGCGACGGTCTGGCCTTGATGGACAAGCGCGTCAACACGCGCGTGTTTCGCAATAAAAATGAATTGCAGATCGTCCAGCTCCTGTTTGACGAATGGCGGCAGGGCAATAGCGTACTCGCCGCCAGCCTGGATTGTGCCATCGATGCGGCGCTGGCGGCGCGCAGCTTGCCCGCGCGCGAATTCACGATGCAGCACAATGAATCTGATGCCGCCTTTATCCGCCGCCTGCTCAAGCGCCGCGGCATCGCCTGGTGTTTCCAGGCGGGAGCGCCCGCCAGCGCGAACGCCGCGGACATGCCCGTGCATACTCTGTTGCTGTTCGACGACGCCGGCCGCCTGGCGCAAAACGCGGCCGGCACGGTGCGCTATCACCGCGATGACGCCACAGAGGAAAGGGATACCGTGACGGCCTGGAGCGCCGTGCGCCGCTTGCAAGCGGGAAAGTCCGAACGCTACAGCTGGGACGATGCTCACCCGCACAGCCCGCAGTTCATGGCCACGCAGTCACACGGCGGCGTGGATCAGGGCAGCCATGGCAATCGCCTGGCAGCCAGTCTCGACGACTATATCGTGGAGCCGCCGCTGGCCGCCGGCAGCAATGACGAATTGTGGCAACTGGGCCAGCTGGCGATGGCGCGTCACGATATGGACAGCAAGTGTTTCCAAGGAGAAGGCTGCGTGCGCGACTTTTGCGCGGGCCAATGGTTCAGCCTGGAAGGCCATGCCGACATCGACAGCCACCCGGTGGCCGAGCGCAGTTTCGTCATCACGGCCTTGAGCGTATCGGCCAGCAATAACTTGCCGACAGGACTCGATGCCCGGGTCGGACGCCTGTTTGCACAGAGCGGCTGGCAGTGCGATGCTGGTCTGGTGCAAGGCACAGACACAGATGGCCAGCCGGCCTTGCGCTACCGCAACCGTTTTACTTGCGTGCGGCGCGGCATCGCCGTCGTGCCTGCTTTTGATCCGCGCAGCGATTTCCCCGTCGTCCGCCTGCAAAGTTCGCTGGTCGTGGGGCCGGCCGGCGAAGAGGTGCATTGCGATGCGCTGGGGCGTGTCAAGGTGCGTTTTGGCGCCACGCGCGCGCCGGACCACGCGCATGCCAACGGCTCCGGTGCTTCCGATACGGAGCGCGATTCGGCCTGGGTGCGCGTGGCGTCCAGCTGGAGCGGCAATGGCCCGGGCAGCGGCAAACAATGCGGCACCGTGACCTTGCCGCGCATCGGCGCGGAAGTGCTGATCGATTTCCTCGGTGGCGACCCGGATCGCCCCATCATCGTCGGCCAGCTGTACAACGCCGTGGGCGCACCGCCGGGCTTGAGCGGGCGTGGCAGCTTGCCTGGCAACCGCTATCTGTCCGGCATGCGCAGCCGCGAAGTGCGGGGCGGACGGGGCAACCAGCTGTGCTTTGACGACACGCCGTTGCAGATCAGCGCGCAGCTTGCCAGCGATCAGGCGGCCACGCAATTGAACCTCGGCTATCTGACCGAACCGCGCAGCGACGGTGCAGGGCGGCAGCGCGGTGACGGCTTTGAATTGCGCAGCGACGCCAGTGGCAGCGTGCGCACGGCCCGTTCGCTGTTGATTTCGGCCTGGAAACAGCTGGGCGCCAGCGGCAAGCAGCTCGATAGCAGCGAGCATGTTGCCGTGATGCAGGAGTGCCTGGATTTGTTTACTTCCCTGGGCGAGTTTGCCGCGCAGCACCAGGCGCTGGCGCTGGACGCGGCCGGTAGCAAGGCGCTGGGGGCGGCCATTGCCGCCGACCAGCCCGCCGTCAGCATCACGGCGCCCGAGGGCGTGGCGCTGAGCACGCCCAGGACCATCGCCGGCAATGCGGGCACGAATATCGACCTGGTGGCTCAGCAGCACTTACAACTGAGCGCGGCCCAGCGCTGCAACGTCAACGCGGGCAAGGGCATTTCCCTGTTCGCGCACAAGGATGGCATCGTGCAGGTGGCCCACTTCGGCAAGTTTTTGCTGCAAAGCCAGCACGACTTGCTGCAGGCGGATGCCGCCAAGGACATCCGCCTGACAGCGGGCACCCGCCTGGTCGGCATGGCGCAGGATGAAATCACCTTCATGACGGCGGGCGGCGCCTATCTGAAACTGTCGGGCGGCACGGTGGAACTGGGCGGTCCCGGCGCGCTGACGGTGAAGACCGATGGTCACCACTGGAACGGCCCCGGCAGCATGAAGGCGGAACTGCCCACCTTCGGCGAAGGCGAGCTGGGCCGCGTGCCGCGCTTGCTGCGTCCCACCGATGGCTTGCCCGTCGAAGGCGTGGAAGTGCACATCGAGCGCGAAGGCGGCAGTCCCATGACAGGTGTCAGCGGCGCGGACGGGCGCGGGCCGACGGTGGCGACCGATCATCTGCAGCGGCTGAAGGGCTTCTTCTTCCGCCGCCGTTCCTGAAACCCGACATCGGAGAACACACCATGCTGTTCGATCCTCACCCGCCGCTGTGCGACGACCCCAAAATCGATATCCTCGGTCAGTTTTCCTGTAGCGCCAATTTCCAGAGCAGCGACTGGGACACGCTGCAGCAGCTGCCGCTGCCCGGCGTCATTATCTTCGTGCACGGCGTCAATTCCGATGGCGAGTGGTACGCGGCGGCGGAAGAAGGCCTGTGCAACGGCCTCAACGAGCGCCTCAAGCGTTCCTGCCATCACCTGCAGCACCGTGGCGTGGAGGGCGGCGAACTGAAGGCGGTCAATTATGGCGCCGAGATCACGGCCGAAGGCTTTCTCCATCCCGAGATGTCGGCCGACACCTTGATCCACGATGCCGGCACTTTTTCTCCCGTGATCCGTTTTCGCTGGGGCTACAAGGCTTCCGGCGAGGAACTGCAGAAATACGGCAAGGGCATCTACCTGAATGAAGAAGACTACTGGGGCGGCGGGCCGTTTGCCAATGGATGCAGTGCGCTGGCGGACTTGTGGAAGGACGGGCTGAGCGAGGGTTTATTCTTGTGGAACACCATCCAGCACATGAATCCCTTCCCGGAACGGCAAGTGTTCAGCTGCCCGCCGCGCCCGTATTTCGTGCTGGCTGCCTATCGTTTGGCCAAGCTGGTCGAAGCCATCCGCCAGCAGCAGGCCGACGTGCCCGTCACCATCGTGTGCCACAGCCAGGGCACGATGGTAGCGATGGCGGCCGCCTTTCTCGGCGCCCGCCTGCCCAAGGCCGATGGCGTTCCTTGCGTGGCCGATAACTATGTCATCTGCAATTCACCGTACAGCCTGGCGAAACGCAATAGCGCCGAGAACTGGGTGGCCAGCAATCTGCGTGCGGCGGACGGCAGCACGGGCAGGGTGACGGTGCAGGCGCGCATCGCCACCTTGAAAAACTTCTTTGCCATCATCGGCCGGCGCGCCAGCCTGGGCGAGGCGCAGACAGACGAGGAAATCGACCGCTGCATGGCCAATGCGCAGCACGGTTTTTCCGCTGCGGCGGACCGCGAGCAGTACGGGATTGCCGGCGCCGCCCGGGGCGGCAAGAAATCATCGTATGGCAGGGTGACCATCTATTGCAATCCGCACGACGTGGTGGTGTCGTCCGTCGCCATCGAGGGCATCGGCTGGCGTGGCCTGTCGGGTTCGCTGGCCAAGGACAGCAAGGACGGCGGCGAACTGGCTGCCACCGGGGCCGCAGGCGTCTGCGTGCAGCGCGTGTTTGCCCAGGGGTTTGAGGTGGGCAAGCAGGGCAGCTATCACTACTGGACCGATCACTGGCGCAAGCCCACGCCGGGCGGCAAGGACTTCTGGTTTCCGGCGCAGAAATATGCGTTGTATTCCATCAAGCAGGGTGTCGAGGCCAGCCAGGGCTCCTTTTCCACCATCCTGACGGTCGGTTTTTCGCCCTTGTTTATCGTGGCAACGGGCCTGGCTCAAAGCCCTTGCAATGCCTCGCCCCACAAAGATTGGAAAATCGAACTGAGTGCGCCCGACTTGCTGCCGCCCTTCAAGCCGCAGTCCTTGCGCTTTGGCCAGACAAGCGAGGAATTCGACGAAGGCTACGAGCCGCTCGGCGAATCGCGCCAGGCCGGCAAGCAGCGCGCGCCCGGCGACGATTACCTTGCCGATCATGAGATTCCTCCCGGCGGCCTGCAGGGGCAGGCGGGGAAAAGCGAAGCCAAACGCATGGACATCGCCAAGGGCACGGCCGATGACGAGGCGCGCCTGCGATTCGAGCAGCGCGCGGTGATACGCGCGCAAGCCGTACGGGAAGGGAAAAGTCCCGCAGGCCAAAAAGTGCAGCAGGAAATGCCCAACGCCACGCCCGACGCCGACTTCCTGCAATGGCGCAGCACGCGGATAGGGGAAATGATGGCCAGCCAGGCCGGCGCCTACGCCACCGACCATTCCACGATCCTGACCAACCCCATGCACGCAGAGCGGGCGCTGGCGTATGACGTGGCGGTGGGCGTGTGCCGCATCAAGCCGGACCAGCTGCGCAAGTTGAGGGTGGCGGCGGATTGGCGGTTGTTGAGAGCGCTAAATAATACTGAATCCGCTAAATTGTTCGAAGAATATTTTAATGACGGGAAATTGCATGGTTTGACCATCACTCAATGGTCTCAGCAGACTGCTGGAGAAGGTAGTCTTCCTGTATCCATAGTTGACGTGAGAGAGAACCCTGCTCTTGATTCTCATCCTAATTCCGGTGAACGAGCATTTTTATGAAGGGAAATTAAATTTTATATAAATACATAAATATTAAATAACTATTTTATCTTGTTGGAGATAATGTCATGGCTAGATCTATATTGTTATCTATACTAGGTGCATTTCTGATTGTTTTAGTTTTGTCAGCTTGCGCCCGTTTATGTACATCGACAAACATAGTGATTCCTGTCGTTCCTATTAATGGATCTTTAGCGCAGCGACCATTTCTAGCTCAGGTTGTCGGGTTGCAATGGTTAAACCCTTTACACCGTAGAGACTATCCAACTGAGTGGCAGCTACTTTGGACCCTCGGCCTGGTACGACCGAATTCGAACGATGACATGGTAAAAGAAAAACCTGAAAAATATTCTAAGTTGCAAAGTATCGCCCCCATTGCCATAGGCAATGAAGGCTCTGAAACTTTCGATGGATACCATGAAAAATACATTAATGAGTTAATGAACTTGTACCATGATGTGTATTACTCTGATCCAGAATATTTCTACAATGTTCACTCAGCTGAGGACAAATCACGCTGGCGAGAGTTGGCTGGTATCCATATCGAATATGCCCTGCCAGAAGGTAAGCTCGATCCGGTAGAAACGATAGCATTTGTGCGCAAAAGAGTTGCAAGAACTTTTAGCATCGGCAACGTTCACTCTCCCACCCTCTGGACCCGCTCCACCCCACCCGACGTCCGCGTCACCATGGGCGGCCCCAACGCCGGTTTTACCTCCTTGGCTGCGGCGCTCGACTATTTGCAAGCCCATCCCAAGGAAACCGTCTGGGCCATGAACTGGGATGCGCCCAGCCGGCCTCTGGACCGGCAGATCAACGAGAACCTGGTGCTGCTGGTGCTGGCCGGTCCCGATTACAAGACGGAGCGCGCGCCGCTGGCGTGGCTCGGCTATCCGAGTACCAAACAGGTTGCCGATTTTGAAGTCAAAAAAGGCGAACCACCGCGCCTGGTGCAGGCGTGGACGGCGGCCATCGAAGATGCCGCCGCGAAGGCGAACAGGCGTGATAGCGAGGTCGGCTATCTCATCCACGACGCGGGCAATACACATAAGGATTCGTCCGCACGGTTGGGTGCGCTGGCGCAGACGCTCACCCTGCAATTGCCGGAATTCGATTTCCTCAAGCAAAGCTTCAATTTGACCGCCGTGCTGGGCGAGACAGGCGCGGGTACGGCCCTGACGAACGTGGCGCTGGGCATCGCCTACGCGCACCATTTCGGTAAACCGGTGCTGGTGGCCGGCACCAGCGACCTGCTTGCCCCCGTGGCGCTGGTGGTGGCGCCGCCCGCCGTCGTGCGGCCGATCCAGCCCGACAAACCGTGGTTCCGAGCGCGCAGCGGCAACCATGCGTATCTGCCCTGGTGGGGCTTGCGCCACGATGCGCGCGAGTATTACCAGGGGTTTTCGCAATGAAGCGCCTTAGCTATCCAGGGAGAAAACCATGCGCGGTGTGATCCGTTTGAACGACCCCACCAGCCATGGCGGCAAGGTGGTGGGGGCTGCGCCGAACAGTACGGTGCTGGGCGTGGCCGTGGCGCGCAAGGGCGATCCTTGCATGTGCCCGATAAAAGGCCACGTGCGCTGCGTGATCGCCGAGGGCGATCCGCAGGTACTGATCGATGGCGTGCCCGTGGCCTTTGACGGGCACAAGACCAGTTGCGGCGCCAGCCTGATGTCTACGGTGGGCAACAGCGGGCGCGGTTAGCGCAGGCTGGCGTCGATAGCCATGCCCAGCTTGTCGACGATTTCATCGACGTGGCTGGCGTCGATGATGTAGGGCGGCGCCAGCAGGATGTGGTCGCCGTGCAGGCCGTCGATGGTGCCGCCCATGGGGTAGCACATCAGTCCGTTTTGCATGGCGAGCGTCTTGATGCGCGCGTGCAGACGGCGCGCCGGGTCGAACGGCTGCTTGCTGGCGCGCTCCTGCACCAGTTCCAGCCCCAGGAACAGGCCGCGGCCGCGGATGTCGCCCAAGTGCGCATGGCCATCGAAACGCGCATGCAGCCGCTCTTTCAGCAAGCCGCCCATGGCGCGTACATTGCTTAATAAATCGCGCTCCTCGATCTGCTGTTGCACGGCCAGGGCGGCGGCGCAGGCGGTGGCGTGGCCAATATACGTGTGGCCATGCTGGAAGAAGCCCGTGCCGGCGCGTAGGGTGTCGCGGATGTCCTTGGAGACCATGACTGCGCCGATGGGCTGGTAGCCGGCGCCCAGGCCTTTGGCGATGCAGATCAGGTCGGCTGTGATGCCTTCCTGCTCGCAGGCGAACAGGCTGCCCGTGCGGCCCATGCCGCACATGACTTCGTCGAGGATCAGCAGGATGCCGTGGCGCTGGCAGATGTCGCGCATGCGCTGGAAGTAGCCGGTGACGGCGGGCAGGGCGCCGGCCGTGGCGCCGACGACGGGTTCGGCGATGAAGGCCATGACCTTGTCCGCGCCCAGTTCGGCGATATTGTCTTCCAGCTCCTGGCCCAGGCGCGCCACGTAGTCGCCATCCGTTTCATAGGCTGGCTGGTCGCGCCAGGCGTAACAGGGAGACACATGGGTCACTTTGACCAGCAACGGCTCGAATTGCTGGCGGCGCCAGGCGTTGCCGCCCGTGGCCAGCGCGCCCAGGGTGTTGCCGTGATAGCTCTGGCGGCGCGCGATGACATGGCGGCGCTGCGGCTGGCCCCGCTCCACGAAATACTGGCGCGCCAGCTTGAGCGCGCTTTCCACCGCTTCCGAGCCACCCGAGACGAAATACACGCTGTCGATGCCGTCTGGTGCCCGGGCGACGAGGAAATCGGCCAGCTGTTCCATCGGTTCGGTAGTGAAAAATGAGCTATGCGCGTAAGCCATTGTGGCAATCTGCTGCTGCACGGCGGCGATCACGGCCGCATCCGCATGGCCGAGGCACGAGACTGCCGCGCCGCCGCAGGCATCCAGGTAGCGCTTGCCATTGGCATCGATCAGGTAAGGGCCATCGCCGCCTGCGGCGACGGGATAACTGGCGGTCAGGCTGCGGTGGAAGACATGGCTCATGGCATCGCTTTCTTATCGGCAAGGGGGGATGGCCGATTATAGGATGCTGCGCACTGCATTGCAACGAATGATGTATTTGTTTTTAATTTACATCATTTGATGTTTTTGCATAGGCGCCCAGCGCCCGCAATTGCTTTTCCGCTGCGCCGATGGCTTGCACGGCGTCCGGCCCCGCGCGCGCCACCAGCAATTCCACCAGACTTTCCACGGCGGCGACGCCGGCCACGATGGAGGGGAAGAACGAGGGGCTGTCGACGGCGATGACGATGCTGGCGTCAGCCTGCAGGGCCAGCGGCGACATGGCGCTGTCGCTGATGGCGACCAGCTGGCAGCCGGCCTGGCGCGCCGCCTGCGCCACCAGCAGCGCCTCGCTGGAATACGGCGCGAAGCTGACGACGACGACGGCTTCGCCCGCCTGCAGGGCGCGCAAGTCCATTTCCAGGGTGCCGCCCTGGCCGCTCAACAGCTGCACGCTGGGGCGCAGCAGCCGGTACAGGTAGTGCAAGGTGTAGGCGATGGGGTGGGCGGCGCGAAAGCCCGCCACGTGCACGCGGGGCGCCGCCTGCAGCAGATTGGCGGCCGCGTCCAGGGCGGCGTGGTTGGCGCTTTCCGTGGCGGCCAGGTTGTGCTGCTGCACCGCGAATACTTCGGTGACCAAGTCGCGCTCTTTCCCTTCTTTGCCGGCCAGCGCACCGGCTTTTGCCGCGTAGCCGCTTGGCCCCGCGCGCAAGCGTTCGACGAAGATGGCTTTGAGTTCCGGCCAGCCGGCAAAGCCCAGTTGCTGCGCCAGGCGCACCAGGGCGGCCGATTGCACCTGCGCGCGCGCGGCAATGCTGCGCATCGAGGACACGGCCACCTCGTCCGGATGATCGGCCAGGTAGCGGGCACCGGCCTGGAATTGCGGGCTCAGTTCCGCATGGCGCGCCTTGATCAGGGCCATCAGTGCCGCATAGGAGTCGTGGGGTGTCGCTGCCTGCATCGCTGTGCCTCAGATTAATAGCTTGCGGCGATGGTACAGGATTCGTCAGCGCGCCGGTAGCGGCAAGCCTTGCGCCTGGGCAGCCGTACGCGGACGCAGGCGGGTAAACAGGTGCGGCCCGGCCGGTGTGCGGCGCGGTCCCTTCGTCAGCACGCGCAAGGCGGTGGGCAGCGGCACGTCGTGGCAATGCAGGAACAGGGCGGCGGCGCCCGTGCCGGCCATTTCCTGCAAGGCCAGCGCATGCTCGACCAGCGCCGCAGTGCGCATGTCGAGCCGCACCGGGATGTCGGGTTGAAACAACTGTGGTTCGACGTGCCGTGCATCGCGCATGCTGTCCCCGCCGGGTTCGCTAGTCAAGCTGCCAGCATAAAAGCGCTCCGGCGGCGGTACCTTGCGCCAGATCAATTCCAATATCCGATAGATTCCTCAATGCAAAAAAAAGCGCCAACCGTTGCCGGCTGGCGCTGAAACCCTCGCAAGGAAGAAAAAATTATGAATTTCAACGACGTTTCGACGCCTGGCAAAACCAGCGCGAGCGGCAGTGATTTGTGGCCGAGAAGCGCAGCGGCACTTTAGTGCCGTGAGCATCGCCGGGCGCAAAGCGCGCCGCGCAGCCGGTTTGCTCAGGTGGCCACTAGTAGCTCCAGCGGACGGACAGACCGACGACCTTGTCATAGCGCCGCACATCGCGCACATAGTCCGGCGTGTCGTGGTAGTCGCGGTAGGTCGAGTCGAGCAGGTTGTTGGCGTCCAGGGTCACCGTGGTGTGCGGGGTGAGCTTGTACGACACCGACGCGTCCAGGGTTTTCGTCGGCGCCACGGTCAGGTGGATGCCCTTGCCGCGGTAGTTGTAGTCGTCGACATATTTATCGCGCCAGCTGTAGGCCAGGCGCGCCGACCACGGTCCCTGTTCGTACAGACCGACGATATTGGCCGACCACTTCGACATGCCCGTGAACGGGTGCACGCCGCCATCGACTTCTTCCAGCTCGCCCGTCATGTAGGTGGCGTTGGCCTGCAGGCCCAGGCCGCTCATCCAGCCGGGCAGCTTGTCGTAGAACTGCTGGTAGGCCATTTCCAGGCCTTGCAGATGGCCCTTCGAGGTGTTGCGCGGACGCGTGATGTCGTACACGATGCCGCCATACGTTTCCTTGGCCGAACCAGACAGGATGTAATTCTTGAAGTTGTGGCGGAACACGGTGGCCGTGACGGAGCCCGTCTGCGCGAAATACCATTCCAGCGCCACGTCGAAGTTCTTGCCTTCCACCGGTTTGAGGTCGGGATTGCCGCCGCTGCCTGCCGGGCGCACCATCTCCAGGCTCTGGCCCAGGCTCACGCCGGGGTTGAAGTCGGCGAAGTTGGGGCGCTGCACGGCCTTGCCGGCGGTCATGCGGGCGATCAGGTCCTGGCGCAGCATGGCTTTCAGAGTCATGCTGGGCAGCACGTCCGTGTCCGAGGTCGTCACGCGCACTGGCGTGACGATGCCGTTTTGCGAGGAATTGCCTTGCAAGTCCTGCTTGGTCTGCACCACGCGCACGCCCAAGGTGCCATCGACCGGTACTTGCGCCAGGTCAAAGCCGATGCGCGCCTTGCCGTAGACAGCATTGGTTTTTTCCACGTCCTTGTAGTGGGTCATCGGATCGTCGGGGCTGCGTTCGCTGCTGCCCGTAAACAGCTGGCGCAGCACGCCCGTGTTGTTGAGCATGAAGTCGCGGCACGGCGTGAGCCAGCTTTGCAGGCCGAAGTTGCCCGTGTTGTCGTGTGAGGTGCACGCCAGGCCGGGAATCGCGTCCGCAGTCATGATCGACGTCAGCCCGCCCTGGCCATTTTTTTCGCGGATCGATTCGGCCTTGCGCTTGGCCAGGCGCACGCCGCCCGAGAATTCGCGGAAAAAGCCCGTGCTGTCCATGTCGTAGGTGACGTCGCCGCGCCAGTCGGTCGAGCTGCCTTCGTCGTGGCTGTGGTTATCGTAGAAGCCGAGCAGGGTGTAGTTCTTCGGATCGGTCATGTTGTAGCCGGGGTAGCTGATCTGTGCGCCGCCGTTGACATTCGTGCTGCCGATGATGCTGGTCGGATGGGCGAGGAAGTCGAGGATGGGGAATTCGCGCTCGAAGTTGCTGACCGTGCGCGCCAGTTCCGTTGTGGCGCGCAGCTGCGGTGTGATATCCCAGCGCGCGCCGATGGCGCCCTGGGAGCCGATCGAGCGGTCGCGCCGCGCCTGGGTCGATCCGAGCGTGAACGGTGACGACGAGCCGTTGATCTTGCCCACCGTGGCCGCCTGATTGGTGCCGGGGATCAGGGTGATGTCCGGATTCTGCCCCCAGGGCAGCGAACCGACGAAAAACTGGCTGTCGAAGGCGTGCTTGATCAGGGTTGACATGCCTTCTGCATACACTTCCACCTGCGAGTTCGGGCGCCACTGGAAGGCGGCATTCGCCGCGTAGCGCTTGCGGTCGCCCACGGTCGGGATCATGCCGACGGAATCGGGCCCTGTGATGTTGCCCGCTTCCGGGCGCTTGACGGGTTCGGCGTTCCAGATCGTCTCGTCATAATATTTGCTGCGCTGGTAGGACAGGCCGAGCAGGGCGCCGAATTCGCCGTATTGGGTCTTCCAGCGGTTCGAGACCATGCCGCTGACGTTCGGGTCCGTCGAGCCGGACTTGTCGCGGTGCTCGGCGCGCACGTTGCCCGATGCTGTAAAGCCCTTGAAATCGAACGGGCGGTTGGTGCGCACGTCGACCACGCCGGCGGTGCCGCCTTCGACCATGTCGGCGCCCTGCGATTTGTACACGTCCACGCGCTGCAGCATGGCCGTCGGGATGTCGGCCAGGTACAGGCTGCGGCCTACGGACGTGAACATTTCGCGGCCGTTGAGCAAGGTCACCACGCCGGGCAGGCCGCGGATGATGACGGAACCCGCTTCGCCGCCTTCGCGGCGGATCTGCACGCCCGTCACGCGGCCGAGGATCTCGGCCACGTTCTTGTCGGGGAATTTGCCGATTTCATCGGCGACGATAGAGTCGACCACCTGGTCGTTGTTTTTCTTGATCGTCTGTGCGCTCTGTGCTGCCCTGCGTACGCCCGTGACGGCCACCACGGCGATGCCGGCATTGTCGGCTGGCGTTGCGGCCTGCGCGGGTGCCGTCTCTACCGCTTCTGCCGCCGGTGTCTCCACGGCGGGCGCCTGTTGTGCCCAGACGGAAGCACTGCTCAGTAGGCCGGCGCCGGCCAGGGCGGCCACCGTGGCCTTCAAGGTCAATCGTGTGTTTTGCCTGGGCGTGCGGGTGCCCGTTGCCATCCATTGGTTCATCTTGTCTCCACCTGTATTTTAGTTATGTTGAGAACGCTGCGGCAGTCGCCGCCAGAGCTGGAACTTGCTCAGAAACATGGTAGGTTGGAATGACTTTGCCCCACAAATGACTTCTTTTGCGATGTCAATACCAATTCCGGTATCCCTGCTGCATTCATGCGCCCTGGCGGCGCACCGCGCGTTCTCAAATCCAGCGCGCGCGTTGCAGGCGCTCCACGGGAAGTGTCAGGCGGCGCAAGGCGCGGCGCTTTGCGCCAGCCATGCCATGAATTGCGCCTGCGGCATGGGCCGGGCAAAATAGTAGCCCTGCAATTCATCGCAGCCGGCGTGGCGCAGCACGTCGGCATCGGCCGCGCTTTCCACGCCCTCGGCGGTGACCGTCAAGCCCAGGGTATGGCCAAGGCCGATGATGGTTTTCGTCACCGCCAGGTTTTGCGGCGAACCGTGGATATTCTGCACGAAGCTCATGTCGATTTTCAGCTTGTCGAGCGGGAAGCGGCACAGGTAGTTCAGGCTCGAATAGCCGGTGCCGAAATCGTCGATCGACAGTGCAAACCCCAGTGTCTTGATGGCGCGCAGGGTGGCGATGGTGTCGTCCACATTGTCCATCAGGATCGATTCGGTCAGTTCGAATTCGATCTGTCCCGGCGTGACGGGAAACTCGCGCAGCACCTCGCGCAAGGTGGCCACCAGGCCGCCGCTTTTCAGCTGGATGGCCGACAGGTTGATCGATACGGCGATGTCGCCCGTGCCCGCCTCGCGCCAGGCCAGCTGCTGGCGGCATGCTTCGCGGATGACCCACGCGCCGATGGAGACGATCAGGCCCGACTCTTCGGCGGCGGGAATGAAGTTGTCGGGCGCGATTAGGCCGTGCTGTGGATGCTGCCAGCGGATCAGGCTTTCCACGCCATTCAGGCGGCTGCTCTTCGCATCGATGCGCGGCTGGTAATACAGCACCAGTTCCTGCCGCTCGATGGCGTGGCGCAGATCGCTTTCCAGGTGCAGCTGCTGCAACTGCTGCTCCTGCATCTGCGGCGTGAACATGCGCGCATGATCGCGCCCGCCGCTCTTGGCCTGGTACATGGCCGCGTCGGCGTGGCGCATCAGGGTATCCATGTCGTCGCCGTGGTCCGGGTAAATGGCCACGCCCACGCTGCACGAGACATACAGCTCGTTGCCTTCCACCTGATGCGGCTGGCGCATGGCCGGTATCAATCGCGTGTCGAGCAGGGCGCCGATGGATGCGGCATCGCCGATGCCGTTGAGGATGACGACGAATTCATCGCCACCCAGGCGGCTGACGGTATCGCCTTCGCGCACCAGCTGCAGCAGGCGCGCCGACACCGATTGCAGCAGCGCGTCACCCACATGGTGGCCCAGCGCGTCGTTGACGTGCTTGAAGCGGTCCAGGTCGACGAACAGCACGCCCACCTTTTCGCCGCTGCGGCGCGCCTGCGCGATGGCGGCCGCCAGGCGCAGCTTCGATACGTGGCGGTTCGCCAGGCCCGTCAGCGCATCGTGATGGGCCATGTGCTCGATCTGCCGTTCGCTGGCCTTGCGTTCGCTGATATCTAGCGAGCTGGCGATGAAATGCGTGGTGACGCCATCGAGGTCGCGCACGGCGTTCATCACCAGCCAGGCGGGATAGGCTTCGAGCGACTTGCGCTGCACCCAGATCTCGCCCTGCCAGTAGCCGCGCCGCGCCAGGGTCCGGCGCAGGCTGTCGAGCTGCTCGGGGCTGTTGTCGGGCGCGAGAAGGAAGGCCGGGCGCTTGCCGATCAGCTCCACCATGTCGTACAGCGAATGGCGGCGGAAAGCCTGGTTGACGGTGATGATGCGCATGCCGGCATCCATCACGATCAGGCTTTCGGCCGATGCCTCGAAAACCTTGGCCCATAGTTCCAGGCGCGATTCCATCAGCTTCATCTTGTTGATCGGCGTGAAGGTGGACAGCACGGCGCGCTGGCCCTGGTAGTCGATCAGACGCGCGGAAATCAGGGCCCAGGTGGGCGTGCCACCGCCGCTCCAGCTCACCTCGAATTCATCGACGGCGCCCAGGTCGCTCAAGCGCTGGAAGAAGCGCGAACGGGCTTGCGGACTCATGCCGCTCACCCACGGGTCCAGTTCCAGGCCGCCCTGCCACGCGTGCGCGGCCTGGTTCGCGTGCAGCACCTGGTGATGCGGGATCGAGGTGACCATCAGCGGGATGGGAATGGCGTCGACCAGCTGGCGCTGTGCGTCGGCGGCGCTGGCGCGCGCCACCAGTTCCTGCTGCGCCATGCGCTGGAAGTCGAGCTGCTGCAGCATGGTATTGAAGGCGCTGACCAGGCGCCCCGTTTCGTCCTCGCTGTCCCAGACGGCGCGCAGGCTATGGTCGCCCGTTTCGCGCACTTCCTGCGCCACGCGCGCCAGGCGGCGGATGGGCAGGGCGATCTGCCGCGCGACGAAAAACACCAGGCCCAATATCATCACCAGCAGCAGCACGGCCGTGCCCAGATGCAGCCACATGCGTGTGAAAAAGCCGTCCACGCGCAGCTGGATCAAACGGTGCAATTCGTCTTCCGCCGCGCGCCAGGCACGCTGCAGGGCAGCGACGGCCGCCGCATCATGCCTTGCCAGCGCCGCGCTGCCGGCCGCATGGGCAGGCGCGCCGGCCAGCGCCTGGGTGCTGGCGCGAAACTGCGCCACGGCTTGCTGCAGGGCCGCGCGCGAGCCATCCAGGTGTTTGCGCAGCAGCGGCGTGCTGGCCGCGAACGCCTCCGTGTAGTCGCTGCCGATGCCGCCCATGGTGGCGTCCATGCGGCCTTCCAGGATCAGGAACTGGGTTTGCAAGCGTTGGCGCTGCATGCCTTCCGCCGTCGCCAGCTGCAAGGCCAGGTCGCGCGTGCTGTTGATCACCTCCAGCAGCTCGGGAAAGCGCAAGATCACCAGCGACATGGTGTAGTAGCTGTCCAGGTCAGGGTCGAGGATCAGGTTGGACTGGTTGCCCACGCGCGTGAGCAGTTCGCGCCCGGCAACGAAGGCGGGCGAGGGGGCAGTGCTGTCGCCCGGCATGCCGGCATCGGCTTCTCCCTGGCGCAGCAGGGCAGCAAATTGCGCACTCAGTTCACCGCTGCGCATGTCCGCACCAAATCGGTGTTCGGCCTGCTCCACGGCCGCCGCTTGCGCGCCGGGCTGCAGCGTAGTCCGCGTCAGCGGCAGCAGCGTATCGCGGATGGCGGCGATGTAGGCATTGCCCGCCATCTCCTTGCGGGAAAAGTCGATGGCGATGTATTTTTCGTTGATGAGGATGCCGGAAATGAAGATGACGGCAGAAAGATCGAGCAAGTAGATCAGCGCCAGTTTGCGCCCCACCGTCAATTTTCCGATCATGCGCGAGATTCTGCCCACCATGCGTGCACTACCTTCTCGTCAGCCAAGTTTGTGTTTTCTTATGAGCAATTTTCATGCCCGAATTTACAAGCTTGCAAGGTCGATACAAGGTGTTTTTGCACCATGCCGGTGCGTGGCTGGAGATGGCGAGCGCCAATAAAAAGGGCGGCCCGCAGGCCTAATGCCGTTCAGTTAAGACTGAACGGCATTTTTATTTTCCGGCTTGTAAACGTCAGAAGAGCCTGTTAACCTGCGATACATGCTTGATGACGCGATGCATTTTTTGACAGAACACCAAGAGGCGCCTAATTGGGAACGCCTG
>NZ_JBNYXY010000028.1:0-1424 GCF_051380895.1 Janthinobacterium breve | reverse complement strand
CGGCGGTATCTGTTCGTCGCAATTGACCGCGCCACACGCTGGGTCTACATGGCAATCTACGCCGACCAAAGTGACTGTAGCAGCGTCGATTTCCTGAACAAAGTGAAGCAGGCCTGCCCCGTCAAGATCGTCAAACTGCTCACCGATAACGGCAGCCAGTTCACGGATCGTTTCACCAGCCAGAGCCGAAAGAAGGAACCTAGTGGGCACCATGTCTTTGATCGCCTCTGCAAGCAGTTTGGCATTGAGCATCGGCTGATTCCGCCACGCCATCCACAAACGAACGGCATGGTTGAACGCTTCAACGGGCGCATCAGCGAGATCGTCGGCCAGACGCGATTCGGGTCTGCGGCAGAACTCGCATCGACGCTGCAAAGCTATTTAAAACTCTACAACCACAACATTCCGCAGCGCGCCTTAAATCATCAAACTCCCATCCAGGCGCTCAAAGAATGGCAGGCAAAGAAGCCGGATTTATTTGTTAAGCGTGTTTATAACCCAGGGCGATTGCATGAAGGATTAGTGGTCGGTTTGGCCGTAGGGCAAAAATATTGCTTGTAAACCTGCCAAGAAAGGCGTTTACTTTCAATATTTGGACGCGCAAATGGCAAACAAACCGATCTCGTTGGTGGCAGCATTCGATGACTTGAACGACCCGCGTGCGCGGCAATGCGCCTATCGACTCGACGAGTTGCTGTTGGCGGCGATTTGCGCCGTCATCAGTGGCGCAGAGAGTTGGACGGCAGTTGTCGAGTGGAGTGAAACGAAGCTCGATTGGCTGCGCCAACAGCTGCCGTTTGCCAACGGCATCGCTTCGCACGACACCTTCGGGCGGGTATTTTCGCTGCTTGATGCAACGCAATTCGAGACTTGTTTCGTCAGATGGATGGGGGCGATATGTCCGGCGCTTCCAGGGCAACACATTGCCATCGACGGCAAGTGCGTGCGCGGCTCGCACGATGGCAAACACAGTGCGATTCACCTGGTGTCGGCATGGAGCAGCGCCAGCGGCTTGACGCTGGGACAGGTCAGGACCGCCGACAAGAGCAATGAGATCGCCGCGATCCCGGAATTGCTAGCGACGCTGGACATCAAAGGGGCCATCATCACTATCGACGCGATGGGATGTCAGCACGATATCGCGGCCAAGATCATCGCCAGCGGCGCAGACTATGTGCTGGGTGTGAAGGACAACCAACCCGGTCTGGCCGAAGCGGTCAAGCTGTGGTTCGATGCCGCCGAGGCAGGCACGTTAGAGCGTCCGTTCTGGGAGCACAATCACACTGAAAAAGACCACGGGCGCATTGAAACCCGACGCTGCCTGGTGACTAACGATGTTACTTGGCTAGACCAGCAAAACCAGTACTGGGCCAACGTGCAAAGCCTGATCATGATTGAATCAACGCGCGAAATCATCGGCAGAA
>NZ_JBNYXY010000027.1:0-1456 GCF_051380895.1 Janthinobacterium breve | reverse complement strand
GTGAACTGACCCCAAATAGTTGGACGGTTTAGTTTTCTTACTAGGTAGCCAAGGGCTGAGTTCTGTATTGCACGGGACTCAGCCCTTTTAACTTGAGTTTGATACGCTCGTGATTATAGTAGTGGATGTAATTTTTGATACCACGCTGTAGTTCATCGATGCTGCTGAACTTGTTCAGATAGAAGAACTCCGTCTTGAGCACGGCGAAGAAGCTTTCCATGGATGCGTTGTCGAGGCAGTTTCCCTTACGGGACATGCTTTGCGCCACTCCCTTTTCCCGCAGCATTTTCTGGTAAGCCGGCATACGATATTGCCATCCCTGGTCAGAGTGCAACATGGGTTTGTCTTTCGCCTTCAGTTTGGCCAGCGCCTTCTGGAGCATCGAGCTCACCAGTTTGAACACGGGCCGCCTGGCCGTTTCAAACGCCACGATTTCCCCGTTGTACAGGTCCATCACCGGCGACAGATACAGCTTCTCGCCTGCGACGTTGAACTCCGTCACGTCCGTCACCCACTTCTGATTGGCTGCCTGCGTCTGAAATTGGCGCTGCAAGACATTGGCCGCCGCCTGACCCACTTCGCCCTTGTACGAGCGATATTTCTTGGGACGCACCAGCGACCTTAATCCAAGCTGAACCATCTGCCGTTGGACGGTCTTATGATTGACCTGCCGGCCCAGTTGCCGAATAGCGAGCGTCACGCGCCGATATCCATAACGCCCTTGATGAAGGGCAAAAATGGATCGAATTTGCCGCTTCAGTGCCTGATGCTTGTCCGCTACCTGTGCGACCTTCTGCTGATAATAAAAGGTGCTGCGCGGCAGGCCAGCCAGCTTGAGCAGGTCCGCCAGCAGAAATTGTTGCCTTAGCTCACCAACTATTTGCGCTTTTTGCGCGCTGTCGTTCGCTGCTCTTGCTGCTGCTGAACCAAGGCTTTCAACTTTTTTAGATAGGCATTCTCCATGCGCAAGAAATTCACCTCGGCGAGCAATTCTTCGCGGCTACGGCTTGCATCATCGACATGCGGTTGAGGTTGGGGCGGTTGAGAGGTTGGCATCTTTTTTGGTTTGCCGCGCTGTCGCGGCATCAGGGCGTCTATACCACCGCTATGATAGCAGCGCTCCCAGATAGGGATGCAAGAGGGACTGCGGATATTGAATACCGCCGCGCTCTGACGATAGGAGAGCCGGTTGGCCCACATGTGCTCCAACACCTGTAATCTACGCTCAGCCGGATAGCGGGTGGACTTCTTCTCCAGGCCAGCCTGTCCATGAGCAGCATACAAATTGCGCCAGTGTTTGATCATCGAATGGTGCAGGCCATGCTCGCTGGCGATGGCCTTGATACCGGCCTCACCCTGCAGAAATTGCTGGATCACATCCAGTTTGAACTGCGTACTGTACTTCGCCATAGAAAAAACCCCGAAAGTTGGTGTCCAACTTTCGGGGTTCAGTTCA
>NZ_JBNYXY010000026.1:0-1555 GCF_051380895.1 Janthinobacterium breve | reverse complement strand
TGGCCGAACAGCACGCCGTTCGGGTTGACAATAAACACCTTGCCGTTGGCCGACAAGTTGCCGAGGATGGTCGTGCCGTCGCTGCCCAGCACGCGGTTCAAGGCCACCGCATTGCTGTTGGGCTGCACGAACTGCACCGATTCACCCTTATTGATATTGAACTGGGCCCAGTTGATCACCGCATTCTGGCTACCCTGCGTGATCACCGTCGAGCCTGGCGCGCCACTAATATTGGCCTGCCCCGCCACCACCGTGCCGCCCGTTGGCCCCGCCAGGGCCAGTGAGCCATAGCCAAGCATCAGGGCCGCCGCCATGCTGGTCAGGGCGAAATGCGCGCCGCCCCCGCTGCTGCCGGGCATGGAACGCTTGCCGGCCGATTTGACGTTTTCGGAAACGGCGGCGTATGCGCCGGTGGCCTGGTTCCAGATGGAGCGGTAGATGCGGTTCATGACGTGTCCTGACTGTTGTTATTTTGCGTGTTCTAGAAATACTTAACGGCTTGCAACCAGAAGCGGCCAGCCGAATCGGGCTCCGATGTTGCCTTGGCGTTGCCCAGCTTGTGTGCGTAATAGGCGCGCAAGACGAGCGCATTGGCGCCCGTCCACGTCACGCCCACGCCAGCGCCGCTCAGGGTCCGGCGGTTTTCGCCTGCGCTCCAGGCGTCGCGGTTCAGCTTGACGGTGCCCGTGTCGGCAAAGGCCAGCACTTGCAGCTGGCCGGGAAAGGCCGTGAAAGCCGTCAAGTTCTGGCGCAGTTCCAGGTTCAGCACGTAACCCTGGTCGCCATATGCCTCGCCGCCCGGATAGGCGCGCACGCCGCCCACGCCGCCGATGCCCATTTTTTCAGAGACATCGAGATTTTTCGACGCTGCCTGGCCGCTGATGGTGCCGAACAAGCTCGTCTCGCCGCCCAGGCTTTGCATGCGCGCCGCATTGAAAGCGAGCTTGTTGAAGTGGCCGTTGCTCTTCACCGTTACACGGTCATTCGCCAGGGTCTGCGGCGTCTCGATATCGATCTTGCCCATGGTGTAGGTGAGGGAATAGGTGCTGACGCCACCGCCGCCCCAGCCATCCTTGTTGTCGCCATTCAAGTTCAGCATCCACACCCTGGCCGTCTTGTCGTTGACGCTGCCAGTCGATTCCGTCCTGTCCTGGAAAGTCTTGTCGTCATAGCTGACCTGCGCATACAGATTGTTGCTGCGCGCGCGGATCAGCGGATAACTGCCATACACACTGGCGATCTTCGCCGTGCCCTTGGCGTCGAGCACGGCAAATTCCTTGCCCAGCTTGTAATCCATATACGTGTAGGCGCCGCCCAGGCGCAGCAAGCCCGCCTGTCCCTGATAGGCCAGGCGACCGTAGTTCAAGCCATCGGCCGAGGTGAACACGCGCACGCTGGCCACGTCGCCGATGCCGGCCAGTTCATTGATGTTCAGGGTGGCGCCCAGGCGGTTGCGGCCCGTGTAGCGGCTGCCCTGGTTATCGACGTCGATGCTGCCGTTGAAACGCGCACCGGGCTGCACGTCGACGGTGAGGTCGGATGTGCCCAGCGAGGC
>NZ_JBNYXY010000025.1:0-1613 GCF_051380895.1 Janthinobacterium breve | reverse complement strand
AAAGAGCTCAAGGCTCTGGGAAATCTCATCTCAAGGCAAGTTTCCCGCTTAGATGCTTTCAGCGGTTATCTCTTCCGTATTTAGCTACCCGGCAATGCCACTGGCGTGACAACCGGTACACCAGAGATACGTCCACTCCGGTCCTCTCGTACTAGGAGCAGCCCCCTTCAAATTTCCAACGCCCACGGCAGATAGGGACCAAACTGTCTCACGACGTTTTAAACCCAGCTCACGTACCACTTTAAATGGCGAACAGCCATACCCTTGGGACCGGCTACAGCCCCAGGATGTGATGAGCCGACATCGAGGTGCCAAACTCCCCCGTCGATATGAACTCTTGGGAGGAATCAGCCTGTTATCCCCAGAGTACCTTTTATCCGTTGAGCGATGGCCCTTCCATACAGAACCACCGGATCACTATGTCCTACTTTCGTACCTGCTCGACTTGTCAGTCTCGCAGTTAAGCACGCTTATGCCATTGCACTATCAACACGATGTCCGACCGTATCTAGCGTACCTTCGAACTCCTCCGTTACACTTTAGGAGGAGACCGCCCCAGTCAAACTGCCTACCATGCACTGTCCCCGATCCGGATAACGGACCAAGGTTAGAACCTCAAACAAACCAGGGTGGTATTTCAAGGTTGGCTCCACGAGAACTAGCGTCCCCGCTTCAAAGCCTCCCACCTATCCTACACAGATTGGTTCAAAGTCCAATGCAAAGCTACAGTAAAGGTTCATGGGGTCTTTCCGTCTAGCCGCGGGTAGATTGCATCATCACAAACATTTCAACTTCGCTGAGTCTCGGGAGGAGACAGTGTGGCCATCGTTACGCCATTCGTGCAGGTCGGAACTTACCCGACAAGGAATTTCGCTACCTTAGGACCGTTATAGTTACGGCCGCCGTTTACTGGGACTTCAATCAAGAGCTTGCACCCCATCATTTAATCTTCCAGCACCGGGCAGGCGTCACACCCTATACGTCCACTTTCGTGTTTGCAGAGTGCTGTGTTTTTATTAAACAGTCGCAGCCACCAGTTTATTGCAACCCTTTCACCCTTCCACAGTAAAGTGGTCAAGCTACCGGGGCGTACCTTTTCCCGAAGTTACGGTACCAATTTGCCGAGTTCCTTCTCCCGAGTTCTCTCAAGCGCCTTAGAATACTCATCTCGCCCACCTGTGTCGGTTTGCGGTACGGTCTCGTATGACTGAAGCTTAGAGGCTTTTCTTGGAACCACTTCCGATTGCTTCGTGAACAAGTTCACTCGTCTCAACCCCTTGAATTGCGCACCCGGATTTGCCTAAGTGCCTTCTATGAGCCAAAAACCAACTATTCCAACAGTTGGACAACCTTCCGCGATCCGTCCCCCCATCGCATCATACGACGGTGCAGGAATATTAACCTGCTTCCCATCAGCTACGCATCTCTGCCTCGCCTTAGGGGCCGACTCACCCTGCTCCGATGAACGTTGAACAGGAAACCTTGGGCTTACGGCGTGGAGGCTTTTCACCCCCATTATCGCTACTCATGTCAGCATTCGCACTTCTGATACCTCCAGCATCCTTTACAAGACACCTTCGCAGGCTTACAGAACGCTCTCCTACCATATATAT